>NZ_JBICVG010000001.1:0-87388 GCF_043198875.1 Streptomyces sp. NPDC048718
CGGATGTGGAAGCCCAGTAATGGGTGGAGCTGACCGGTACTAATAGGCCGAGGGCTTGTCCTCAGTTGCTCGCGTCCACTGTGTTAGTTCTGAAGTAACGAACTCCCTTTGCCGGTTGAGTTCAACTTCATAGTGTTTCGGTGGTCATAGCGTTAGGGAAACGCCCGGTTACATTCCGAACCCGGAAGCTAAGCCTTTCAGCGCCGATGGTACTGCAGGGGGGACCCTGTGGGAGAGTAGGACGCCGCCGAACAATTTTTAGCCTCAACCCCCGGACTTTGTCCGGGGGTTGAGGCATTTTTGCGTTCATTTCCAGGAAGCGGAAACCGGGGCGGGGGACGAGTGGAGAGGAGGGAAAGACATGGGTCACTGACGGTCCGCGGCGACCAGGCCCGTGTCGTAGCCCAGGATGACCGCCTGGATGCGGTCGCGGGAGCCGGTCTTGGCGAGGACACGGGAGACATGGGTCTTCACCGTGGACTCCGCCAGATGCAGCCGGCCCGCGATCTCGGTGTTCGTCCAGCCCCGGGCGACGGCGGTGAGGATTTCCAGCTCCCGTTCCGTCAGCGGCGACAGACGGGGGTCGGCCTTCGCCGGCCCGGCCGGCACGGCGGGGGCCGGTGGAAGCCGGTGGAGATAGGTGTCCAGGAGCCGGCGGGTCAGGCTTGGGGCCACCACCGCGTCGCCCGCCGCGACAGCGCGGATCCCGGCGAGAAGCTCCTCGGGCTGGGCGTCCTTCACCAGGAAGCCGCTGGCGCCGGCGCGCAGGCCCTCGTAGGCGTACTCGTCCAGTTCGAAGGTGGTCACGATGAGGACCCGGGTCGCCGCACCCGCGGCGATGACGCGGCGCGTGGCCTCGATGCCGTCCAGGCCCGGCATCCGGATGTCCATCAGCACCACGTCCGGACGGTGGCGGTCGACCAGCCGGACCGCCTCGATGCCGTCGCCGGCCTCTCCGGTGACCGACATGTCGGCCTGGCTCTCCAGCAGCATGCGGAACCCGAAACGCTGCATCGGCTGGTCGTCGGCGATCAGAACGGTCGTCACGAGGGGGAGTCCTCCCGGGGAAGTCGCAGCCGTACCCGCCAGCCGGTCCCGTCCGGCAGCGGACCGCACACGAGGGTGCCGTCGTAGAGTGCCGCGCGTTCGCGCATGCCCGCGAGTCCCCGGCCCTGGCCGCGCGCGGGGACGGTTCCGGTGTTCGTGACCGTGGCGAGGGCGGTGTCCGCGGTCCACGTGAGCGTCACCTTGGCCCGGGCGTCCGGGCCCGCGTGCTTCAAGGTGTTGGTCAGGGCTTCCTGCACGATCCGGTAGACCGTCAGCTGGGCGCCCGGGGAGAGCCGGTGGGGGCTCGGTTCGAGCTCGGACTCGACGGTCAGCCCCGCGCCGCGGACGCCGTCGAGCAGCGCGGGCAGCTCCGCGAGACCCGGCTGAGGACTCCGTACCGCCGCCGGCTCCCGCGCGCGCAGCACGCGCCGTAGCTCCGCGAGCGCCTGGCGGCTCGTGGCGGCGATGGCGTCGAGCGCCTGGGCCGCCTGCTCCGGGCGGGCTGCCGCGGCGTACCGGCCGCCGTCCGCGAGACCCGTGATCACGGCCAGGTTGTGGCCGATGATGTCGTGCATCTCGCGGGCGATCCGGTCGCGTTCGGCCGCCGCCGCCAGCTGGACCTCCTGTGCGCGTTCCTCCCTGCGGGAACGTACGGTGAGGCCGGCGAAGACCGCCAGCGCGTACGCCCACAGATACGGGACGACCAGCAGATCCCAGCCGCCGGTGCCGGTGGAGCCGTAGCCGGACGGGAACCGGATCGCGGCCGCGGCAAGGGGCGGAGCGAGGAACGCGGCGGCCGTCAGCAGCGCGCGGGGCGGGCGGGTGAGCGCGACGCGGAACAGCGGGAAGACCTGCAGGGCGCCGGCCTCGAGGACGGCCCCCGAGGCGCCGCTGACCAGCGCGGCGCCCGCCATCACGGCCAGCACGGCCATCGGGTGCCGGCGGCGGCCGTACAGCGGCAGGGTGAGGCCGAGACTGAGGACGACGACCAGCCAGGTCGGGAGCGTCGGATCCATGGCGGTCGTCCGCCAGCCCTCGCCGGTCGCGTCGACGAGCGCGGCGATCGCCCAGGACACCGTCACCACCGCGTCCCAGACCCACGGGTGCGCGGTGTCCAGCGCGCGGAGGCGGGCGAGCAGCAGCCGTACGTACCGGCTGCCCGTCGTCGTCTCCACCGCCGGCTGCGTTGTCTGCGTCGGCTGCGTCGTCACGCCGTCAACGTAGGGCGTGGGTGAGGGCGTTGTCGTCGTACCTGGGTACCACGAAACCCCCTTGTCAGAGGGGGTTTTCATGATCAGGATCGTGGCATGGACCATACGATTCGTGTCATCCGTGCCGACGAGTGGAAGAAGGCGCGCGAGCTGCGGCTCGAAGCGCTTCAGGACCCCGTCGCGCACCTCGCCTTCCTGGAGACCTACGACGACGCGGCGGCGCGGCCGGACGCGTTCTGGCAGGAGCGGGCCGCGGGCGCCTGCGAGGACGGGGACGGGCGGGTCCGGCAGTTCGTCGCGGAGACCCCCGAGGGACGCTGGCTCGGCACCGTGACCGTCCTGGTCGAACGGCCCGACGACGAGGGGCGGCTGGGATTCGGCGAGGCGGCGAAGGTCGACCAGACGCATGTGGTGGGGGTGTACATGCGGCCCGAGGCGCGGGGGAGCGGAGTGATCGACGCGCTGTTCGAGGCGGCCGTGGAGTGGTCGTGGAGCGTGCCGGGGCCCGAGATCCGGCGGGTGCGGCTGTATGTGCACGAGGAGAACGAGCGGGCGGCGGCGTTCTACCGGCGGTTCGGGTTCGTGTGGACCGGGGTGCGGACGGAGATGCCGGGGCCGGTGCCGGGGTACGACCGGGAGTACGAGCTGGTGAGGGGCGTGTAGGGGGCCGCTGGGCGGTCGGAGGCGTGGATCGGAGGCGTGGACCGGGGCTCAGGGGGCGGGCAGCGGCTCCGGCCAGCGGGACCGGGCCTGGGTGGGGGAGCGCATCAGGGCCAGGGCGGTCAGGCCCTGGGCGGGGCCCTCGGCCAGCAGCGTGGGGAGGTCGGGGAGGGGGGCCACGGCCGCGATGTCGTCGAGGACGAGGCTCAGCGGCGGGTCCAGGCGCGTGCCGGGGGAGCGGGTGGCCTGGTGGCGGGCCCGGTCGACGACGGTGGCGACGAGGGCCGTGAGGAGCGGCATCGCGCCCGGGTGGGTGCGGGGGTCCTCGATCGGCTCGCCGATCACGTAGAGCGTGCCCTGTTCGGCGAGGAACGAGGCGAGCGCGAGCGAGTCGGCGCGGTTCGCCGTGCACGCGTCCCTGAGGTGGATCGAGGACAGGGCGGACAGCGCGCGGGCCGTCAGTTCCTGGGCGGCGCGGCGGCGTTCGGGGTGGGCCGTGAGTGCGGATTCGAGCAGACCGGCATGGCCCGAGGCGGCCTTGGGGTGGGTGCGGAGGATACGGACCGGCTCGTGGGCGTCGGAGCCCTGGGCCCAGCGGTGGACCTGCTTGAACGGGCGGCCGTCTATGGCGGCGGCGTGCAGCCAGCAGCGCAGGAGCGTTTCGGCGGTGTCCGCCATGGCCGCGTCGAGCCGTGCCTGCGGCCGTACCGGGGTGAGCAGCGCGGCGGCCCGGCGCTGGGCCGTGGCGGGGTCCTCGCAGCCCTCGGCGGGGCTCCAGCGAAGCCGGGCGGGGGTCTCGCACAGATGGCCGGGGTCGTAGACGAGGACCGGGCCGAGTTTGCCGCGCGCGTCCTTCGTCTCCTCCCAGAGGGTGGGGTCGGAGGTCACGACGAGGGCGGCGCCTTCGGCGTCGTGCACCGACTGGAGGGCGGCCGGTCGGCGGGCCTCGGCCGAGCCGTACACGATCCGGGTGGGCGTGGGCGTGGGCGTGGGCGTGGGCGTGGGCACGGGTGCGGGTGCGGGTGCGGAGTCGAGGATCGGTTCCGGTTCCGGTTCCGGTTTGGGGAGAGCGGGTGCGGGGGCCGGCTCCGGGGGCGTTGCGTCGGCGGGGGCGCGGGGCGCGGGGGGTGCCGACCGCGGGGCCGGTGCCTTGCGGAAGGGGGGCGGTTCGGCCGGCTGCTCGGCGCGGCGGGGCTTCGCCTCGTATCCGCCCGCCTTCCGGTTCGCGCGGACCGCGCGCCAGCGGGCCACGGTGCCGAGGACGAAGACCGCGAGGACGACGAGTATCAGGGCCTCGCCGATGACGAGGCCCCAGAACAGCCCGTATCCGGAGAGCTGTTCCGGCGGGGTGTCCGGCCAGGCGGCCGGGAGGTCGCCAGGCGAGGACAGGACGGACGGCAGGGCCTGGGGCGTGCGGGTGAAGGTGACGCCGTCCGGCCATCCGCCGTGCGTGAACAGGCCGGACAGGCCGGTGGCCGTCCAGACGAGGAAGGCGATGCCGAAGAGGAGGACGAACAGGCCGACGATGAAACCGTCGGGGATCCCGCCGCCGCCCGTCTGGCGAGGTCCGGGCTGGGTTCGGTTCGTGCTCAAGGATTACGCCACCGTCGACTGGGATGGGTTGTTCATCTGCTGCTCGATGAGGATCGCGCGCTGTTCCGTCTCCCACTCCAGCTCGGGGTCGGGGGCGGAGGGGGCCGAGGACTCCGTCATGGCGCGGTCGGTGTAGACGAGGGGGCGTTCGCGTTCGGTGATGAGGTGTTTGACCACCTGCACGTTGCCGTTGACGTCCCAGACGGCGATGCCGGGGGTGAGGGTCGGGATGATCTCGACGGCCCAGCGGGGCAGGCCGAGGACCCGGCCCGTGTTGCGGGCCTCGTCGGCTTTCTGGGCGTAGATGGTGCGGGTGGAGGCCATTTTGAGGATGGCCGCGGCTTCCTTGGCCGCCGCGCCGTCGACGACGTCGGAGAGGTGGTGGACGACGGCGACGAAGGACAGGCCGAGGCGGCGGCCGAACTTCAGCAGGCGCTGGAACAGCTGCGCCACGAAGGGGCTGTTGATGATGTGCCAGGCCTCCTCGACGAGGAAGATTCGCTTCTTCCGGTCGGGGCGGATCCAGGTGTGTTCCAGCCACACGCCGACGATCGCCATGAGGATGGGCATGGCGATGGAGTTGCGGTCGATGTGGGAGAGGTCGAAGACGATCAGCGGGGCGTCGAGGTCGATGCCGACGGTCGTCGGGCCGTCGAACATGCCGCGCAGGTCGCCGTCGACGAGCCGGTCGAGGACGAGGGCGACGTCGAGGCCCCAGGCCCGTACGTCGTCCAGGGCGACGTTCATCGCCTCCGCCGACTCCGGCTCGGGGTGGCGCAGCCGCTCGACGATGTCGGTGAGGATCGGCTGGCGGTCGGTGGAGTGCTCGTTGACGTAGGCGTGGGCGACCTTGAGCGCGAAGCCGGAGCGCTCGTCGAGGCCGTGGCCCAGGGCCACTTCGATGATGGTGCGCAGCAGCGCCAGCTGGCCCGTGGTGGTGATGGACGGGTCGAGCGGGTTGAGCCGGATGCCGGAGTCGTTGGCGACCGTCGGGTCCAGCCGGATGGGAGTTATCCCCAGCTCCTGCGCGATGAGGTTCCACTCGCCGACGCCGTCCTCCCCCTGCGCGTCGAGGACGACGACCTGGCGGTCGCGGAAGCGGAGCTGGCGGAGCACGTACGTCTTCTCCAGCGCCGACTTGCCGTTGCCGGACTCGCCGAGGACCAGCCAGTGGGGGGCGGGGAGCTGCTGACCGTACAGCTGGAAGGGGTCGTAGATGTACCCCTTGCCGCTGTAGACCTCACGGCCGATGATCACGCCGGAGTCGCCGAGGCCGGGGGCGGCGGTCGGCAGGTAGACGGCCTGGGCCTGCCCGGTGGAGGTGCGGACGGGCAGGCGGGTCGTCTCCACCTTTCCGAAGAGGAAGGAGGTGAAGGCGTCGGTGAGGACGGACAGCGGATCTCGCATCGGTCTGTGCCCCTTCGGCCCTAGCGGCGGATGCCGGTCGCGAACGGCAAGGTGTTCACAAACGCACGGTGGTGCTCGCGGTCGCACCATTCCAGTTTCAGATACGACTTGCCGGCGGAGGCCCGGATCGTGCGCTTGTCGCGGGCCAGGGCCTCGGGGGAGCGGGAGGAGACGGTGATGTAGCCGACGAGGTTGACGCCGGCCGCGCCGCTCGCGAGGTCCTCGCCGCGCTGGTCGAGACGGCCGTGGGCGGCGATGTCGCGGGGGTCGACGGTGCGGTTCATCTTGGACTGGCGGGAGGCCTCGGCCTCGTCGTTGGTCTTCTCGGTGAGCATCCGCTCGATGGCGACCTCGGTGGGCTCCAGGTCCATGGTGACGGCGACGGTGCGGATCACGTCGGGGGTGTGGACGAGAAGCGGGGCGAGGAAGTTGACGCCTACGGGTGTCATCGGCCACTCCTTGATCCACGCGGTGGCGTGGCACCAGGGCTCGCGGGTGGCGGACTCACGGGTCTTGGCCTGGAGGTACGTCGGCTCCAGGGCGTCCAGCTCGGCGGGCCAGGCGTTGCGCTTCGACATGGCCTGGATGTGGTCGATGGGGTGGTCCGGGTCGTACATCGAGTGCACGAGGGAGGCCAGCCGCGACTGGCCGAGCGGCTGGCGGACCCGGATGTCGGCCTCGGCCAGGCGGGCGCAGATGTCGGTCAGCTCGCGGGCCATGACGACGGCGAGACCGCCGTCGCGGTCGAGCCGGCGGGCGCCGGAGGCGTGGCGGGTGGCCCGGGCCATGGCGTTGGCCTCGGCGGCGAGTTCGCGCGTGTAGTGCATGCAGGCCACGAGATAGGCGCGGTGCTGCTCGCTGGAGGTCGACACCATCGACTGGAGCTGGTCGTACGACTCCTGGAGCCAGGCCGGGGCCTGGTGGTCGCCGCGCTGGGCGACGTCCTTGGCGTGGGCGTCGGGGTCGGCGGGCAGCGTACGGGCCAGCATCTGGAGACGGGTGACGAAGCCGTCCCCGTTGGCGACGTGCTTGAGAAGGGTGCCGAAGCGGTCGACGAGGGCTTCTTGGTCCTCGGAGTCGCGCAGGCCGACGCCCGGGCCCTCGATCTCGATGGCGGCGGTGACGGTACGGCGGTCGGCGTGCAGGAGGACCGCGATCTCGTCGGGGCCGAACGGCGCCGTCAGCCAGCTGACGCCGCCGATGCCGGGCGGCGGGCCGATCTCGACCTCACGGCCGTCGAGCCGGGTGCCGGCCTCGGTGGCGGTCGAGCGGTAGGCGCTGCCGCGCTTGAGCGTCCGCTTGTAGCTGCGGTTGATCTCGAACCACTTGTAGAAGGTGCGGTGCTTGTACGGGACGTAGACCGCGGCGAGCGCGAGCACCGGGAAGCCGGAGAGCAGTCCGATGCGCAGGGGCAGCAGGGGGACCAGCAGTCCGCTCATCATGCCGAGGAAGGCGCCGACGATGATGAGCGCGATCTCGCCGGTCTCGCGGTTCTTGCCGACGATCGCGTTCGGACGGGCGCGGCCGATGAGATACGTGCGGCGGGGCGAGACCGGCTGGGACTGGGTCGTCAACGCCCTGCACCTCCTGAGTTGTTGCGGCTACTGCTGGTGTTGCCGGTGTTGCCGGTTCGGCTGGAGTGGGGGGTGTTCGTGGTGGGGCTGCCGCTGCGGGGCGCGGGGGTGGCGCCGCCTGTGCCACCGGTCGCACCGCCGCCGGAGCCGCCCGAGATGCTGCCTGAGGTGCCTCGGCTGCTGTGGGCCGCGACCCCGCCGGAGAGCGGGTTGGCGGGGCGGGGCGCGCTCTTGGCGGCCGCCTGTCCGCCGCCGTCGCCGCCGCGGCTGCTGTGGGTCTTGATGCCCTGGGAGACGAGGGAGGCGGGGGTGGAGATGACGGCGGCCGCGGCGTTCTCGCCGGCGCGGTGCAGACGATTGTTGCGGGAGGCCACGATCTCGTCGCCGAAGCCGGGGACGAAGCGGTAGATCATCGCGGAGGCGAAGATCGCGAGCAGGACGATGGCCAGACCCGAGACCACGGCGGAGAACGCGTCCGGGCCGGTGCCGGACGACAGCGCGCCGGCGAGGCCGAGCACGATCACGATCACCGGCTTGACCAGGATCACCGCGATCATGATGCCCGCCCAGCGGCGGACGTGGCCCCACATGTTCTTGTCGACGAGCCCGGCGTACACGACCACGCCGAGCAGCGCGCCGACGTAGAGGAGCACGGCGCGCAGGACCAGTTCGAGGTAGAGCACACCGGCGGCGAGGATCGTGACCAGCGAGACGATGATCAGCATGATCGGCCCGCCGCCGATGCTGTCGCCCTTCTCCAGGGCCTGTTTGAAGCTGCCGAAGAAGACGTCGCTCTGCTGGCCGGTGCCGGAGGCGATGACCTCGGTGATGGCGTCGGCGGCGTTGACGACGGTGTAGAGGATCAGCGGCGTGAAGGCGGAGGCGAGGACGGTCAGCCAGAGGAAGCCGATGGCCTCGGAGAGCGCGGTGGTGAGCGGGACGCCGCGCATGGCGCGCTTGGCTACGGCGAGCAGCCAGAGGAGGAGGGTGAGGAAGGTGGCGGCGGCGAAGACGATGGCGTAGCGGCCGAGGAACTCCTTGTTGGTGAAGTCGACGGTCGCGGTCTGCTTCACGGCGCTGGAGAGGGTGTCGACGACCCAGGCGGCGGCTTTGGCGCAGCCGTTGGCGAGGGAGGAGAGGGGGTCGACAGTGGCGGAGGGGTCGTCGATGCGGACGCCGGAGCCGGGCTTCCCGTTCTCGCAGTACTCGCGGGCGGGACCGACGATGAGATCGCAGTCCCCCTGCGCGGACGGCGAGGGGGAAGGCGTCGCCGAAGGCGTGGGAGACGCGGGCGCGGTCGGGGTGGGGTCCGCGTACGCCCGGGAGGCCAGTAGTACGGCGGTGGTCTGGACGGTCACGAGAGCCGCTGCCAGACGGAGCCCGGCACGGGAGTCAGCGCGCATAGGTGAAGCCTCCGAACTCCTGGACGGCCTTGGCGATGGCATCGGCATCGGAGGCGGTGCGGTCCGTGTTCACCGGAGCGGGTCCTTCCTTCTGGGAGAAGGAATCGACCTTCCAGTCCCCGTCGGTCCAGCGCAGGGCGAGGGTCATGGTGAACCAGTCGTTCGTCACCGGGTTGGTCGAGCTGACGCCTGCCGTGCCGAATACGCCGGTGCACCACACCTCGACCGTCGCGGCCTCGGCGGAGTACCGGGTCACTTTGGTGCCGACAGGGGCGGTGCGGGACACGTACGTCATACCGGACGCGGCGTTGCCCCGTGCGTCGAGTCCCAGCTTGCCGAGGAACTCCTTGCTGTACGCCTTGTCGAGCTTGGCTTCCATCTCGCCGGCCGTGTCGGCGGCGAACATGGCCCGCACGATGCCGCCGCGGCGGTCCGGCTTGAGGATGTCGGCCGACACGAGCGCCACCGCGTAGTTCGCCGCCGCGCTCTGTGCCCCCTGCTCGTCGTGGGCGAAGCCCGCCGCGAGGGTGCCGTTCACGGTGTTCTTGCCCGTGACGGGGCGGGTGCCGGTGGCGGCCGTGGGGGCGGCGCCCGCCGGGGCGCCGGGGCCGCCGCCGGGGGAGGAGCCGGAGCCGGTGGGGGTGTCGTTGCCGCGGTTCGCGAAGGCGATCGCGGCGATGAGGACGGCCACCACGCCCACGACCACGGCGAGGGAGCGCCCGCTCCGGCCGGCGGAACGGCGCGGGGCGCCGTACGGGTCGCCGGTGTTGCCCTCGGGGAGGCGGGTGCGGGTCTGGCCGTCGTGGTCGTCGCCGAGGCTCATGCCGGGTACGCCCCTTCGGTACAGGTGTACGGGTGCGCCGCAGGCGGCGGTGTCGCCGGCTGCCGTGTGGGCGTTGCGTGGTGACTGGACATCAGGGAGCGCGACCTCGGGGGTGAGAAAAAGAGTTAGACGGCCATCCCGTACACGATGGTGAAGAGCGTTCCCAGGGAGCCGATGATGAAGACTCCGGTCAGGCCGGCCACGATCAGCCCCTTGCCCTGTTCGGCGCTGAAGGTGTCGCGCAGGGCGGTGGCGCCGATACGCTGTTTGGCCGCGCCCCAGATGGCGATGCCGAGACAGAGCAGAATGGCCACGGCCATCACGACCTCGATCATCACCTTGGCTTCGGCGCCCAGGCTCCCGAAAGGCCCCCAGTTCGGGGCGATTCCACCGATAATGGTGTTGATGTCGCCCTTTTCGGCCGCCAGGTACATGTAACTCACCGCCCCTGTTGGGTAGTTCGTCGCCCCTGCCGGACGGCATGGGTCGTCGCCCTATCTTCGCTGATGAAACCGCTCGCGTGTGACGGCTTGGCGGCTCTCTTTACCCGATCCCCGCAGGCATGTCCGATCTGACCGTCTTGACCTGCGGCGGCGTGGCCGGTTCCCCTACGAAGAAGCGTTGGTCACTCTGTGTATCACGGGGCGTGACTCCGGGCAATGATTGTCGTTCTGGCACCTTTGGGGCGCTGTTCGACGCCCCATCAGAAGGCGTGTAGGGAGGGCCCGTCGGAGGACGGCCGGAGAGCGGGCGGGGCCGTTTGCCCCGAGGGCTCACTCTTTCGGGTGAGAGTGCGGTGTTTGCTGGTGCGGAGGGTGTCCATGGGGCTCTTGGGCGCGGCGCAAGTTCGGTTCGGACTCCTGGATTTGCGCATGCGCAGGGTGGGGGCTGCCGCTGTTAGCGTCCGCGCCGACCTTCGCCGACCTTCGGCGGAGGAGAGAGAGGGAGCCTGATGAGCTCACGTGGACGTTCGGCGGCAGGGCAGGGGACCGGGCAAGGCGCGGTGGGCGACGGCGTGCTGCGCCACAGTGCCGGGCCGTGGCTCAAGGCGGCCGGGGTGGCCGAATCCCTTCAGGCCGGCATGGGCGCCGCCAAGGGCAGGCTGACCACGGCCCATGACGGGGTGTCGGGCGCGCTGCGCGGGCTGGCGTGTGCGGCTGCCCTGAAGGCCGTCCTCGCGTCCTGGGAGGAGCGGATCGGAGCCGTGGGGGACGAGTGCGGCGCGCTCGCTCCCGCGCTGCGCGAGGTCGCCGAGGAGCAGCGTGAGCGGGACGTACGGGTGAAGTCCTCCCTCGACGCCCTCTCGCCCCGTGGGCCCGGTGAGTCCGTTCCCGGCCCGTGGGTCGATTTTCGGCCGTCGGACGGCGCTGTTCCGTCCGGTTCGTCCACCCCCTGAGCGCAAGGTGCCCGCCTAGACTGATGTCCGGTGCGTACTGACCGGAGCCAAGGGGTGGTTGACGGTGCGTAAGGCGCGGGTGGCGTGGCTGGTGGGCGGTGGGGCGACGGGAGTCTGCCTGCTGTTCGTGCTGCTGCTCGTCGTCGGTACGTACTCCGCCGCGGCCGGGCTCTTCGGCGGCGCCGGCAACGGGCGGAATGGGACCGTCGGGCTGGCGAAGGGGGCCGTGCCCGCCGCGTACCAGGGCCTGGTGCAGCAGTGGGGCAATCTCTGCCCCGCCATCAACCCCGCGCTGCTCGCCGCCCAGCTCTACCAGGAGAGCGGCTGGAACCCGACCATCGTCTCGCCCGCCGACGCCCGCGGCATCGCCCAGTTCATCCCCGGCACCTGGGCCACCCACGGGATCGACGGGGACGGGGACGGCGACCGGGACATCTGGGACCCCAAGGACGCGATCCCGTCGGCGGCCTCCTACGACTGCGAACTCGCGCGCTATGTGAAGGACGTGCCGGGCGACGTCGCGAACAACATGCTCGCCGCGTACAACGCCGGCGCCTACCGCGTCATACGGTCCGGCGGAGTGCCCGGGATCAGCGAGACGCAGAACTACGTCCGGATCATCCGCGATCTGGAGAAGAGCTTCGCCCGCCCCATCGGCCGCGTCGAGCCCTCCAAGCAGGCGGCCTCCGCCATTTATTACGCGCAGCAGAAGCTCGGGACGCCGTATCTGTGGGGCGGTACGGGCACGGCCGCGCAGAACGGGCGGTTCGACTGCTCGGGGCTGACCCAGGCGGCGTACGACAGTGTGGGGGTCGGGCTGCCGCGCGTGGCCAACGACCAGTACAACGCCGGGCCGCACCCGAGCCGGGACGAGCTGTTGCCGGGCGACCTGGTGTTCTTCTCGGACGACCTCACCAATTCGCGGGCCATCCGGCACGTCGGCATCTACGTCGGCGGCGGGTACATGATCGACGCCCCGCGCACCGGCGCCGTCATCCGCTTCGACCGGATCGACACACCGGACTACTTCGGCGCGACCCGGGTCACGGCGGCGGGCGCGGCCGCGCTGCCCACCCACCTTCCGCAGCCGTGATCCAAAAGGGCGTGGGCGCGCTCCGGGACGGGCCCCGGGCCGCGCGCCGGGACGATCTCAGGGACGGCCATCGGGTGCCGGCGGAGGTATGGCGGGGCGCGCGTTCCGTGAGGCCGCGGCCCGGGGCCGCCGTGCCCCGTCACCGTTCGATAACGTCCCGGCGATCCCGGGGCCGGAGCGGAACGCTCCCCTCGGCCGGATCGTTTCCCGATCCGACCAACCCGACCACGGGGGTTGGACACCACCACACAGCAAGGGGCAGCAGCACATGGCTGGACTCGCATCGGACGGTTCGAACCCCGATGTCAGCCTGCTCTACGACATCAACGGGCTGGCCAAGGCCGCCCCGCCGTGGTTCGACCGCGTCATGGAGTTCACCGGCGAGTACGGCATCGTGCTCGGCCTCGTCCTCGTCGTCCTCGGCTGCTGGTGGAGCGTCCGCCGGCGTGGCACCGCGGCCGACTCGGTGTCGGGAATCGCCGCGCTGATCTGGGCGCCGCTCGCCGCCGGGATCGCCCTGCTCGTCAACATCCCGATCCGCGGCTTCGTCGAACGCCCCCGGCCGTTCCGTGATCACGAGGGTCTCGACGTCCTGGTCGCGGGCAAGACCGACTACTCCTTCGTGAGCGACCACGCCACCCTCACCATGGCGCTGGCCATCGGCATCTTCATCGCCCACCGCCGCTTCGGGTTCGCCGCCATCGGTCTCGCCCTCGCCGAGGGCTTCTGCCGGGTGTACATGGGCGTCCACTATCCGACCGACGTCGTCGGCGGTCTCGCGCTCGGCACCGCCGTCGCGCTGCTGCTCGCCCCGGTCGCGCTCGCGCTGCTCACGCCGGTCGTCACGGCCGTCGCCCGCAGCCGGCACGGCGGCCGGCTCGTGCGCTCCCGGCGGGCCGCCGGCGGGCACGCCGTGGCCGGATCGATCGGCCTGCCGGAGCCCCTGCTCGGCGCGGGCGAGCGCGATCGCGACCTCGCCGCCTGAGCGGACCGGTTCAACCGGATCGGTTCGACCGGACCGGTGCGACCGGATCGATTCGGTTGGCTCGCATGACCGGATCGACGTGACCGGATCGATTCGGTGGGATCGCTCGGCCGGGCTGCCCGGCCGGACGGTGGGAACGTCTCGCTTGAGCGGACCGGTCCAGCGGACGGCCTGAAGGGCCCGGGCGAGCCACCCGAGCCGGCCGCCCGCGTGGCGGGGGAACGCCCCCGCCCCTACCCCTGCCCCTCCACCGGCGGTGGCGCCGCCGCGTGGTCCGTCGCGTCCGTACGGGCGCGGTCGCGCGAGCGGCGGGCCGGGCCGGTCCAGCCACAGCTGCAGCGGGCGAGCGCGAACGCGCCCCGTTCGGTCGTCTCCGTCAGGTGCGGGGTGTGCCGCGGGGCGGGCGGCAGGGCCTGATCATGCACGTCCTCCACGGTACTGCGGCGTGACGGCGGGTGCGGACCGTCGTTATCCGGTCGGGCGGGTTTCGGACGGACAAGCGGCGGGCGTTGGGGGTTGGCGGGCGATGGTGGTGCGGAAGGGACGCACGGGCGGCGCGTGGGCGGGCGCCCTGGTGCTGGTCGGGACGGTGGCGCTGACGGCCGCCGGCTGCGCGGCCCCCGAGGACGACGGGGTCCCCGGCGGCGATCCGCGGCGGGCCGTCCGCGGCGCGGCCGAGGAGCTGGCCAGGGCCGGGTCGGCGAAGGCCAGCACCTCGATGGAGATGGCGTCCGGCGGCACCCAGGTCACCATCCGCGGCGAGGGCGACTACGACTTCCGCCGTCGTACGGGCACTTTCCGGGTGATGCTGCCGAAGGGCGCCGACGAGGAGCGCGGCCCGCAGCGCCCGATCACCGAACTGCTCGTCCCCGGCGCGCTCTACATGAAGAACCGGGGCGCGGGCGTCCCCGCCGACAAGTGGGTACGGGTCGACACCACCGCCCTCGACGACGGCAACCTGGTCACCGGCGGCGCCACCGACCCGGCCGCCGCCGCCGAACTGCTCCGCGGCGCCCGCGAGGTGGCGTACGTGGACGAGGTCGACCTCGCCGGGGTGACGGTCCGGCACTACCGGGGGATCACCCACATCAAAGAGGCCGCCCGGCTGGCCTCGCCGCAGGTGCGCGGGGCGCTCGCGGCGGCGGCGAAAGGGTTCGCCACGGACACGGTGGCGTTCGACGCGTATCTGGACGGCGCGGGCAGGCTGCGCAAGGTCCGCCACCAGTTCAGCTTCAGCAACCAGGGCCGCACGGTCGAGGTCGCCTCGACCACGCTGCTGTACGGCTTCGGCACGCCGGTCACGGTGACGCTGCCGGACCGGAAGGACATCTACACGGGGAGGATCGAGGCGTAGCCCGGCGGGCGGTGCGCGGCCCGGTTTCGGCGGGCGAGGGGCTTGTGGCCCTTCGCCCGGGCCATCGCAAATGGTCCGGACGTGTCATGCGCGGCGAGGGAAGCGCTTCCTACGCTGGAGGGCGCAGCCGTACGCCGTGCGACGGCCGGATGCCAGGCCCCGGAGAGCAGCCCGTCAGCCCGACAGCACGCCGACAGGAAGAGGTGTACGCGCATGGTTCCGCCGCCCGGTACCGCGACCGGCGCCGCGCGCCCGCACCTGGTTCCGGCTCCGTCCCCCGGCGACCTCGAGTGTGTCGCCCTGGCCGAGATAGAGCTGTGCGGGGAGCTGATCATCGCGGCCTCCGCCGCCGACGGGGAGGAGCGGCTGAGCCCCGACCGGATCGACGAGGTGCTGCGGGTCGGCGCGCACGGCCGCTGAGGCCCGTATGCCCGAGGGCCGTCGTCCCCGCCCCCGCAGGCCGTACCCCACCCCAGGGCCTCCTGGCCCCCGCATCCCGGCCCCCGAGCCGCCGCCGGGCCGTCACCCCGGACTCCGTGCCGCCGGAGCCCGTACTCCTGAATCCCTGAAACCCGCTCCCGCCCCCGACGCGTCCCCGGGGGCGCGGCCTCAGGTGCGCATCATGCGCGCGATGGCCTTGGTGGCCTCCTCGACCTTCGCCTCGATCCCGGTGCCGCCCTCCATCGCGGCCTCCGCGACGCAGTGCCGCAGGTGCTCCTCCAGGAGCTGGAGCGCGAAGGACTGCAGGGCCTTCGTGGAGGCCGAGACCTGGGTGAGGATGTCGATGCAGTACGTGTCCTCGGTGACCATCCGCTGCAGACCGCGGATCTGGCCCTCGACCCGGCGCAGCCGCTTGAGGTGCTCGTCCTTCTGGTTGTGGTAGCCGTGCACCGGGTGGTCGTGGCCCTCGCCGCTGCCCGCCGAAGGGCTCGTCGGGTTCGCCGGCTTGGCCGAGGGGATGGTCTCGGCCTTGGATCCGGCGCCGGACGCGGCCTTGGATCCTGCCCCGGCCGGCGCCGCGGAGGCGGGTGCGACCGCCGCGTCGACCGCGGTCTCGGGGGTGAGCTGGCCGGCTTCGGTGGTCGTCATCGGGTCCTCCCGTTGTCCAGAAAGAGGGGGTATACCCCTCATGGGTATAGGGTACCGACCTCCGCGAATCGGGGCGGGGGCCCGTGGTAGATCACTGTGCCTGATGGGCGACACTGAAAGACGCCGGTTAGCCGTGGCCGGATGATGCGCCTAGCATCAGCCTGACCGAACCCAGCACCCCGAGGACCCCACGTGCGATTTCGTCTGACCCCCAGGGAGACGAGCTTCTACGACATGTTCGCCGCGTCCGCGGACAACATCGTCACGGGCGCGAAACTCCTGATGGAACTGCTCGGAGCGGACACCTCCGCCCGGGCCGAGATCGCGGAACGGATGCGGGCAGCGGAGCACGCCGGCGACGACGCGACCCACGCCATCTTCCACCAGCTGAACTCCTCTTTCATCACGCCGTTCGACCGTGAGGACATCTATCTCCTCGCGTCCTCCCTCGACGACATCATGGACTTCATGGAGGAGGCCGTCGACCTGGTCGTCCTCTACAACGTCGAGGAACTCCCCAAGGGCGTCGAGCAGCAGATCGAGGTCCTGTCGCGGGCGGCGGAGCTGACCGCCGAGGCCATGCCGAACCTGCGGACCATGGCCAACATGACCGAGTACTGGATCGAGATCAACCGCCTGGAGAACCAGGCGGACCAGATCCACCGCAAGCTGCTCGCCCACCTCTTCAACGGCAAGTACGACGCCATAGAGGTGCTCAAGCTCAAGCAGATCGTGGATGTCCTCGAAGAGGCGGCGGACGCCTTCGAGCGCGTGGCGAACACGGTGGAGACCATCGCCGTCAAGGAGTCCTGAGCTCCGTGGACACCTTCGCGCTGATCGTGACCATCGGTGTCGCGCTCGGCTTCACGTACACCAACGGTTTCCACGACTCGGCGAACGCCATCGCCACCTCGGTGTCGACCCGGGCGCTGACCCCGCGGGCCGCGCTCGCGATGGCCGCCGTGATGAATCTCGCCGGCGCCTTCCTCGGCCAGGGCGTCGCGCACACCGTCAGCAAGGGCCTGATCGCCACGCCGACCGGCGACAAGGGGATGGGCATCCTCTTCGCCGCCCTGCTCGGCGCGATCGTCTGGAACCTCGTCACCTGGTACTTCGGTCTTCCCTCGTCCTCCTCGCACGCGCTGTTCGGCGGCATGGTGGGCGCGGCGCTCGCGGGTGGCACGGAGGTCATCTGGTCCGGCGTCCTCGAGAAGGTCGTCATCCCCATGTTCCTGTCCCCGGTGGTCGGCCTCATCGCCGGTTACCTGGTGATGACGCTGATCATGTGGCTGTTCCGCAAGGCCAACCCGCACAAGGCCAAGCGCGGCTTCCGGATCGCGCAGACCGTGTCGGCGGCGGGCATGGCGCTCGGCCACGGCCTCCAGGACGCCCAGAAGACGATGGGCATCGTGGTGATGGCGCTGGTCATCGGCGACGTCCAGAGCGCCGACGCGCCGATCCCGGTGTGGGTCAAGATCTCCTGCGCGCTGATGCTCTCGCTCGGTACGTACGCGGGCGGCTGGCGGATCATGCGGACCCTCGGTCGCAAGATCATCGAGCTGGATCCGCCGCAGGGCTTCGCCGCCGAGACGACCGGCGCGTCGATCATGTTCACCACGGCGTTCCTCTTCAAGGCGCCGATCTCCACGACCCATGTCATCACCTCGGCGATCATGGGTGTGGGTGCCACCAAGCGCGTCAACGCGGTGCGCTGGGGCGTGGCCAAGAACATCATCCTCGGCTGGTTCATCACCATGCCGGCCGCCGCGATCGTCGCCGCGGCGAGCTACTACGTCGTCAAGATCTTCTTCGGCTGACGCCGCCCGAAGACCCCGTACACATGGCCGGGCCCGGCTCCCCTCGCGAGGGGAGCCGGGCCCGGTTCGTCGTACGGCGGCACCGCCATGCAGCACCGTACGGCGTGGGTGCCCGGTCCATGGGCGGGTGGCCGGGGCCGGAACCGGGAGGGGCGTGGCGTGTGCCGTGCCCCCGGTGTCCGCCGGCCGCCCATGGGCGGGACGTCTGGGTGGGTGGAGCGGTGTGGAGCCGTGAAGCCGTGAAGCCGTGAAGCCGCGGAGCGAGTGGAGCGCGCGGCGCGCGGTCTATCCGAAGCGGCCGGAGATGTAGTCCTCGGTCGCCTGGACGCTCGGGTTGGAGAAGATGCGCGCCGTGTCGTCCAGCTCGATCAGCTTGCCCGGCTGGCCCACGCCCGCCAGGTTGAAGAACGCGGTGCGGTCCGAGACACGCGCGGCCTGCTGCATGTTGTGCGTCACGATGACGATCGTGAACTGTTCCTTCAGCTCGCCGATCAGGTCCTCGACGGCGAGCGTCGAGATCGGGTCGAGCGCGGAGCAGGGCTCGTCCATCAGGAGCACCTCGGGCTCGACCGCGATGGCGCGGGCGATGCAGAGCCGCTGCTGCTGGCCGCCGGAGAGGCCGGCGCCCGGCTTGTTCAGCCGGTCCTTGACCTCGTTCCAGAGGTTGGCGCCCTTGAGGGACCGCTCGACGATCTCGCTCAGCTCGGACTTCTTGTACGAGCCGTTGAGGCGCAGGCCCGCCGCCACGTTGTCGAAGATCGACATGGTGGGGAAGGGGTTGGGGCGCTGGAAGACCATGCCGACGGTACGGCGCACCGCGACCGGGTCGACGCCGGCGCCGTACAGGTTCTCGTCGTCGAGCATCACCTTGCCCTCGACGCGGCCGCCGGGGGTGACCTCGTGCATGCGGTTCAGGGTGCGCAGGAAGGTGGACTTGCCGCAGCCGGAGGGGCCGATGAAGGCCGTCACGGAGCGGGGCTCGACGGTCATCGAGATGTCGTCGATCGCCTTGTGGTTGCCGTAGTAGGCGGAAAGGCCGCTGACGTCGATTCGCTTGGCCATATCAATTCACTTCCGTTGACCGCGTCAGCGGCCGGTCTTGGGGGCCTTCCAGCGGGCGATGCCGCGGGCCACCAGGTTGAGGATCATGACGAAGGCGATCAGGACGAGCGCGGCGGCCCAGGCGCGGGCCACGGCGGCGTCGGTGCCGACCGCGTACTGCTCGTACACGTAGAGCGGCAGGGAGGACTGGGCGCCTTCGAAGGGGTTCGGGTTGATCAGTCGCGTACCGAACACCAGGAGCAGCACGGGGGCCGTCTCACCGGTGATTCGGGCGATCGCGAGCATGACGCCCGTGGTGATGCCGCCGATCGCGGTGGGCAGGACCACCTTCAGGATCGTGCGCCACTTGGGGACGCCGAGGGCGAGGGAGGCCTCGCGCAGCTCGTTCGGGACGAGCTTCAGCATCTCCTCGGTGGAGCGGACGACGACCGGCATCATCAGGATCGCGAGGGCCAGCGAGCCGGCGAACCCGGAGGGGCCGAAGCCCAGGATCAGGTTCCAGGTGGCGAGGATGAACAGGCCCGCGACGATCGACGGGATGCCCGTCATGACGTCGACGAAGAAGGTGACGGCCTTGGCGAGCGTCCCGCCGCCGTACTCGACCAGATAGACCGCGGTGAGCAGGCCGATCGGGGCGGCGATCAGGGTCGCGATGCCGACCTGCTCGATGGTGCCGAGCAGTGCGTGGTAGACGCCGCCGCCGGTCTCGGCGTCGAGGACACCGTTCATCGAGTGGCTGAGGAAGTACGGGTCGAGGACCTCAATGCCCTTGCTGATCGTGACCCAGGCGAGGGAGAGCAGCGGGATGACGGCGAGGACGAAGCAGACCCAGACGAGGCTGGTGGCGACGCGGTCCTTGGCCTGGCGCGCGCCCTCGACCTTGGTGGTCACGGCGTACGTGACGAGGACGAAGAGCAGCGCGGAGACGAGGCCCCACTGGACCTTGCTGTGCCAGCCGGCGGCGAGGCCGAGGCCGCAGCCGGCGGCGATCGACCCGGCGGCGACGGCGGCCGGGGTCCAGCGCGGCAGGCGGGCCTGGGACAGCGGGCGGCGGGGACGCGTCGCGGTGACGGGACGGTCCTGTATCGCGTGGCTCATGCGCTGGCCCCCGAGTACTCCTTGCGGCGCGCGATGATCATGCGCGCGGCGCCGTTGACCAGCAGCGTGATGGCGAAGAGGACGAGACCGGAGGCGATCAGGGCGTCCCGGCCGTAGGCGTCGGCCTCGTTGAACTTCGCGGCGATGTTCTGGGCGAAGGTGCCGCCGCCCGGGTCGAGCAGATGACCCGAGATGAGGAAGCTGGGGGAGAGGACGACGGCGACGGCCATCGTCTCGCCGAGCGCGCGGCCGAGGCCGAGCATCGAGGCGGAGATGATGCCGGAGCGGCCGAAGGGCAGCACCGACATGCGGACGACCTCCCAGCGCGTCGCGCCGAGGGCGAGCGCGGCCTCCTCGTGCATCCGCGGGACCTGGAGGAAGACCTCACGGGTCACGTTGGTGATGATCGGGAGGATCATGATCGCCAGCAGGATGCCGACGGTGAACAGGTTGCGGGCGACGCCGTCGCTGGAGCGGTCGAAGAGGTACGTCCAGCCCAGGTACTGGTCGAGCCACGCGTTGAGCCCGCCCAGGTACGGGACGAGGAAGATCGCGCCCCACAGGCCGTAGATGATGCTGGGCACGGCGGCGAGCAGGTCGACCACGTACGCGAGCGGCTTGGCCAGCTTGCGCGGGGCGTAGTGCGAGATGAACAGCGCGATGCCGATCGCGACGGGCACGGCGATGGCCATGGCGATGACCGAGGAGACGATCGTGCCGAAGGCGAGGACCGCGATGCCGAAGACCGGCGGGTGGCCGGCCGGGTTCCACTCGAAGGTGGTGAAGAAGTTCGTGGAGTCCTTCGAGATCGCGAGGACGGCGCGGTAGGTCAGGAAGACCGCGATGGCCGCCATGATCACGAGGAGCGTGATGCCGGAGCCGCGGGACAGACCGATGAAGATCCGGTCACCGGCGCGGCCGGTGGACGTGGAGAGCCGGCGGGGCTCCCCTGTGTCGGGTGTGTCGGGTGTGGTCGTAGCCATCTGATTTCTCCGGTCTGCGGAGCCGTACGGTCGCGCGCGGGGGTTGGGACGGGCGTGCGTGCGGCGCGGGGTGCGGGCTCCTGGCGGCGGTGCACCGGATGCCGGGGACGGCCTCTTCGCTCTTTGTGGCGGGAGGCGGAAGAGGCCGTCCCCGGCGTGGGGTCAGGACAGGGTCGGGACGATCTCGCGGACCTTGGCCGCGATCTCGGCCGGGAGCGGGGCGTAGCCGGCGTCGGAGAGGACCTTCTGGCCCTCCTCGCTGGCGGTGTAGTTGAGGAACGCCTTCAGGGTCGGCAGGGTGTCGGCCTTGTTGCCCTTGTCGCAGGCGATCTCGTACGTGACCAGGGTGATCGGGTACGCGCCCTCGGCCTTGGTGGCGTAGTCGAGGGACAGGGCCAGGTCGCTGCCGGTGCCCTTGACCTTGGCGGCGGCGACGGCCTTGGAGGCGTTCTCCGTGGTCGCGGCGACCGGGGCGGAGGCGCCGGTGTTGATGGCGACCGTGCTGATCTGGTTGGCGGTCGCGTACGACAGCTCGAAGTAGCCGATGGAGCCCTCGGCGCCCTTGACGGCGGTCGCGACACCGGCGGAGCCGTTGGCGGCCTGGCCACCCGGGGCGGGCCACGACTTGGTCTTCGGGTCGTACTTCCAGTCGGCCGCGGCGGCGGTCGACAGGTACTTGCCGAGGTTCTGGGTGGTGCCCGACTCGTCGGAGCGGTGGAACGCCTGGATGGTGCTGGACGGGAGCTTGGCGCCCGGGTTCAGCTTGGCGATCGCCTCGTCGTTCCACTTGGTGATCTTCGCGTCGAAGATCTTGGCGAGGGTGGGGGCGTCGAGGACGAGGTTGTCCACGCCGTTCAGCTTGTAGCCGATGGCGATGGGGCCGCCGACCATCGGGAGGTTGATGCCCTTGCCGCCCTTGCAGACCTTCTGCGAGGCGGCGACCTCTTCGTCCTTCAGGGCGGAGTCGGAGCCCGCGAGGGCGACCTGGCCCTGGGTGAACTTGGTGATACCGCCGCCGGAGCCGATGGCCTGGTAGTTGACCTCGACGCCCGCGCACGCGGCCTGGAAGTTCTTGACCCACAGGTCCATCGCGTTCTTCTGCGCGCTGGAGCCGGCGGCGAGCAGCTGGCCCTTGGCGCCGTCGCACTTGATGTTCGACGCCGCGGCGGACGCGGACGTGCCGCCGTCCTTGGTGGGCTCGCTGTTGTTGTCCGAACCACACGCCGAGAGGACGAGCGCGCCGGAGACGACGAGGGCGCCGATCGCGGAGGCGCGAAGCCCGTTCTTGCGCGAAAGCTTCACTTTCGGGTGTTCCTTCCAGGAGCCGCCTTGCCGTGGACCTTGATGTCCTGAACGTATCCGTGGCGGCGTGTGTCGGGTGGTGGGGCGCCGGTCCGGTTCGGGCCGAGCACCTCGTAAGGCTGAAATTAGGCAGAACAGGTGAAGCGACCCATGGAAGAGAGTGAACGGCAAGTGAACCGTGCCGGAAGGTGAGGTGCGGAGCGCGCCGCCGCGCCGAGCAGGGGGTTCGTGGCCGGGTGGCCGGGTGGCCGGGTGGCCGGGGGGCCCGGTGGCCCGGTGGTCTCGTGTCCGCGCACGCTCGTGCCGCCGGACTCCGGACGGAGGGCGGGTGGGCAGGGGGGCGACGGTGAGTCGTATGAAGAGGCGAAGAGGTGACGAGATGACCGCAAGCGTCACCAAGACGAACGTAAGGGGCACGGTTTCCCCGCGTCAGTACGGCCGGGGGAAGTTGGCGAGGGGACGCCATCCGTCCCTTGCGGGAGGCTCTCGGGGATGGGCCCGGGGCCGGCTCAGGGCCGCTTGAGGACGCCCGTAGGGGAAGGGCGGAGTCGTCTCATGCCCGGCTGTCCGTGTCCGAGGCCGCGTGGTGCAGCGCCGAGGTCAGCAGGGCGCGGTCGCGGGGCTGGGTGAGCCGGAGCCGGGCGGCGGCCGGGGGCAGCCACAGGAGTGTGTCGACCTCCCGGTTCGGGGTGAACGCGCCGCCGAGGGCGCGCGCCGTCCAGTAGGTGACCTCCTTGGGCCGCCCGTTCACCGGGTAGCGGACGATGGGCAGCCGGGTGCCCAGCGCGCAGGACTGCCCGGTCTCCTCCAGGACCTCGCGCCGCGCGCACGCGGCCAGCGTCTCCCCGCGCTTCAGCTTCCCCTTGGGCAGCGACCAGTCGTCGTACTTGGGCCGGTGGACGAGGGCGATCTCGACTCCCTCGCCCCCGCCCCCGCCCCCGCCCCCGCCCCCGCTCCCGCTCCCGGCGCGGGCCGGCCGCCACAGCACGGCCCCCGCCGCGACGATCACGGCGGTCGAGCCGGACGGGCCGGTCACCACACCGCCGCCGGGGTACGGGACCAGGCGCGCTGGAAGGCGAAGCGGGCGGCCTCGACCTCGTGGCGCTGGTCGGCGTGCAGGACCCCGAGGGCGTACGCGGTGGCCGGGGCGATCCGCGGGGTACGGGCGGCGGCCGAGGCCGCGGCGGCGGCCTCGGCGGCGTCGCGGTGCCGGTCCAGGGCGCGGGCGGCCTCGGACAGGACGGGGTCGCCCTCCGCGCCGCCGCGCAGCACCTCCCCGGCGTACCGGTGCAGCCGGAGCAGACCGCGGGTCTGGTGCCAGGGCGCGTCCTGGGACTCGCCGGCGCTCAGACCGAGGGCGGTGGCGTTGTACGGGGCGGCGGCCCGGGCGAGCGGGAGGACGCCGACCGCGTCGCGCAGCCGGCGTTCGACGACGGCGGCGGGCGCGTCCAGGACCTCGTCGGCGCGGGCGGCGCCGGCCGGGCTGAGCGGGACCTCGGAGGCGAGCAGCGCGACCGCGTCGGCGACGGCGTGGAAGCGGGCGGAGCCGAGGGCCTGGAGAGCGGCGGAGTGGGCGCGGGTGCGGGCGAGGGTGAGCTGGCGTTCCAGGAGGGCGCCGGCCCGGGCGGCGCCGATGGTCAGGGCCCGGCCGCTCTCGGCGTCTCCGTTCCCGCGCGCGGCGGGAACGGCGGCGGTGGCGGAGGCGGTGGCCGCCGGTCCGACGCCGGCCAGCCGGGACAGCGCGTCGGCGAGCCGGACCAGCCGGGAGGTGCAGGCGTGTTCGAGGGCGAGGGTGCCGGACAGCCAGGCCAGCTCGGCGCGCAGCTGGTCGGCCCAGGCGGCGTCGAGCAGCGGCCGGAAGGTGTGCAGGGTGCCGCTGATCCGGCGGGCCGCCGCCCGCAGGGTGCCGGCGGCCTCCTCCACGCTTGCGGTGCCGGTGCCGCTCTCGGTGTGCAGCCGGATCCCGCGCAGGAAGTCGGCGGCGCGGGCGTGCAGGTAGGGGGCGAGGATCTCGCCCGCGGTGACATCGGGTGCGAGGCCCCGTACGGGGGTCCGTACGGGACCTCGTACGGGACCCCGTAGGGGTTCCCGAGCGACGTCGTTTCGCGTGATGTCCTGCGTGGGGTCAGGATTGGGCACGCCGGCGCCTCCGCGCGTCGATGAGCATCTCCTGGACGTGCCGGAGCGGCCGGCCCTCGGGATCGGTCGCGTGCCGCGTCCAGTTCCCGTCGGCGCCCAGGTGCCAGGAGGAGGTGGTGTCGGACATCCCGGTCTCCAGGAGCCGGGAGAGAGCGGCCCGGTGGCCGGGGTCGGTGACCCGGACCAGGGCCTCGATACGGCGGTCGAGGTTGCGGTGCATCATGTCGGCGCTGCCGATCCACACCTCGGGTTCGCCGCCGTTGCCGAAGGCGAAGATCCGGGAGTGTTCGAGGAAGCGGCCGAGGACCGAGCGGACCCGGATGTTCTCGGACAGGCCCTCGACACCGGGGCGTACGGCGCAGATGCCGCGCACCCAGATGTCGACCGGCACACCGGCCTGGGAGGCGCGGTAGCAGGCGTCGATGACGGCCTCGTCGACCATCGAGTTGACCTTGATCCGGACGTACGCGGGCCGGCCGGCGCGGTGGTGGGCGATCTCCTTGGTGATCCGGGAGACCAGGCCGTCGCGCAGCGACTTGGGGGCGACGAGGAGCCGTCGGTAGGTCTCGCGGCGCGAGTAGCCGGAGAGCCGGTTGAACAGGTCGGACAGGTCCGCGCCGACCTGCGGGTCGGCGGTGAGCAGGCCGAGGTCCTCGTAGAGCCGGGCCGTCTTCGGGTGGTAGTTGCCGGTGCCGACGTGGCTGTAGCGGCGCAGGACGTCGCCTTCCTGGCGGACGACGAGCGACAGCTTGCAGTGCGTCTTCAGACCGACCAGGCCGTAGACGACATGGCAGCCGGCCTCCTCCAGCTTGCGGGCCCACTTGATGTTGGCCTGCTCGTCGAAGCGGGCCTTGATCTCGACGAGGACGAGGACCTGCTTGCCGGACTCGGCGGCGTCTATCAGGGCGTCGACGATCGGCGAGTCGCCGGAGGTGCGGTACAGCGTCTGCTTGATGGCGAGGACGGACGGGTCGGCCGCCGCCTGCTCCAGGAAGGCCTGCACGGAGGTGGAGAAGGAGTCGTACGGGTGGTGCAGGAGCACGTCCCGCTCGCGTACGGCCGCGAAGATGTCGGGTGCGGACGCCGACTCGACCTCGGCGAGGTCACGGTGGGTGCCGGCGACGAACGTGGCGTACTTGAGCTCGGGCCGGTCGAGCGAGGCGATGCCGAACAGGCCGGTGAGGTCGAGCGGGCCGGGCAGCGGATAGACCTCGGAGTCGGAGACCTTCAGCTCGCGGACCAGCAGGTCGAGCACGTACGGGTCGATGGACTCCTCGACCTCCAGCCGCACCGGCGGCCCGAAGCGGCGCCGCATGAGCTCCTTCTCCAGGGCCTGGAGCAGGTTCTCGGTGTCGTCCTCCTCGACCTCCAGGTCCTCGTTGCGGGTGACCCGGAACATGTGGTGCGCGAGCACCTCCATGCCCGGGAACAGCTCCTCCAGGTGCGCGGCGATGACGTCCTCCAGCGGGACGTAACGCTCGGGGGAGGCCTCCAGGAAGCGGGAGAGCAGCGGCGGGACCTTGACGCGGGCGAAGTGGCGGTGGCCGCTGACCGGGTTGCGGACGACGACGGCGAGGTTGAGCGAGAGCCCCGAGATGTACGGGAAGGGGTGCGCCGGGTCGACGGCGAGCGGCGTGAGGACCGGGAAGATCTGCTGCCGGAACAGGGTGAAGAGGCGGGCCTGTTCCTTCTCGGTCAGCTCGGGCCAGCGGATGAGGTGGATGCCCTCGTCGGCGAGGGCCGGGGCGACGTCCTGCTGGTAGCAGGCGGCGTGCCGGGCCATGAGTTCGCGGCTGCGGGTCCAGATCAGGTCGAGCACCTCGCGCGGCTGGAGGCCGGAGGCGGAGCGGGTGGCGACGCCGGTGGCGATGCGGCGCTTGAGCCCGGCGACGCGGACCATGAAGAACTCGTCGAGGTTCGAGGCGAAGATCGCGAGGAAGTTCGCTCGTTCGAGAAGCGGTGTCGCGGGGTCCTCGGCGAGTTCGAGGACGCGTTCGTTGAAGGCGAGCCAGCTGCGTTCGCGGTCGAGGAAGCGCCCCTGGGGCAGCTCGCCGGCCTCGTCGTCCTCGTACGTGTCGGGGTCGGCGTCGAGGTCGGGGGCGAGCTCGCTCACGGGGCCGCCGTGCACGGTCTGCGGCCGGTGCGCGGCTATGGAACCCAGCGAGGGCTGGGCCGCCGGAGCGGGCGCGTTCTTAGGGTTCGTGACCGGTACCTCGGCGGGCTGCTGGCTCATAAGCCCATTCTTCCGCGCGAAGGGGTGGTCGGGCGCGTCGGAGCGGGCCGTGGGGGAGGGAAGCCTCCCCTTGGGGAGGGCGCGGGCGCGGGCGGGCACGGAGCGCTTCATTGCGTGAGCTTCGCAAGCGCTTCTGAATGGCCGGTAACGGGGACGTGACGTGCGGGAATCGGGGGCCGGGTTTGTAGGGCGGTCGGGGCGGTGGCCAGGGGTGGTCCGGGGATGCCCGTAGGGGGGTGGGGCCCGTCCCCGGCGCGGGCCCCACCCCCTACGGGACCCGGCCTACGGCAGCCGGGAGCGCAGGACGCGGAACGCGGCGAGGACCGCGAGGGCGGCGAGGGCGAGCAGGACGCCGGTCTCGACGAGCTGGAGTGGCCAGAAGTGGCTCTGGGGGTGGACCTCGGCGTAGTCGGTGAAGCCGTCCTGGCCCTTGCGGCAGGCCGCGTCCCACTTGCAGTCCACGAGGTCGACCTTCCGGCCGGAGGGGTCGAGCCTGCCCCACTTCACCGTCCATGTGCGGTCGGAGCCGATGAAGGCGGTCGGCCCGGTCAGGGTCTCGGTGGGCCACAGCAGGTGGCGGTACTTGGCGAAGGCGGCGATCACGCCGCAGGTGAGCAGGGTGGAGGTCAGCAGGGCGGGCAGGGTGCGGCGGATCAGCAGGCCGAGCAGGGCGCCGAGGGCCAGGCCGAAGAGGGTGGTCGCGACGGGGACGGTGCCGGGCAGGGAGACGTAGAACAGGTGGTCGTACCAGCGGCCGGGGTAGTCGTCCTGGGAGCCGTTGGGCCAGGACCACCCGAAGACCAGGTTGAGGACCACCATGAGCGCGACGGTGAACGCGGCGGGCACGGCCAGCTTGGCGGCGAGCCAGCGGGCCGGGGAGACGGACTGGGTCCAGGCCAGTTTGTACGTGCCGGTCTCCAGCTCGCGGGCGACGAGCGGACCCGCCATGTAGCCGGCGACGGCGGCGGGCAGGAGGAGTATGCCGAGGCCGACGTACTCCGGAAGGCGACTGGCGAGATACTGGGCGTCGAAATACTCGCGCACCGGCTGGGCACAGCCGTGATCGTGGGTGTCCTTCACGCATCCGGCCGCCTTGAGGACGTCCGTGGCCTGGTCGGACACGTAGACGGTGGCCAGCAGAACGGCCGCCGCGATCACGGCCAGACCGAGCGCCGCCACCACCGTCCAGCGGTGCTGGCGGGTCGTCACCTTGGCGAAGGCCCGTAGGGAAAGTCCCCTGGGGGACGGGCCCTTAGGGGCAGGGGCGGGGTTCGCCGGGCCGGCGGGACCCGGGCCCGGGTTCGTCAGGGTCGGGGCGCTCATGCTGCGGCTCCTTCCGGCGTGGCGGCGGCCGCGCGCAGGTGGGCGAGGACGAGTTCTTCGAGGGACGGCTCGGTGCGCTGCCAGCCGTCCGGGACCGGGGCGCCCCCGGTACGGACGAGCGCGGTGAACTGGCGGCCCGTCGTGCGGGAGTCGACGACCTCGTACGAGGTGAGGTCGGCGTCCGCCGCCGGGCCGGTCAGCAGAGTGTGCGCGTCGAGCAGGTCGTCGACGGCGCCGGCGAGCCGGATCCGGCCGCCGTGCAGGAGCAGCAGATGATCGCAGGAGTCGGCGAGTTCGCCGAGGACGTGCGAGGACATCACGATCGTGGTGCCGTGTTCGGCGGCGTCGGCCATCAGCAGGCCCATCAGCTGGACCCGGGCGAGCGGGTCGAGATCGGCCATCGGCTCGTCGAGGAGCAGGAGTTCGGCCCGCTTGCCGAGGGCGAGCGCGAGCGCGAGGCGGGTGCGCTGGCCGCCGGAGAGCGAGCGGACGCGGGCCTTCCAGTCCAGGCCCTCGGCGACGGCGCGCGCGGCGTCGGCGTTCCAGCGGCCCGGGTTGAGCTCGCGGCCCAGGTCGATGGTCTCGGCGACGGTGAGCTGGGGATAGAGCGGGCGGTCCTGGGCGACGTACGCCATCCGCTCGCGCTCCGGGGCGCCGATCGTGCCCTCGGTGGGGCGGAGCAGCCCGGCGGCGAGGGCGAGGAGGGTGGATTTTCCGGCGCCGTTGGGCCCGGCGAGGGCGCAGATCCGGCCGGCGGGCAGGGTGAAGGAGCAGTCGCGCAGGGACCAGGGGCGGGACCGTCCGCCGTAGCGCAGTCCGAGTCCGTCGGCCGTGAGCGCGGGCGGCCCGTCGCCGCTGTGTGTGCTGTGTCCCTCGGTCATGCGTCCCCCTGGAAGTGTTCGTTCAGTACGGATGTGAAGAGCGCCGCCACGTCCTCGCGGTCCAGCCCTTCCGCGCGGGCCCGGCGGGCCCAGTCGGCGAGTTCGGCGCGCAGCGGCGAGTCGGCCGGGGCGGCGCTGCCGAGAGTGGCGCGGACGAAGGTGCCGAGGCCCCGGCGGGCCTCGACGAGCCCTTCGCGTTCGAGTTCGCGGTAGGCCTTGAGGACCGTGTTGGGGTTGATGGCGGTCGCCTCGACGACCTCGCGGGCCGTGGGCAGCTTGTCGCCGGGGGTCAGGACGCCCATGCGCAGCGCCTGTCGCGTCTGCTGGACGATCTGGAGGTAGGTGGCGACCCCGCTGCGCCGGTCGATGCGGTAGGCGAGCACGCGCTTGCACCACCCTTTCACTAATCAAGTAGTGAAAGGGTGGTGCAAAGAAGGGGACGGTGTCAACCGTCCCCTTCTTCAGGCGAGTTCGCCTCGGTTCTTACGGGCGGTGGTGCCCGGTCAGGACTCCGCGCGGTACATCAGGTCCACCTCGTGCGTACGGAAGCCCAGCCGCTCGTACACCGTGACCGCCGCCGTGTTGTCCGCGTCCACGTAGAGCATCGCCGTCGGCAGCCCCTCGCCCGCCAGATGCCGCAGGCCCGTCGCCGTCAGCGCCTTGCCGAGGCCGCCGCCCTGCGCGTCGGGCAGCACGCCGACCACGTACACCTCGCCCAGCTGCTCCTCGGCGTGCGTCTTCGTCCAGTGGAAGCCGACGATCCGGCCGTCCTTCTCCGCGAGGAAGAAGCCCTTCGGGTCGAACCACGGCTCGGCCATCCGGTCGTCCAGGTCGCGCTGGGTCAGCGAGCCCTGCTCCGGGTGGTGCGCGAACGCGGTCGCGTTGACGGACAGCCAGGCCGTGTCGTCCGCGCCGGGCGAGAATGTACGCACGGTGACGCCCTCCGGCAGCACCGGCTCGGGCAGGTCCAGCGGGACCAGCGAGCGGCGCATCTGGCGCAGTTCGCGGAACAGGGTCAGACCGAGCACCTGGGCCAGGTGACGGGCGGCCGGCTTGCCGCCGTGCGCCCACACGCGCAGCCGCTTCCCGGTCGCCTCCAGGAGCGCCAGGCCGAGCGCCCGTCCGTGCCCGCGGCCCCGGTGCGCGGGGTGGACGACCAGCTCGGCGGCCGGGGCCTCGACCGGGTCGGTCTCCTCGACCTGCGCGTAGCCGTAGAGCCGCGGACCGACCGTGAGCAGGAGGTGCCGGACGCCCTCGCGCCGGCCGTGGCGCAGATAGAGCCGCCCCTGCTCCGACACGGCGTGGACGCCGTCGGCGTGGTCGGCGGCTTCCAGCAGATCCAGGACGTCCTGGATCTGCTGGGGGGTCAGTTCTTCGTGGATGGTGATCTGCCGACCGGGTTCGAGGGCCGGCGCCGCGTCAGAAGTCATGGTGACGAGCGTACGGGGGGCGGGCGCGGGCCCGCGGGATACGGACGCGAGACTGTCAGGTGTGGGGCGGGGCGGGGACCTTGAAGTTGTTCGACTCTCGTAACCCGATCCCCCCTGTTGCGCTACGCGCGTTGACCTTAGGCTGCGCGAGCAGCAGCGGAAATCGTTCAGAAAATGGGGAAACTCGGAAAAATGGCAGGGACAAGGAAGCAGAACAAGGCCGGACGGCGCATCCTCGCCGCCGGTGCGGGCCTCGCCACCGTCGGCGCGCTGGTCGCCGCGATGCCGGCCGGCGCGGCGCAGGACACCGCCGCCGGGCAGGGCGGCACCAACGGCAAGGGCTGGGGGCGGATGGTCGACGTCCAGCTGCTCTCCTTCAACGACCTGCACGGCAACCTGGAGCCCCCGGCCGGTTCGTCCGGCCAGGTCAGCCGGGTGAAGGCGGACGGCACCACGGAGAAGATCGACGCGGGCGGCGCCGAGTACCTCGCCACCCACCTGCGTCAGGCCCGTCAGGGCAACCGTTTCTCCATCACCGCCGCCGCCGGTGACCTGATCGGCGCGTCCCCGCTGCTGTCCGGCCTGTTCCACGACGAGCCGACCATCGACGCGCTCAACGGCATGGACCTGGACGTCACCTCGGTCGGCAACCACGAGTTCGACGAGGGCGCGGTCGAGCTGGCCCGTATGCGGAATGGCGGCTGCCACCCGACGGCCGGCTGCTTCACCGCCGACAAGAAGTTCGGCGGCGCCGACTTCCCCTACCTCGCCGCCAACGTGACGGAGGAGAAGACCGGCAAGCCGCTGCTCGACCCGACCTTCGTGTGGGAGAAGGAAGGCGTCAAGATCGGCTTCATCGGTGTGACCCTGGAGGGCACCCCGAACATCGTCACCGCCGAGGGCGTCAAGGGCCTGAAGTTCGGCGACGAGGTCGAGACGATCAACAAGTACGCGAAGATCCTGGAGCGGCAGGGCGTCAAGTCCATCGTCGCCCTGGTCCACGAGGGCGGTGTGCCGGCCTCCGCGAACTACGACTACGACTGTGACAGCCCGGCCGCGGGCGGCGGGATCTCCGGTCCGATCACCGAGATCGCCAAGCACGTCGACCCGCAGGTCGACGCGCTGGTCACCGGTCACACCCACAACGCGTACGTGTGCACCATCCCCGACCCGGCGGGCAAGCCGCGTCTGGTCACCTCGGCGGCGTCGTTCGGCCGGCTGTACACCGACACCACGCTGACGTACGACCGCGCCACCGGCGACATCGTGCGCACCGCCGTCGACTCGGCCAACCACGCCGTCACCCGTGACGTCCCGAAGGCCGAGGACATGACCCGGCTGATCGGGAAGTGGCAGGAGCTGGCGGCGCCGATCGCGAACCGGCCGCAGGGCTGGATCGCCGCCGACATCAACGGCCGCGGCTCCACGGCGTACGAGAAGCCGCTCGGCGACGTGATCGCCGACGCGCAGCTCGCGGGCCTGGCCCCGGCGGACAAGGGCGGCGCCCAGGTGGCGCTGATGAACCCGGGCGGTATCCGTTCCGACCTCGTCTACAAGGCCTCCGGCGCCGAGGGCGACGGCGTGGTGACCTACGGCGAGTCCTTCACGGTGCAGCCGTTCACCAACATGATGAACGTGGTCGACCTGACCGGCGCCAACCTGATCCAGGCGCTGAAGCAGCAGGTCAGCGGTGCGAACCTGAACGCGGTCAAGATCCTCCAGGTCTCGAAGGGCCTGACCTACACGCTCGACCTGACCAAGTCGGGCGCGGACCGTGTGGTGACCGACAGCATCAAGCTGAACGGTGCGGCGATCGACCCGTCGAAGACCTACCGTGTCGCGATGAACGAGTTCCTCGCGGGCGGCGGCGACGGCTTCGCGGCCCTCGCGGCCGGTACGAACAAGCTCGTCGGCGCCTCGGACCTGGATGTCTTCAACGCCTACCTGGCGGCGAACTCCTCCGCCTCGGCCCCGCTCGCGGTGCCGGCGACCGACCGCATCAAGGTCGTTCAGTAAACAGGTCCTTCAGTAAGCAGAGGAAAGCCGGGCATATGCCCGGCCGCGTGTAAGCGCGCGTAAGGGCGGTCTCCGTTTCGGCGGAGGCCGCCCTCTTTCGTGTCATGCGGGTGGACGGGTGTGTACGTGCGGTTGCGTCCGCGCGGGCGCACGGCCGCGGGCCCGGCGCGCTCAGCGGACCGCCTGCACGTTGTCGGCCGCCGTCGACCACTCGACGCCCGAGAGGGGCCGGATGTGGGCGATGCGCACCACCCGTCCGTCGGGGTGCGGCTCGTGGGTGACGGCGAGCAGGACCCCCTCCTTGCCGCTCGGAATGTCCCGCACCAGGCTGTTGACCAGCGGATGCTGCTCGTGACCGGCGGAGTCGACCGGGTGGCCGGGCGCGCCCTGGAGTCCGGCGGTGGCACGGTGCACGAACTTCTCCCACCCTCGTGCCGCGCGGTCGCGCAGTGCGCGGCTCGGCGCACAGGGGCAGGGATCGGCGGCGGTCATGGCGGCGTTCCTTTCCGAGGACATCCGTTGGCGCGGATGGCTGATAGTCATTCAACGGGGGTACACCGACGGGGAGAGCGCCTCATGCTGTGCACGTCGTTGAATGCGTTGAACGCCAGGGAGCTGGGATGGGACGCACGCCGAACACGGCCCTCGCACGCGTGATGGCCGAGGCCGACTGGGGAAACGGGCAGCTCGCCCGCGCGGTGAACCGCGCCGGCGCCGAGGCCGGGCTGACCCTCAGCCATTCCGCCAGCACGGTGACGTACTGGCTGCGTGGCTCCCTGCCGAAGAAACCGGTCCGGCCGGTCGTCGCCGAGGCCCTGTCCCGGCGCCTCGGCCGGCCCGTGAGCTGCGCGGAGCTCGGGTTCGCCGGGCCCGACGGCGGTGGCGCGGGCGGCGCCGGGGAGGGCGGGGCGGACGGCGCGCTCATCGCGCCCGCGACCGGCACGCGCGGTCTCGCCGACCTGGCCGGGAAGGACATGGACCCGTCGCGGCGGGGGGTGCTCACCGCCGGGCTGTACTCGGCGGCCCTGACGGTGCCGGGGTTCGCGGACCCGGGGACACCGCCCGAGCCCGCCGGGGAGGAGACCGCGGCCGGCCGTACGGTCCGGATCGGCGCGGGCGAGGTCGCCACCGTCCGGACGATGACCCAGCACATCGCGATCATCCTGGACGATCTCGGCGGCGGCCACGCCCGTCCGATGGCCGCGGCCTTCCTGACGAACACGGTGCTGTCCTGGCTGCGGGCCGACGCCTCGGCGGCGGTGAAGCGGGACATGCAGGCCGCCGCCTCGGACTTCGTCTATCTGACGGGGTGGATGGCGATGTACGAGCGGGCGCACGGCCTCGGGCAGCGCTACTTCGTCCAGGCCCTGGAGCTGGCCCGGGACGCCCAGGACCACCTCACGTACTGCCGGACCCTGCGCGGCATGGCGCTCCAGGCGGCGAACCTGCGCTACGGGGCCCGGGCCCTGGAGTACGCGGACTCCGCCGCCGAGGCGGCCCCGGCCGCCGGGCCCCGGCTCGTGGCCTTCCTGCGCGGGCAGCAGGCGCATGGCGCGGCCCTGGTGAAGGACCGCCGGCAGGCGTTCAACCGGCTGCGGGAGACGGAGGCGGCGCTGGCCCGCGCGGACGGCCGCAACGACGCCGTGGGCGGGTACGACCAGGCCGCGTACCACTTCCATGTCGCGCACGTGCTGTACGAGCTGGGCGATCTGCCGGGCTCGATCATGGCGCTCCAGCGGTCCAACCGGGTCCGCTCCGCGCACGAGCGGCAGGGCCGGGTCCACGCGCACGGGGTGCTCGCCGCCCGGCAGTGGGAGCGGGGGCACGTGGAGGCGGCGTGCGTGACCTGGGACCGGTTCCTGGACGACTACACCGCCCTGTCGACCGCGCGCGGCGACGAGCACTTCGCGGTGCTGCGCGGGCATGTCGCGGCGCAGCCGCGGAGCCGGGTCGTGCGGTCTCTCGGGGAGCGGGCACGGGTCGTCGCGGAGCAGAAGAGCGCGGTGTGAGGGGCGGGGCGGCGGGGGTTTTAACGAGACCAGGGCGGCTTACGGGGCTCGGGCGGCGGACCTACGACCGGCGCCCGATGGCATATGCCGTACCGCTGACTACGCTCCGGACCGACGGACGTTCGTACGACGGCGCAGCTCGCCCCCAGGACCCAGGGACCCAAGGAGCCGACAGGATGTCAGCGATCTCGACCGCGCATATGCGCGTCGCCCGCCCCTCCCGCGACCTGGAAGCGGCCCGGCGCTTCTGGGTCGAAGGGCTCGGCCTCGACGTGCTGTACGCGCACGAGGCGGACGGCGGCGAGCGGCTCCACTCGCTGCTGATGGTCGGCTGGCGGGACGCCGGCTGGCACCTGGAACTGACCCGGGACCCCGCCGCGCCCCTAGGTTGTGTCTTCAAATTGCCGTCGTCCGGCCGCAGGCCGGGCCGTGCGGCGTCTGGTGCGTGCGATCGCAAGGCGGAGGTTCGCCCTTGTACTGGATGTACTTGGGTGATCCGACAACGCAGCGAGCGTGCGTGCCAGGCGTCGCACGGCAGGCGGCAGTTTGAAGACACAGCCTAGAACCGACCCCGACCCCCGACGACCTGCTCGTGGTCTATCTGGACGGCCCCGTGCCGGACGACCTCGTGGCCCGGCTCGAAGCGGCGGGCGGGACGCGGGTGCCCGCGCACAACCCGTACTGGGACACCTGGGGCGTGACCCTCCAGGACCCGGACGGCTACCGGCTGGTGCTCTGCACCCGCTCCTGGTCCAACAGCTGACGCGGATCGCTCAAGGGCGGGCGCGCGGGGCGCGTACGCGGGTCGGCGCGCGGTCGTCAGACGGCGGCGGGCCGGTCCGGCGGCGGGGTCGGGGCGCCCGGGAAGCGGAGGGTGGCGACGGTGCCGCCGCCGTCCGCCGGGGTGAGCGCGACGGTGCCGCCCGCCTGCCCGACCGTACGGGCCACGATCGACAGACCGAGCCCCGAACCGGGCAGGCTGCGGGCCGACGGGGAGCGCCAGAAGCGGTCGAAGACGTGCGGGAGTTCGTCGGGCGCGATGCCCGGACCGTGGTCCCGTACAGTCAGCTCGCCACGCATCAGCCGTACCTCGACCGTGCCGCGCGGCGGCGAGAACTTCACCGCGTTGTCGAGGACGTTCACCAGGGCGCGTTCGAGCGCGGCGGGCTCCGCCCGGACGTACCAGGGCGCCAGGTCCGTCTCGAAGGCCAGCTCCGGCCCGCGCAGCCGGGCCCGGTCCAGGGCCGCGCGCAAGATGGTGTGCAGCGGCACCACCTCCAGCGGCCCGGGCGTGACGGCCTCGGGGCGGGCCAGCTCCTGGAGGTCGCCGACCAGCGACGACAACTCCGTCAGCTGGGCCTTGACCGAGGCCAGCAGGGCCCGCCGGTCGTCCGGCGGCAGCGCGCGCCCGGTCTCGTCGCTGCGGGCGAGCAGATCGATGTTGGTGCGCAGCGAGGTGAGCGGGGTGCGCAGTTCGTGGCCCGCGTCCGCGATCAGCCGGGCCTGCCGGTCGCGGGAGGTCGCGAGCGCGGCCGTCATCATGTTGAACGACCGCGAGAGCCGGGCGATCTCGTCCTCGCCCTCCACCGGGATCCGTACGGTCAGGTCCTCGGTCGCGGCGACGTGTTCGACCGCGCCGGTCAGCCGGTCCACGGGCGCGAGCCCGGTGCGCGCCACCCACAGCCCGGCCGCGCCCGCGCCGAGCACGCCGATGCCGGAGACGAGGAGCAGCACCCAGCCGAGGGTGGACAGCGAGTTGTCGATCTCGGACAGCGGCCGGGCGAGCGACACGGCGATGCCGTACCGGCCCGGCTGGTGGTACGTGTAGACGCGCATCGCGCGGCCGTCGGCGTCCCGGGTGGTGTGCAGGGTGTCCGGGACGAGGCCCTGGGCGACCCGCAGGTCCTCGTTCTGTACGGGGATGGCGGCCTTGCCGGAGGTGCAGGCGGTGCCGTCGGGCAGGACGACCTGCACGGTGTACGGGGGCAGCGGGGGGACCGGGCTCTCGGTGCGGCAGCCGGCGAGCACCAGGTTGACGTACTGGTCGTCCACCTTGCTGCCGCGCAGCGACGCGTCCAGCTCGTGTTCCAGCTGGGCGCGGGTCACCAGCCAGCAGGCCAGCGACACCGCCGCCACCGCGACCGCCACGGCGAGGGCGGTCAGCAGGGCGAGCCGGGAGCGCAGCGGCCGGGACCGGAACCAGGCGACGGGTCCGGTCATACGGCGCCGGCACCCCCGTCCGTGCCCCCGCTCGTGCCGGAGCCCGCGCCCGTACCCGTGCCGGTGGTCCGGAGTACGTACCCGACGCCCCGCACGGTGTGCACGAGCCGCGGCTCGCCGCCCGCCTCCGTCTTGCGCCGCAGATACATCACGTACACGTCCAGCGAGTTGGAACTGGGCTCGAAGTCGAAGCCCCAGACGGCTTTGAGGATCTGCTCGCGGGTGAGCACCTGCTTCGGGTGCGCCAGGAACAGCTCCAGGAGCGTGAACTCGGTCCGGGTCAGCTCCACGGCCCGGCCGCCCCGGGTCACCTCGCGGGTCGCGAGGTTCATCCGCAGATCGCCGAAGGCGAGCACGTCGCCCCCGCCGGCCGGCTCGGCGGCCGCGGCGGCCCGGGCGGCGGCGTACGAGCTGCGCCGCAGCAGGGCCCGGATCCGGGCGAACAGCTCGTCCAGCTCGAAGGGCTTGACCAGGTAGTCGTCCGCGCCCGCGTCGAGGCCGGTGACCCGGTCGCCGACCGTGTCGCGGGCGGTGAGCATGAGGATCGGCACGGTCGAGCCGCCGGCCCGGATCCGGCGGGCTGCGGTCAGACCGTCCATGCGGGGCATCTGGACGTCGAGGACGACCAGGTCAGGGGCGTACGCCGCCAGCTTGGCGAGCGCGTCGAGCCCGTCGACGGCGTCCTCGGTCCCGTACCCCTCGAAGGCGAGGCTGCGGCGCAGCGCCTCGCGCACCGCCGGCTCGTCGTCGACGATGAGGATGCGCTCGGTGCCGCCGCCGCTGTCGGTCTGCTGCCCCGCCTGCGCTCCGGCGTGCGCTCCGGTGTGCTGCCCCACGATGCCACTCATGGGGTCAGCGTCCCATGGGTCGCTCACGCGGGTCAGCTGCCGCCGCCCGCGCGCAGGGCGGGCAGGTCGGCCTTGAGGGTGTCCACCGGGATCGCGAAGCCGAGGCCGACGCTGCCGGCCGTGCCCGAGTCGCCGCCGGAGCCGGGCGCGTACATCGCCGCGTTGATGCCGATGATCCGGCCGTTCATGTCGATCAGCGCGCCGCCGGAGTTCCCCGGGTTGAGGGAGGCGTCGGTCTGGATCGCCTTGTACGTGGTCTTGGAGGAGCCGGTGTCGCCGTTGAAGCGCTGCCCGCCGAACTCGAACGGCCAGCCCTGCCGCGGATCCCACTGCCGGCCCTGATCGCTCTGGCCGCTTTGGCCGTTCTGGCCGCCGTCCTCGCGGGCGACGGTCACGTCCCGGTCGAGCGCGGAGACGATGCCGCTGGTGACGGTGCCGGTCAGGCCCTCGGGGGAGCCGATGGCCACGACCTGGTCGCCGACCGTGAGACCGGCGGAGTCGCCGAGGGTGGCGGCCTTGAGCCCGGCCGCGCCGCGCAGCTTGATCAGGGCGAGGTCCTTGGCGGGGTCGGTGCCGACGACCTCGGCGGCGTACGTCTTGCCGGTGCTGAGCCGGACGGTGAGCGTCGAGGCGCCGGAGATCACATGGTTGTTGGTGACGATCTCGCCGCCGGAGGTGATGATCACGCCGGAGCCGGTGGCCTTGCCGCCGGAGCCCGTCGCGGAGATCTCCACGATGGACGGCGAGACGGCATGGGCGACCCCGGCGACCGTGCCCTTGCTCCCGGCGGCGACGGTGGTGCCGTCCACCGGGCTCGGCGCCGCGGTGATGCCGGGGGAGTCGTTCGTCCACCGCTCGACGAGGGTCGCGGTGCCGCCGCCGATCGCGGCCGCGGCGATCGCGACGGCGGTCAGCAGGCCGGCGCCGCGCCGCCGGGTCCGCCGGGTCCGCCCGTGCGGGGCGGGCTGCTCGTACGCGCCGGGGGCGCCGGTGTGGAACGGCCGGGCCGGGTCGTACGGCGGCATCGGGGGCATCGGCGGCGTCGGCGGTACGGGCGGCATGGCCGCCGTGGCCGACGTGCCCGGCTGCTCCTCGGGCCCGGTCCGCCCGGTCCTCGGCGGCCAGGACTGCCAGGACGGCTGGGGCTGGGGCTGCTGCGGCTGGTGCTCCGGGAAGTCCGTCATGGCTACGACTGTCGGAGCCGTACATGAGAGCCGTCTGAGGACGCGGTGAGAAGCCCGGCAGAACCCCGTATGCCCGAAATAAAGGCGGAGCGGAGTCGGAGGTTCCGGATAGTTGGCGGGCGGGCCGGTCCGCCAGTGCGGAGCCGGCCCGGCCCGGACCGGGCCGGGGGTCCGAGCGGGGTCAGCCGCAGCCGCAGGACCGGCGCACGATCAGCGCCGACGGGAACTGCCGGACCCGGTCGCGCCGCGACCCCGACACCCGCAGCGAGTCGTCGAGCACCAGGTCCACCGCCGCCCGGGCCATCGCCGGACGGTCGGAGTAGACCGTGGTCAGCGGCGGGTCGGCGAGGGCCGCCTCCTTGACGTCGTCGAAGCCCGCCACCGCCAGCTCCCCCGGCACGTCGATCCGCAGCTCGCGCGCCGCCCGCAGGACACCGAGCGCCTGGTCGTCCGTCGAGCAGAAGATGGCCGGCGGCCGGTCGGGGCCGGACAGCAGGCCGAGGGCGACCTGGTAGGCGTCGTAGCGGTTGTACGGGGCCTCGAAGAGACGTCCCTCGGTCGACCGCCCGGACTCCACCATGGCCCGCCGCCAGCCCTCGACGTGGTCGGTGACCGGGTCGCCGATGGAGGGGGTGGTGGGGACGCCGCCCAGGCACGCCACGTACGGGTGACCGTGCTCCAGGAGGTGACGGGTGGCGAGCTGCGCGCCGCCGATGTCGTCGGTGACGACGGCGACGTCGTCGATCGCCTCCGGACGCTCGTGCAGCAGCACGACCCGGGCGTCCCACGCCTCGATCTCGCTCGCCGCCTGCTCGCTCATGCCCTGGCTGACCAGGATGAGACCGGAGACGCGCATGCCGAGGAAGGCCCGCAGATAGTGGATCTCGCGCTCGGTCCGGTAGTCGGAGTTGCCGACCAGGACCATCTTTCCGCGCGCGGCGGCGGCCTGTTCGACCGCGTGCGCCATCTCCGCGAAGAAGGGCTGGCGGGCGTCCGGCACGATCATGCCTATGAGGTCGGTGCGCCGGGACGCCATCGCCTGCGCCACCCGGTCGGGCCGGTAGCCCAGCTCGTTGATGGCGGCGAGGACACGCTCGCGCGTGGCCGGGGCGACCGGCCGGGGTCCGTTGTTGATCACGTAGCTCACGACCGCGGTGGAAGTACCCGCCAGTCGCGCCACGTCGTCCCGCGTCACCTTGGCCACGCGCGGCAGTCTACGCGGGGTGACCTTGCTTCCGGCAGGGCGCGTCACCCCACGGTCACCGCGCCGTCACGCGGCCGGCCCGCGGGCCGTCACCCGGGCGGGCGGTCGGTCCCCACGTGTCCCGCCGGATCCCCGCCGGATCCGGGCGTGCCCCGGCGATCGGCGGCCCATTCCGGTGGCGCACTCCAGTGGCGTACTCCGGTGGGCCCCGGCGTCTTTCCGGCGGTTCGCGGTCGCCCCGCGATCAGCGGTCGCGGGTGCTCTTCGCCGGGCTGAGGTCCCGGGTGCTCTGCGCGTCCCGGCCGTCCCGGCTGCCTCGGCCGTCCCGTCCGCCTCTGGTGTCCCGTGTGCCCTCCGGGCCCCGCGCGCCCCGGTCAGCGGACTTCTCGGCCTTCTCGACCGTGACGAAGCGGTAGCCGACATTGCGGACGGTCCCGATCAGCGACTCGTGCTCGGGCCCGAGCTTCGCCCGCAGCCGCCGCACGTGCACGTCGACCGTGCGGGTGCCGCCGAAGTAGTCGTATCCCCACACCTCCTGGAGCAGCTGCGCGCGCGTGAAGACCCGGCCCGGGTGCTGGGCCAGGTACTTGAGCAGCTCGAACTCCTTGAAGGTCAGATCCAGGACCCGGCCCTTGAGCCGGGCGCTGTAGGTGGCCTCGTCGACCGACAGATCGCCGTTGCGGATCTCCATGGGCGAGTCGTCGGTGCCCTGCTGCCGGCGGCCGACGGCCAGCCGCAGCCGCGCCTCGACCTCGGCGGGGCCCGCCGTGTCGAGCAGCACGTCGTCGATGCCCCAGTCGGCGGTGACGGCCGCGAGCCCGCCCTCCGTCACGACGAGGATCAGCGGACAGCCGGGGCCGGTGGAACGCAGCAGCTGGCACAGCGAGCGGATCTGCGGCAGGTCGCGCCGTCCGTCGACGAGGATCACGTCGGCGCCGGGCGTCTCCAGGAGGGCCGAGCCCTCGGTGGGCGCCACCCGCACGGTGTGCAGCAGCAGCCCGAGGGCGGGCAGCACCTCGGCGGAGGGCTGGAGGGCGTTGGTGAGGAGCAGCAGCGAACTCATCGCGCACCACCGTCCGCCCGGGTCGCGGGGGAAGGCGGCGGAGGCGTCGGCGGGGCCGCCGCGCGGCGGCGGCGTTCGTGGGGGGTTCGCTCGTCCATGACGTCGGTTCCTCCTCGGTCCGTGCGAGGACGTCTGCGGGTGGCTCGGGGGCGACCCTTGGGGGACGGCCCTCGGGGCGGCCCGCCGGAGGGGTCCGGGGGCCGGTCCGCGGGGGTGCCCTCAGGGGTACCCGTGGGGTGGCTCACGTAGGGGTGCCTATGGCTCTCGCGCCCCGAGAGCGTTTGTTCATCCGCCTGTAACAAAGGACCGGAAACACAAAAGGACCCGGGGGCTGCGATGCCCGGATCCTCCGCCAGCACAATAGCCCACATGAGTTCCGAGGCAGAGGGCGGATTTCACATGGTGGATGTTTCCTCGCTCACTTCCCGTACACCTTCCGGCCGCACACCCGCCGGGCCGCCGCGTGGTGTGCTCCGGACCGGTCTGCGGACCGAGGACGGTGTCCGGATCGAGGCGGTTTACGAAGCGGCCCCTCCCAGTGTCACCGATACCGCCGTCGATCCCGCCACCGATACCGCCATCGTGGTCGCGCACGGGTTCACGGGATCGGCCGACCGGCCCGCGCTGCGGCGCGCCGTCCAGGCGCTGCGTGCCCACGCGCCGGTGGTCTCCTTCTCCTTCCGCGGCCACGGCGGCTCCGGCGGGGTCAGCACCGTCGGCGACCGCGAGGTGCTCGACCTGGCCGCGGCCGTCCGCTGGGCGCGCCGGCTCGGCCACGCGCGCGTGGTGACGGTCGGTTTCTCCATGGGCGGCTCGGTCGTGCTGCGGCACGCCGCGCTGGAGCGCGGGACGGACGCGCGGACGGACGCGGTGGCCGCAGTCAGCGCGCCCGCGCGCTGGTTCTACCGGGGGACGCCGTCGATGCGCCGGGTGCACTGGGTGGTGACCCGGCCGGTCGGCCGGCTCGTCGGCCGGTACGGGCTGCACACCCGGATCGACACCAAGGCGTGGGACCCGGTGCCGATGTCGCCGGTCGAGGCGGTGCCGCTGATCGCGCCGACGCCGCTCCTCGTCGTGCACGGCGACCGCGACCCGTACTTCCCGCTCGACCACCCGCGCAGCCTCATGGCGGCGGCCGGCATGTCGGGCGGGTCGGGTGCGTCGGGCGGTACGGCGGAACTGTGGCTGGAGCACGGCATGGGCCATGCCGAGAACGCGGCCGACGAGGACCTGCTGGACCGCCTCGGGGCCTGGCTGGTCCGGGCATAGCCCATGATGGTGGGCGGCGCGCAGACGAACGAAGGGAGCGCCGTCATGGCAGCGGGGACCATCCGCTACTGGGCCGCGGCGAAAGCCGCCGCCCAAGTGGCCGAGGAGCCGTACACGGCCGGCACGCTCGCCGAGGCGCTGGCCGGCGCCCGCGAGCGGCACCCCGGCGAACTGGAGCGGGTCCTCCTAAGGTGTTCGTTCCTGGTGGACGGAGACCCGGTGGGGACCCGCGCGCATGAGACCGTACGGCTGGCCGAGGGCGGCACGGTCGAGGTGCTCCCCCCGTTCGCAGGAGGGTGAACCGAAAGACCATGAGCAGCGATCAGCACTACCCGTACGACCCGCGGTACCCGGAAGCGCCTCAGGGCCCGACCCCCGGCCCGCATCAGGGTCCGGCCGCGTATCCGCAAGCCCCGCAGGGGTCCTACGGGGACGCCGAGGTCGCCCAGACGTGGGAGGGGCAGACCTGGGACACCCAGTACCAGCCGGTGGTGGAGCAGCCGTACGCGCAGCAGCAGCAGCAGCAGCAGTCCCAGCCGCAGCCCCAGCCGTACGCACAGCAGCCACAGCCGCAGGCTCCCGACCTGGCGGCGACGGCGTACATGGCGCCGGTGACGGCTTCACAGGATCCCGACGCGGCCGCGACGGCGTACATGGCTCCGGTGCCGGCCGCCCAGCAGTCGCAGGCTCACCAGCACCAGCACCAGCACCAGCACCAGCACCAGCCGGTGACGGGCGGGCTTCCGCTGCCGCCGGAGGCGACGTACCCGCCGGCCCCGTCGCCGTACGAGGCGCAGGGGCAGGCCCCGGACCAGGCTCAGGCCTCCGCGCCGTACGGAACACCGGCTCACGCGCCCGCGCACGCCGGAGCCGCCGAGGTCGCCGCGCCCGACGCCGGGCCCGCGTACTCCAGCCCCACCACCTCCGGCGACACCCGGATCACCGACGCCCAGCGCGCCCGCGCCGAGGGCCGGTCGCCGATCATCCCGCCCGGCTCGCGCCCGGCCGCGATCACCGCGGCGCTCGGCGTCCTGCTGGCCGGCTGCGCCGCGTTCGGCTCGTACGCGCTGCTCGTGCCGCTGATCCTGCTCCAGGCGGTCACCGCCGCGGGCTGGTTCCGGCTGAACGGCATGTGGCCGGCCCGGCAGGGCATCGCCCTCGCCTTCCTCGGCGGTGTCGTGGCCGACGCGGCGCTGCTCGTCGCGGGCCGGGAGCACGCGGCCGGCGCGATCACGGGCACGCTCGGCGTCTGGGTGCTGCTGACGGTGGTGCTCCAGCTGCGCAGCCACGCCGACCCGGACGAGCGGATGTACGGCCTGATGGCGACGGTCGCGGCCGCCGCCCTCGCGGTCCTGGCCACCGGCTACCTGGGTGCCGAGCCGGACGCGGTGGTCGTCGGCGCCCTCGCGGTCGCCGCCGGCGTCCTCGTCCGCGCGCTCCCGCTGCCCGGCCCGGTCTCCGTGGTCGTGGCGCTGCTCGCGGCGGCGGGCGGCGGCCTGGCGGGCGGTTCGTTCACCGGCCTGGACACGGTCCCCGGCGCGCTGATCGGCCTGGGGGCCGGGGTGTGCGCGCTGATCGGACTGCGGACGGCCAGCTACGACTACCCGTCGCGGTTCGTGCATATGACAGCCGGGGTCGCGCTTCCGCTCACCGCCGCCGTGCCCGCCGTCTACCTGCTGGGACGCGTCTTCGCGTAACCCCGGGGCGGACCGTCCGGCGCACTGCCGGACGGTCCGCCGGGGAACCGACCGGCCCTCCGACACGTCGATCTTGTGTCGGGGGGCCGGTTTTCTCTTTGGATGGTGGGGGCGAACGATGCGGGCACTACGGGTGCTGCTGATCCTGGCGGTCGTGCTCGGCGGGATCTTCGTCGGCGTGGACCGGCTGGCGGTCGGGTACGTGGAGTCGGAGGCCGCCGACCGGGTGCGGGCCGCGGCGAGCGCACGGCCGGAGTCGGCGGAGGTCGACATCAAGGGCTTCCCGTTCCTGACCCAGATCGCCGGCCGGCGCTTCGACGAGGTCGACCTGAAGCTGACCGGGCTCAAGGCGTCCGCCGGGGGCGGCCAGTCGGTGCGCGTCGGTGAGCTGACCGTCGCGCTGCGCGATGTCACCCTGGACGGCGACTACAGCATCGATCGGGTCCGTACGGCCGACGGCACGGCCCTGATCCGGTACGAGGACCTGGTCGACGCCTCGGGCGAGAAGGCCACGGTGCGGTACGGCGGCGAGAACAAGCTGAAGGTGACGGGCGGGGTACGGGTCCTCGGCCGGACGATCACCCGCACCGTGACGTCCACGGTGACCCTGGTCGGCGGGGACACCATCCGGGTCCGGGCCGACTCGGTGCCGGGGGAGGGCATGCCGGGGCTGGAGGAGCTGGTCCGGGCCCGTACCGACTTCGACCGGCGGGTCGAGGGCCTGCCGAAGGGCATGCGGGTGACGAAGGTCGAGCCCCGGCCCGAGGGCCTCGCGGTGATGGTGACGGGCGAGGACATCGCCCTGACCGGGTTCTGAGCCCCGGGTCTGTCCTGCGCCTCTGGGGCCCTGGGGCCCGTCCCATGGGGGCCCTGAGTGCCCCTGAGCCCTGCCCCCTGAGTCCCGTTTTCCTCCCCGGATCCGAACCCTGATGACGGCCCGGATCCGGCCCTGAGCCGTGCCCTGGTTCTCCCCTGGTTCTGCCCCCGCCTCTGCCCCAAGGGGCTTTCGGACACCCATTGTCCGCATGATGAGACGAGTTCATCCGATCCGCAGAACGACGGGCCCTGAAGGCGGTCGGCCGCCGGTCCGGAGAGGGTCCGCACCCTTTGTCCGTCCCACATAGCGGATTTTCGCGTCTCGAAATGCGACACGCCGGTGACACGGCCGGACGCCGTCCCTACGATCGGGGCATGGAGCGACAGGCGGAACTCACGAAGCGGCGGGCAGTAGACCTGTGCCGCGTCGCCGCCATGCTCTGTCGATCCATCTGAGCGGGAGGGTCTTCCCCCGCGTTCCCCGAGGCCCCATCCCCGTCGATGCCGGGGCCACTTCGCGCAGTCGTACGCCTACGCCGTCGAACGTACGCATGGACGCACTCCCGACGCGTATCCGCACCGCCGCGCACCACCAGCACCACACCGCCGCACACTGCCCCGGAGGAGAACAGCATGGCTCGCAACGACGTCCTGGTCGACGCCGACTGGGTCGAGGCCAACCTCGACAACCCCCAGGTCGCCCTCGTCGAGGTGGACGAGGACACGTCGGTCTACGACAAGAACCACATCAGGAACGCCCTCCGCATCGACTGGACCAAGGATCTCCAGGACCCGGTGCGCCGCGACTTCGTCGACCAGGAGGGCTTCGAGAAGCTCCTCTCGGCCAAGGGGATCGCCAACGACACGACCGTCGTCCTCTACGGCGGCAACAACAACTGGTTCGCCTCCTACGCGTTCTGGTACTTCAAGCTGTACGGCCACCAGGACGTCCGGCTGCTCGACGGCGGCCGCAAGAAGTGGGAGCTGGACGCCCGCGACCTGGCCGACGGCTCCGAGGTCCCCAGCCGTCCGGCCACCGACTACAAGGCGCGGCCGCAGGACCTCTCGCTGCGCGCCTTCCGCGACGACGTCGTGGCCGCGATCGGCAGCCAGAACCTGGTCGACGTACGGTCGCCCGACGAGTTCTCCGGCAAGCTGCTCGCCCCGGCGCACCTCCCGCAGGAGCAGTCGCAGCGCCCGGGCCACGTGCCCGGCGCGAAGAACATCCCGTGGTCGAAGAACGCCAACGACGACGGCACCTTCAAGTCGGACGAGGAGCTGACCGCCCTCTACGCCGCCGAGGGCGTGGATCTCGCGACGGACACCATCGCCTACTGCCGTATCGGCGAGCGCTCCGCGCTCACCTGGTTCGTCCTGCACGAGCTGCTCGGTGTCGAGAACGTCAAGAACTACGACGGCTCGTGGACCGAGTACGGCTCCCTCGTGGGCGTGCCGATCGAGCTGGGCTCCGGCAAGTAGCCCCGGGTTCCGGTTCCGATTTGGCCCTGTCACCCGGCCGGCGCCGGCACCGCCCCCGCCCTCCCTTCTCCCTCCCCTCTCGACCGTAAGGAATTCCCGACATGTGCGGAGCACAGCCCGGCGGCCCCGACGCCTCGACGATCAAGCCCGGTGAGACCACGATTCAGGGTTACGTGACCAAGGACGGCCAGCCCGTCACCGGTTACGTCCGCCTCCTGGACGCGACCGGCGAGTTCACGGCCGAGGTCCCGACCTCCGCCACCGGTCAGTTCCGCTTCTACGCGGCCGAGGGCACGTGGACCGTCCGCGCCCTGGTTCCGGGCGGCACCGCCGACCGCACCGTCGTCGCCCAGCAGGGCGGTCTGGCCGAGGTCGCCATCGCGGTCTGACGCCCGCGCCGACGGGTGGACCCGTGACCTCACCGCGGTGACGTCACGGACTGTGAACGGCCGGAGGGCCGTGCCTCTGGGGGTTGGACGCCGACCAGAACGTGGCACGGCCCTCCGGCATGTCCGGTCGTACGCTGAAGGTGTGTACGTACGGCGTCGGCGCGTCTATTTCTGGATGATGGGCGTCTGCCTGGCCCTCTTCGTGGGCGCCTGGGCAGTCGTGCGGCTCTTCTCCGTCCCGGCGGCCGTGGCCATGTGCGTGGTCGCCATGGTCATCCCGCCGGTCGCCGCCATGGTCGCGAACCGGCGCGGCCCGGAGGACCGCTGGTGGGACGACCCGACCGGCGACAAGCAGTCCGACGAGTGGTGGGACGAGCTCGACGGCAGGACGCGCCCCGGCCGGGGTGAGGGTGGGGATCAGGGTCGGGGTCGGGACCGTGATCCGGGGGAGGACCGGGAGGAGTAGACCCGTACGGGGAGTACGGGGGCTGCGTCCCGGCCCCCGCTCTGCTAGCTTCGCCCGCATGTTCCTTTCCCGTGCGTAGGAGTCGGCTCCACCGCGCCCCCTGAGGGTGCGGTCCTTCGTCGACCCCGCACGCGTGCGCGCCGCCGTTCCGCGGCCGGCGCGCCCTTCCAAGGAACAGACTCATGTCTTCGCCCTCAGTGGCACCGTCGTACGCGGCCGTGCTGCGCACTCCCCATGCCCTCCGTACCTTCGCCGCCGCGCTCCTCGGCCGTCTCTCCTACGGGGTGGCCCCGCTCTCCCTGGTCCTGGCCGTCAAAGCGGCCACCGGCTCCTACGCCGTGGCGGGCACCGTCATGGCCGTCTTCGGACTGACCAGTGTCCTGCTCTCCCCGGCGCGCGCCGGCCTGATCGACCGTCACGGGCCGCGCCGGGTGCTGGCGCCCATGGCCTGCGTATACGCGGTGCTGCTCACCGCCTTGGCCTTCGCGACCGCGTGGCCCGGCGCGCCGGGCCTCCTGCTGGCCGTCCTGGCCAGTGCCGCCGGTGCCACCACGCCGCCCTTGGGGCCGGTGATGAGGACGCTGTGGAGCACGCTGCTGTCCGACCGGCCGCTGCTCCAGCGCGCGTACAGCCTGGACGGGGTGGCCGAGGAACTCCTCTTCGTCACCGGGCCGTTGCTGGTGGGCGTCCTGATGAGGGTCACCGTGCCGTCGGTGGGACTGGGGGTGAGCGCCGTCCTCGTCCTGGTGGGGGCGCTCTCATTGGTCGCGTCTCCGGCGGTCCGGGAGTATCCGGTCGCCGGCGGGGTGCCAAAAACTTCCGCGTCTGCGGCGTCTGCGGCGTCTGGTCGGCTGGGTCGCCGGTCCAGCCGGTCCAGCCGGCTCGGACTGTCAGGTCTGGCAGGTCTGTTCAGTCCGCTGGGCGGCGGGAGGGGGTTGCGGCAGGCGATCGCCGTCACCGCCGGTCTGGGGATCGGGCTCGGGGCGCTGGACCTTCTGGTGATCGCGTTCGCCGAGGAGCACGACGCCCCTTCCACGATCCCCTGGATCATGGCCGCGCTCTCCGCGGGCAGCGCGGTCGGCGGGCTCGCGTACGGCGCGGTCTCGTGGCGTGCCCCGATCGGCCGCCGACTGGCGGCGCTCGCGGTCGCGCTCGGGCTCGTCGTGGCCGCGACCGGTCTCGCGCCGCATCCCTATGCGCTCGTCGCCGGGGCGGCGCTGGGCGGGCTGTTCGTGGCCCCCGCCCTCACGACGGCCTATCTGATCGCCGACGAGTCCGCCGGTCCGGGCGCCCGCACGAAGGCGGGCGCGTGGGTCAACACCGCGTTCAACGCCGGTTCGTCGGGGTCGACGGCCGCCGCCGGACTGCTGATTGGGCATATGCCTCTGCCGGCGCTGTTCGCCCTCGCCGCGGCTCCGGTCGTCCTGTCCGCCGTCGCGACGGCCCCGACATTCACGCCCGGCGGTTCTGCCGAACGCGCCTAGTCCGCGCCCAGTCCGCGTCTAGTAGACGAGCGCCTGCGTCTCGTCGGCCATCGCCTCCTGGACGAAGACCTGGGCGCCCGCGATACGGACGCCGTCGAGGACGTCGTCCTCGGTGATCTCGCGGCGGGTCGCGCACTGCGTGCACAGCGTGACGCGGCCCGCCGCCAGGATCGAGTCGAGCAGGTCCGGCAGCGGTGCGGCGTGGGGGAGTTCGAACTCCGCGGCGCGCCCGGGCAGCGCGAACCACGAGGACTCCCCGGTCAGCCACAGCGAGACCTCGACGCCGCTGGCGACGGCGACGGCGGCCACCGTGAAGGCCTGGGAGCAGCGTTCGGGGGAGTCGGCCCCGGCGGTCACCTTGATCACGAGCTTCTTCGCCATATGCCGAACTGTAATGCGAAGTGAGGCAACCTTATGCGCCCCTCACCAGTCAGCGGGGTGCACGGATAACGGAATTCGTGCTTCACGTCTCATGGGGGGACTGTCGTGACAACCACGGAAGTGACGGAACCGATCGAGAGCGGACCTCCGTCCGAGCCGGATCCGACGCCATCGGCGGACCCGGCGTCCGCGGTGGCGCCCGGGGCGCAGGCCGAGACGAAGACCGACACGGTTTCGGAGTCTCCGGAGGCCGCGGAGCCCGTCCCGGCGCCGCGCCGCCGTGGCGGCCGTACCGTCGCCCTGCTCGGTGTCGCCGCCGTGCTCGGCATCGTCGCCGGTACGGCGGTGGGTTACGGCGTCCAGGCCCAGCGCCCTCCGACCGCGCTCCCGGCGCTCAACCAGCCGTCTCTCGCCTACCCGGCCAAGCCGCTCCCGAAGGGGAAGGAGCCGAAGCCGCTGACCGCGGCCGAGGACCGCGGCCTGAAGACCGAGGGCGATCTGCGCGACCTGCTGCTGCCGAAGCCGAAGGGCGCGAAGAAGGCGCCGTTCTTCGTCAAGGACGGCCGGCTGAGCATCGCCTCGTACGCGGGCAACTACCGGAATCCGGGCGGGGCCCTCACCTACCTGCTGGAGGACGACATCCGTCGTGTCGTCGCCACCACCTGGAGCAACGGCAAGGGCAAGATCACCGAGATCAACCTGATCCAGTTCCGGAGCGGCAGCGGAGAGCCTGCCGCCGCGCACGCCGAGGACCAGCGCTCCTACCAGGGCGCGGAGAGCGGCAGCGAGGTCGGCCTGATCAAGGGGAGCCCCGAGGGCCGGACGTATCTGCTGCCCGTGGACCGCGAGGCCGGCTTTCTCGACTACTACACGGCCTACGCGGTGTTCCACCGAGGCGACGTGATGGTCGAGATCTTCGTGTCGGACACCAAGAAGGTCGGCCAGAAGGAGATCGCCTCGCTGGCCGAGCGGCAGTTGGAGCGCCTGTGAACGCCGAGAACCCTGAGAAGCCCATCTCCGTGACGCCCGAGCCCACCGCCGTCGCCACCGCCGACGGCACCGCCGGATCCGTCAACGCGACGGCGGACGAGACGGCGGGCGCGACGGCGGCGCCCGGAGCGCCTGCGGGCGCGCGCAAGCCGCGTCGCGTCTTCCCGTACGTCCTCGGCGGCGTGCTCGTGCTCGGCGTCGCCGGCGGCGCGACGTACACCGGAGTCACCGTGGCGCGGGCCGACCGGCACGCGCCCACGGTCGAGTGGGCGGATCTCCCGGAGGCGGGCAAGGACCCGGCCGCCACCGAGGCCCGGCGCGGCCGGTCCTCGACGCCGCTGAGCAAGATGCTGCTGCCCGTGCCCGGGGGATACCGGCTCGGCCCCGACGTCGGGCAGTACGGCAACGACAGCGAGCTGACCGGCGACGACGCCATCGCCTTGGCGAAGGAAGCGGGCAAGGGGCTGGCGGGCAGCAAGCGCCGCGAGTTCGACCGGCGGATCGAGAAGCTCGGCATCAAGGGCGTCGCTGTCCGCTCGTACGTCTCCGACCAGTCCGACCGGCTGGTGAATGTGCAGGTCCAGCGGGTGACGGACCAGCGGGTGGGCCGTGAGTCGCTCGCGGTCCAGCGTGATCTCGCCTCGTTCCTGCACCTGGGCAAGGGCCCGAAGATCGAGGGCCACAAGAACGCGTCCTGCTTCATGAAGCCGAAGTCGAAGAAGGACAAGGACCGGGACCGGGACCGGGACATCGAGCCCATCGACGGCATGACCTGCTCCGCGTACGAGGGGGAGTACATCGTGACCGTCGACGCCACGGGCGCCGGACCGCTGGACCGTTCGGAGATCGCCGATCTGGTCAAGCAGCAGCTGGACCACCTCAAGTCCCCGGGGGAGTACATATGAGCGAGACCCAGCAGCCCCAGGCCCCTGAGGCCACCCCTGAGGCCACCCCCGAGGTCGCCCCGGCCCCGGCGGAGGCCGGCGACGGCAAGAGCCGCAAGCCGCGTCCGGTCCTGGCGGCCGTCGCGCGGTGGACCGCCGCCGTCGTCGTGTGCGGCGGGCTCGCGACCGGGACGGCCGCCGCGATCACGTCCATGGAACGCACCGACGTGCCCGGTCTGGCGACCGAGAGCGACGGCCGCTGGGACTACCCGAAGCTGACCCTGCCGCAGCTTCCGGCGGGCTCCCCGCGCCCGTTCACCTCCGACAACTTCGGCGAGATCCACCACGCGGACCTGCGCGCGCTGCTGCTGCCCGCGCCGGCCGGCGCGCGCGTCGATCCGAAGCGGGACGGCGACTGGGTGAGCGTCGACGACTACGTGGCCCTCTACGAGAAGAGCAAGCGGGACGACCTGCGCCAGGCGATCGAGGACTCCGCGCTGCGGCATGTCGCGGTCCGCTCCTGGACCATGCCGGACGGCACGAAGAGCGCCGTCTACCTGCTGCGCTTCAAGTCCGTGGGCTTCTCGGAGTCGTTCAAGGACAACGTGCTGGACGCCGGCTCGGACCGCACGGTGCCGCTGGTGGGCGCCGATTCCGTCGAGCGCTATTCGATCTCCGCCCACATCCGGGTCCCGGGCACGGCGCTCTACGCGCTCGCCGAGGAGGAGCCGTACGGCGCCGAGCAGGTCCGCTGGGCCTACATCCAGGCCGGTGACACGCTCGGTCTGGTCGTGCAGTCCCAGAAGGGCGGCGCCGCGACCGTCCCGTTCCGGCAGACGGTGGCCCTGCAGAACCAGCTCCTGGGCTGAGCACCCCTCCGGGATCCCGTACGGGGACCCGGAAGGGCGGTCAGGGGCGGTCAGGGGCGGTCAGGGGCGGCCAGGGCGGTCAGGGGCGGTTCCGATCCCGGACCCGTCCCCGACCCGATCCGGGGGCGGCCCCGGACCCCGCCCCGGGGCGATCCCGGACTTATCCCGTACCCGACCCACCTCATCGAGAGGGCCGGCCCCCCGCCGACTAAGCTGGGGGCCGGCCCCTACTGCCTTCACGCTCATCGAGGAGCACCAAGTGATCGTCTTCTTCGAAACGCTGCTCGCGCTCGTCTGCGTCGCGGTTGCCGGCTTCGCCTTCCTGGCCGTGAAGAAGCTGTACCAGGGCCAGCGCTGACCCATGGGCGCGCCCGCCGCGCCCGTGACCGTCCGCGACCGACCCCGTCCCCGCCCAGACCAGACACAGATCGCCTGAGCCGCCCATGATCGAGATCCCGTCCGACCTCAACCCGGACCTCGTCCCCCTCGCGTTCCTGCTGGGTACGTGGGAGGGCGCGGGTGTGTCCGACTTCCCCGGCGCCGAGAAGTGCAACTTCGGCCAGTCCGTGACCTTCAGCCACGACGGTCGGGACTTCCTCGAGTACCACTCGCACTCCTGGGTCCTGGACGCCGACGGCAACCAGATCCGCCCGCTGGAGAGCGAGAGCGGCTACTGGCGCATCGACAAGGACCGCAAGGTCGAGATCGTCATGGTCCGCGACCAGGGCATCGTCGAGGTCTGGTACGGCGAGCTGGCCGACCAGAAGCCGCAGATCGACATCGCGACCGACGCCGTCGCGCGTACCGCCGCCTCCGGCCCGTACAGCGGTGGCAAGCGTCTGTACGGCTACGTCAAGGGCGACCTGATGTGGGTCGGCGAGAAGGCCACCCCCGAGGTCCCGCTGCGCCCGTACATGTCGGCGCACCTGAAGAAGGTCGTCACCCCGGAGGAGGTGGCCGAGATGGCCCGCAACCTTCCGGACATGCCGGACGACGGCATCGCCTTCTTCAAGTAGGCCGAGTCCGAGCCGGTCGGGTCCGAGCCGGCCGAGGAGGCCTTTCCCGCGCGGATCCTCCCGCGCGGGCCCTCTTCAGGTCACCCTGCTCACACAGCGGTTCGACGCCCACCACGCCCTCCTACACTGGGGGCGTGGTGAGCATCGACTGGAAGAGCGACCTTCGGCAGCGCGGCTACCGCCTGACGCCTCAGCGCCAGCTTGTCCTGGAGGCCGTCGACGCGCTCGAACACGCGACGCCCGACGACATCCTCTGCGAGGTCCGCAAGACGGCCTCCGGCGTCAACATCTCCACCGTCTACCGGACGCTGGAGCTGCTGGAGGAGCTGGGCCTCGTCAGCCACGCCCATCTGGGGCACGGGGCGCCCACGTACCACCTCGCCGACCGGCACCACCATCTGCACCTGGTCTGCCGGGACTGCTCGGGGGTCATCGAGGCGGACGTGGAGGTCGCCGCCGAGTTCACCGGGAAGCTCCGGGAGACCTTCGGCTTCGAGACCGACATGAAGCACTTCGCGATCTTCGGCCAGTGCCGGGACTGCGCGAAGCGGGCGGCCGACGCCGCTGAGCGGCCGGCCGAGCCGCAGACCGGCCAGTCCGCGGGCTGAGCCCCGGGCCGCCGGACCGATAGGCCGCAAGCCGCAAGCCGCAAGCCGCAAGCCGCAAGCCGCCGGGCCCAGGGCCTCCGGTTTCCCGTCGCTCGTCGTCGTAGGCTTTTCCCATGTCCACGAAGAGCCCTCTGCTGTCCCTGCCCGGCGCCGTTCCCGCCGAAGGCCGCGACGAAGGTGTCGCCGCGCACTACGGCGACCTGTTCCGCGAGCAGCGGACCCTCGCCGACGGCGCCGGTTTCGTCGATCTGTCGCACCACGGGGTCGTCACCGTCACCGGCGACGACCGGCTGAGCTGGCTGCACCTGCTGCTCACCCAGCACGTCAGCGAACTCCCGGCGGGCCAGGCCGCCGACGCGCTGATCCTCTCCGCGAACGGGCACATCGAGCACGCCCTGTACCTCGTCGACGACGGCGAGACGGTGTGGGCGCATGTGGAGCCCGGGACGCGCGAGGCGCTCGTCGCGTACCTGGAGTCGATGAAGTTCTTCTACCGGGTCGAGGTCGCCGACCGTACCGACGACTTCGCCGTCGTCCACCTCCCGGCCGGCTCGATCACCGCCGTGCCCGAGGGCGTGGTCGTACGGGAGACGGCACACGGCCGCGATCTGTTCCTGCCGCGCGCGGACCTGACGGACTTCGCGGCGGCCCACGGCCCGGCCGCCGGCATCCTCGCGTACGAGGCGCTGCGGGTGGAGGCCCACCGGCCGCGGCTCGGCTTCGAGACCGACCACCGGACCATCCCGCACGAGATCGGCCTGATCGGCAGCGCCGTCCACCTCCAGAAGGGCTGCTACCGGGGCCAGGAGACGGTCGCCCGGGTGCACAACCTGGGCAAGCCGCCGCGCCGCCTGGTCTTCCTGCACCTGGACGGCAGCGAGGTCCACCTCCCCGCCCACGGCGACCCGATCCGCCTCGCGGCGGACGGCCCCGAGGGCCGCCGGCTGGGCTTCGTCACGACCTCGGCGCGCCACCACGAGCTGGGCCCCATCGCACTGGCGCTGGTGAAGCGCAACGTGCCGGTGGACGCCGAGCTGATCGTCGGGACGACGGCCGCGGCGCAGGAGACGATCGTCGAGCCGTAGGCGGGTGGGGCCGGGCCGGCCGAGGCGGCCAGGCCGGCTCGGCTCGGACCGGCCAGGGTCCGCGTGGGACGCCCGGGCCGGCCGGGGTCAGCCGGTCGGGTACGTCGAGATCGAGATCGAGGTGTGCGAGCCCATCGGGTTGACCTGCACGGTCACCCCGTCGTGCCCGCGCCGGGCCACGATGTTGGCGCTGAAGTCGCCCACGTACTTGGAGACGGTCTTCCAGCCGTCCCGGCTCAGCGCGTCCGCGTAGAAGGTGCCGACCTGCTTCACCGAGTCGTTGGTGCTCAGCAGGGTGGTCGAGCCGGTGTGACGGGTCTCGGTGGCGCCGGGATACAGCGGCACCCCACCGGTCGCGGTCGCCGTGGCGGTCGCGGTGGGCGAGGGGCTCGTGGCGGGGGCCGGGTTCGAATTCCCGCACGCCCCGAGCGTCAGCACGGCGGCGACACCGCCCGCCGCCGCCACGGTCAGCAGTACCTTCTGTCTCACGGCATTCTCCTCTGGGCTCGCCCGTCGATCCCCCGGACCTCTGCCTCCCATCTTCAGGAGGCCCCTCGCCCCGGCAACCGGGCCGCCGCCGGACAGCGGCAGCGCGGGCTCCGCCGTACGAGTGAAGCCCGCCGACCCACCGCCCACCGCCTGCCGCCCGGAGCCGGGACGCGGGACTTTACGAAGCGGTCGCGTGTCTGCCGTGGGCGCGAGAGGGGAAGAGATCCTTCCGCCGGGGCGGGGGAGGGCGGACGCTCTGCTCGGCGAAGGCATCACGGAGGAAGGGCGGGGCACGGTGTGAACGCTTCGGACAGCACGCGGCGGAAGTCCTCGTTCGCGGGCGCCGGTCACGGCACTCTTCGCTCTCGCCCGGGGGAGCCGTCTCGCCCGGGGGAGTGAGGAGCGGCCGGCGGCTACACCTCCAGCAGCACCGTGAACGGGCCCTGGTTGGTGAGGGATACGCGCATGTCCGCGCCGAAGCGGCCGGTCTCCACACGAGCGCCCAGATCGCGCAGCTGGGCGACGACCTCGTCGACGAGGGGCTCGGCGACCGGGCCGGGGGCGGCGGCGTTCCAGGTGGGACGGCGGCCCTTGCGGGCGTCGCCGTAGAGGGTGAACTGGGAGATGACCAACAGCGGAGCGTTGACGTCGGAGCAGGATTTCTCGTCGTCCAGCACCCGTACGGACCAGAGCTTTCTGGCCAATTGCGCGGCCTTCTCCGGCGTGTCGTCGTGGGTCACCCCGACCAGCACGCACAGCCCCTCGCCGGCGATCTCGCCGACGGTCTCCCCTGCGACGACGACACTCGCGCCGTCGACTCTCTGCACCACCGCTCGCATACGGACCAACCTACCGACCCGTCGCCCGGCCGACACCGGCAGGGCCGAACGGGTGCAGACCGCCTGCGTCGGCCGGTGCTCCAGTGGCACCATGCCTGTCAGACGGTGCGTTTTCGCCCGCACCGGTCGAGGGGACGATTCTCATGAGTGCATCTGGCAACGGGCCCACGCCGTCCGGTTCCGTACCGCTGGCCCGTACCCGCGGCGCCACGACCGGTGGAACGACGACCGGTGGAATGACAGCCGGTGGAGTCACCACAGGTGGACTGACAGCCGATGGGGCCACCGCCGGTGGAGTCGCCGCCGGTGGGGTCACCACGGACGGGAGGACGGCCGGCGCCGTCGCGCGGCCACCCGTACAGCGGACCGCCGAGCCCGATCTGCCGGGCCTGGCCGAGCTGCCGGGCCCGCCCGGCCTGCCAGGTCTGCCCGGTCCCTCCGATCAGCCTTCCGGTCAGCCGCGCTCGGACCTCGGCACGCTGCGGCTGCCCGAGCTGCGGGCGCTGCGCCGTGACGCGCAGCGCGACGAGGCCGATCTGAGCTACGTACGGCGGATGCTCCAGGGCCGGATCGACATCCTGCGGGCCGAACTGGCCCGGCGCTGCGCCCCCGAGACCCCGGTGGTCGACCGGCTCTCCGAGATCCTGGCGGACACCCCGCTCGGGCCGGGGGTGGCGGCTCGTTCGGCGCGGCACGTGACCCTGTCGACGCCGCGCGGCGAGGAGTACCGGCGGCTGGCGGCCGAGACGTTGTCGGAGGTCGAGCTGTCGGACCTGTCGGCCCGTACGGACGAGGAACTGCACACCGCGATGGCCCGGCTCGCGGGCTGCGAGCAGCAGGTGTCGCGGCGCCGGCACCAGCTTCAGCGGACCGCCGACGACTGCGGCGGGGAGATCGCCCGCCGCTACCGGGAGGGCGAGGCGCAGGTCGACGACCTGCTGGCGTGAGGCCGTGAGGCCGTGAGGTTGCGCGGTTGTGAGGCCGTGAGGCTGTGACGCAAGAGCCCCTGGCACGGCCCGAGTTACGGCCCGAGTTACGGCCTGGGTTGCGACCCGGGTGACGACCCGGGTCGCGGCGCGGGAGCCACGGTGGCACACCAGGGGCGCCACCCGCCGCCGAAACCGGAGTGCGGGCGGCGGGCGCGGTTTTCTAGCCTTGGGCGATGAGCCTTGAAGTGCGTGCTGTCGACGAGTCCGAGTTCCCCGAATGGCTGCGGGTCAGAAGGGTCGGTTTCCTCGTCCAGCCGGTGGTGTCCGAGGAAGAGGTCGCCGACCGGCTCCCGCACCACGACCTGTCCCGCGTGTTCGCCGCCTTCGACCAGGGCCGGATGGTCGCCACGTACCGTTCCTTCGACCAGACGCTGAGCACGGTCGGCGGCGCCGACCTCGCCGCGAACGCGGTCAGCGGTGTCACCGTCTCCCCGACCCACCGCCGGCGCGGCCTGCTGAGCCGGATGCTGGCCGGCGACCTGGCGGCGGCGAAGGAGCGCGGCGACGCGTGCGCGACGCTGGTCGCGGCCGAGTACCCGATCTACGGCCGGTTCGGCTTCGGTCCGGCGAGCTGGCTCACCGAGTGGACGATCGACGTCGCCCGTGCCGGTTTCGACCGCCGGTGGTCCGGCCCCACCGCCGAGGAGGGCGGCGGCCGGATCGAGCTGGCCGACGGCGCCCAGATCCGCAAGGAGGGCCCCGCGCTGCACCGCCGGCTCGCCGCGAGCCGCGCCGGAATCACCGGCCGTACCCAGCGCGGCTGGGACATGGGCACCGGCAACGCCTATCCGGTGGAGCCGTGGACCGAGCCCTTTTACGCCGTCTACCGCGGCGACTCCGGCGAGGCCGAGGGCTACGTCGCGTACCTCGCCGACGGCAAGTGGAACGAAGGCAAGCAGCCGCACAACACCCTGCGCGTGCGTGATCTGGTCGCCGTCACCCCGGCCGCCGAGCGCGCCCTGTGGCGGTACGTCTGCTCGATCGACTGGATCACCCAGGTCCGTACCGGCTACCGCGCCCCCGACGACCTTGTGCCGCTGCTGCTCCCCGACCCGCGCGCCGCGCGTGTCCTCACCCACGCCGACATGCTGTGGCTGCGCGTCCTGGACGTGCCGAAGGTCTTCGAGCCGCGTACGTACGCGACCGAGGGCACGCTGGTCCTGGACGTGAAGGACGCGGCCGGGTTCGCGGGCGGACGCTTCCGGCTCGACGCCTCCCCGCAGGGCGGGACGTGTACGCCGGTGTCGTCGGTCCCCGACCTGGTCCTGGACGTGGCGGAGCTGGCCACGCTGGCGCTCGGCGACGAGTCCGCGGTGCGGCTCGCGGCGCTCGGCCGGATCGAGGAGGCGACGGACGGCGCGGCGGCGCGGGCGGACCTGCTGCTGCGGACCTCGCGCCGACCGTGGAGCATGGACGTCTTCTGATCGGCGGAAGACGACGGTGGTGGCGACAGGTGGAGGGTTCCGGGAGATGAGCGGACTGCGGGAGCGGAAGAAGGAGCGGACGCGGCAGACGCTCTCGGAGGTGGCGATCGCGCTCTTCCTGGAGAAGGGGTTCGACGCGGTGTCGGTCGCGGAGGTCGCGGCGGCGGCCGAGGTGTCGAAGCCGACGCTGTTTCGCTACTTCCCGGCGAAGGAGGACCTGGTCCTGCACCGGTTCGCCGATCACGAGGGCGAGCCGGCCCGGGTGGTGGCCGCCGCCCGGGCGGCCGGGGTGCCGCCGCTCACGGCCCTGCGCGACCACGTCCTCGCGGGCCTGGAGCGGCGCGACCCGGTGACCGGGCTGAACGACGCGCCGCAGGTGCTGGCGTTCCTGCGGCTGCTGTACGGGACGCCGTCGCTGGTGGCGCGGATGCAGGCGTTCCAGGCGCGTTCGGAGGGGGTGCTCGCCGCCGCGCTCGAAGGGCTCGGAGGGGCGGACCCACTTGAAGGGGCGGCCGGGGGTCCGGCCGGGGTTCCGTTGCGGGCGCGGCTCGCGGCGGCGCAGATCGTGGTGGTGCTCCGGGTCCTGGCGGACGACAACATCCGGCGCATCACGGCGGGGGAGCCGGTCGACACGGTGCTGCCGGGGGCGGTGACGGCGACGCGGGAGGCGTTCCGGGAGCTGGCGGAGGGCCTGCCGTACTGATTGTCGTTCGTACGGACCGCGCGAGGCTCGACCTGTGCTGACCAAGTAAAAAAGGTAACCGAGTTGCATTTCTGTCGGATCCCGAGGGACCCTGGCGGCATGCAGCCGCTCCGTCACGACCCGCTCCGGTACGACCTCGACGAGGAACGCGACCACCACGACGCCTGCCGCGCCGCCCTCGCCCGGATGATCGAGGGCGTCGAGGAGCAGGTTGTCACCGGCGAGGACACCGCCGCCTCCGGCGCGGACGCCGAGGCCCTCGGCTACCACCTGCGCAGCCGCGCCAAGGTGTTCCGCGAGATGCCGCCCGGGCCGCTCTTCTTCGGCCGTCTCGACCGTACGGACGGCCAGATTCACCACATCGGCCGGCGCCGGGTCGCCGAGCACCCGGCCGCGCCGCCGCTGGTCGTCGACTGGCGGGCGCCGGTCTGCCGCGCGTACTACCAGGCGGGGGCGAAAGACCCGCAGGGCGTCGTACGACGGCGGCGGTTCGGCTGGGCGCCGGGCAGCCTCGGGGCGTCGGAGGATCTGACGGCGCTGGAGGACGAGTACCTGGGGGACGGGCGTACGGGGGAGCGGGCCGGTGCCGATGTACCGGGTGGGCCGCGCGCGCAGGGTGAGCCGAGCGCACCGAGCCCACCGAGCGCACCGAGCCCACCGAGCCCACCGAGCGCGATTCTCGCCGGGGAGATCGAGCGCCCCCGCGTCGGTCCGATGCGCGACATCGCCGCGACCCTCCAGCCCGAACAGGACGATCTGGTCCGCTCCGGCCCCGCCACCTCGATCTGCGTCCAGGGCGCCCCCGGCACCGGCAAGACCGCCGTCGGCCTGCACCGCGCCGCGTATCTGCTGTACACGCATCCGCAGCGGCTGCGGCGTTCCGGCCTTCTCGTGCTCGGTCCGAACCGCACCTTCCTCTCCTACATCGCCGAGGTGCTGCCCGCGCTCGGCGAGACCGGCGTACGCCAGTCCACCGTCCACGACGAGATCGCCCGGCACGAGGTGCGCGCCGAGGACGACGAGGCGGCGGCCCTCGTCAAGCACGACATACGGATGGCGGAGGTGCTGCGCCGGGCGCTCTACGCGCGCGTGGACCAGGCGTCGGCCGGGGCCGAGGACCTGGTGGTGCCGGACGGCTCGTACCAATGGCGGGTCCCCGCCCGCGAGCTGGCCGGGATCGTCGCGGCGGTACGGGAGGAGGCCCCGCCCTACGCCACCGGGCGTGAACGGGTCCGCGCCCGCGTCGTCCGCGCCCTCCAGCTGCGCGCCGAACGCCGGGCCGGGGTGCTCGGTGCCGCCTGGACGCGCCGCATCGAGCGGGCCCGGCCCGTGACGGCCTGCCTCGACGCCTGCTGGCCCAAGGTCACCCCGGAGGAGGTCCTCGCCGAGGTCCTGACCGAGCCCCCGGTGGATCCGGTGGATCCGGCGGATCCGGCGGACTCGGCTGACCCGGCGGGCGCGGGAGAGGGGGTACGGGTGGGGCTCACGCCCGCCGAACGCGCCGCGATCCGCTGGACCAGGCCCCCGCGCTCGTACCGGAGCGCCCGCTGGACCGCCGCCGACCTCGTCCTCCTCGACGAACTCGCCGGTCTGATCGAACGCCCCGAGGGCTACGCGCACCTCGTCGTCGACGAGGCCCAGGACCTGTCCCCCATGGAGTGCCGGGCCATCGCGCGCCGCGCCGGGTTCGGCTCCCTCACCGTCCTCGGCGACCTCGCCCAGGGCACCACCCCGTGGGCCGCCCGCGACTGGCCGTCCCAGCTCGCCCACCTCGGCAAGCCGGACGCGACGATCGTGCCCCTCACCACCGGCTACCGCGTCCCGGCCGCCGTCGTCGACCTCGCCAACCGGCTGCTGCCGGAACTGGGCGCGGCCGACTGGGCGGGGCGTTCGCTGCGCGCGGGCGGCGAGGTGACCGTACGGCCGGTGGACGATGTCCCGGCCGGCGTGGCCGAGGCGGTCCGGGCGGCGCTCGCCGAGGAGGGCTCGATCGGCGTCATCGCGGCGGACGCGGCCGTCGGCCCGCTGCGGGAGTACGGCTTTCCGGCCGACCGGGTCACCGTGGTCCCGGCCTCGCTCGCCAAGGGCCTGGAGTACGACCACGTCGTGGTGGCCGAGCCCGCCGCCATCGTGGCCGCCGAACAGCGCGGCCCGCACCGCCTGTACGTGGCCCTCACCCGCGCGGTCTCCCGCCTGGACCTGGTCCACGCCCGTCCGCTGCCGGCGGCGCTGGTGGGTACCGGTGAGGGCTGACGGGGAGTGCGGGACCCATGGACGACCTGGCCCCCTGACCCGAGGGGCGGCTGTGGCGGCCGGTGGAACGGTGGCACCCTGGGCGGCATGCGGCCTCTGCTGTTCCTGGATGTCGACGGCCCCCTGATCCCGTTCGGCGCCCCGCCCCCGTACACGTACCCCTCCCACGCCCCCGTCCCGCCGCCCGGCTCCCATCCCCTCCTGTACCGGGTGGATCCCGCCCACGGCCCCCGGCTCGCCGCGCTCGGCTGTGAGCTGGTCTGGGCGACGACGTGGGGAGACGAGGCGAACGCGATCATGGCGCCCCGGCTCGGCTTGCCGCCGCTGCCGGTCGTCGACTGGCCGGAGGAGGGCCCGGGGGATCTGGCCGACTGGGCGGACCTGGAGAACGTGCGGGCGGGCCTCCACTGGAAGACCCGCCCGCTGTCGGTGTGGGCCGCCGGGCGGCCGTACGTCTGGCTCGACGACGAGATCGGCCCCGCCGACCGCGCCTGGGCCACGGCCCACCACCCGGCCCCGGCCCTGCTGCACCGCGTCGACCCGTGCACCGGGCTCGGCGACGCCGACTACACGGCGGTCACGGCATGGCTGGACCAGATGGCGTACGGGAGCGACTGAGTACGCCGGCCAAAGCCGCCCGGGTGCTCCCGGCCCCGGACGCCCCCGGCCCCGGACGCCCCCGGCTCACCCGCGCGGCTGGCTGAACCTCAGCATGTTGCCCGCCGGGTCCCGGAACGCGCAGTCCCGCGTCCCGTACGGCTGGTCCATCGGCTCCTGGAGGACGTCGCCGCCCGCCGCGCGGACGCGTTCGAAGGTCGCGTCCACGTCGTCCGTACGGAAGTTGACGCCCCGCAGCATGCCCTTGGCGAGCAGTTCGGCGGCGGCCTGACGGTCGGCGGCGGGGGCGTTCGGGTCGGCGAGCGGCGGTTCGAGGACGATCTCGACATCCGGCTGCGCGGGCGACCCGACGGTCACCCAGCGCATGCCCTCGAAGGAGACGTCCTTGCGGACCTCCAGACCGAGGGCGTCGCGGTAGAAGGCGAGCGCCTTGTCGTGGTCGTCCACGGCGATGAAGCACTGGGCGAGGTTGATGGTGTGGCTGGTGTGGCTGGTGTCGGTGTTCATGGCGTCGACGTTACGAGGCGGCCGGACGGGTCCGCTTCTCCATTCCTGACCGGTTCCGGAACCGGCGCGGGCAGGCCCGTCGGCCCTGCGGCGGCCGACCCGTCAGTCCGCCCCGACCCGTCAGTCCGCTGCCCCGGGCCGGCCCGCCGATCCGGCCCGGGTGGGCCGGGTCAGGTACATCGCCACGCACCCCGGGATCGCCTCCCCCGCCTCGTGGTCGCGCGCCCGGTACGCGCTCGGGCTCTCCCCGACGAGTTCCGTGAAACGCGAGCTGAACGACCCCAGCGACGTACAGCCGACCGCGAAGCAGACCTCGGTGACGCTCAAGTCGCCCCGCCGCAGCAGCGTCTTGGCCCGCTCCACGCGGCGCGTCATGAGGTAGCCGTACGGCGTCTCCCCGTACGCAGCCCGGAAACTGCGCGAGAAATGGCCCGGTGACATGAGCGCGGCCCGTGCCAGGGCCGGGACGTCGAGCGGATCCGCGTAGTCGCGGTCCATCATGTCGCGCGCGTGGCGCAGTCGTACGAGGTCGTCGAGGGTCGGAGTCACGCGCCCAGCCTGCCGCACCGGGTCCGGAGCCGGAGCGGGAAGTCAGGAATGGAGAAGCCTTCCCCGTCCCCGCGTGCCTAGTCTGACCGCGAGGCCGAGACCAGGGGAGACGCCACAGCATGAGCACGGACATGAGCACGGACATGAGCACGAAGACGGGCACGGGCACGAGCACGAGCGCGGACACGAACACCCCGCACGCCGCCGACCGCCACGACATGATCCGCGTCCACGGCGCGCGCGAGAACAACCTCAAGGACATCGGGATCGAGATCCCGAAGCGCCGGCTCACCGTCTTCACCGGAGTCTCGGGTTCCGGCAAGAGTTCCCTGGTCTTCGACACGATCGCCGCCGAGTCGCAGCGCCTGATCAACGAGACGTACAGCACCTTCGTCCAGGGCTTCATGCCCTCCCTCGGCCGCCCCGACGTCGACGTCCTCGACGGTCTGACCACCGTCATCAGCGTCGACCAGCGCCGCATGGGCGGCGACCCGCGCTCCACCGTCGGCACCGCCACCGACGCCAACGCCATGCTGCGCATCCTCTTCAGCCGGCTCGCGACGCCGCACATCGGCGGCCCGAAGGCGTTCTCGTTCAATGTCGCCTCGATCAGCGGGGCGGGTGCGGTCGCCTTCGAGCGGGGCGGGCGGACGGTGAAGGAGCGCCGCGAGTTCACCGTCACCGGCGGCATGTGCGCGCGCTGCGAGGGCCGGGGCACGGTCTCCGACATCGATCTGACGGCGCTGTACGACGACACGAAGTCGCTCGCCGACGGCGCGCTCACCATCCCCGGCTACAGCATGGACGGCTGGTACGGCCGGATCTTCGCCGGCAGCGGCTACTTCGACATGGACAAGCCGATCGCCCGGTACACCAAGCGCGAGCTGGACGACCTGCTCCACCGCGAGGCGACCAAGATCAAGGTCGAGGGCGTCAGCCTCACCTACGAGGGCCTGATCCCCAAGCTGCGCAAGTCCGTCCTCTCGAAGGACGTCGACTCGCTCCAGCCGCACGTCCGGGCCTTCGTGGAGCGCGCGGTCACCTTCGCCACCTGCCCCGAGTGCGACGGCACCCGCCTGAATGAGGGCGCGCGGTCGGCGAAGATCGACGGGGTGAGCATCGCGGACGCCTGCGCGACGCAGATCAGCGATCTGGCGGAATGGGTACGGGGGATCGAGGACCCCTCGGTCGCGCCGCTGCTCGCGAATCTGCGGCAGACCCTCGACTCGTTCGTGGAGATCGGCCTCGGCTATCTCGCGCTCGACCGCCCCGCCGGGACCCTGTCGGGCGGCGAGGCGCAGCGCGTGAAGATGGTGCGGCACCTCGGGTCGTCGCTCACCGACGTCACGTACGTCTTCGACGAGCCGACCACCGGGCTGCACCCGCACGACATCCAGCGCATGAACGCGCTGTTGCTGCGGCTGCGCGACAAGGGCAACACGGTGCTCGTGGTCGAGCACAAGCCGGAGACGATCGCGATCGCCGACCATGTGGTGGACCTCGGGCCGGGCGCCGGTACGGCGGGCGGCAGCGTTTGCTTCGAGGGCACGGTGGACGGGCTGAAGGACAGCGACACGGTCACCGGGCGGCACTTCGGCGACCGTGCCCGCGTCAAGGACAAGGACGCCGTACGGCAGCCGGACGGCGTCCTCGCGATCCGCGGCGCGAGTGCGAACAACCTGCGGGGCGTCGACGTCGACATCCCGCTCGGCGTGCTCACGGTGGTGACCGGGGTGGCCGGCTCCGGGAAGAGTTCGCTGGTGCACGGCTCGGTCCCGGCGGGCGAGGGCGTGGTGTCGGTCGACCAGAGCGGGATCCGCGGCTCGCGGCGCAGCAACCCGGCCACGTACACGGGTCTGCTCGACCCGATCCGCAAGGCGTTCGCCAAGGCCAACGGCGTGAAGCCGGCGCTGTTCAGCGCCAATTCGGAGGGCGCCTGCCCGACCTGCAAGGGCGCGGGAGTCGTCTACACCGACCTGGCGGTGATGGCCGGGGTCGCGACGGAGTGCGAGGAGTGCGAGGGACGGCGGTTCCAGGCGGCGGTGCTCGACTACCGCTTCGGCGGCCGGAACATCGCCGAGGTCCTCGCGATGCCGGTGGACGAGGCCGCCGCCTTCTTCGGCGAGGGCGAGGCCCGGACGCCCGCCGCGCACCGCGTCCTCACGCGGCTCGCCGACGTCGGCCTCGGCTACCTCACCCTCGGCCAGCCGCTGACCACCCTCTCGGGCGGCGAACGGCAGCGGCTCAAGCTGGCCACGCACATGGGCGACAAGGGCGGCGTGTACGTCCTCGACGAGCCCACCGCCGGCCTCCATCTCGCCGATGTCGAACAGCTCTTGGGGCTGCTCGACCGGCTGGTCGACTCCGGGAAGTCGGTCATCGTGGTCGAGCACCACCAGGCCGTCATGGCCCACGCCGACTGGATCATCGACCTCGGGCCGGGCGCGGGCCACGACGGCGGCCGGATCGTCTTCGAGGGCACCCCGGCGGAGCTGGTGGCGGCGCGGTCCACCCTGACGGGGGAGCACTTGGCGCGGTACGTGGGAGAGTGACCGCCTGACGCCGGCGGCTGGGCAAGGGCATGGGCATGGGCATGGGTACGGGTACGGAGAGATGAGCGGGCAGGCGGACGGATACAGGGGCGCGTACGGGGCCGACTACGAGGACGCGCCGCTCGTCGGGGGAGAGTCGCTGCTCGCTCTGCCGGGCTTCTGGGCGGCGTATCTGCTCTGGCTCACGGAGGGCGAGGGCGAGGGCGCGGACGAGGATCCGGACTCGGAACTGGAGCCGGACCCGGCCTGGTTCGGGGCGGACGAGGCCGATATGGGCGCTGCCTACGAGGCGTTGAGCGACCCGGAGCGGTGGCCGGTCTTCCGGATCGCGTTCGGTGGCGGGCACTCGGTGGTGGTGCTGGGCCGGAACATGCCCGAGGACCAGGGGACGGAGTACGTCGTCACGCACCCGGCCTGGGACCGCACCGGCCAACTGGCCACGATCGACGGCCACCAGGCCGGGCCGGGCCTCGCCTGGCGGGAGCTGGTCCATATCGCCCGTACCCCTGACTCCGACCCTGAGTCCGGCCCCGGCCCTGAGTCCGACTCTGAGACCGGCCCTGACCCCGAGACCGGCCCCGAGTCCGGGGGGTCCGGAACCCTCAGGGGTTCCGACGTACGGGACGCGGATGCCCGACTGCTGCTTCTGCTGCCCGTACTCGGCGAGGAGGACCTGCCCGCGGAGGCCTTCGGCATGGTCGCCGACGCCCTCGTGCGGGTGGGTGCCCCGGTCGCGGGCGTGCGGCGGCTGGCGCGCCTGCTCCTGACCGACCACCCGCTGTGGGAGCCCGTCACCTGGGCGCCCGCCGAGGCGTCCCCGCTGTCGGGCGGCGGGGAGCCGTACCCCGGCATCCTGCACTGCGACGGCGAGTGGAGCCCGCGCTCCGGCGTGCGGCTCGCGGCGGGCATCACCCGGGAGCGGAACGACGAGCTGGCCCGGGCGCTCGGTACGTGGGACGGGTCGTCGCCCTCGGAGCCGTAGACCGGAGCGCCGGGGCCGGAGCCGTACGCGGGAGCCGTGGGGCCGCCGGTCCCCGGCCGTACCCCGGGCCCGTACCCCGGAGCCGTCGAGCCGCCGGGACCGGATCCGCGCCCGAGCCGCTGGTCAGCGCAGCGACAGGGGCGTCTCCTCCCCGATCCTGGTCAGCTTCTCGGGGTTGCGGACGAAGTACAGGCCGGCGATCCGGTCGCTCTCGACGTGGCACGCGAGGACGCCTTCGACCTCGCCGCCGACGGTGATGATCAGGCCCGGTGCGCCGTTGACGAGGGTCGGTGTCACGGAGAAGGCGACGCCGTGCTTGCCGATGCCGCCCAGCAGGAAGCGTGCCACCTTGTCCGCGCCGAGGACCGGGTGGCGGGCCGCCTGCTTGATGCCGCCGCCGTCGCCCAGCAGGACGACATCGGGGGCCAGGACGTCGAGCAGGCCCTGGAGATCGCCGGTGACGAGGGCGCCGTGGAAGGAGTCGAGAGCCGCGCGGGTGACCTTCGCCGGGACGACCTCGCGGGGGCGGCGGGCCTCGACGTGGCGGCGCGCGCGGTGGGCGATCTGGCGGACGGCGGCCGGGGTCTTGTCGACGGCGGCGGCGATCTCCTCGTACCCGACGTCGAACACCTCGCGCAGCACGAACACCGCCCGTTCGGTCGGCGCCAGCGTCTCCAGGACGAGCATCAGGGCCATCGACACGCTCTCGGCGAGTTCGACCTCCTGCGCCACGTCGGGGGAGGTGAGCAGCGGTTCGGGCAGCCACGGGCCGACGTACGACTCCTTGCGGCGGCTCATCGTCCGCATCCGGTTGATGGCCTGCCGGGTGGTGATCCGGACCAGGTACGCGCGCTGGTCGCGGACCTCCGTCAGGTCGACGCCGGACCAGCGCAGCCAGGTCTCCTGGAGGACGTCCTCGGCGTCGGCCGCCGACCCGAGCATCTCGTACGCGACGGTGAAGAGCAGGTTGCGATGGGCGACGAAGCTCTCGGTCGCCGGGTCGGCGGCATCCACGACGGCATCCTTCCGGAGGGCTGACGTAACATCAGGACAGGTTGATACCAACGGAGTTGGCGTTGGGATGGGAGGCTACAGCCTTGTGATCCTGCCCGGTGGCGGCCCGCGTACGCAGCTGCTCCGCGCGCTTCGGGTCCTTCGCCCACTCCCACTTCAGCGAACCGGGCTTCTCCCCCTCCCGCACCAGCTGCTTGACGATGCCGGCGCAGATGGACTCCTTCAGATGAGCCCCGGGCCGCCCGGAGATGTGGATCCAGCGCGCGACGTCGTTCCTGTGTGAGATCTGGAACAGCCCGGTTCGCCGCCCCAGGCTCAGGCACTGCCCGGCGAAACCCATCGCGATCGGCTTCGCCTGCTCGTCCCCGATCCGGCGCAGCACGGTGTCGGCGGCGTGCGCGCCGAGCGGCATCGCGATCTGGCAGCTCATCCGCAGCGGCAGACCGGACGGGGCCGCCGAGTCGCCGGCGGCGACGATCCGGTCGTCGTCGACGCTGGTCAGCGTCTCGTCGGTGAGCAGCCGGCCGAGGGCGTCGGTCCGCAGCCCGCTGCGGACGGCGAGGTCCGGCACCGTGAACCCGGCGGTCCACACGGTCACCGCGCTCGGCAGCTCGCGCCCGTCGGTGAGCGTGACGCTCTCGCGCGCCACGGCCGCGACCCGTGTACCGGGCCCCGCGAGCACGGTCACCCCGAGCGCGGCGAGCCGGCGGGCCACCGTGCGCCGGGCCTTCGGGTGCAGATACGGGCCGAGCGTCCCGCCGCAGGCCAGGGTCACCCGGCGGCCCTGCTCGGCCAGTTCGGCCGCCGTCTCGATGCCGGTGGGGCCGGCGCCGACGACGGTGACCGTGTGCGTGGCGGGCGTGGCGTCGAGGACCGTCCGCAGCCGCCGGGTCTCCTCCAGGCTGGCGAGCGGATACGCGAACTCGGCCGCCCCCGGCACGTCCAGGTCCGCGCTGCCGCTGCCGACCGCGTAGACGAGATAGTCGTAACGAAGCGTCCGCTCCTCCTTGTTCACGCCCTCGTTCTTGCCCTTGGCCGCGCCCTCGTCGGGCGGTGCGAGCGTCAACTCACGGGCGGAGGCGTCGATTCGGGTCACCTTGCCGACGACGAGCCGGACCCGCCCGGCCAGCAGCTGCCGGTAGTCGGCGACCGCCGCGTGCGTACCGCCGGCCAGCTGGTGCAGCCGGATCCGCTCGACGAAGTCGGGGCGCGGGTTGACGAGTTCGACGCGGACCCGGGGGTTCTGGGTGAGCCGGTTGGCGGCGATCACGCCCGCGTATCCGCCGCCGATCACGACGACCCGGGTCTCGGCGGTGGCCTTGGTGTCGATGCCGGTGCTGTTCTCGGTGTTCATGGTGTCCCTCCTCCGTCCCCCTGTGTTTCAGGGTTCGGCCTCAAGACACCGGGTCCGTGACACCTGTGACAGCATGTGTCGCGGCTCACACCCGCCCGCCGGCGTGTTCTAGGCCCGGGGCGCGCCTGACTCCCGGCGTACGCGGTGCGCGGCACCCCGGACATGAGCGTCTGAGCATCGGGCTGTTGGCCATGGGGAGTTGGGCCATGGGGAGGGGGCGTCAGCGGGTCGCGGCGTCGTCCAGGATCGAATCGACGCGGGCGCGGCACTCGGCGACGAAGGCGGGGAAGGTGTCCCAGTAGTAGGCGATGCCGCTGACGGCCACCGCGACCGCCCAGGCACGGGCGCGGGTCCAGGTCGCGTCGTCGAGGTCCAGGGCGTCCCAATAGGCCCGCCGGGCCGGGGCCGGCAGGTCCCAGACGGTGGCGTGCTCGGCGTCGGGGAAGCCGATCGAGAGTCCGCCGAAGTCGATGACCGCGTGGAGCCGGCCGTCCTGGACCAGGAGGTTGGACGGCTTGAGGTCGCCGTGCAACCACCCCTGGGGAGTCGGGGAATCGGGCAGCGCGAGCCCGTCCCGCCACAGCTTCTCCAGCGTGTCGACATCGAGAGCGAGGTCGAGAGAGCCGGGGCCCGTCAGACGTCGGCAGTCCTCGAACGCGTCGGTGACCCATGTGTCGCAGGGCTTGAGACTGCCGCCGCGATACCAGTCGAGGCCGTCCTCGCGGGTCGCTCCCATGAGGTCGGCACGGTGCAACTCCCGGACGAACTCCGCCAGGTCGGCCCCGAACGCGGCCCAGCCCTGGACGGTGTCCGGTCCGGCCTCGGCGCCGTCGAGCCGGCGGTAGACGGACCAGATCAGCGGGAACGCGTCGGTGGGCTCCCCGGCGTGGACGGGCTCGGGGACCGGGCGGGGCAGATGGGGCGCCAGCCGGGGCAGCCAATCCCGCTCCTTGCGCAGCGACCGCTGTTTTTCGGCGGTGCGCGGAAGCCGTACGAGCAGGTCGTCACCCAGCCGGTACATGGTGTTGTCGGTACCCGCGCCCGCGCGGGACAGCGGCAGGTCGGCCCATTCCGGCCGCTGCGCCGCCAGCAGCGAGCGGACGAGCGTCTCGTCGGCCGGGATCTCGTTCTCGTGAAGCGTCACGCCCGGCAGTCTCACCGCTGGGGGGAGCGGAGCCAACCGACTTTACGGGTGCGCGAGAGCGGGAGGGCTTAGGAGGCGTACGTACGAGTGCGCCTGCGGTCACAGATGCCGGCAGAACCGGCGGTCGCGCTCGGCCAGCCGCGTGCGAGGCCCGGCGGCGTGCAGGACGACGTCCAGGGCGCGGTCGGGATCGGCGGCGTAACAGTTGCTGAACCACGCCATGTTGGCCTCGACCACGGCCCACTGATCACCCGCGCTGTGCCCGCTGCCGCCGGGTTCGGCCGGGGTCAGGAGCCCGACGTCCACGACCACCGCGCTGGGCAGACCGTCGCCGCACGCGGCCAGGAGGCCGGCGGCGAACTCCCGGACGGCGTGCTCCTGCCGGTGCCCGTCCAGCGGCCGGGCGTCCAGCCGGCCGAAGGTGGCGTACTGCGAGCCCGTCCGGACCTCGCCGTCGAGCATGAACAGACGGAACTCCGCCGCCCAGGTCACCACGTCCGCGATCTGCACCGGCAGGTCCGGCGGCAGCTCCGGCCGTACGGGGAGCCGGCGGCCGTCGGCGTACACGGCGGCCGGGAAGCTCTTGTCGCTCGGCGGTTTGACGAACGCGGGCCGCGTCAGCCGGCGCGCCTCGCCCAGGGTCGCCAGGGTGATTTGCCGCCCGGTGTACGCGAGAGGCAGCGAGGTGAGCCAGTCGTCGGAGGGCTCCAGGAGCGCGACCCCGAGGGCGTCCACGACCCGCGCGCCGAAGGCGGGCCCACCGTAGTAGTGGCCACCGGACCGCCCGCCCCCGTCCACCGCCACCGCGCCGTCGCGGGAGGGAGCGGGAAGCGCCTCCACCGGCATCCCCCGCCGCCGCGCCGCCGCCGCGAGCAGCTCGCGCGTCGAGGTGCGCTGCGGCGCCACCGCCAGGAACCCGTCTCCGTACTCGGTCACGAGCGCCGACGATGCCACCGCCGCGCCCACCGGTCCACAGCTTTCGGGCCGGGCCCATGGCCGGCGACCCCGCCCCGGCGGCTGTGACAGAACTATTGCAAGCGTCTGCTTGCAATAGTTAGCAACGAGTGGCAGGGTCGGAGCATGGCATCGCTCAACGTCGGCAATCTCGGTGAGTACCTCCGCGAACAGCGGCGGACCGCGCAGTTGTCCCTGCGGCAGCTCGCCGAGGCCGCGGGCGTGTCGAATCCGTATCTGAGTCAGATCGAGCGGGGGCTCCGCAAGCCCAGCGCCGAGGTGCTCCAGCAGGTCGCGAAGGCCCTGCGGATCTCCGCCGAGACGCTGTACGTGCGGGCCGGGATCCTCGACGAGAAGGAGCGGGAGGAGCTGGAGACGCGCGCCGTCATCCTGGCCGATCCCTCGATCAACGAGCGGCAGAAGCAGGTGCTGCTCCAGATCTACGACTCCTTCCGCAAGGAGAACGCCGCCGAGAAGGCGGCGGAGAACGCCGCACGGCACTCCACCGATACGTAGCACCTCGTAGAACCTCTGGGAGGACCACGACCATGGCCATCATCGACGAACTGCGCACCCCCCTCTACTTCGCCGCCGGCACCGCCGACCTCGCCGTGCAGCAGGCCAAGAAGGTGCCCGGACTGATCGAGCAGCTGGCCGCCGAGGCGCCGGCGCGGATCGAGGCCGTACGGAAGACGGACCCGAAGGCGGTGCAGGAGAAGGCGCAGGCGAAGTTCGCCGAGTTCGTCGGCGGCCTCGACACCGACCTGAAGAAGCTGGGCGAGCAGGCCCAGGACCTGGCGCTGCGCGGGGTCGGCGTGGCCGCCGAGTACGCGGTCAAGGCCCGGGAGAAGTACGAGGAGCTCGCCGCGCACGGCGAGGAGACCGTCCGGACGTGGCGCGGCGACGGAGCCGAGGAGAGCACCGAGATCGCCATCGCCGTCGAGCCGGAACCGGTGACCGAGCCCGTCACCGAGCCGGTGCTGGTGACCGAGCCGGTCGCCGAGCCCGAGACGGCCGGGGAGTCCGAGCCGGCGGGCAAGCCCGAGGCCGCCCGCAAGAAGGGCGTGGCGGCGGAAGCGGCGGACGGCGCGGAGTAGCCGAGGCCGGCAGGGCCGGCAGGCACCGGACGGGACGAGCGGGCGGACGACGGACGACCGGGCGGGGCGTGATCGCGTCCTCGGTCGTCCGGCCGGGCCGTCCAGACCGTCCGGGCCGTCCACCAGTGCCGGCCGCGTCGTACGAGGTACCTTGGCCGGGAGGCGGCTTTCCCTTTCTTTTCCCCGCTCCCGTCCCTCTCGCCTCGCGTTCCCCCTCCAGCTCCTCAAGGCGGTGCCCAGCATGCTGATGGACAAGTTCGACAGCGCCCTGTGGGTCGTGACCACGCTCGTCCTCCTCGGCATGGCCGTCGTCGCGCTCGTCTTCGCCGCCCTCGGCCGTGAGGACGCCTACCGCGCCGCCGACAAGAAGACGAAGAAGTTCTGGCTGCTGCTGCTCGGGGGCAACCTCGTCGTCAACCTGGTGGGCGCGGGGCTGCTCGGGCCGATGTTCATGATGTTCCAGATCGCGGGGCTCGTCGCCGCCATCGTCTTCATGGTCGACGTACGGCCCGCGCTGCGCGAGGTCACCGGCGGTGGCCGCCGCCGCGGCGGCGGTTCCAGCAGCGACGGCCCGTACGGCCCCTACAACGGCGGCCGCTGACACCCGGCCACGTCGGAGCCAAGTGCTGACACCCGCCGCCGACCGCCGGGGCCGGAACAACTTGGGACCCGACGCGGACGCGGCGGGGACCGGCGGACACAGGGCCTGGGGGCCTATCCCCAGGCCCTGCCGCGTTCCGCCGCCAGGGTCCCGGTTCCCGGACCCGAGAGAACTCCCGGTCCGGCGGCGGTCTCCAGCCGCTCCAGGGCCAGCACGGCCACGTCGTCCGTCAGCTCGCCGCCGTTGAGCGACCGCACCTCCGTGACGGCCGCCTCCAGGAGCGGCTCGCCGCGCAGTCCCGCCGCCAGTTGCCGGTTGATCATGTCGAGCATCCCCTCCTGACCGAGCCGCGGCGAACCCGGGCCCGCCGAACGGCCTTCGATCAGGCCGTCCGTGTACATCAGCAGGCTCCAGGACGCCCCGAGGTCCACTTGCCGGCGCGGCCAGCGGGCGCGCGGCAGCAGCCCGAGGGCCGGCCCCCCGTCCTCGTACGGCAGCAGCTGGGCCGCCCGCCCGTGCCGGGCGATCAGCGGGGAGGGGTGGCCCGCCAGGCACAGGCCCGCGCGCCGGCCGTCGGGGGCGATGTCGAGGGTGCAGAGGGTCGCGAAGATCTCGTCGCTCTCGCGCTCGTGCTCCAGGACCTGCTGGAGGGTGGAGAGCAGCTCGTCGCCGCACAGCCCCGCGAAAATCAGCGCGCGCCACGCGATCCGCAGGGCGACGCCGAGCGCGGCCTCGTCGGGGCCGTGGCCGCAGACGTCGCCGATCATGGCGTGAACGGTGCCGTCGGAGGTACGGACGGTGTCGTAGAAGTCGCCGCCGAGCAGCGCCCGGGACCGGCCGGGCCGGTAGTGGGCGGCGAAGCGCAGATCGGAACCGTCGAGCAGGGGCGTCGGCAGCAGCCCGCGCTCCAGGCGGGCGTTCTCCTGGGCGCGCAGCCGGGACTCGGTGAGCTTGACCTGGACGACGTCCGCCCGCTTGCGTTCGACCGCGTACCGGATGGCGCGGCTGAGCACCCGCCCGTCCAGCTCCTCGCGGAAGAGGTGGTCCTGGGCACCGACCCGTACCGCCTCGGCCGCGAGTTCCGCGTCCGCGGACGGGGCGAGGGCGAGGACGGCGTGGCGCGGCGCGAGACGCAGGACGTGCCGCAGTGGCGCGAGCGGGTCGTCGGCGGTGGCCGCGCGCGGATCGGTCAGGGCGAGGTCGACGAGAACGCAGTGCACGTCGTCGGTGAGCAGCCGCTCCGCCTCGGTGAGGTTGCGGGCGGTGCGGATGCGGACGCGGGTGCCGGCCGCGTCGAGCAATTCGGGTACGGCGAGGGCACCCGCCGGGTCGTCCTCGACGACCAGCAGCGTGAGGTCCCCGGCGACGCCGTGCGTTCCGGGTGCCGGTGCCGCGAGAGTCTCGGTCCTCTGGCGCGGTACGGGTACGGGCATCGGTCTGTTTCCTTCCCTCCCCCCGAGGGCCGGGGACCGACCCTAGTGGGTGCGCCGTCCGCCGGGGAACGCCGGACGGGCCGGGAAGCGCCCGATTCGTATGGCATATGCCACGGAAGGGGAGGTAGCCGCCTTACATGCACCCCGGAAGCGACGGTCGGCGATGACGAACGTCACTCCCCGGAACGCCGTGGTGCAGGGGGAAACGGCCGGTCGGGCGACCCGTAAGGGCAGCCCGACCCTTAGGGGGCCGATACGCGGGGAGAGCCGGTTCGCGCCGGTCGGCCGACCCGTAGGGGCAGCCGAACCGATCCGTGCCGGTCCGCCGGCCCGCGCCGGGACCCGCGCCGGTCCGCCGGCCCGTACGGGCCCTGGCCGCCCTGGGCCGGAACCCGTCAGCCCGGCCGTACGACGCCGAGGATGTCCATCGTCCCCGCGCCCGTGATCGTGACGTCCCGCCCCGGGCGCGGCGCGTGCACGATCCGGCCGTCCCCCACGTACATCCCGACGTGGCTCGCGTCGTGGAAGTAGATGATCAGGTCGCCGGGGCGCATGTCCTTGATGTCGATGTGCGGCAGCAGCCGCCACTGCTCCTGCGAGGTGCGCGGGATGGTGCGGCCGGCGGCGATCCAGGCGGACTGGGTGAGCCCCGAGCAGTCGTACGAGTTCGGGCCCTCGGCCCCCCACACGTACGGCTTGCCGATCTGCGCGGTGGCGAACTCCACCGCCCGCTTGGCCTCCGGGCTGGTCCGCTCGCTCAGGCCCGCGAGTATGCCGGAGCCGAGCCAGGCGGTCTGCGCCCGGTTCTGCTCGCGCAGCTCCAGGGCGTGCAGCCGGGCCAGCTCGTCGGCGGCGAGCTTGGACTCCAGCTTCTTCGCCGCCTCTATCTTGTCGTTGATCTCCTTCTTCGCCTGGGCCTGCTTGACCCGGCCGGCCTCCAGCTTGGTCCAGTTGTCGCCGGCTTCCTTGGCGTACGTGGTCAGTTCGTCCTGCGTGCGGGTCAGGTCGGAGATCAGGTCCTTGGTGGCCTTCTGGCCCTCCTGCAGACGGCCGGCGTTGTCGAGGAAGAGCTGGGGGTCGTTGGTGAGGACCAGCTGGGCGCCCTCCGGCAGCCCGCCGTTGCGGTACTGGGCGCGGGCCGCGGCGCCCGCCTGCGCCTTCAGCCCCTCGATCCGCTTCCGGCCGTTCTCGATCATCCGGGCCAGCCGTACGATCTCGCCGGACTGCCGCTTGGCGCGTTCCTCGGCGAGGTTGTAGGCGTCGGTGGCGGTGGCCGCCTCCCGGTAGAGGCCGTCGATCTCCAGCCGCACCTCTTCCAGGGATTTCTCTGGCAGCGGCGGCGGCGAGGGCAGCGGGGCCGCCGTCGCCTGGAGGGTGAGGGCGGGCGAGGCCAGCACGGTCAGGGCACAGGCCACGGTGAACGCGGCAAGGGCATGGCGGTGTCGGTTCACTGGCTCCCCCTCGGGCGCGCGCGGCACCCGTGTCTGGTCTGGTCGTGTGTGCGGCCGGTCGACAAAACTGACTTACCGTCAGTAACTTGGGTGTGACCTTTGGCGATAGTGCCATGAGAGCCCCGAAAGCAACAGGGGGACACAGAGCCTGCGGGGTCAGTTCCCCTCTCAGGGACGAGTGCGGCGCGTGATGCGTTCCCCGCGAGTGCTCCGCGCCGCGTGCGCGCCGTGCACGCCCCGAAGGTTCCGAGGCCGGGAGAGAGTGGTGCGCCCGGTGTGCCGGGAGGGTCCGGACGTGACGGGAGCGGCCGGGGCGGCGCGGGTGGCCGGTGCGTCAGGTGTGCCAGGTGTGCCAGGGGTGTCGGGAGTAGCCAGGGCGGGCGCGCCATCAGCGTCCAGCCGGAGCCGGAGCCGGAGCCGGAGCCGGAGCCGAAACCGAAACCGGAGTCCCGTCGCCGTCAGCCCCCGACCGGTGCCAGCGCCTCCCACCGCACCGTGATCTCGCCCTGCCGCCACCGCCGCGGACCGTCCGTCACCGGCCAGTCCGCCGCCAGGTCGCGCACAGTACGGATCCACCGCTGCCGGGCCCCGTACGAGGCGTACGGGGCCGCCGCCGCCCACGCCCGGTCGAAGTCCCGCAGGAAGGCGTGCACCGGCTCGCCCGGCACGTTCCGGTGGATGAGCGCCTTCGGCAGCCGTTCGGCCAGGTCGGAGGGCCGGTCGAGGGAGCCGAGCCGGGTGGCGAAGGTGACCGTACGCGGCCCGGTCCGGTCCAAAGCGACCCAGACGTGCCGCCGGCCGATCTCGTCGCAGGTCCCCTCCACGAGCAGCCCCTCCGGCGCGAGCCGGGCGCACAGCCGCGCCCAGACGTCCGCGACCTGCGCCTCGTCGTACTGACGCAGCACGTTCGCGGCCCGGATCAGCGCGACCTCGCCGGGCACCGGCACCTCGAAGCCGCCGTGCCGGAATTCCAGCCCCTCGCGCGCGTACGGCTGCGCCGCCGCGACCCGGGCCGGCTCGATCTCGATGCCGACGACCCGGGTGCGAGGGTCGGCGGTACGCAGCCGCGCCAGCAGTTCGACGGCGGTCCAGGGCGCGGCGCCGTACCCGAGGTCGACGGCGAGCGGGGGCGGGCCCGAGCGGCGCAGCGCGGGGCCGTGGACGGCGGCGATCCAGCGGTCCTGGCGGCGCAGCCGGTTGGGATTGGTGGTCCCGCGGGTGACGGTGCCGACGGGGCGAGTGGTGCGCGGGGCCATACGACGAGCGTACGGGGTGGGCGCGAGGCCCGAGGACACCGCTCTCGCTCCCCGTACACCCCCGTCCCCCCGCCCCTGACCGGCCCGCCCCTGACCCACCCATGACTTTCGGGCGAACCCGCACAATGGACGGTAAGGAATTGGCAAAACGCCCGAGGCGGCGGAAATGAAAGCGAGCCGGCCCGGTGTTGTCGGAGCTGGCGGGCGGGATCGCCCGTCTGTTCGGTACGCCTTTGCGCCGGCGCCCCCGCGCCGCCCCGCCAGGGTGGGCCGGACCGGCCCCGACAGTCCTACCGCCTGCCGACGACCGGCAGCCGCCCCGCCAGCCGCCTGCCGACCCGCCGCCCGCCTCCGACCGACAGCCCGGAACGGTCCGCCCCGCCCGGCCCCACCGCCGGCCCCGGCCCGCCCGGACCGAGCCGGCCCGCCCCAGCACCAACACCCACACCAACACCAGCCTCAGCCCGACAGCCCTCAGCCCGACAGCGGAAGGATCGCCGACGTGAGCCAGTACGTGTCCCGGTTCGCCGGCACTCTGGCGGTGCCGCCCCGGCTCCGGCTCCCCGGCCGGCAGCGCGGGCCGCGCCGCGTGGCCATGCTCAGCGTGCACACCTCCCCCCTGCATCAGCCGGGCACCGGCGACGCGGGTGGCATGAACGTCTACATCGTCGAGCTGGCCAAGCGGCTCGCCGCGATCAACGTCGAGGTCGAGATCTTCACCCGGGCCACCGCCGGCGGCCTCGCCCCGGTGGTCGAGCTGGCGCCCGGTGTCCTGGTCCGGCATGTCGACGCCGGTCCGTACGAGGGCCTGGCGAAGGAGGAGCTGCCGGCCCAGTTGTGCGCGTTCACGCACGGAGTGATGCAGGCCTGGGCGGGCCACCGCCACGGCCACTACGACCTGGTGCACTCCCACTACTGGCTCTCCGGCCATGTGGGCTGGCTCGCCGCCGAGCGCTGGGGCGTCCCGCTCGTCCACACCATGCACACCATGGCCAAGGTCAAGAACGCGGCGCTCGCGGAGGGCGACACGCCCGAGCCCGCCGCCCGCGTGATCGGCGAGACCCAGATCGTCTCGGCGGCCGACCGGATGATCGCCAACACGGCGGAGGAGGCCGGCGAACTCGCCCGCTTCTACGAGGCCGACCCGGCCCGGATCGCCGTCGTCCACCCGGGCGTGAACCTGGAGCGCTTCCGCCCCGCCGACGGCCGGGCCGCCGCCCGGGCCCGTCTCGGACTCCCCGAGGACGCCTTCATCCCCGCCTTCGCGGGCCGTATCCAGCCGCTGAAGGCGCCGGACATCCTGCTGCGTGCCATCGCGCTCCTGCTGGAACGTGATCCGTCGCTGCGCTCGCGGATGGTGGTGCCGGTGGTCGGCGGGCCGAGCGGCAGCGGTCTCGCCAAGCCGGAGGAGCTTCAGAAGCTCGCCGCCAAGCTGGGCATCGGCGATGTCGTGCGCTTCCAGCCGCCGGTGGGGCAGGACCGGCTCGCGGACTGGTTCCGCGCGGCCAGTGTGCTCGTCGTCCCCTCGTACAGCGAGTCCTTCGGCCTGGTCGCCATCGAGGCGCAGGCGGCGGGCACCCCGGTCGTCGCGGCGTCGGTGGGCGGTCTGCCCGTGGCCGTACGGGACGGGGTCTCCGGTTTCCTCGTCCAGGGCCATGACCCGGCGGACTACGCCCGGATGCTCGCCCGGTTCGCGGGCGACGCGGAGCTGTCCGCCCGGATGGGCGAGGCGGCGGCCCGGCACGCCGGCTCGTTCGGCTGGGACGCGGCGGCGGGGCGGACGGCGGACGTGTACACGGCCGCCATCCACGACCACCGGCTGCGTGATCACCGGGAACACCGCGAGCAGCGCCGTCGCGTACGCTCGCACCATGGCTGAGGTCGACACCGAGGGCGTCCGGCGGATCATCGAGGACGCGTTCAAGGACGCGGAACTGGAGTGGGAGTCCCCCGAACCGGGCTCCTACGTCGTACGGCTCCCTGGCACGCACAAGCTCTTCACGACGCTGTCGCTGCGCGCCGGCCGGCACTCCCTCTCCCTCAACGCCTTCGTCGTCCGCCACCCGGACGAGAACGAGGCCGGCGTCCACCGCTGGCTGCTCGAACGCAATCTCAAGCTGTACGGCGTCGGTTACGCGATCGACCGGCTCGGCGACATCTACCTGGCCGGCAAGCTGCCGCTGGCCGCCGTCACGCCGGAGGAACTGGACCGGCTGCTCGGCTCGGTCCTGGAGGCGGCGGACGGCGACTTCAACACCCTCCTGGAGCTGGGGTTCGCGACGGCGATCCGGCGGGAGTACGAGTGGCGGGTGTCGCGCGGCGAGTCGACCCGTAACCTCGACGCCTTCCGCAACCTGACGGGCAAGCCGGCGAGCTGAGCGCCCGCCGGCCGGGGGCCGACGGGCTCGTGGACCCGTGGACCGGTAGACCCGTAGACCCGTAAGGGTTCAGACGGTGGCGTCGGCGGTGGCGACAACGGCGGCCCGGGGCTCCGGAGCCCCCTCGCCCTTCCTGCTGCCTGTGTCCGCGCTCTCACCCGTACCGTCACCCCTGATGTCGTCCTTGGGGTCCCTGAGGTCCCTGGGGTCCTTGGGGGCCTTGGGGTCCTTGGGGTCGTCGTCGGCGTCGGCGAGGACGCTGCGGAGCCGGGTCTGGTAGCCGACGGCGGCGACGGCGCCGATCAGGGCGCAGGCGATCCACAGGATGACCGGTCCGGGGCCGTCGACGATCCAGCCGGCCAGGACCGGGGCGACGAACCCGGCGACCGACCAGGACATGCCCATGACGCCCTGGTAGCGGCCGCGGGCGTGCTCCGGCGCGAGCCGGGCGGTGGCGGCGGCGTTGGTCGGGACGTGGACCATCTCGCCGATCGTCCAGACGACGACGGTCGCGGCGAACGCGACCGAGTTCCCGGCGAGCGCGGTGGCTCCGGTGCCGGCGGCGAAGAGGAGCGAGGAGACCGTCAGGAGCATCACGGGCGAGCGCTTGTCCGTGATCCGATTGACCAGCAGCTGGAACGCGACGATCACGACGCCGTTGACGGCGATGACGACACCGTACGCGGACGGGTCGAGGCCCTTGGCGGTCATGGTGAGCGGCAGCCCGATCCAGGGGGCCGTGAACACCAGGCAGACCAGCAGGTTGAGGGTCACCAGGGTGCGGAACGGCGCGTCGCGCAAAACGGTGCCGATGCCGACCTCGGACTCGGCCCGCGGCTTCCCGGAGCCCTTCCCCGTGCTGGGGGTGGTGGCGGCCTCGGGCCGGGTCTCCGGCAGCCGGAGGAAGACGATCAGCGCGCACAGCACGGTGGCGGCGGCGTCGATCAGGAAGAGCGTGTGATAGCCGAGGAGGGCCGCGGCGCCGCCGCCGATGGCGGCGATGGCGAAGCCGAGGTTGAGGGCCCAGTAGTTGAGCGCGTAGGCGCGGCGGACCTCGGCGGCGGGGACGAGGTCGGCGATGGCGGCGTTGATCGCGGGCCGGACGGCCTGCATGGCGACGCCCATCAGGAGGACGACGAGCGCGACGCCCCAGGCGCTGGTGACGAACGCGAGCAGCGCCGCGCAGCCGGCCGCCGCCAGGTGCATGGCGACCATGGTGGGACGGCGGCCCCAGCGGTCGGTCAGCGAGCCGCCGAGCGGGGATCCGACGACGCCGCCGAGACCGTGCAGGGCGACGACGAGTCCGGCGAACCAGGCGGAGTGGCCGAGTTCCTGGGTCAGATAGAGGGAGAGGAAGGTGAGGACGAAGGCGCCGGTCCGGTTGACCAGGGTCGACAGCCAGAGCCACCAGAATCCCCCGGGAAAGCCCGACACCGTCGCGCGTGCGGAACGTCTGAGTGCGGCGATGGACATGAGCGGGCGGCCCCCTGCGGCGTACTGTGTGATCATGCTGCGTGTAAGTGCCTCTAATGGCTCTCGTAACTTACGCAGCGGCCGTCCCGGGCGCCAGTGAATTGACGGTGCGCGTCAATCGTCGGGCATGCGGAGCCCGCTGACCGGCGTCGTCTAGGCTCGTACGCATGGCCGACGCACCGTACAAGCTGATCCTCCTCCGCCACGGCGAGAGCGAGTGGAACGCCAAGAACCTGTTCACCGGCTGGGTGGACGTCAATCTCACCGAGAAGGGCGAGAAGGAGGCGGTCCGCGGCGGTGAGCTGCTCAAGGACGCCGGCCTGCTGCCCGACGTGCTCCACACCTCCCTCCAGAAGCGCGCGATCCGCACGGCGCAGCTCGCGCTGGAGTCCGCCGACCGCCACTGGATCCCGGTGCACCGCTCCTGGCGTCTGAACGAGCGCCACTACGGCGCGCTCCAGGGCAAGGACAAGGCGCAGACCCTTGCCGAGTTCGGCGAGGAGCAGTTCATGATGTGGCGCCGCTCGTACGACACCCCGCCGCCGGCCCTCGCCGACGACAACGAGTACTCCCAGGCCGGCGACGCCCGCTACGCGTCGATCCCGCCGGAGCTCCGTCCGCGCACCGAGTGCCTGAAGGACGTCGTCCAGCGCATGCTGCCGTACTGGTACGACGGCATCGTCCCGGACCTGCTGGCCGGCCGCACGGTCCTGGTCGCCGCCCACGGCAACAGCCTGCGCGCGCTCGTCAAGCACCTCGACGGCATCTCGGACACCGACATCGCGGGCCTCAACATCCCGACCGGCATCCCGCTGAGCTACCAGCTCGACGAGAACTTCAAGCCGCTCAACCCGGGCGGCACCTACCTCGACCCGGAGGCCGCGGCGGCCGCCATCGAGGCCGTGAAGAACCAGGGCAAGAAGAAGTAAGCACGCGCGCTGTTGGGCCCTCACCTGCGTTCTTGGCAGGTGAGGGCCTTTTCAGCAGGTGTGGGTACGGGGCCGGGAGGGTGCTTCGGTGTTCTGCCGAGGGGGAGGGACCGCTTCGGCCGCCCACTTCCGGGGGCGTTCGAGGGCGTGCCCGGTGAGCGGGTCTGTGACGGTCCGGGGCAGCTGCGCACCGGAGAACTTCGCTCGGCCGATGGTGAAGGAGGCAGGCATGATCCTCTTCAGTTCATGGGAGAACCGTGCCGGAGGGAACGCCGCGACGATGTGAGCGCCCGGCGCGAGAGCCCGCGCCGTACGTACCGCGGGGGAGAGGTCGCTGTCCGCGCTGATGATCACGGCCGAGTCCATCGCCTTCGTCGCGATGTCGGCGACGAGGGAGACCGCGATGTTGACGTCCGTTTCCTTCTCCTCGTAGCGGGTCCATGTGGCACCGCAACTGCGGCACCGGGCCTCTTTGGACTGGTAGCGCCCCATGACGATCTCGATTTGCGTCCCGCAATGCGCCGCGAGGGCCTGAAGGTAGGTCTCCTGTCGGCTGAGTGCGCTCGGGTCGTTCATGACCGAAGCGGTGAAGTACTTCACCTTCACCAGTTCGTCCCGAGGGCGGAGGCTGCGGGTGAGGGCCACGAGATCCAGCCAGAGGTATCTGTGCCGGTACTTGCCGTGCAGGCCGTGGTACAGGTTGAACCCGTCGACGTAAGCGATCAGATGCGCCATGCGGCGTTGCCCTCCCGCAGCGGATGCGCTCGTCTGCGAAGGAAGCGAAGAGATTCGTTCCCGATCGTGCACAACCTGCCTGAATACAAAAACGGCCCCTTACGGGGCCGTCAAACCGGGGCCTTGCAGACCCGGCGGGGTATGTCCAGAGGGTACGCCCGGCGACACTCCGCGTCAATCCGTCACACAGTGTGCATCAAGCACGGAGGAGTGGGGGTGCAAAGCGGGCCATCCTGCCGTTAGCCCGGATGGGGGACGGAGAAACCTTCCGGCAGGGGAGCGGGGTATGGGTGGGGTTCCAGGGGCGCAGGGAAACGGGTGACCTCGATGGTCACCGTTCTCCGCTGTTCTCCGCTGACGAAAGAGACTTCCCCGTGCGCCTTCGGCACACCGTCACCGCCGCGTGCGGCGCTCTCGCGCTCGCCGCCGTTCTGGCCGCGCCCGCCTTCGCCGCCCAAGGCGACTTCGGTTACCGCTTCGCCGGGCCGGACGGCAAACCCCGGTCGGCCGTCCTGCACCACCCGGAGACCGGCAAGTGCGTCACGCTGCCCGAGGTCGCCGACCAGGGCGCCTCCGAACCGGCCTTCGCGCCGCACAACGACACCGACGCGCCGGCGCTGGTCTTCACCGGGCGGGACTGCGGCGGCGACTCCTGGAAACTGCGCCCGCACGGCCGCCCCGCCACGGACCGGCTCAAGCTGCGCTCGGTGCTCTTCCTGGAGAAGGGGGACTGACCGCCCCGGGGGGTGAGGAAGGGGATGCCGCGCGGCGTCCCCTTCCTCGTACGCGCTCCGTGTATGCGTTCTCCGTACGCGCGGGGGGAACGGGTCAGCCCGCACCCTCGCAGTCGTACCGCATCAGCACCTCGTCCCGGGTGTCGTCGGGGCGCAGACGCAGGGCGTTCGGCCAGCGGCCGGTCTCGTGCCAGCCGAGAGCGGAGTAGAAGGACTCCAGGCCCTCGCCGCCGCGGGCGGCCAGGCGCAGGTGGTCGAGGCCGAGTTCCTCGCGGGCGACGCGGTGGAGCTCGCGCATGAGGGCGGTGCCGATGCCTCGGCCGCGGAAGTCCGGGTGGGTCTGGAGGTGGTGGACCGTGCCCCAGTGCGCGACGAGCGGGTCCCGGTCGCGGCCGAGGACGACCCAGCCGGCGAGCGCGCCGCCGGCGGACGCGGTGATCAGCCGGTGGCCGTCCGGGGCGAGCCGGGCGAGCAGCCTGTCCAGGACCGGGGCGACCTCCGCCTCCCCGACCGGAGGGAAGGGGAACCCGGCGGCGCCACCCGCGTTCGTCACCGCGATCCAGCAGTCGATCAGCCGCCGCCGCAGGCCGGGCGGGACCTCTCCGGGCGTCGCCGCCCGGTCGAGGAGCACGCCGGAGCCGGAGGGCGCGGTGGTTCGTGTACGGGAAAGGGGCGCGGGTGCGGACGACGTCATGGCGGCCATCCTGGGCGACGGCGCCCTTGAGCGACAGAGGGCCGGACGGAGGGCCGGGCCGGCATATTCGCGCGCGGGGGAGACCCCGGCTCGTCTAGCGTCCTGTGGCATGACCACGGAAAGCCCGGAAAGCCTCCGGCTGGAGCCCGTCACCCCCGGAAACGTCGACGCCGCCCTCGACCTGCGGGTCCACCCCCACCAGGAGGACAACGTCGCGCCCGTCGTCCGCTCGCTCGCCGAGGCGTACGCGTACGGGGACAGCGCCTGGCCCCGGCTGATCTTCGACGGGGACCGGCTCGTCGGATTCCTGATGGCCTTTCTCGATCTCCCGTGGAGCGGCGACGACGCCCCGGGTCCGGCCGGGCGCCGCAGCGGCCTATGGCGGCTGAACATCGAGGCCGGGCAGCAGGGCAAGGGGTACGGGCGGTACGCCGTCGGGGCCGTCGCCGAGGAACTGCGGCGGCGTGGGACGTACGAGATGTACGTGACCTGGCATCAAGGCGAGCACGGCCCCGGCGCCTTCTACCGCGAGCTCGGCTTCCGGGAGACCGGAGAGAGGGCGGGCGACCAGGCGGTGGGCGTCCTGGACCTGAGCGCCGGCAGCACCACCGGCAGCACCCCAGGCAACGCCGCCACCGCCACCGCCACAGGCGCGGTCTCAGGCGCGTGACAGGGCGGGCCCCGCTTGTCAGGAGAGCGGGGCCCGCACCGTCACAACCGGCGGGAGCCGCACGGGCCGCAGTCGCAGCCGCAGCCGCAGTCGCAGCCGCAGTCGGCGGCGCCGGCGGTCAGCCGCAGCTGCCGCCGCAGCTGCACGACCCGCCGGACTGGCAGCCGCAGCCGCAGCCCGAACCGCACCCGCAGGCGCCGAGGACGGGCAGGAACTTCGCGACACGCGCGGGCTCCGGTATCGGGGGGACGGTGTTCGGAGCGGATTCGGCCATGGGGTTCCTCCCTGGCTCCGTGAGAGGCGTACCTCGCCCTCCCGTCATTCGAACCCTGTCCCGTACGGCGCATCAACGGCGCACGGGTGTGCGAAGCCCTGCTCCGGCACACCCGTACGCCCCGCGCTCCCTGCCCTTCACGCGCCCCCGCGCGCCCTCACGCGTCGGACACGGCTAGGCACCCTCGACGGGTGTCTCCACCGGCTGGAGCTCGTCCGCGTGCTCGCCCGTCACCAGGTAGACCACGCGCTTCGCGACCGACACCGCGTGGTCGGCGAACCGCTCGTAATAACGGCCGAGCAGGGTGACGTCCACGGCCGTCTCGATGCCGTGCTTCCAGCGGTCGTCCATCAGGTGCTGGAACAGCGTCCGGTGCAGCAGGTCCATCTCGTCGTCGTCCTGCTCCAGCTGGAGCGCGAGATCGACGTCCTTGGTGATGATGACCTCGGCGGCCTTCGCCATCAGCCGCTGCGCGAGCTGTCCCATCTGCAGGATCGTCGCGTGGAGGTCGTCCGGCACCGCGCGGTTCGGGAACCGCAGCCGTGCCAGCTTCGCCACGTGCTGGGCCAGGTCGCCCGAGCGCTCCAGGTCGGCGCTCATCCGCAGCGAGGTCACCACTATCCGCAGATCCGTCGCCACCGGCTGCTGTCGCGCGAGCAGCGCGATCGCGCGCGCCTCCAGGTCGTGCTGGAGGTCGTCGACCTTCCGGTCCGCGGCGATCACATGCTCCGCGAGCTTCAGGTCGGCGTCCAGCATGGCCGTGGTGGCCCGCCCGATCGCGGACCCGACCAGGCGGGCCATCTCGACCAGGCCCTCGCCTATCGAGTCAAGTTCCTCGTGGTACGCGTCCCGCATGGGTGTCCCTTCGTCGCGTCGCGTTGCTGGAGCGTGGGCGGCCGGCTCGGAGCCCGTGGTCCGAAGGCCGTACAACCGGGCCCGGGCCTGGCTCCGGTCCCGTGCCCGGTGCCGTACGGGTCCTCGTGCGGCACCGGTCCCGGAATCGGCCCGGAATCGGCCCGGAATCGGCCCCGGCATCGTTCCCGGAATCGGTCCGTCCCGCGAGGGCTCGGACCCCCACGCTCCCACGGTCCGGCCCGTACGCGTCCTGATCCGGCCGCCCGCGTGAACCGGATGCGTCTTCCAGGTGAACTCTGGGCGACGCGGCTTCCGTTGCCCTCCGTGGCATGTGAATCACATCCGTCCCCTCGGTGAACTCTGGGCGACGAGTGTTCGAGCAGTCACCGTGACGGCTGGGAGAGTGTCGGCGGACCCGCATAACCTGGACGCATGGACGTGAACGCGGCGGTTGCCGCATTGGCCGCGATCGCCGGAGTATGTACCGGCGTGATCGCCATGCTGGCGTTCCGCTGGAGCGAGCGCGACCAGGCGAAACCCACCCGTACCTCGTTGCACACCGACGCCGTGCTGCCGCCCGGCGTCGATACCGTGCTCTCCGTGCTGCGGTCCTCCGCGGTGGTCCTCGACGAGAGCGACTCCGTGGTCAAGGCCAGCTCGGCGGCGTACGCGCTCGGCCTGGTCCGCGGCGGGAAACTGGCCGTCGAGCCCATGCTCAACATGGCCCGTGACACCCGTCGCGACGGAGAGATACGGCAGGTCGAACTCGACCTGCCCCGGCGCGGTACCGGTCGTGGCGAGGCCCTGGCGGTCTCCGCCCGGGTCGCCCCGCTGGGCTCCCGGCTCGTACTGCTGCTCGTGGAGGACCTCACCGAGGCCCGCCGGATCGAAGCGGTACGGCGCGATTTCGTCGCCAACGTGAGCCATGAGCTGAAGACCCCGACCGGAGCGCTCTCCCTGCTCTCCGAGGCGGTCATGGACGCCTCCGACGACCCCGAGGCGGTCACCCGCTTCGCGGGGCGGATGCAGATCGAGGCCACCCGTCTGACCAACCTCGTCCAGGAACTCATCGATCTCTCCCGGGTGCAGAACGACGACCCGCTGGAGGACTCCGAGCCGGTACGGGTGGACGAACTGGTCGCCGAGGCGATCGACCGCTCCCGGCACACCGCCTCCACCAAGCAGATCACCATGGCCGCCGGAGGCGCGGCCGATCTCCATGTCTGGGGCAGCCGGGGTCAGCTCGCCGCCGCCCTGGGCAACCTCGTCGAGAACGCCGTCAACTACTCGCCCGCCCGCACCCGGGTCGGTATCGCCGCCCGCCGCGTCGCGGCCCCCGGGGGCGACCTCATCGAGATCGCCGTGACCGACCAGGGCATCGGCATCTCCGACCGGGACCGCGAGCGGATCTTCGAACGCTTCTACCGGGTAGACCCGGCCCGCTCCCGGGCCACCGGCGGTACAGGGCTCGGCCTCGCCATCGTCAAGCACGTGGCCGCCTCGCACGGCGGGGAGGTCACGGTGTGGAGCACCGAGGGCCAGGGCTCGACCTTCACCCTGCGGCTGCCGGAGGCGGGCGCGGCGCGCTCCCGGCGCTCCGCCGACACCGCCGGCGCCGCCGGCGCCGGTGGGGACTACGCCGGAGACGACTTCGACGCCGATCCCGACGCGGAAGACGCCTTCACCGAAGGTGCCGGCGGTGGTGACGGCGACGGCTTCGGCAACGGCCATGGCAGTGACGGTGACCACGGCGACACCCGTGGACACCACGGCGGCAACGGGCGCGTCGGCGGCGGCGATCGGTCCGCCCCGGCAGCGGCCTCCGCCACCCACGTAACTACACCAGAACTCATGACCGAATCGCTCATCGCCCCGGAGGTCCTTCCGTGACCCGTGTGCTTGTCGTCGAGGATGAGGAATCCTTCAGCGACGCCCTGTCGTACATGCTCCGCAAGGAAGGCTTCGAGGTCGCCGTGGCGGCGACCGGGCCCGACGGCCTCGACGAGTTCGAGCGCAACGGAGCGGATCTCGTCCTCCTTGACCTGATGCTGCCGGGCCTGCCCGGCACCGAGGTGTGCCGCCAGCTGCGCGGCCGCTCGAACGTCCCGGTGATCATGGTGACCGCCAAGGACAGCGAGATCGACAAGGTCGTCGGCCTGGAGATAGGAGCCGACGACTACGTCACCAAGCCCTTCTCCTCGCGGGAGCTGGTCGCCCGGATCCGCGCGGTCCTGCGCCGCCGCGGCGAGCCGGAGGAGGTCACCCCGGCCGCCCTGGAGGCCGGCCCGGTCCGCATGGACGTCGACCGCCACGTGGTCACGGTCGGGGGCGGCAAGGTCGACCTGCCGCTGAAGGAGTTCGACCTTCTGGAGATGCTGCTGCGCAACGCGGGCCGCGTGCTCACCCGTATGCAGCTCATCGACCGGGTCTGGGGCGCGGACTACGTCGGCGACACCAAGACCCTCGATGTCCACGTCAAGCGCCTCCGCGCCAAGATCGAGCCGGATCCGGGTGCGCCGCGTTACCTGGTGACGGTGCGTGGTCTGGGTTACAAGGT
>NZ_JBICVG010000001.1:87482-427471 GCF_043198875.1 Streptomyces sp. NPDC048718
CAAGTTCGAGCCGTAGGCCGGCGGTCTGTTTCCTGTGGCCGGACGGAGTCCGGCGCTGTGTTCCGAAGCCCGTGAGGCCCCCTGGGGCCGAGTGGTGTGAGGGGCGCGGTGGGGGCAGGGGTTCGAGCCGGACCCGGGTGCGCCGCGTTACCTGGTGACGGTGCGCGGTCTGGGTTACAAGTTCGAGCCGTAGGCCGGCGGTCTGTTTCCTGTGGCCGGACGGAGTCCGGCGCTGTGTTCCGAAGCCCGTGAGGCCCCCTGGGGCCGAGTGGTGCGAGGGGCGCGGTGGGGGCAGGGGTTCGAGCCGTAGGCCGCATCCCTGCCCGCCCGCACCGGGCCATTCGCGTGGACGTGGCCGGGGCACCGCATGCGTGAAGGGCGCCCCCTCCCGGAGGGGGCGCCCTTCACGTACGTACGGAGTCGGTGACCCCGCGGAGGTCAGTGACCGGCCGCGTGGGTGGCCTCGCCCGTCGGGCTGGCGGTACCCGTGGGGGTCGCCGGCGCGGTCGGCGTGGGGGTGCCGGCCGGCGGGGTCGGCACGGAGGACGGGCCGAACTTCGAGAAGTGGCTGGTCGCCGGAACGACGAAGGCGTTCACCTTGGCCTCGCCGGTCTTGCTCAGCTTGAAGACGACCGGCTGCGCGTCGCCGTTCTTCGCGGCCTCGTGGCCGTTCTCGATGGTGGCGGAGGCGTTGCCCGCGCCACCGAGCAGCGTGTAGCCGCCGGCGGGAACGACGATCGGGCCGCTGCCCTTGGCGGGCGCGAGCTTCACCGTCGCCGAGGTGCCCGGGAGGGTGATCGAGTCGAGGGTCTGCTGCTTGTCACCGTTGTTGAAAACGGTGGCGGACACGACCGCGGGGCCCTCCGCACCGTGCTCGGGCTGGGTGATGACCAGGACGTTGAGGATCTTGACGTCATCGACCGAGACACCGGCGTTGTCCGGGCGGATGCCGAGCGTCTGTGCGTTGTTGCCCGCGGCACAGGCGGACAGAGAGGCGACCGAGATCACGAGGGCGGTGGCGGCGAGGGCGCCGCGTCGAAGGCTGCGGCTCACGGCGGCGGCAACTCCTAGGACGAACGGACAGGCTAAGGACGGGCTAAAGGTGTGTCAGCGGTAGGTTACCGAGCCGCTCTCCTCACCCCGCACCCGACCCGCCCCCTTGGGACTGTCCGGGGGTGTCTTGCCCGTCTCTGGCGCGTCACGCACCCTTCGCCGGACTCCACGGTGGACCCCTGACCTGCCCCGCCGCCCACCCCGCCATGGGGCCGCCCCTACATCGCCGCGAGCCCCTTCGTGCCGCCACGAGCCGTCGCAGGGACGCTGTGGGGCCGTCACGGAGCCGCCGCGGGCCCGTCGCCGGGCTGCCCCACCGGTCCCATTCGCTCCGGCCGCCCCATTCACCCCGTCCACCCTGTCCACCCCGTCCGCCCCACCCGGCTCACCGGCTCCGGGCCCCACTCCCGCGCCCTACCCGCCGCTTCCCTCAACGTCGATAACGCGCCTACATGGCCGGATCTCAACTCATTGCCTCGCCGTTTGCCCCTCGTTTGACCGGGCGTTCACATATCCGCCGTGATCAATTCGGCCACCGCGCGCACATTCCTCCGTCCGGGTCCTTCCGGAGGCATTCGAGAAAGCCCGGTGATCAATTCGGGAATCGGTCCGGACGGGTGGTCGATCACCTCGCCGGTGCTCGAACGGAGTACGTGAAGAGCGCCACACCGAACCAGGCGAACCAGGGCATCACACCCGCCACGACCCCCTCCCGGCACCTGTGACGCCACTGTTTCTCTGCGTCCGCGCAGCCGCTCCGACCTGCGAATACCGCATGCCGGAAGGCGTCCGCAGCACGTCCGCCGCGTTGTTGTCAAGCCCCGAGATATGCCCTGACCTGCGAAAACGCCATTCAGAAGAAGCTGTATCCGTGTTACCCTGGATAGCCACGGAAGGGGTACCTGTCACATGACGTTCAAGGTTGGCGACACCGTGGTCTATCCCCATCATGGGGCCGCGCTGATCGAGGCTATCGAAACTCGCCAGATCAAAGGCGTGGACAAGACCTACTTGGTGCTCAAGGTCGCGCAGGGTGACCTGACGGTGCGCGTGCCGGCGGACAACGCCGAGTTTGTCGGTGTTCGCGACGTGGTCGGCCAGGATGGGCTGGACCGGGTCTTCGAGGTGCTGCGCGCGCCGTACGCGGAAGAGCCGACGAACTGGTCCCGTCGTTACAAGGCAAATCTGGAAAAGCTCGCCTCCGGCGATGTCATCAAGGTCGCCGAAGTGGTGCGTGACCTGTGGCGTCGTGAGCGCGAGCGCGGACTCTCCGCCGGTGAGAAGCGCATGCTCGCCAAGGCGCGCCAGATCCTGGTGAGCGAGCTGGCCCTCGCGGAGAACACCAACGAGGACAAGGCCGAGGCACTTCTCGACGAGGTCCTCGCGTCCTGACCCCGACACCCGAGCCGACCGCCTGACGCCTGGCACACCCGCCATGTCATCAGCACGACGCACGATGCCGCAGTGCCCGTAGACGTCCTGTGAATCACGGTGGACCACTGAGAAGTGGTTCACCGAAAGGTTCCACAGTGCCGTCGCCGGGCACTGCGGCATGTTCGTCTCTCTGCTCGGCCTGCTCGGACCCCCCTGACCCCGACCCTGATCCCCTGATCCTGGATCCCCTGATCCTGGATCCCCTGATCCTGATCACGACGATCCCCGATACCGACCACCGACCCTGAGCGATCCTCGATCCCGGTCGCCCACCCGGTCCCGTACCCGGCTGATCCCACGCCTGGCTCGGCACCGGACCCGGATGACCGCCGGACCTCCGGGATCATCCAGGGACGACCCGGGGACCCTCCGGGGATCACCCCGGACCCGGATCACCGGGTTCCTCCCGCGGCTCTGCACGGCGCCACCCGACCGTACTCACGGAAGGGGCCGGAAGGGGCCCGGTCAAGGCGTCACCGTCAAGCTCATCGACGCCATACCCACGTCGCCCGCGGAAACAAACCTGCCGGAGTGCAACCGATGACAGACCAAGCGCGTGAAAGCCGGACCGCCGTGGTGATCCCCGCCGCCGGCCGTGGTGTCCGCCTCGGCCCGGGCGCCCCCAAGGCGCTGCGCGCGCTGAACGGCACGCCCATCCTCATCCACGCCGTCCGGGCGATGGCCGCCTCCCGCGCCGTCTCCCTCGTCGTCGTGGTCGCCCCCGCCGACGGCGCGGCCGAGGTCGAGAACCTCCTCGGCGCCCACACCCTGCCCGACCGGACCGACTACGTCGTCGTTCCCGGCGGCGACACCCGCCAGGAGTCCGTCCACCTCGGACTCAAGGCGCTGCCCGACGACGTCACCACCGTCCTCGTCCACGACGCGGCCCGCCCGCTCGTCCCCGCCGAGGTCGTCGACACCGTCGTCGAGGCGGTACGGGGCGGGGCCGTGGCCGTCGTGCCCGCGCTGCCCCTCGCCGACACCGTCAAGGAGGTCGAACCGGCCGAGCGGCCCGGCGACCCCGAGCAGGTCGTCGCGACACCCGTACGGGCCCGGCTGCGCGCCGTCCAGACTCCTCAGGGTTTCGACCGCGACACCCTGGTGAACGCCCACGCCACCATCGCCCTCGCGGGCGAGGGAGCCACCGACGACGCCGGCATGGTCGAGAAGCTCGGCGCGCCCGTCGTCGTGGTGCCCGGCCACGAAGAGGCGTTCAAGGTGACCCGTCCCCTCGACCTCGTCCTCGCCGAGGCCGTACTCGCCCGCAGGAGGGCCAACGATGGCTTCTGACAGCACCGCCCCCGAGGCCACTCCCGAGGCCGCCCGCGCCGCAGGCTCCCCGGCGGCCGCCCAGGCGCCGGTCCTTCCCCGGACCGGCATCGGCACCGACGTCCACGCCTTCGAGAAGGGCCGCGAGCTGTGGTGCGCCGGCCTTCTCTGGGAGGGCGAGGAGTACGGGCTCGCCGGGCACTCCGACGGCGACGTCGCCGCGCACGCCGCCTGTGACGCGCTCTTCTCGGCCGCCGGCATCGGCGACCTCGGCGCCCACTTCGGCACCTCCCGCCCCGAGTGGTCCGGCGCCTCCGGGGTCACCCTGCTCGCCGAGGCCGCCCGGATCGTCCGCGCCGAGGGGTACGAGATCGGCAACATCGCCGTACAGGTCGTCGGCGTCCGCCCGAAGGTCGGCAAGCGCCGCGCCGAGGCGCAGAAGGCGCTGAGCGAGGCGGCCGGCGCGCCCGTCTCCGTCTCCGGCACCACCACCGACGGACTCGGCCTCACCGGCCGCGCCGAGGGCCTGGCCGCGCTCGCGACCGCGCTGGTCTACCCCGTACAGCGCTGACCCGGCCCCGGGCGTACCACCCCGGAACCCCGAAACTCCGGAACCCAGGCATCCCGGAACCCCGGCACCGTCGGCTCTGACGTACTCGTACTTCCCTACCGCAGTACGTCAGGGCCGTCAGGGCCGTCAGGCCGCCAGAGCCACCAGGGGGCCGCCGGACCAACCGGCCCCCGGGCGGGAATCGCCCAAGGAACGTGTCCACGGGCGCGTCGGCGGGTGTCCGCAGTCGGGAAAGTCGCCGTGATCCCCTGGCGGGTCTCGGGGCATCGCCGCTCGCCCACTACTCTGGTGTGGTGACTATTCGCCTGTACGACACCAGCGCCCGGCAGACCCGTGACTTCACCCCGATCAAGCCGGGCTGCGTCTCGATCTACCTGTGTGGCGCGACCGTGCAGGCCGCACCGCACATCGGGCACATCCGGTCGGGGCTGAACTTCGACATCATGCGCCGCTGGTTCGCCTACCGCGGCTACGAAGTGACGTTCATCCGCAATGTCACCGACATCGACGACAAGATCATCGCCAAGGGTGCCGAACAGGGCCGTCCGTGGTGGTCGATCGGCTACGAGAACGAGCGCGCCTTCAACTCGGGCTACGAGTCCCTGGGTTGCCTGCCGCCCACCTACGAGCCGCGCGCCACCGGCCATGTCACCGAGATGGTCGAGATGATGCGAGGCCTGATCGAGCGCGGCCACGCCTACGTCTCCGACGGCAGCGTCTACTTCGACGTGCGCTCCTTCCCGGAGTATCTGTCGCTGTCCAACCAGGACATCGACGACCTGCGCCAGCCCGACGAGGGCGTCTCCGGCAAGCGCGACCCGCGCGACTTCGCCATGTGGAAGGCGACCAAGCCCGGTGAGCCCGACTGGGAGACCCCGTGGGGCCGCGGCCGTCCCGGCTGGCACCTGGAGTGCTCGGCGATGGCGCACAAGTACCTGGGCTCCGCCTTCGACATCCACGGCGGCGGTCTCGACCTGGTCTTCCCGCACCACGAGAACGAGATCGCCCAGGCCCGCGCCTTCGGCGACGACTTCGCCCACTACTGGGTGCACAACGCCTGGGTCACCATGAGCGGCGAGAAGATGTCGAAGTCGCTGGGCAACAGCGTCCTCGTCTCCGAGATGGTGAAGAACTGGCGTCCCATCGTCCTGCGCTACTACCTGGGCACCCCGCACTACCGCTCGATGATCGAGTACAGCGAGGAGTCCCTGCGCGAGGCCGAGGCCGCGTTCGGCCGGATCGAGGGCTTCATCCAGCGCGCCACCGAGAAGGCCGGGGTGCCCGTCGCCCCCGCCGACGAGGTGCCGCCGGCGTTCGCCGAGGCCATGGACGACGACCTGGGCGTGCCGGGCGCGCTGGCGATCATCCACACCACCGTCCGCCAGGGCAACAGCGCGCTCGCCGCCGACGACAAGGAAGCGGCGATCGCCCGGCTCGCCGAGGTGCGCGCCATGCTCGGCGTCCTCGGTCTCGACCCGCTCGACCCGCACTGGGCCGAGGAGAGCGACCGCGGCGAGGAGCTGCACGGCGTCGTCGACACCCTCGTCCGCCTGGTGCTCCAGCAGCGCGAGTCGGCGCGCGAGCGCAAGGACTGGGCCAGCGCGGACGCCATCCGCGACCAGCTGAACCAGTCCGGTCTGGCCATCGAGGACGGCCCCGACGGCCCCCGCTGGTCGATCGCCGGCTCCGGCCGTTGAGCGGCTTCGCCGAGCCGCCGATGTACCGATGAGTGTGCCGTCCGGGTCTCCGGGCGGCACACTTCACTTACAGACACATACAGACTTACGCATGTACGCGCGCGTACATCAGGTACGCAGGTAGAGGAAACAGGTAGCACTCATGGCCGGGAACAGCCAGCGCAGGGGACGTCGCACGTCCAACAAGAAGGGCGCGACGGTCGGCAGTGGTGGCAACCGGCGCCGCGGCCTGGAAGGCAAGGGCCCGACGCCCAAGGCGGAGGACCGCAAGGGCCACAAGGCGTACCGCGTCTCCAACGCGATGGCCCGGAACGCGGCCAAGCGCAAGCCCGTCGCCCGCCGCGGCGGCAAGGGCCAGTCCGAGATGGTCGTCGGCCGTAACCCGGTCTTCGAGGCGCTGCGCGACGGCGTGCCCGCCACCACGCTCTACGTCCAGCAGTTCATCGACAACGACGAGCGCGTGCGCGAGGCCCTGAACCTCGCCACCGGCCGCGGCAACATCAACATCATGGAGGCGCCGCGCCCCGAGCTGGACCGGATGACGAACGGCCTGAACCACCAGGGTCTCGTCCTGCAGGTCCCGCCGTACGAGTACGCGCACCCCGAGGACCTCGCCGAGGCCGCCTACGACGACCACGACGACCCGCTGATCGTCGCCCTCGACGGCGTCACCGACCCGCGCAACCTCGGCGCCGTCGTCCGCTCCGTCTCCGCCTTCGGCGGTCACGGTGTCGTCGTGCCCGAGCGCCGCGCCGCCGGCATGACGGCGGGCGCGTGGAAGACCTCCGCCGGTACCGCCGCCCGTACGCCGGTGGCCCGCGCCACCAACCTCACCCGCTGCCTGGAGCAGTACCAGAAGGCCGGTCTGACGGTCGTCGGTCTGTCCGCCGACGGCGAGACCGAGGTGCACGAGCTGGACGCGCTGTCCGGCCCGGTCGTCATCGTGGTCGGCTCCGAGGGCAAGGGCCTGTCCCGGCTCGTCGGCGAGACCTGCGACTTCCTCGTCCGCATCCCGATGCCGGGCGGCGCCGAGTCGCTGAACGCCGGTGTCGCGGCGGGTGTCGTGCTGTACGAGGCGGCCCGCCGCCGCAGGGGCTGACGCCCAGAGGTATCCGTTGTCCGGGATCCCGGCCAACGGATACCCGAGAAGACGTACGGCCCGGCTGCGGGGTGGCATATGCCACCCCGCAGCCGGGCCGTTCCGTCTCCTGTTCCACACCCGGGCCTGCCCCCGCCCGCGCTCCCGCCCGTCTCCGCCCGCGCTCCCGCCCGTCTCCGGCCGATTCCGCGAGCCCGCGACACGCGCGGGTTCGCGCCCGGCGCACGCCCGGCGCGGACGCGCCCACCCCCGCTGACCTCGGCAGCGTCCGCCCCGCCCCCGATCTTGACGGGCCTCGGACATTCCCGCGCCGTCAAGGCAGTGTCCTAACCGCGCGTCACTCGGTTAGATGAGTGTGGACACCAGAACGCCCCGGCCGGGGTTCGACGATCAGCCCGCGCTGAGCATGCTCAAGGTGGATTGCGATCCCGCCCAGGTGATCGTGAACCACGCCAGCTTCCGTGTGCGCCTCGCGCCGGCCCACCAGCCGAAGTTCCCCGCGAGTCCCCGTATCGCCCAGCTCGCCGGAGCCGCCGGGCTCACCGTCGGCACCCGGCGCAGGCCCGTCGTATGGACCGGGAAGTCCTCGCCGGCCGCCGCCGGTCTGCTCCAGGCCGTCCGCGACACCGTCACCCCGCGCGCCCCCGGCGCCGGTGCCGGAGGCGGGGTCACCACCCTGGACCCCGGCACCCGCGCCTTCCCGCGCTTCGACGACACCATGCCGAACCCCGTGGTGCCGTCGCCGCCCACCACCCCGCTGCTGCCGCCGATGCGGCGCGCCGAGGGGGCGTACGACAACCTGTACGCCGCCGCCCCCGGCGATCCGTACGACGAGGACTCGTACGACGACGAGGGCTACGACTCCTACGACGGAGCGCACGGCGGCCACGGCGGGCACGCTGAGTACGACGGGGCCGATCCGCGCGCCCGCGCCGCCCAGCGGCACGGCGTCGACCCGGTCCGGCACGCCTACTACCCCGGCCGCCGGATGAACCTCGGGGTGGTGCTGCTGCCGCTGCGGGTGTTCCTCGGCTGCATCTCCGTCTACGCGGGCATGGGCAAGCTCTGCGACCCCGTCTACTTCGACGGCGGCGAGCGCGGCTCCCTGGTCAAGACCCTGCACGCCCTGCACCCCTGGCCGCCGGCCGAGCCGCTGCGGGACTTCGCGCTCCAGCACCCCGTCGGCTCCGGACTCACCGTCGCGTTCCTCCAGATCATCGTCGGCGTCCTCACCGCCCTCGGCCTGTGGCAGCGGATCGCCGCGGCCGTCGGCGCGGTGCTGTCGGCCGCGCTGATCCTGACGCTCAGCTGGAAGTCCGTCCCCGCCTACGAGACGCCGGACATCATCTATCTGGCCGCCTGGTCGCCGCTGATCATCGCGGGCGCCCCCGTCTACTCACTCGACGGCCGGCTCGCCGGCGAGGCCTGGCGCACCCTCGGACCGCGTTCCGAGATCTGGGAGCTGCGCCGCCGGGTGCTGCGCCGCGGCACGATCATCACCGCGGTCGTCATCGGCGTCACCCTCCTCGTCGGCTCGGTGCTCGGCGGCGCGGTGCGCTCCACCGAGATGGTCACCGTGCCCGGACCGAACGACGACCCGGTCAACCACCTGCCGGGGCGGCCGCTCCCGCACGAGCCCGGAGCCGTCGACACGACCCGTACGACCACGGTCCCGCCGAAGCCGGCCGCGACCAGCGGCGCGAGCGGGACCGCCGGGACGCAGGAGAAGAGCGCGCAGGAGGCCAAGCCGACCGAGGCGGCGCGCGAGCCCCAGCAGAGCACCTCGCAGAGCCCGACCGCGACGCAGGGCACCGGCACCCCCGGCCGGCCCGGCGGCGGGACGGTCGTCCCGCCGCCCGTCTCCTCGACGACCGGTGCCCCCGCCGGCGGCGCGGGCGGCTCGACGGGCGCCGGCGGTACGAGCGGTGCCCCGGGCGGCGCGAGCGACGGCGGCAGCGGTGGCGGTTCCTCGGACGGCGGCTCGTCCTCCGGCGGGGCGCACAACCCGATCGGCGGCCTGCTGGGCTGAACCACCGTCCCGCCCCGTGCGCAGGGGGGCAATGGGCAAGGAAGGGGCCCCGGGTGTCAGGAGACACCCGGGGCCCCTTCGCGTGGGTGGCGTGGCTCCGGCGGCTGTACGTGGGGGAGAGGAGGCGCGGGCGCGCGCCGGCGGTGCGGAGTTCCGTACGGCTGCCCGGGCGGGGCTGCCCTGCGAGGGCGGGCTGGGGGCGGGGGCTGCGGCCGTACGTACGGCAGACGGAGTCACGGGGGTGCCGTGGCGCGCGGGAGTCCCGTCGTACGTATGCGAGCGCTGCCGTGGCCGTGCGGGGGCGCCGTACCGTCGGCGTCAGCGCTGGGTGGCCAGCTCCCGGGCCGCTTCCGTGAGGTCCTTGGCGGTGTCGATGGCCCGCCAGTACGCGCCCTGGGGCAGCGGGAAGCCCGCGAGACGGCGCTCGCGTGCCAGCCGGGGGAAGGTGGTGCGCTCGTGGTCGCCGAGGTCCGGCAGCAGGCCGGTGAAGGCCGCGGAGAAGACGTACACGCCCGCGTTGATGAGATACGGGGACGGCGGCGACTCGATGAAGTCGGTGATGTGGCCGAAGGCGTCGGTCTCGACGGCGCCCCAGGGGATGCGCGGCCGGGCGAGGGCGAGGGTCGCGGTGGCGTCGCGCTCGGCGTGGAACTCGGCCATCTCGCGCAGCGAGAAACGGGTCCAGATGTCGCCGTTGGTGGCGTACCAGGGCCGGCCCGGCTCGGGCAGGTGCGCGGCCGCGTACTTGAGCCCGCCGCCGCGGCCCAGCGGCTCGGACTCCACGACCGTCGTCACGCGCAGCGGCAGATCGGCGCTCTCCAGCCACTCCTGGAGCACCTCGGCGAGATGGCCGCAGGAGACGACGGCGTCCGTGACTCCCTCGGCGGCGAGCCAGGACAGCTGATGGCCGATGATCGGGGTCCCGGTGCCCGGGATCTCGACCATCGGCTTGGGGCGGTCGTCGGTGTACGGGCGCAGCCGCGAACCCTGGCCGCCCGCGAGGATCACGGCCTGCGTCGGGAAGGTATGCATACCGGGAACGATATGCGGGTCCGGCGGCGCCTCAGCTCGCGCGCATGACGCCGAGCGCGAAGGAGGTGTCGCAGACGGGGCGGGAGAAGGACTGCGCGCGCGTGGGGCCGTAGTGCCGGACGGCGGCGGCGCCGAGGGACCGGGCGATCGACATGCAGTGCTTGGCGAGCGACGGGCGGTTCTCCACCTCGCGCTGGAGGTGGGTGAGGGCGGTGCCGGGGTCCTTCTCCTGGAGTTCGGCGAGGAGCCGGTCGCGCAGGACGTCCTGCGGGGCGCGGGAGACGGCTCGGGCGCCGGTGGTGTCGGAGGCGGAAGTGGCGTTCGTCGCCGACGCGTTCATCGCCGACGAGGCAGTCGACGCGGTCAGCAGCTGGGTCCCGTCCTGGCCCGCCCACGGAACGGCGGACACCGCGAGCGTTCCGGAGAGCACCAGCACGACGGGGAGGACGAGGGCGAGAGAGCGGCCGATACGGCGGGCAGAATGGTTCACGGAGCCGAGCGTAGCGGTCGGTAATGACCCGACGTCATTTAGTCACCCTTGCGGGGGATGATTCTCTTGGGTAGTTCGAATTCCGTGTTGACGCCCGGGAGTCGGCGCGGGGGCGAAGGGCCAGTTCCGCCACGGTTTTCGGCCGTTCGGCATTTCATGCCGGATGGCGTGGCGCCGTACGGCGACGGCCCCGCCCCCGTGGTCGGGGCGGGGCCGTGTGCGGCTGTGGCGGTCAACGGGCCGGGCGGGCCGGTCGGTTGGGGCCGCCGGGGCGCTGGGGGCCGACTGGGGCCGGTGGGGGCCGCCGGGGCCCGCCGGGTCAGTTGGAGAGGCGCTCGCCGGTCGTGGTCGAGAAGACGTGCAGCTCGGCCGCGCGCGGGGTGACCTGGAGGGTCGAGCCCTTCGCCGGGACCTCGCGGCCGCCGACGCGGACCACGATCTCCTTCTCCTCGCCGCCGACCCGGGTCGTGCCGTACACGAAGCCGTCGGAGCCCAGCTCCTCGACCACGTTGACGTGCACGGCCAGGCCGTCCTTGCTGGTGGCGCCGGCGATGTCGAAGTGCTCGGGGCGCACGCCGACCGTCACCGTGGTGTCGCCCTTGGCGGACGCGGCGGCGATCGCCTCACGGGAGACCGGGACGACGCTCGCGCCGAACTTCACGCCGCCGTCGGTGATCGGGACCTCGATCAGGTTCATGGCGGGGGAGCCGATGAAGCCGGCGACGAAGAGGTTCGCGGGGCGGTCGTACATGTTGCGCGGAGTGTCGACCTGCTGGAGCAGACCGTCCTTGAGGACCGCGACGCGGTCGCCCATGGTCAGGGCCTCGGTCTGGTCGTGCGTCACGTACACGGTGGTGATGCCGAGCCGGCGCTGCAGCGAGGCGATCTGCGTACGGGTCGAGACACGGAGCTTGGCGTCGAGGTTCGACAGCGGCTCGTCCATGAGGAAGACCTGCGGCTCGCGGACGATGGCGCGGCCCATGGCGACACGCTGGCGCTGACCGCCGGACAGCGCCTTCGGCTTGCGGTCCAGGTACTCGGTGAGGTCGAGGATCCGGGCGGCTTCCTCGACCTTGGAACGGATCTCGCTCTTGTTGACGCCGGCGATTTTCAGGGCGAAGCCCATGTTGTCGGCGACGGTCATGTGCGGGTAGAGCGCGTAGTTCTGGAACACCATCGCGATGTCCCGGTCCTTCGGCGGCAGGTGCGTGACGTCGCGGTCGCCGATCCGGATGGCGCCGGAGCTGACGTCCTCCAGGCCGGCCAGCATGCGCAGCGACGTGGACTTGCCACAGCCGGAGGGGCCGACGAGAACGAGGAACTCGCCGTCCGCGATCTCGATGTCGAGCTGGTTGACGGAGGGCTTTTCGGCGCCGGGGTAGACCAGCGTCGCCTTGTCGTACGTGACGGAAGCCATGGTGATGCGTCCCTTCACCGGCAGGAACGTGCCGGACGATCCGAGTAAAGGAAGGATGGAGGTCTAGTCCACCTGGGTGAACCGCGTGTGACGCTACCTGGCCCCGTCCGATCTGTCAGCAGCCGGGGGACCCTGAGATTTCCCGCATCCGGCGCGCGGGCGTTCGTTACACTGCATCCGTTGCCTCCTTAGCTCAGCTGGCCAGAGCACCGCTCTTGTAAAGCGGGGGTCGTCGGTTCGAACCCGACAGGGGGCCCTGGTGCGAATTTCTGACCTGGGGTTTCTCCCCGGGGCGGACGCCCTGATCGGCCTCGGACGTTTCGTCCGGGGCCGTTTTGCGTGGGTGGGCGTGCGGGTGCGGGTCGGGCCCGCGGTAGGGCGGGGCGGCGTGGAGGTCTTGGACAGGTCGGGTGAAGTGCTGCCCCGGGGTCGGCGTCGGCGGCGCGGGGGTGCGGGGTGCGTGCTATGGGTAAGCGGTCGAGTGCTCTCCGTGGTCAATGAAGGAGTGGGATGCGTCTACCTTCCCTCGCTCTGAGCGTCACCCTCGCCGCCGGCATCGCCGCGAGTCTGCTGACCGGTCCCGCCGCCCACTCCGTTCCGGCCGCGGGCCGGAGCGTGGACACGGAGGTGGCGGCATCCGCCCCGGCGGCCCGGCAGCGGGCTGCCGCGCCGCTGAAGTGGACCGCGCTCGGCGACTCGTACAGTGCCGGGGCCCTCATTCCCCGCTGGGATCCCAGTGACGGCTGCGGCCGGTCGAACCACAACTGGGAGCGGCAGCTGGCCCGGCGGCTGGATGCCGAGGGCTCCCGTGGGGTCCGGCTCACTGACGTCAGTTGCGGTGCCGCCGCGATCGACCAGGGTGTGCTGGACAAGCAGCCCTGTGAACTGCTCCTGGGGCCGCCGTTCAACCGGGGTAAATGCGGCTGGCCGGCCAAGCCCGCGCAGATCGACGCGCTCAAGGGCGACGAGGACGTCGTCACCGTCGGGATCGGCGGCAACACCCTCGGATTCGCCGAAGTCCTGGCCACCTGCCTGGAGATGGGGGTGAAGCAGGGGACTCCTCCCAGCCTGGGCCCGGGGTGCAGCGACCACTACGAGCGCGGGGCGGGCAAGGAGTGGCTGGAGGCCAAGTTCGCCACCCTGACCCGCGAGTACACCACCATGATGGGGCGGATCCACAAGGACGCTCCGCACGCGAAGGTGTTCCTGCTGGGCTACCCGACGGTCGTGTCCAAGCCGTTCAATCAACTCACCTGCTACTGGGGCAACTTCAAGCGCCTCGGCACTCTCCGCCTCGGCGTGGACGGCGACTTCGTCATCGGGCTTGAACAGCGGCTCAACGAGGTGATCGAGCGGCAGGCGCAGAAGAACCCGCAGTGGGCGACCTATGTCGACACCTACCGGTCCAGCCAGGGGCATGGCGTGTGCGCCAGGGGCGAGGAGCAGTGGATGTACGGGGTGTTCGACGACCTGGTGATCCCGCCAGGCGAGACCAAGCCGGCCGATCCGGCCGAGTACCAGTGCCCGCAGCGCGACGAGCTGCCGGCCGGTGTGCCCAAGGGTGAGGCGTGCACCCTCGTCCACCCGAACGTCCGCGGCGCGGCGAACCAGGCCGACCAGATGCACGCGGCGTTCCGGCACGCGGGTCTGACGCGGGGATCCGTGTAGGCGCGGCGGAAGGACGGGGAGGCCCAGGCCGGATGGTTCCGGCCTGGGCCTTCGTTCGGTGCCGGGGAGGGGCTCGGCGGGTCACCGGTGGCCGGCGGGGTCCGCGTCCCGGGGCGGAGTCATGCGCCCGACGTCATGCCCCCCCGGCGGCTCACGCCGTGGTCTTCGTGCGGAGGTTCACGTAGTTGCCCGCGATCCAGTCCTGGAACGTGGCGGTGGCACCGTCCAGCGAGATGTCGAAGCCGCACTTCCTGGCCAGCGGGACCGAGAAGGTGAAGTCCGGGTTGGGGCGCAGGAAGAAGACGCTGGACGTCCGGCCGCTGCCCGACAGCATGTCCCTTCCCGGCGCGGCGACATGGTGCCGGGGAGCCTTCACCTGGCCGCCCGTCGCGAGGGTCGCGACGGCTCCGCAGAAGACCAGCACCAGGTCCGGCCGGGCCGGCAGGTCCACGAAGGCGCCGTCGATCTCGACCTGAAGGCTCACGAACCCGTTGGCGCACGGGGTCTGTTGGATGAGCGTCACCGTCGACAGGTCGTAGTGCGGGGCCATCCGCAGCGGCTCCTCCTCGGCGCTGCGGTGCTCGGGGACCTCCGGGAAGTGCCGGAACCTGAGGACGGGTTCGCAGTCGACGAAGGCCTCGACGCCTCCGTCCGGCCGGGAACCGGTCGTCTTGAGGACCTGGCGGGCCACCTCCCGGGAGACCTCGTACATGCGGTCGAAGTAACCGGTCCAGATGTCCTTGAATTCCGCGGTGGGGAAGAGATTGCCCGATGTCCCCATGGAGTAGCACATGGAGTAATCGGTGTACGAACCGTTGTCGGTGACCTTTGCGGTGCTTTCCGACTCAAGTCCCGTGAATCCGCGCCGGATCGTCGGATCCGCGGCGGTGACGGCCTGTTTCTGTTCCTCGGTGCCGTGCTCGAAGAAGTCGATGGCGATGTCCCGGGACGACTTGTGATCGGCCTCGGTCAGGCCGCTGTCCGACAGGAAGAACACACCTTTCTCGGCCAGGCAGCGACGGAATTCCTCCTGGTGGAGACCGGACTGGAGGGACGGCAGGCTGAAAACGGGGACGACTGTGTCCATCGGTACTCAGTGCTCCTTGAACGACCGGGTGGTTGACGTCGGCGGGCAGGGGGAGCCGGCGCGGGCGTGGGGCCGGGACTCGGCCGGCGGGCGGTTTCCGTGATGCGTCCGCCAGATGCTCGATCTCCGCCTCGGTGGTGCGGAAGTTCATCGGTATCCGCAGCGAGGGCCGCCTCTGCCCTCGGTCGCGGCCGTCTCGACAGGGTCCGGAACGGGCGGTCCGCCCATGCCGGTTCGAGGCGGTTCGTCCATCTCGGGCCGAGAAGCGGGACCCGGGCCCCGATGGGGGTGGACGGTGTGCGGCCGCGGGTGCCGTCCCGGCCGGCCAGGGCCGTGGCGTGCTCTCCCGGGTACACGGACGAATATCGGGTCCGGCGGAATTCGAGCGACGCATCGGACGATAACAGCAACCCCGGATCCGGGAAAAGGTAAACCCCCTGGAATGCGCCAAAATTCACTGGAGAGATACCCGAGAGGGTGGCGAGAGGAGGTCAAGAGGGGTGCGGGTTAGCGTGATACACGAGAAATGCGATGCGAAATACAGGGAGAGGTCGAGAATCCATTGAACGACTATTCTCGCGAAGAATTCGTGGACCTGAATAAATTCCGGGGGCTGGGTGAGGACCCGCTTCACCGGCCGCCGGTGCTGACGGACCGCCCGCGTGACTGGCCGCTCGACCGATGGGCGCAGGCGCCGCGCGATCTGGGCTACTCGGACTTCTCCCGGTACCAGTGGCGGGGGCTGCGGCTGCTCAAGGACCCGGAGGCCCAGGCGGCCCTGCACGACCTGCTCTGGGAGTTCCGCCCCCGCACCATCGTCGAACTGGGCGTGTACAGCGGTGGTTCCCTGCTCTGGTTCCGCGACCTGGCCAAGCTCATGGGCATCGACTGCCAGGTGATCGGCGTCGAGAAGAACCTCTCCAACTGCCGTATCCCGGAAGCCGAGATGGCGGGCATCTCGCTCCACGAGGCCGACTGCACGGACCTCGGGGCGCTGGAGAAGATCCTCGGTGACGTCGCCCACCCGCTGCTGTTCATCGACGACGCGCACGCCGACACGTTCAACGTCATGCGGTGGGCGGTCGACCGACTGCTGCACGAGGGTGACTACTTCGTCATCGAGGACATGATCCCGTACTGGCACCGGTACAGCCCCACGCTGCTGGAGAAGTACCTGGCGTCCTTCAAGGACGTGCTGACCATGGACATGGTGTACGCCAACGCCGGCCCCCAGCTGGACCGGGGCGTCTTCCGGCGTACCGCGGCGAAGGGCTGACCGGCGCCGTGCCCGCCGCCTCCGAGGTACCCGACGTGCCCGCCGGCCCCGCTGTGCATCCGGCGTCCGCCGTGTCGACCGTCCTGCACTACGCCGCCCCGCTGACGTCGGGCGCCCCGGACGAGCCCTGGTGCATCGACGCCCTGTCCCGGCCCCCCGAGGTGATCTTCAACTTCCGCATGGTGCCGCATGAGACGGTCGTCATGGATCTGCGGGACAGCGAGGTGCGGCCCACCCTCGACACGATGGGGTTCGAGAAGGTGATCGCCCCGACCCGGGTCGACCAGCGGGCCCTGGCCGGCCAATCCGGGCCCGCCCTCGACCGGTACCGGCGGGAGACCATCGAGCTGCTGACCTCGGTCACGGGCGCCGCCCGCGTCGAACTCTTCGACGCCACCCTCAGGCGGCAGGACGCCACCCCCTCCGGGGCGGCCCCCAACCAGACGCCGCACCTGCGGGTCCATGTCGACCAGACCCCGTCCAGCGCCCGGGCGCGCGCCGTCCTGCGCGGCGGGGAAGAGCGCCGCTACGGCCGGTTCCAGATCGTGAACGTCTGGCGGCCCCTGCTGGAACCCGTCCGCAACTATCCGCTCGCCCTGTGCGACTACCGGTCGCTGGACGTCCGCGCGGATCTGGTGGCGACCCGGCTGGACTTCCCCGACTGGCTCAAGGACCGCGAGAGCTACTCGGTGAAGCACAGCGCACGGCACCGCTGGCACTACTGGCGGTCGCTGTCGCCGGACGAGGTGCTCCTCTTCAAGTGCTATGACAGCGCGAGCCGTTCGCTGGCACTCGCCGCCGGTGATGCCGGTGCCGGCGCCGGTGATGCCGGTGCCGGCTACGGGGGAGCCGAGCCGCCCGGGACGCCCGGGGCGGCGGCCGACGTGGCGGGACTGTGCCCGCACACGGCGTTCTACGACGACAACGGGCCCGCCGAAGGGCATCTGCGGACCTCGCTCGAAATACGCGCCGTACTTTTCTACGACTGATCCGGGAAGGAATGGTCCACCATGACGGACACGTCAGGGCTCCGCGTACCCACGTTCAGCCTCCCTGAGCTGAAGAAGGGCGAGGGAAGAGAGGAATTCCGGGCCTGGGTGACCAAGGCCGGGTTCTTCTACCTCACCGACTGTGGTGTCCGGGAACAGGACCACCGGCTCGCCACCGACACGGCGATGGAGTTCTTCGCACAGGGCACGCCTGAGGAGAAGCAGGCCATGCGGGCGAAGAATCCCACCATGCGCCGCGGCTTCTCCGCGCTCGAAGCCGAGAGCACGGCCCAGGTGACCAAGACGGGCACCTACACGGACTACTCCATGTCGTTCTCGATGGGGATCGACGACAATCTCTTCCCCTCGGACCGCTTCGAGAAGGTCTGGACGGACTACTTCACCGGCCTGCACACCGCTGCCCTGGACGCCGCCCGGATCGTCATGGAGGCGGCCGGGACGTACGACGGCCCGGGTCGGGGGACGGGCGAGGGCTCGGGGGACGCGCCCGGCGGCGGTACGCACGGAGGGGCCGGCCGCCGGGACGGCGACGTACTGCTGGACACCGCCCCCGTGCTGCGCCTGCGGTACTTCCCCGAGGTGCCCGAGCACCGGGTCGCCGAGCACGAGCCGCGGCGCATGGCCCCGCACTACGACCTGTCCCTCGTCACCCTGATCCACCAGACCCCGTGCGCCAACGGCTTCGTCAGCCTCCAAGCCGAGATGGACGGGCGCATGGTCGACCTGCCGCACGTCCCGGACGCCGTGGTCGTGCTGTGCGGGGCCGTCGCGCCGCTGGTCACCCGGGGCGCCGTGCCCGCGCCCCGGCACCATGTCCGCTCCCCGGAGTCCGGACTGCGCGAAGGCAGCGCCCGCACGTCGAGCGTGTTCTTCCTGCGCCCCTCGACGGAATTCGGCTTCTCGGTCCCCAAGGCCCGTGAGTACGGCCTCGAAGTCGACACCCTCGACGGCGAGACCGCGACCTTCGGCGACTGGATCGGGACCAATTACGTCACGATGCACGCGGCTCCCGCGTCCTGATCCGCCCCCTCTTCCGGCGGCCTCACCCGACACCGACACCGACACCGACACCGACACCGACACCGGCCCGGCGACGGCGATCCACCCGTCTCCGGGCCGCGCGGCAGCGATCACCCAGGCCCCGGTCCGGCGGCGACCGCGTCCCCCCGGTCCGGCGGCGGAGGCCCCCGGCCCCCGCCCCGGCGGCAGAAGGAGTGCGCATGCGACTGAACAACACCGGTGCCTGGCAACCCGGCGATCCGCCGGGCAACCGCCGGTTCATCACCACCCACCCCGCCGAGGCCCCGCTGCCGCTGCGCTGCGGGCGGAACCTGGGGCCGGTGACCATGGCGTACGAGAGCTGGGGCGCGCTCGCCCCGGACCGGAGCAACGCGGTCCTCATCCTGCCGCCGCTCACCATGAACAGCCACGCCGCCGGGCCCGCCGGGCCGGGGCATCGCGCCGAAGGCTGGTGGAACTCCCTGATCGGGCCCGGAAAGGCGGTCGACACCAACCGCTTCCACGCCGTCGTCATCAACAACCTCGGAGGCTGCGACGGCAGCACCGGGCCCGCGAGCCTCGACGCGGAGGGCCGGCCCTGGGCCTCGCGCTTCCCGGCCCTCGAGATACGCGACCAGGTCGACGCCGAGGCCGCGCTGGCCGACGCGCTGGGCATCGAGCGCTGGCACGCCGTCGTCGGCATGTCCATCGGCGGGGCGCGGGCCCTGGAGTGGGCGGTCTCCCGGCCGGACCGGGTGGACCGGCTGCTGCTCGTCGCCGCCGCCGCGAGGACCTGGATCGAGCAAGCCGGGCAGTTACACATCGAGTTGGAACTGATCCAGCGCGACCCGCACTTCCACGGCGGCGAGTTCTACCACCTGCCCGAGGGCTGCGGCCCCCGCACCGGCAGCGCACTCGCCCGCAGCTTCTCCCACATGCGCTACGGCACGGAGAGTTACTGGCAGGACCGCTTCGGCGGCGAGGCATGGAACCAGGACCCGGACGGCGCTCACGACCGCTTCCGCGCGTATGTGCTGGCGCAGGGCGACAAGCTGTGGGAACGGTTCGACGCCAACAGCAATCTGGTCCTCTCCGAGACGGCCCTGCGGGCCACCGTGGGCCGGGGGAGGGCGAGCGTCGATGACGCGCTTGCGCAGGTGACCGCCCGTACGCACGTCGTCGGCTTCACCACCGACCGCGCCTATCCGCCCGCCGCGCAGCGCGAACTCGCCGCCGGCATCAAGGGCGCCACGGCACACATACTGGAGACGGACCTCGGCCATTACGGCTTCATGCTGGCGCCCCACCTGGTCGAGCCGTATCTGCGGTTGACCATGGGATAGAGCCGGCCCGGGCTCGCCGTGCCGCTCGTGGGCGCGTTCATGCCCACCCCTGGTACTGCTGACCCGCATACGGGCCGGCGAGCGGCCGGCCGGCGCCCTGGCGGGTGAGGCGCGGACCGTACTCTCCCAGGGCTGACGGACGCTGGATATACGCGCGTTGGCAGGACTGGCGAGCCATGGACGTACGGGCATTCGGAGGTCTGCGCGAGTAGAGCGCGCGATCGGATGAGCCGAGTTGAACCGTTCTGTCCCTGGGGCATAGAACAGCGGCGAGTCACCGTTCCCGCGCCGGGCGCGGCGGATGCGGCCCGGCTGGTTGAAAGCAGGTACCGCGCCATGTCCTCGCCCCTGTCGTCGCCTTCGTCCCCGGCCTCGTCCGCGTCTCCGTCCTTGTCTTCCGCTTCGTTCTCGACCTCGCCCTCGCTCTTAGAGCGAACCCGGCTGACGCGTCGCGGCTTCGTCACCGCGGCGGCCCTGCTGTCCCTGGCGGGATGCGGCGGTGGACGGGACGACTCGGCCGCCTTGGCGAAGCGGGCGCCGGCCCCACCGGCGGGCTCGCCCTCCGCCGCGAAGCCCCTGGAGCTCCCGGCGCTCGCCGCGCTCGAAGACAAGCACGACGCCCGGATCGGGGTGTACGCCCTGCATACCGGAACGGGCGCCACGGTCACGCACCGGGCGGCCGAACGCTTCGCGTTCTGCTCCACGTTCAAGACGCTCGCCGTCGCCGCCGTCCTGCACGGCAACTCGCTCGGCCACCTGGACAAGCACATCAGTTACGGGTGGGGCGACATCAACTCCATCTCGCCCGTCACTCGCGAACATGTCGCGCACGGCATGACGATCCGCGAACTCTGCGACGCGGCCATCCGGTTCAGCGACGGCACGGCCGCCAATCTGCTGCTCCACGACCTCGGCGGTACCGAGCGGCTGAACGCCTACCTGCGCGGGCTCGGCGACCACGTCAGCCGTCTCGACCACTACGAGCCCGAGCTGAACGCGATGCGCCCGGGGGACCCGGCCGACACCACCACACCCGAGGCCATCGCCGCCGACTACCGGCGACTCGTCCTGGGCAACGCGCTGTCCGAGGACCGGCGCGCGTTCCTCAACGATCTCCTGGAGCGCAACACCACCGGCGGCAAGCGCATCCGGGCCGGCGTTCCCGGCGGCTGGCGGGTCGCCGACAAGACCGGGACCGGGGACTACGGACGGGCCAACGACGTCGCCGTGGTGTGGCCGCCGCGCTCGGCGCCCCTGGTCCTGGCCGTCATGTCCGAGCGTTCCGACTTCAAGGCCGACCCCGTCGAGTCCCTGATCGCCGAGGCCACCCGGCACGTCGTGACCGCGCTGGTCTGAGCCGTGTGCCCCGGCCGGCCCCCGGCTCCCGGCCCGAGGGCTTGGAGGCCGGGGGCCAGGGGCCTGGCGCCCGTCCCGGTCAGCCGAGTCGGGTCAGCCGCGTCCAGTAGGACGGCTCCGGGCGCTCGGACCGGAGTGCCACGGGGACACGCTGCGCCTCCTTGCCGCTGCCCACGACAAGCTCGCCGACGACGGTCGCGGCCTTCCTCTCCGCGCCGAGGTCGATCTCCTTGTCGCGGAAGGCGAGGGTCAGTTCCTGCCCGGGGACCCCGACCACCTTCATGTCCTTGGTCGCCATCACCGGCGTACGGCCGCCCAGGCCGTCGTCGACGTAGCCGAGGACCTGGCCCGAGCGCACCACTGTCGAGGTGGTGAGGGCGCCCCGTACCGCCTCGATGACCTTCTTGCTGTTCTTCAGCACCAGCGCGAGGCTGTCGGCGCCGTTGAGGTCGGGTCCCGGGGCGTGCTGGTCCATCATCGTGCCCAGGATCAGCCGGTCCACGCCGTCCACCGTCTTGTAGGAGGCCCAGGAAAGGGTGCCTCCGGCAGGGGTGTTGGAGCCGGTCTTGATGCCCCGGACGCTCAGCCCGGCCGAGGTCAGCTGGTTGTTGTTGTAGATGCGGCCGACGCCGGGGATGTCGGCGTCGGGCATGGCGACCACCGCGCGGAACGTCTCGAACTTCATGACGGCGTCGGCGAGTTTGAGCTGGTCGACGGCCGTGCTGACGGTTCCCTTGTCGAGCCCGCTGGGGTCGGTGTACGTGGTGTTCGTCATGCCGAGCGAGGCGGCCGCCTCGTTCATCTTCTGGACGAACGCGGTCTCGTCGTCGGACTTCGTGTTCCAACGGGCCAGCATCCGCGCCACGTTGTTGCCCGACGGGATCATCAGCATCTTCAGCATGTCCTGGAGCGCGAAGGTCTGGCCGACCTCGAGACCCTCGATGCGCGACTCGTCCTTGGCCTTGCCCTCTTCGACGGTGCGGGCGTCGATGGTGATGCTGGGGCCCTGCTCGTCCCGCTTGATCGGGTAATCGCGCAGGAGGACATAGGCCGTCATGATCTTGGCGACGCTCGCCGTCGGGACGGGCTTCTGCTCGCCGAACGTTCCGATGGTGCCCGAGCCCGCGACCATGACCGCCGCCTGTCCCTTCGCGGGCCACGGCATGTCGAATGTGCCCTGGCCGACCGTGGCCGAGGACGACTCGACCACGACCGCGGGCGCGGGCAGCGGGCGCAGCAGCTGGGCGCCGACGACACCGAGGGCGAGGAGCCCCACGATCGGCGTCCAGATCTTGAGCCGGCGTAGCAGGGTGCGGGCCGGCCGGGGCGGCGGCGGGGGCGTGTTGGTGAGTTGGGCGAGCAGGGTGAGCGGCGCGGCGGGCGGCTGCGCGCCGTCGGTGCCCCGGTCGGTGTCCCGGTCGGAGCCCCGGTCGGTGCCGGGGGCGGCGGAGGGGTCGGCGGAGAAGAACGGGTCGTCGGCCCACTTGGTGGAGGGAGCTTCGGTGCCGGGGGCGGTGGTGCCGGGAGGGGTGACCGGTCCGGCGCCGGGGAGGTCGGTGACCCTGAGCGCCATCGTTCTGCCGGACTCGACGGCGGCCTCGTCCGCGAGTGCCCAGGACGGGATCGCTCGCGTGGTCTCGGACGACTCGGCGGCGGCACGCGCACCGGGCCCGCTCCCGGCGGTCCGGCCGGAGCCCTCGGCGGAGACCGAACCGGCGTCGGAGCCGGCGCCGGTGTCTGTACCGGTGCCGGTGCCGGTGCCGGCCGCGCGGCCGGATGCGGGCGCGGATGCGGGCGTCCTGGCGGGGGCCGGGACGGGGGCGGGGGTCTCGGAGGGCTTCGCGGCCGTGGCGCCGTCGCCGTCGGCCTCGGTGTCGTCCTCGGTGGTCGGCGGCTTGGGGCGCGTGTCCCTCGCGTCGAAGCCGCCGTCGGTCTTCGAGAGTTCGGCGACTATCGGCCCGGTGCCCAGGGTCAGGGTGCGGCCGCGCGAGGCGTCCGGAGCGTCCTCGACCGGACGGTCCTCGTCCGGCCCGGCCGGTGCTGTCGTGCCGGACGGCCCGTTCGGCCCGTTCGGCCGGTCTGTGCCGTCAGGGGTGTCCGAGCCGCCGGGGGCGCCTGTGTCATCCGTGCCGGCCATGTCTTCCGTGCCGGCCATGCCGTCCGACGGCCTGGTGACGGCGTCGTTCTTCGTCTCCAAGGCCGCTTTCCCGGAGGGCTCCGTCCGGGGGTCGTCCTGACCGTGGGCCCCGGCGTCGGGAGTCGGGTCCGCCATCGCTGTCTCCTTCGTGCGGTCGCGGCACATACGTCCTGCAGGACGGGGGACCTGGCGCGTCACACGTCCTGTAGGCGAGTGCGGGTGGTTCTCGCCGGGCGACCTGTGGCCCTGGAGGGATGGCTGGTGATCATCACGCGGCGGCGCAGTCAGCGTAACCGATCATTTTGCATGGATAGCGGAGTACAACGCTCCCGAATGGCCGAAAATCAATGTGGAACCAAAGGGGCCGTTTTCGCTTCGCCGAACCCGTTCCCGGACCTGCTCGGGGTGGTGGGGGAACTTCCGCTGGTCGTGCCTGTCCGACCTGGTGTTTCCCGGTGCGGAAATCCCCGGGGAAGCGGGTCGGCGGCGCGGGGGAAGCCGTCGGCGTGCCCGGGCTTCCCCCGCCCGTACCCGGGCGCCCTTCAGGGCGAACCGGCCGAATTCGATCGATCCGAACCGGCCGCCCGCCGCCCCGCCTGCCGTCTGCGGACCACCGGAGCACCCGGGCGGCCGGAGCGCGGGCCGGCGGCGGGGCCGGTCCCGGGCGGCGGGGTCAGTCCTGGAGGACCGCCTGCATCACCTTGCGCGCGATCGGCGCGGCCAGCGAGCCACCGGAGATGTCCTCACGGGAGATGTCCATCGCGGTCGGGTCGATGAAGACGGCCACGGCGACCGACTCGCCGTTCGGCTTGACGCCGTAGGAGACGAACCAGCCGTACGGGACCTGGTCGCGCACGTTCACGCCGCGCTGGGCGGTGCCGGTCTTGCCGCCGACGGTGATGCCGTCGATCAACGCGCGCCGCGCGCTGCCCTCCTTGGCGGTGAACTCCATCATCTCCCGTACCTTGGCCGCCGTTTGGGAGGAGACGGCCTGGCTCATCACCTTGGGCTCGTGCTTCTCCAGGATGTCGAGGCTGGGGGCGCGCAGCGTGTCGACGATGTACGGCTGCATCACCTTGCCGTCGTTGACCAGGGCGGCGGTCACCATGGCCATCTGCATCGGGGTACTGGTGAGACTGCCCTGGCCCATGCCCGTCAGCGCCGTGCCCGGCTTGTCGAGGCCGGCGGGGTAGAGGCTCTTGACGGCGCGCAGGTCACCGAGGTCGGAGGAGTAGACGTCCTCGTTGTACCCGAACTTCTCGGCCGTTTCCCGCATCTTGTCCGCGCCCACCTTCACGGCGGCGTCGAGGAAGACGTTGTTGCAGGAGTGCTGCATGGCGGTCTTCAGCGAGGCCCGGTCGCACACGGCGTCCCCGGCCTCGCTGCCGATCTTGTTGGTGGACAGCGGCAGCGGGTACGGGGACACCGCGTCGGTACGGGCGTCGACGTCCGTCACCACACCGTTCTCCAAGGCCGCCGCCGCGGTGAGGATCTTGAAGGTGGAGCCGGGCGGGAAGGTCTCCCGAAGCGCCCGGTTGGCCAGCGGCTTGCTCTTGTCGTCGTTCAGCTTCGTGAACCGCTCGCCTTCCTTGAGGGAGTTGCCCGCGAAGAGCGAGGGATCCGCGGTCGGGGCCGAGACCAGCGCGAGCACCTTGCCCGTCTTCGGTTGGAGCGCCACCACCGATCCGCGCGCCCCGAGCTTGGTCAGACCCTTGTAACCGGCTTCCTGGGCCTTGGCGTTGATAGTGGTGACGACATCCCCGCCGCGCCGTTCCTTGCCGGTGAGCACCTGGGTGAACCGGTCGAACGCGAGCCGGTCGTCGGTGCCGCTGAGGATGCTGTCGTACGTGCTCTCCAGCAGGGTCGCGCCCATGGACTGGGAGGCGTAGCCGGTGACGGGCGCGTACATGGGGCCGTTCTTGTACGTGCGCTTGTACGTGAACTCCGCGCCGTCCGTACGGACCGACCCGGTGATCGCGCGGTCGCCGACGATGATGTCGCCCCGGGGCATCGCGTAACGGCTGATCAGGACACGGCGGTTGTTGGGGTCGTTGGCGAGCTTGTCGGCCTCGGCGTACTGGATCCAGTTGGCCCGCAGCAGCAGGGCGAGCATCAACAGCCCGCAGAAGACGGCCGTATGGCGCAGCGGCTTGTTCACGCGGCACCGCTCTCGAAGGTCGTGGGCCCGGCCGGTGGGACCGTCACGGCCGGCTTTCCTCGTAACAGCGGTATCAGAGTGAGCGGGGTATGCGTCGCGATCGCCATGGCCGCAACCATAGAACACCCGTGTCCGCCGCGATTTTCGCGTGCTGAAGACGCGCTTTCTCCTTGGCGCGATGGCGCCGGTGGCAAGAAACCTACTTTCACCCGGACTTCCGGGCCGGGAGGACTTTCCGGGCCTGGGGCCCGGTCCTGGGGCCCGGTGGTTACGCTTTCGTGTCCACGGCATCGTGTGCCGTGACCCGCGTGACCCGCGTGACCCGCCGCCGGGCAGTGCTCCGGGCAAGGAGAGTGAGCCGGAACGTGAACGCCATCCTGGAGCCGGCCCTCGTCATGGGTCTCGTACTGCTTCCGGCTCTCCTGGTGGTGAGCCTCTGGAAGACCGCGCGAGGAGTGCGCACCCGCGGCTGGGCGCGGCCGGGATGGTGGGTCTTCCCGGCGACCTTGCTCGTTGTCCTGGGCTGCGGCGCGTGGTTCAGCGGGATCACAGCCGGCGGCCTGGACATCCGGGAGACCTGCGCGGAGCACGGTGCCGTCTACGACGACGCCTACCGTGCGGAGCACTGGCGTGAGCCCGGGCGCTGGTTTCCCCTGCACAACCGGTGCAACGCGGACGCCGACATGGTCCCCTCCTTCGTCAATCCCACTCTTGTCACGGTGGCGTTGCTGCTCCTGGTCTGCGCGGCCGGAGCGGTGAAGGCGTCGGTCAACAGACGCCGGCGGGAGAGTGTGGGCGGCAAGGCAGGTGCTGTCAGCGGGACTTCGACGCTGTAGGCCGCCGACGCCGAGTTGCCGGGGCGCCCGCGGCCGTGGGGGCCGAGGTGGAGTCGGGGACCGGTCGAGGTCCTGGGGCCCGGCTGCCGGAATCGGCTCAGCCGGCGAACGCGGCGCCGATGTTGTCGTAAGGGAGCTTCAGCGAAGGCACGTTGTAGACCTTGGAGCCGGTGCCGGTGATGCCGGACGGGGATCCCTTGAGCAGGTGGATCATGCCGAACGTCTTCCCCACCTCGTCGCGGGTCTGCACCATCAGGTCGGCGCGCCCGTCGCGGGTGTAGTCGGCCATCCGGAGTTCCCTGCCGAAGTAGTCGTTGCGCTCGATGACTCCGAGGATGCCGGGCTTGTTCTGGTCGTACACCCGGGCGCCGGCCCCGGTCAGTCCCCCAGCGCGGCCGTACAGGACGGTGACCATGCCGGCGTTACGGCCCGAGGGCCCCAGGTTCTCCCCGGGGGCGGCTACCGCCAGGTCCGCGTAGCCGTCGCCGTTCACATCGCCCGCCGCGAGGGCCATGCCGAAGTAGTCGCCGTCCTCGGGGTCCCCCGGCACGCCCGGCGTGTCCTGGGTGAACCTCGCCATGGGGCGAGCGGTGTCCGGGCCGGCCGGACCGCCGTACTGCACGATGACGTAGCCACGCCCCTTGTCCACCGGCTCGGTGCCTCGGCCGATGGCCAGGTCGCCGTGGCCGTCCTTGTCGAAGTCGCCGAGTGCGAGGGCGAATGCCTGGCTGGATCCCATGGTGGTGATGGTGGGGTCCGGGACACGGAAGGTGGCGGCCCGGGTGGCGAAGCCGGCACCGCCGCGGTGGAAGTAGACGCGCTCGTCCTCGTCGCCTTCGCCGACGCTCCAGCCGAGGATGTAGAGGTCGGTGGCGCGGTCGCCGTCGACGCGTCCGGCGATCAGCCCGTCGACGCGCACGGGGCGAGGGAAGTTCTTGCCGAGGAACTCGTGTCCGGCGGTCTTGCCGGTCCGCGTGAAGGGGCCTTTGAGGAGGACCAGGACGCCGGCTTTGGAGTCGCTGCGGGCCACCAGGTCCTGGTCGCCGTCACCGTCGAAGTCGCCTGCCGTGACGAGGCTGCCGAACGAGTCGCCCCAGTTCTTGTCCTTGCCTTCGAGGGGCACGGGGGAGTGGAACACGGTGCCGTAGCCGAGGCCGCGCGGTCCGCCCCAGACGACGGTGAGCCCGCCTCGGTCGCTGACCGTGCCGACCTTCTCGTGCGGGGTCGCCACCACCAGGTCGGCGTACCCGTCGCGGTCGAGGTCCGCGCTGGTGGCGGCCTGGCCGAAGCCTTCGAACTGCTCAGTGATACCAGGGATGTTGGGGAGGTCCTGGTAGATGGTCTGTACGCGGGTGCCGGGGCCGCTCGCCGTTCCGTAGACGACGTCGACCCGGTGGTCCTGCTGGTACGTCCCGTGGAGCAGGACGAGGTCGCGGTGACCGTCGCCGTTGAAGTCGTCGGACAGCCTGGCGGGGGCCGCGGACGCGGACAGAGGCGCGGAGGCGGAGGCGGACAGGGACGCGGATTCGGACGCGGGCAGGGGCGGTGGCGGGGGCGAGGCCGCCGAAGAGGCCGCGACCGACGGCTGGGCGGCCGCGAAAAGGCCTGCGGCCAGCGCCGCCAGGACGGCCGTCACGACGGCGGGGCGAGTGGGGCGCAAGGGATGCTCCAAGGAGTCAAGGCGCTTGAGGGCAAGCTGAGTTGGCGGGTTTGACTCATGTCCACGCCCGATGGTTGTACGGGTGGGGGAGCGGGTGAACGGGGTCGGGCGCGGGGGCCGATGCGCGGGCCACCTGACCTCTTGCGCCGGGCCGGGCCGGCTCACGGCGAAGGCCCCCGACCGGTCGTGGTCGGGGGCCTTCGCCGTTTTGGCGGGTGGTGTCCGTCGGGTCAGCGGGCGAACCAGCCGCCGAAGGTGTTGTACGAGAGCTTCAGCGAGCTCGCGGTGTAGTCCTTCGAGCCGGTACCGGTGATGCCGGAGGCCGACCCCTTGAGCAGGTGGACCATGCCGAGCTTGTTCCCGACCCAGTCGTCGGTCCCGACCATCAGGTCGGCGCGTCCGTCGCGGTTGTAGTCGGCCATCCGGAGTTCGTTGCCGAAGTTGTCGTCACGCTCGACGTTTCCGCCGATGCCGGGCTTGTTCTGGTCGTACGCCTTCGAGCCGGTGCCGGACAGTCCTCCGGCGCGGCCGAGCAGGACGGTGACCGCGCCGGCGTCGCGCGAGGACCCCAGGTCCTCGCCGGGGGCACCGACGGCCAGGTCCGCGTAGCCGTCGCCGTTCACGTCGCCCGCCGCGAGGGAGTAGCCGAAGAGGTCGCCGTCCTCGGACGTCCCCGGCACGCCCGCCGTGTCCTGGGAGAGCTTCACCGGCTTGCGGGTGGTGTTCGGGCCGGTGGCACCGCCGTACTGCACGACGACGTAGCCGCTTTCCTTGCCGAACGGTTCGGCGCTGCGGCCGACGGCCAGGTCGCCGTAGCCGTCCTTGTCGAAGTCGCCGAGCGCGATGCCGAAGGGCCCGCGGCTGAGCTGCCCGTCCGTGGGGTCGGAGTCCGGGAGCCGCACCGACGAGGCCAGGGTGGCGAAGCCGCTTCCGCCGCGGTGGAAGTAGGCCTGCACTTCACTGTCGGATCGGGTGAGGTCCTGGCCGAGGATGTACAGGTCGGTGGCGCTGTCGGCGGTGACCCGCCCGGCCACCAGCCTGTCGACCTGGAGAAGGCCGTAGTTCCCGCCGAGCAGCGCGTGTCCGGAGGTCTTGCCGGCCCGGGTGAACGGGCCTTTGAGCAGCACGACGCCACCGCTCCGGCTCTCGCTGACGGCCGCCAGGTCCTGGTCGCCGTCGCCGTCGAAGTCGCCTGCCAAGACCTCCCGGCCGAAGGCGTCGCCCTGCTTCTGGTCCGTGTCCGCGACGGGCACGGGGGAATGGAACACGGTGCCGGAGCCGAGGCCGCCGGAACCGCCCCAGACGACGGTGAGCCCGCCGCGTCGGGTGGCGGTGCCGACCGCCTCGCCCGGGGACGCCAGGATCAGATCGGCGTACCCGTCGCGGTCGAGATCCGCGCTGGTGGCGGACTGACCGAAGAAGTCCCCCTCCTCGGTGGTGCCGGGGATGGCGGCCTGGCTCTGGTGGATCGTCTGTACCCGGGCGCCGGGGCCGTTCGCGGTTCCGTAGACGACGTCGACCCGGTAGTCCTTCTGGTACGTGCCGCCGAGCAGGACGAGGTCGCGGTAGCCGTCGCCGTTGAAGTCGTCGGACAGCTTGGCGGGGGCCGGGGCCGCGGCCGCCGGCTGGGCGGTCGCGAGGGGGCCCGCGGCCACCGCCGCGAGGACGGCCGCCACGGCGGTGGCGGTGCGAGTGGGGCGCAAGACGTACTCCAGGAAGTCGTGACACGGAGGGGGAGGCCGTGCCGGTCGCCCCGTGTGACTCGTATGTACGCCCAATGGTTGTACACCCAGTGGTTGTACGGCCGGCCGGCCGATCAGTCGGTCCGGGCTTATGTCGCGCCGTATATGCGGAGTACTGGATTCCGTTTGCGATGCACCCGAATGGGGGCATTCTGGGATGAGGGGTCGGCCAGGCGACAGGAGCGTGTGTCATGCCTTCGGACGTCTATCGGGTAGCGAGTGGTGCGCTCTTCATGGCGGATGGCGCCGACAATTGGTGGAGCGTGAGATGGCCCAATGACCAGAGCGCGGGGTTCTGGGTGCGCCCGTGCATCAGTCAGAATCCGCTGAGCGACGCGACCGCGGCTCTGTACTACACGGAAGAGGCCATCTCCTGGGACAACAGCCAGGGGATACCGCAGACGCGCTGGGTCCGCATTCGCGCGTTCCACGCCTCCAGCTTCGACATCTGTTTGATCACCGTGACGTGACGCGGAGCGGAGGCGGGTGATGAGGCGAGACGAGGAGGAGTGATCGTATGCGTGTGTATGCGGCGTACGACGCGGACGGGCGCATCATGGCCCTGTCCGAGATCGTCGAGGACGGCGAGCGTGTCACGTGTGTGCCGCTGCCTCCGGGCGTGGGTCCCGGGGACGAGCGGCGTGAGGGAGCGGGCGGGGCGGGAGTGGTCGAACTCGTGGTCCCTGACGGATTCGAGAAGCGGCCGCTCAGGGAGCTGGCGGAGGCGTTCCGGGTGGACGCCGGGTCCGGCTCCGGTGAGGCGCGGTTCACGGCGAGGTGACGCGCCCCGCCGGAGCGGGGAGAGGCCCGTGCCCGGCTCAGCGCCCCGAGAGCCGGTTCGCCACGGTCGCGATACGGTCCGTCGCGGCCGTACGGGAGGCGGCCTCGCGCCGGTCGGCCGCGCGGAAGGCCGCGTACATGGTCTGCACCCCGAGCCAGCGCAACGGCTCCGGCTCCCACTTGCGGACGCGGTGGTTCACCCAGGGCAGGGCGGTCAGTTCGGTGGGGCCGGCCTGGCCCGAGTCCTGCTGGATGAGGTCGCGCAGGGTGCGGGCGGCGAGGTTGGTGGTGGCGACACCGGAGCCGACGTACCCGCCCGCCCAGCCCAGACCGGTGGACCGGTCCAGGGTGACGGTGGCGCACCAGTCGCGCGGCACGCCGAGGACACCGGACCAGGCGTGCGCGATGCCGACGCCCGCGAGCTGCGGGAAGAAGCGGACCAGGATCTCGCGCAGCGCGTCGACGGTCTGCGGCTGGGTGCGGCCGTCGTTGTCGGTGCGCGAGCCGTAGCGGTACGGGACGCCCCGGCCGCCGAGCGCGATCCGGCCGTCGGCGGTGCGCTGGGCGTACATGTAGGCGTGGGCCATGTCGCCGAGGGTCTCCAGGCCGTCCCAGCCGATCGACTCCCACTGGGCGTCGGTGAGGGGCTCGGTGGCGATCATGGACGAGTTCATGGGGAGCCAGGTGCGCCGCTGGCCGCTCAGGGAGGCCGTGAAGCCCTCGGTGCAGCGCAGGACGTACGGCGCGCGGACGGTCCCGTACGGGGTGACGGCGTGCTTCGGGCGGATCTCGGTGACGGGGGTCGACTCGTGGATCGTGACGCCGAGCGCCTCGACGGCGTCGGCGAGGCCCTTGACCAGCTTGACCGGGTGCAGCCGGGCGCCGTGCGGGGTCCAGGTGGAGCCGACGGCCCCGGTGACGCGGACCCGTTCGGCGGTCTCGCGGGCGCCGTACAGCTCGCGGTCCTTCTCGCCGAAGGCGACCTCGGCGGCGTGGAACTCCTTGAGGCGGCCGAGTTGAGCGGGGGAGAGGGCGACTTCGAGGACGCCGCCGCGGTGGAGGTCGGCGTCGATGCCTTCGGCGGCGCACACGTCGACGACCTCGGTGACGGTGTCGTTCATGGCCTGCTGGAGGCGGACGGCGGCGTCGTGGCCGTGCAGCCGGGCGTAGCGGTCGCGGCCCGCGATGCCGTTGTAGAGCCAGCCGCCGTTGCGGCCGGAGGCGCCGTAGCCGCAGAAGGAGGCTTCGAGGACGGTGATGTCGAGGAAGGGGGCGGCCTTCTTGAGGTAGTAGGCCGTCCACAGCCCGGTGTAGCCGCCGCCGACGACGCAGACGTCGGCGGTCGTGTCGCCGGGCAGCGGCTCGCGGGGCGCGGGGGCGCCCTCCTGCGCGTACCAGAACGATATGCCGCCGTTGACCGTGCTGCTCGTGCTCATGTCCCATCCCTCTTCCGGGTGCGTGGGCGGGAGGTTACCGGTGGCCCGGGGCCTGTGGATACGGCTGATTCGAGGGGAGCTTTGGGTGGTCTCCAGGGGAGCCTTCGGGCTGCGGATTTCGTTGTTCCCGGTGGGTGTGGGCCGGGCTGTTTCATCGGCTGGGTGAGGAAGGGGAGTTGACAGGATGGGTGCGTCGGAGGAGGGGCCCGTAAGGGGTCCGGTCGGAGATTCGCGCGGGGGAGCGGGTGGGGGAGGAAGGGAAAGCGGAGAGCCGGTGGGTGGTGCGGCGGGTGGCCCGGCGGGCCGTCCGGTCGTGATTCCGGCGGCGCTGGTGGCGTCCCAGGAGAAGTGCAACGGCGCGGCGGGGCGGGCGTTCGTCGCCTCGCTGCCGGGTCTGGCGGCGGAGTTCACCGAGCGGTGGGGACTGCGGGTGACGGGGCCCTCGATGCACGGGGTCGCGTCGCTGGTGCTGCCGGTGGCCGTACGGGCGGACGGGACCCCGGCGGCGCTCAAGTTCCAGCTGCTCGACGAGGAGAGCGAGGGCGAGGCGTCCGCCCTGCGCGCGTGGGGCGGGAACGGGGCGGTGCGACTGCTGGCATATGACGGAACGACCGGCACCATGCTGCTGGAACGGGCCGACGAGAACCGTCACTTGTCCTCGCACCCGGACGCGCGCGAGGCGGTACGGATCCTGGCGGACGTCCTCGCCCGGCTGGTCGCAGTGCCCGCCCCGGCCGGCCTGCGCCGCCTCGGCGACATCGCGCCCCGCATGCTCGCCCGCACCCCGGCGGCCGTCGCCGCCCTGGCGGATCCGGCCGACGCCGCGCTGCTCCGGGACTGCGCGGCGGCGGTACGGGAAGTCGCGGGCGAACCGGGCGACCGGCTGCTCCACTGGGATCTGCACGCCGACAACATCCTGGCGTCCGCGCGCGAACCCTGGCTGGCCATCGACCCCAAGCCGCTGGCCGGCGACCCGGGCTTCGAACTGCTGCCGGCGCTGACGAGCCCCTGGGGCCCGGGCCCCCTGTCGGATCCGGTCGAGACCCGGTGGCGCTTCGACCTGCTGACCGAACGGCTCGGCCTGGACCGGGCGAGGGCGCGCGCCTGGACGCTCGGCCGGGTGCTCCAGAACGGTCTGTGGAGCGTCGAGGACGGCGCCGTCGCGCTCGACCCGGCACAGGTGTCCATTGCGCGGAACCTGCTGGCCAGGGCGGGGTGAGCGGGTGCAGGCTGGGCCCATGATCCGTACCGCCACACCTGCCGACATCCCCGTCGTCCACGAGATGATCCGCGATCTCGCCGAGTACGAGAAGGCTTTGCACGAGGTCCGTGCCACGCCCGAGCACCTGCGCGAGGCGCTCTTCGGCGAACACCCGGCCGCCTTCGCGCACATCGCCGAGACCGACACGGGCGAGGTCGCCGGCTTCGCGCTGTGGTTCCTCAACTTCTCGACGTGGCGCGGGGTTCACGGCATCTACCTGGAGGACCTGTACGTCCGCCCCGAGCTGCGGGGCGGCGGGCACGGCAAGGCGCTGCTCGCGGAGCTGGCGCGGATCTGCGTGGAGCGCGGCTACGAGCGCCTGGAGTGGTCCGTCCTGAACTGGAACGCGCCGTCGATCGCCTTCTACGAGTCCCTGGACGCCGGGGCGCAGGACGAGTGGACGGTGTACCGGCTGACGGACGACGCGCTGAAGCGGCTGGGGACGGGCGCGGGTTCGGGCTCGGGCTCGGGCGCGTGATCGGCTGATCGTGGTGGAGGTCGGGGGCCCGCCCCCGGCCGCCGGTAGTCCAAAGGAGTTCGTTCGCAGGTCTGTGAACGAGCTCCTTTCGCATGTCCGGGGTGTGCCTGGTGCGCCGGGTACGGGCTACCGCCCCCGTGCCGGGCGGTCGGCGCGTACCGAACGGAAGCCGGGGTGCGCACCCGGGGTGAGCCCCTGCCGCGCGGTCAGCCGGCCGGGCAGGGTGGTCAACTGCCCGTGTTCGTCGGGGGAGAGACCCTCGCACACCTGCTGCTCGTGCGCCGCTCCCGCCCTCACCGTCCGGGCCTTCCTGCCGGGCATGGTCGAACGGGGCCGGGGCTCGGTCGTCACGATGTCCTCGGCCGCCGGGCGCCGGCCCAGCCAGGCCAACCTCGCCTACGGTGTCGCCAACGCCGGAGTGGTGATGCTGACCCGCCATCTGGCCACCGAGGTCGGCCCGTACGGCGTCCGCGTCAACTGCGTCGCGCCCTCGGCGATCCTGACCGAGACGACGGAGGCCCGGATGCCCGCCGCCGTACGGGACAAGGCCGCCGCCCTGCATCCGCTGAGCCGCATGGGCACGCCGGACGACATCGCCGGCACCGCCCTGTTCCTCGCCTCCGACGCGGCCTCCTGGCTCACCGGCCTCACGGTCGACGTCGCCGGCGGGCGCGTCACCAACTGAGGTCGGCGGGAGGCGGGGTGGTCCGCCCGTGCGGGGCGGGACCCCCTGCCCCCGGTCGTGGGTCGCGACTCCCATGTCCACGGCGGGGGAGCCGCGGGCACACTCCTTTCATGACCGAACGCACCGATCCCGCCCTGCTGTACCCCGACATCGCCGCGCACGGCAGTCTCGGAGCGGCGCTCCGGGCCGCCGCGGAGGCGGAAGGTTTCTCCCTGCGCGAGACGGGCGAAGCGTCGCTTCTCCGCGCCTCGTTCGGGAGCGTCGTACCCCACCGGGGGAGCCTGGCCGTCAGCGGCTGGGCCATCGAGCGCAGATGGTCCATTCGCGGTGAGGAATCGGTCCAGGACCTGGCCCTTGTCGAGGGCAGAAGCCGGGACCTGGCGCAGGTCGCGCGGGTCGTGCGGGCCTGGCGGGACGGGGTGGAGCTGGACGGTGTGTGCCGGGCGGCACCGTTCGTGGAGCCGACGGGGCGTTTCGAGGTGCCCGACGGTGATCCCGTGCTCCTGGCCGAGTCCGAGTGGCGGCACCTGAGGTTCGAGGCGGCGAGCAAGCCGACGAGTCCCCGCTATCGGGAGCTGATCGAAGCGGCATATGCCGAACCGGTGTTGCGGGGGCTCTACCCGTTCACCAGCCACGGGACGCTGCGTTTCTCGTCCACCACCCGGCCGAGGCTGTCCCTCGTGGGGCCGTGTCTGAGCGCGTACAGCGGTGGTCGGTTCATGCTCATGGCGGTGTACATGGGCAGCTCCCTCGCCGAGACGGACACGGCCGCGGAAGCCGTGGCGGCTGCCGTTCGGCATATGCCTCCCGGCATCGGGCCGGTGACCTCCGGGGTGTAGGAAGAGAGCATGGACAAGGACATTCAGCAGCGGTTCGAGCGCATCACCGCATTCATCGAGGCGCGGCTCACGCCGCTGTTCGACCCCGAGAACGGCAGCGACCACGGGTTCGGGATGGACGACACCTCGCGCTCGCTGCGCGCGCTGCGGTACACCGTGCAGGCCGCGTCGGCGGTGAACGGGCTGCTGGAGAAGCGGGACTCGGCGCCGGAACTGCGGCAGGTCGTGGACCAGGCGCTGGAGCACAACTGGGACGTGCTGCGCTCCATCGCCCGGATGTGGGAGGACCACCCCGACTTCCTGAAGGAGTTCAAGGGCCACTCCTGGGACGTCCTGGGGATCTGATCCCCCCGGCCCTCCGGCCTCCCGGCAACGGCGCCCGTTGCCGGGGGCCGGAAGCCCGGGGTCTCGGGGGGCAGGGATCAAGCCGCCCGATGACGCGCGTACGCGGGCAGGCGCGTGCGCAGCGCCAGGGACACCGCCTCCACCGCGCTGGTGAAGGACACCTCCGCGAGTACGCCCGGGGCCGCGACCTGGTCGCCCACCAGGTACACGCCGTCGCCCCGGTCGATCGCGGGCCGGTCGCGCCAGGTGGTGCCGGGGCGGTCGACCGCCCCCGTACGGCCGGAGGAGACCGCCTCGCGCCGCCATACCGCGCGCTCGCGCCAGCCGGGGAAGCCCAGGTCGAGAAGGCGTTCGGCGTGGGCGACGCCGTCGGCCCTGCCCTCGTCGGGGCCGATCGGCAACTGGGCCTGGATCAGCTGCTCGCCGGCGGGGGCGAGGGTCGGGTCCTGGGTGGTGAAGCGTTCCAGCCAGCCCGGCGCGTCGAGGTCGGAGATCGCGAACGGATCCCCCTTACGGGTCCGCAGCGCCAGGTCGAACAGGACGGTGCGGCCCGACTCCCAGGTCAGGGCCGGGTCCCCGAGCAGCCGGGCGGCGGCGGGCAGGGCGGTGGCCACGATCACGGGCCCGGTGCCGGGCCCGGTGGGCAGGGCGTCGACCCGGGCCGAGGTCTCGATCCGTACCCCCAGCTCCCGGGCCCGGGCCGCCATGCGGTCGACGAGCCGCCCCCAGCCGCCCTGGACGAAGTGCGCCTCCGCCGGGACCGACGAGCCCCGGTACAGCCGTTCCTGCACGAAGCGCGCCGACAGCGCCCCGGGGTCGTGGTGGTAGACCGCGACTGCGCTGTACGCGGCGGCCGCCTCGGCCGCCGTCGGCCCGGCGAGCCCGGTCGCCCAGGTACGGAAGTCGACGTCGACCGGGGCCGCCTCCGCCTTGCGGAAACTCTGGCGGAGGAAGCCGAACGGCGGCACGCGCCGAAGCGCACCCCGGTGGTGGAAGCGGAGTCTGGCCGCGTCGGGGGCGCGCAGCGGCGCGAGCGGGCCGAGCAGTCCGCGCTGCTTCAGCCAGGTCCAGTGCGGGCCGCCGCTGTAGATCGCGTGCGGGCCCTCGTTGGTGAGATACGGGCCCTCGGCGGTGCGGGCCCGGCCGCCGAGGGCGCGATGGGCCTCGTACAGGACGACGTCGGCGCCCGCCTCCGCGGCGGTGACGGCCGCCGTGAGTCCGGCGAATCCGCCGCCGACGATGGTGATGTTCCGGACGCTCCGGCTGTTCGGCATGTCTCCGGCTCTCTGTTCCTGGTGTGGCCTGGTGTGGCCTGGTGTGGCCTGGCGTGAGGTGTCATGCGAGGGACGGGTCACGGGGCCGGGTCCGTGACATCGCGGGCCGGTGATTGTCAGTGGCGTACGTCACGATGGAGAGCGTGAGATACATGGACGGTGGGGACGGCGGGGATGGCAGGCGCGGGGTCGGCACGCGGGGCGTGAAGCCGAAGCCGGTGGCGGCGGCGCGGCTGCCGGAGGTCCGGCTGCCCCCGCTCGCCCCGCACGGCGGGCCCCTGGAGCCGGACGGGGACTACGACGGTGTGGAGCTCACGGGCGCCGACCTGACCGGGCAGGACGGCGCGGGCGCCCGTTTCCTGGACAGCGCGCTGCGCGGCTGTGTGCTCGACGGCGCCCGGCTGACGGCGGCGCGTTTCCTCGACTCGGTGCTGGACGGGGTGCGGGGCGTGGGCACCGACCTGGCGGGGGCGCAGTTGCGCGATGTGGAGGTCGTGGAGGCGCGCCTCGGCGGTGCGCAGCTGCACGGGGCGGTTCTGGAACGGGTGTGGATCCGGGGCGGGAAGGCGGACTTCCCGAATCTGCGGGCGGCGCGGCTGAAGGACGTGGTCTTCGACGGCTGCGTGCTGAACGAGCCGGACTTCGCGCGCGCCACCCTCGAACGCGTCGAGTTCCGGGACTGTGTGCTGATCGGCGCGGACTTCAGTGGGGTGCGGATGAAGGACGTCGATCTGCGGACGGTACGGCGCCTGGAGATCGCCCGCGGTGTGGACGCGCTGGCCGGTGCGGTGATCTCGCCGTCTCAACTGCTCGATCTGGCACCGGTGTTCGCCGCGCACTTGGGGCTGCGTGTGGCCGACTAGGCCCCCGGGGGAGGGGCGGAGGGCCGGGTCAGGACACGCGGGGGAAGCGGGCCTGGAGGTCCCAGATCGCGGGGTTGCCGGCGAGGTCCTCGTGCATGTCGGTGAGGTCGGCGATCAGGTCGTGCAGGAAGTCGCGGGCCTCGCGGCGCAGCGCCGCGTGGCTGAAGGTGAGGGGCGGCTGGTCGCCGGGCATCCAGTCGGCCTCGACGTCCACCCAGCCGAAACGGCGCTCGAACAGCATGCGGTCGGAGGACTCGGTGAAGTCGAGTTCGGCGTACTGCGGCTGGGCCGCGCGGCTGCCGCGCGGGTCGCGGTCGAGCCGCTCGACGATGTCGCACAGCGCCCAGGCGAAGTCGAGCACCGGCACCCATCCCCAGGCTGTGGATACTTCCTCGTCCTTGTCGGTGTCCGCGAGGTACACATCACCGCAGAACAGGTCGTGGCGCAGCGCGTGGACGTCCGCCGTGCGGTAGTCCGTCTGCGGAGGGTCGGGGAAGCGGCGGGAGAGCGAGTAGCCGATGTCGAGCACGCCTCGATGGTGTCACGTCCGGAGGGCGGTACGGCGCGGGGGCGGCGCGCGGAAGTACGTGGGCGTGGGGGCCGGGGCCTGGGCGGGCGTCCGGGTCCGGGGGTGGGGCCGGGTCGGGGCGGGCGGGCGTACGCGCGGGGCGGGGCGCCCGGCTCCCTCGTACGCCCTGCCTCCCGTACGTCCGCCCCGCCCGCGTGCGGTCCTCACGCGCCCGCCCCCTTTGCCCTGTGCGGGCTTTCGCGCCCGAGCCCCGGCTCAGGTCCGGTGGACGGCGCGGGCCAGGCGCGGGCCGAGCCAGCGCTTGAGGCGGCGTAGCGGTTCCAGCCGGTCGGCGGCGCGGTCGAGGCGGTAGTAGAGCTGCGGCGGTACGTAGGGCAGCAGCGGCGAGTGGCGCTGGCCGAGCAGGGCGAACATGCGGTCCGGCGGCAGGCGCATATAGCGGGGCAGGTTCTCGTACCACCGCGCGCTGTGCCGGGCCGCGCTCTGCGCCGGGACGAGTTCGGCGCGCCGCCGCCGCCCGTACGCGGTCAGCGCCCGGTCCAGCGAGCCGAAGCCGTCGGGGCCGCACCGGCGCAGGGCGGCGGCGAGCACCAGGGCGTCCTCCAGGGCGAGGGTGGTGCCGGCGCCGATCGAGTAGTGGGTGGTGTGGGCGGCGTCGCCGAGCAGGACGGTGTGGCCGCGGTGCCAGACGCGGTTGCTGAGGGTGCGGAACGTGAGCCACTGGGCGGGCGCCGCCGGGTCGCCGTCCTCGTGGTGGCGGCCGATCAGCGGCTCGCCGTCGAGCAGGTCGGCGAAGAGCTTCTCCAGGAGGCGCAGGCTGTCCGCCTCGCTCGCCCGGTCGAGCCCGAGGCCGGTCCAGGTGGCCGGCGCGCACTCGACCACGCAGGTCGACTGCTCGCCGCTGAAGCCGTACGCGTAGCACCAGACCCAGCCGTGCTCGGTCTCCTTGAAGGCGAAGTTGAAGGAGTCGAAGACCTTCGTCGTGCCGAGCCAGACATAGCGGTTGCGGCCGCTGGTGATCTCGGCGCCGAAGTGGTCGGCGTGCGCCTCGCGCAGCACGCTGTGGACCCCGTCGGCGGCCACGACCAGGTCGGCGCCGGCCAGCTCGGGCGCGCCGGGGCCGTCGACCGGGTGCTCGTACGCGAGGTGGACGCCGAGTTCCCGGGCCCGGTCGGCGAGCAGGGCGAGCATGCGGCGGCGGCCGATGCCGAAGCCCGCGTCGCCGTGGTGGGTGGTGCGCTCGTCGCGGACGATCGCCGTGCCGTCGGTCCAGGTGACGGACGCGGCGGCGATCGCCTCGGCGGACTCGGGGTCGCCCGCGCGCAGCTTGTCGAGGAGCCCCGCCCAGTAGGTGACACCCCACCCGTAGGTGGAACCGGCCGGGTTCCGTTCGTAGACGGTGATCTCGTGGCAGGGGTCCTGGCGTTTCATCAGGATGGCGAAGTACAGCCCGCCGGGGCCGCCCCCGACGACGGAGATCTTCATGTGCGCTCCCACGGATCCTCATCGGGCATATGACACGGTGCGTCCGGAAAGCAACGGACAGTAGCAGGGGGAGGGTGGGCGGGTGAGGGAGGCGGGCCAGGACCGCCCGGAGGGACGACCCCTACGGAAGCCTCTTCGGTTATCCGGCGCCCACCCGGACCCGCCGGGACCCGCCCCTGCGGGTCGTGCGGGCGTGCGGGCGTGCGGGCCGCCCGGGTCGTGTGGGCACCCGAGGTCCCCGCTCCGGCGCGCCGGTCCCATCGGTCCCGTTTCAGGCGCCTGGGTTCGTACGTCTGTTTAGGATCGGTTCGTGAACTCGACGCGTACCCGAATCCGGGCTGGAGCCGTGGCCGTCGCCCTCGCCCTCCTGGCCGCCGGCTGCGCCGCCGGAGCGGGTCGGGACGGCGGCGTGGTCCATGGCACCCCCGGCGCGGCCGGGCTGCGCGACCCGTACTTCCCGAAGCTCGGCAACGGCGGCTACGACGTCGGCCACTACGGCCTCACCCTGTCGTACGAGCCCTCCACCCGCCGCCTCACCGGCAAGGCCGAGATCACCGCGACCGCCACCCAGGACCTGAGCGCCTTCAACCTCGACTTCAGCGGTCCCCCCGTGCGCTCCGCGAGCGTCGACGGCGCGCCCGCCGCCGTCAACCGGGCCGGCAACGAGCTGACGCTGCGCCCGCGCCGCGACATCGACAAGGGGGCGCGGTTCGTCGCGGTCGTCACCTACGAAGGCGTCCCGAAGACGATCACCGACACGGACGGCGACGAGGAGGGCTGGGTCCCGACCTCCGACGGGGCGCTCGCGGTCGGCGAGCCGACCGGCTCGATGGCCTGGTTCCCCGGCAACCACCACCCCTCCGACAAGGCCACCTACGACGTCACCGTCACCGTCCCCGCCGGGCTGAAGGCGCTGTCCAACGGGGTGCGCACAGCCGAGCGGAAGACCGCCGACGGGCGCGGCGTCACCTCCGTCTGGCATTCGGCCGAGCCGATGGCGAGCTATCTCGCGGTGCTCGCGATCGGCCGTTTCGACACCTCGACCACGACCGCCCTCGGCGGCCGGGTGCCGGTGCTCAACGCCGTCGATCCGACCGCCGCCGCCAAGAGCGCCGGGCTGCTCGCCAAGGTTCCCGGCATCCTCGCGGAGCAGGAGCGGCTCTTCGGGCCGTACCCGTTCTCGTCCGCCGGCGTGATCGTCGAGCGCGAGGGCGACCTCGGCTACGCCCTGGAGACCCAGACCCGGCCGATCCTGCCCGTCTCTTCCTTCAACTCGCCCACGCTCGCGCACGAGCTGGCGCACCAGTGGTTCGGGAACTCCGTCTCGCCCGCGAGCTGGAAGGACATCTGGCTGAACGAGGGGTTCGCGACCTACGGGGAGTGGCTGTACGAGGAGCGGACCGCGCACCTCCCGGCGCAGAAGTCCTTCGACCACGCCTTCGTCAACGACGCCGTCTGGGACTTCCCGCCGGCCGAGCCGCCGACCTCGGAGGACCTGTTCTCGCCGCCCGTGTACCAGCGGGGCGCGATGGTGCTGCACAAGCTGCGGCAGCGGGTCGGGGACGCGACCTTCTTCGAGATTCTCAAGGGCTGGCCGGCGAAGTACCGGCACGGCACCGCGAGCACCCGGGACTTCACGGACTACGCCGAGTCGATGACGGACAAGGACCTGTCCGGTCTGTGGGGCGTCTGGCTGTACGGGGACAAGAAGCCCGCCAAACCCTGAGAGGGTCCGGGGCCTGGGCCTGGGCCTGGGCCTGGCCCTGATCCTGGTCTGGGGCCGGGTCTGGGGCCTGGGGCGCGGAGGTCGGTTCCGGCATATGCCCAGCCCGCGACCCGTGCCCTGGCATATGCCGGGACATGACCGCCGACGCCACGCGGCCCGCCACCCCCTCGTGAGGGTGACGGGCCGCGTGCGGATGCCGGACGGGCAGCCGTTGGATCAGAGGTTGACGCCGAAGTCGCGGGCGATGCCCTCCAGGCCGGAGGCGTAGCCCTGGCCGACGGCGCGGAACTTCCACTCGGCGCCGTTGCGGTACAGCTCGCCGAAGACCATGGCGGTCTCGACGGCGGCGTCCTCCGACAGGTCGTAGCGGGCGAGCTCCTCGCCGCCGGCCTGGTTCACGATGCGGATGTACGCGTTGCGGACCTGGCCGAAGTTCTGCGAGCGGGTGACCGCGTCGTAGATGGAGACCGGGAAGACGATCTTGTCGACGCCGGGGGCGAGGCCCGCCAGGTTGACGCTGATCTGCTCGTCGTCGCCGCTGCCCTCGCCGGTGCGGTTGTCACCGGTGTGGACGATGGTCTGGTCCGGCGTCGACTTGTTGTTGAAGAAGACGAAGTGACCGTCGGAGACGACCTTGCCCATGGCGTCGACGCCGATGGCGGACGCGTCGAGGTCGAATTCCGTGCCCGTGGTCGTACGGACGTCCCAGCCCAGGCCCACGGTGACGGCGGCGAGGCCGGGGGCCTCCTTGGTCAGGGAGACGTTGCCGCCCTTGGACAGGCTTACAGCCATGGGAAGTCCCTTTCTGCGGTACGAAGTGCGGCACGGGGTGCGGCACGGGGTGCGGCACCAGGTGCTGACGGGTCGTCGAAAGCGATAACGCGCGATGGTGCCTGTCGGTTCCAGCACCCGGCACTGTTTCCGGAATGGCTGATTCCAGTACCCGCTTCCGTGCTCGCCTCCCGTGCGGGCGGCCTTCCGCCGGAGTCCCGGAGGAAAAGAGCGTGACGTGCGGTCGCGCGGGCGGGGAACATGGACACATGTCCGGTCCCTATCCGATCCGCGGCTCCGTCTCGCTTCCCGAGGCCGAGCTGATCTGGCGTTTCTCGCGGTCGTCCGGGCCGGGCGGCCAGCACGTCAACACCAGCGACTCCCAGGTGGAGCTGCGCTTCGACCTGGCGGCCACCGAGGCCCTGCCCGAGGTGTGGAAGGCACGCGCCCTCGAACGGCTCGCGGGCCGTCTGGTGGGCGGCGTCCTGGTCGTCCGCGCCTCGGAGCACCGCTCCCAGTGGCGCAACCGCGAGACCGCGGCCGTACGTCTGGCCGCCCTGCTCGCCGAGGCGAGCGCACCGCCGCCGAAGCCGCGCCGCCCGACGAAGATCCCCCGAGGGATCAACGAACGACGGCTGCGGGAGAAGAAACAGCGCGCGGACACCAAGCGCGGCCGGCAGGGCCGCGACTGGCACTGACGACTGGCACTGACGGTTGCCGCAGACGGTATGGAGTCTCGCGGGTCGTCCTGCGGTTTCCCCGCGCGCGTAGGGCCGGGCTTCGCCGCCCCCCGTAGGGGTCGGGGCGTGGCGGGCCGTACGGGGCGGTGCGGAACCCGTACGGGGCGATCCCGTACGAGTCGATCCCGTACGAGTCGATCCCGTACGGGGCGAGCCGAGCCGCCGTCATTCGCGAGGGCGCGGGCCCGGACAGCCGAGCCGCCCCGCTCAGCCCAGCGTGCGGTAGTTCCCCCGGAAGTACGTCAGCGGGCCGCCCTCCGCCCGCGGCAGCTCCGTCGCGAGGACGCGGCCGATCACCAGGGTGTGGTCCCCCGCCACCACCCTGCTCTCCGTACGGCATTCGAGGGTGGCGAGCGCGCCGCCGATCAGGGGCGCGTCGCTGTGTTCGCCGCGCCGGTACGGGAGGTCGGCGAAGAGCAGCCGGTCGCTGACCCGGTTGCGCATCGCGAAGCGGCCCGCGATCTGCCGCTGGTTCTCGGCGAGCAGCGACACGGCCCAGACCGGCACCTCCGCCAGCACGTCGTCCATCCGGGAGTCATTGCGCAGGCTGACCAGGACCAGGGGCGGGTCCAGTGAGACGGAGAGGAAGGCGGTGGCCGTCATGCCGATGTCCTCGCCGCGCGGACCGTCCTCCGGGTCGTGCGCCGTCACCAGCACCACGCCCGCCGCCAGACGGGACATGGCCGCGCGGAACTCGTCGTCGCTCACCCCCTCAGCATGAGGGATCGCGGCAGCCCCGGGGCCGGCCGCCGCGAGCGCGGGGCCCGGCGGGGTCCCGGGGGACGCCGGGGACGCGGGGAGTCCGGGGAACGCGGCGGCCGAGGGGATCGCGAGGTCGTGGACGGCGGGCGGTACGGGGGAGGTCAGGGGGGTCTTCTGGAGCACCCTCGCACGCTAGTCCGCTTCCCTCCCGCGCCGCATCGGGCCCGGGGACCAGCGGCGATTCCCTCGTGGGTCCTAGGACCCCGGACGGAATATGCCATTCCGGGGTTGTTGTGACTTGAGTCACAGAGACGGGTAATTGTTGACCCTGTGTACCGAGTGCGCAGCGCGCTGTGATTCAGTGGCGGGGACAGTGCATTACGTAGCCAAAGCCGTAGCCGTAACCGATGAGAATCCTGGAGTCAGCTGTCGAGGTCTCGGGGAGAGCGAGCGATGGAGACCGAGTCGGAGCCGTACGTCCGTCTTGCGACCCTGCGGCAGCTTCACCGGGTCGTGACGGACCTCAACACCGCCCGCAGCCTTGCGGACACTCTGCAGGCCGTCGCCGACGGCATCGTCACCGGCCTCAACTATGAGCTGGCCGCCGTCAATCTCGTCCGGCCCGACGGAGACCTGGTCGTCGCCGCCTTCGCCGGCAGCCCCGCCGCCGAGGCGCTGATCACCGGCCGGGTCGGCTCCCGCGCCTCCTGGGAGCGCCGGCTCTCCATGGGCGAGTCCTGGGGCGACCTGCGGTTCATCCCGCACACCGAGGGCTGGGTGCTGATCGAGGACGACGTCCCGCAGTGGCACACCGAGGGCCCCGCCCCGCGCTTCGAGGACGAGTGGCACTCGCACGACCGGCTCTACGCCCCCATGTACGCCTCCGGCTCCTCCCGTGAACTCCTCGGCGTCATCTCCGTCGACCGCCCGCGCAACGGACGCCACCCCGGCCCCTGGGGCCGGGAGGCCCTCCAGATGTACGCCTCGCAGGCCGCCATTGCGATCAGCAACGCCCGGCTCCGGTCCAACATGCAGCGTGCCCTGGTCCGGCTTGAGCGTGAGCAGCAGGCGCTGCGCGCCAGCGAGGAATCCTTCCGGCAGGCCTTCGAGTACGCGCCCTCCGGCATGGCCATCGCCGAGATGGGCGGCGACCAGCACGGCCGCCTGCTGCGTACCAACGACGCCCTGTGCCGGCTGCTCGGCCGCCCCGCCTCCGTCATGCGCCGCTACTCCTTCGCCGACCTCGTCCACCCCGAGGACATCGGCACCCTGCTGCGCACCTCCGCCGAGGGCGGCCGGGCCGAACTGCGCCTCGGCCGCCGCGACGGCACGTACGTCTGGGTCAGCCTGCGCAACTCCGTCGTCGCCGACACCGCCGACGGCCCCCGCTTCCTCCTCACCCATGTCGAGGACATCGAGGAGCGCAAGCGCCACGAGCTCCAGCTCGCCCACCGCGCCTCGCACGACGCCCTCACCGGCCTCCCCAACAGCGCCGAACTCCGCTCCCGGCTCTCGGCCCGGATCTGCTCCCGCCCCGCTGCCGGTACCGGTGCCGGCGCTCCGGGACACATACCGGCGCAGTCGTCCGGGTACCAGCAGCCGCAGTCTCAGCCGCACCAGCAGTCCCCGTCCCCGTCCCCGTCCCCGTCGCCGTACGGATCCGAATACGGGGCCGCATCCGTCTCCGCGTACCCGCCCGAGCACCCGTCGGAGTACGCGGTGGAGTACGCGGTGGATGGATACGACTACGACCACGAGCACGGCTTCGGGTTCTCGCCGGCGGGCGCCGCCGCCGGCGCGTACGACCACCACGTCCATCTCGTCGCCCCCTCCGGCGGCGAGGTCGACGACGGCACCAAGGGCCTGGCCGTCCTCTTCTGCGACCTCGACGGCTTCAAGTCGATCAACGACCGCTTCGGTCACCACACCGGTGACGCCGTGCTCATCGAGGTCGCCCGCCGCCTCACCACCGGCGTCCGCGACGGGGACACCGTCGCCCGGCTCGGCGGCGACGAGTTCGTCGTCCTCGCCGACGGCCTCGGCGCGGCCGACGCCGCCGATCTCGCCGTACGGCTGCGCAACGCGATCATCCCGCCGATCCGGGTGGACGGGCGGGCCGTGCGGGTCGGGGCCAGTTTCGGCATCGGCTGGGCCGAGTGCGGGATGACCGTCGAGGAAGTCCTGAACAGCGCGGACCAGCGGATGTACATCGAGAAGCGGTCGCGGGCGAAGGTGCACCGCCGAGCGGGTTAGCCGATCGTTCACACCCTGCCCCCATGGCCTCAAACCGGCGCAAGGCCGTTCGAGGTAGGCTCGGCCGGTCGGCGACGGCCGACGGAGCAGGCAAAGGGAGTGAGACCGGATGGCTGCCGGCAACGACGGCGCGAAGACGCCCGAGGACGACGATCCGTTCGGCTATCTGTACGCGGACGGACAGGCCGCCGGGGCGCAGCCGCCCCAGGGCGGCGGTTACGGCTACCCGGGTCCGATGTCGCAGCCAGGCGTCCCGCGCACCTCGTACAACCAGGTCCGCACGGTCGGCGAGCGCCAGTACGGCGCCCACGCGCAGCAGCCGCCCATGCCGCAGCAGCAGGGACAGCCGCAGGGGCAGGGGTACGGCCAGCCGCATCCGCAGTACGCGGCTCCCGAGACGTACGCCGGCGGCCCCGGCGGGCAGCGCCCCGGCATCCCGCAGCAGCACCAGCCCGGCGGGTACGACGGCGGCGGTTCGGGGCGCGGCCCCAACACCCGTGGTCTGCTCATCGGCGCGGTGGCCGTGGTCGCGGTCGTCGTGCTCGGCATCGCCGCCGCCGTCATCTCCAACCGGGGCAATGAGAACGACACGGCGGGCGGCGGGGACACCACCACCGCCCCGACCAGCGCCCCCACTGAGGCCACCGAGGCCCCGACGAGCGTTCCCAGCACCGACACCACGGCCGAGACCGAACTCCCCAAGCAGGACGCGGCCACCCTGAAGCTGGCCGGCAGCGCGGTCCTCGCCAAGGACGTCCAGGGTGCCCAGGGCGACGGCGGCGCGTACGTGGCCGGCTTCAACCAGCCCGGCGCCTCGGTGACCTGGAAGGCGAACATGCCGAAGGGCGGCCAGTACCACCTGACCGTCCGCTACACGATCCCGGCCGTCGACGCGAACGCCACTCTGACGGTCAACGGCAAGGCGAACTCCTCGCCGATAGGCCTGAAGAACTTCGTCAAGTCCTCGGACCCGAACCTGGAGAAGAACTGGCAGACCACCTGGGCGCCGGTCACCCTCCAGAAGGGCGAGAACGAGATCAAGATCTCGTGCGAGGACGGCAACCAGTGCGATGTGCTGCTCGACTGGCTCGAAGTCACGGTGCCGCAGCCGTAGCGACGGAGCGACAGGTCACCGGCCGCCGACCGCCGACCGCCGACCGCCGACCACCGACCACCGGCCAGCCGGTCGCCGGCCTGTCGCTCGGTCATCTGGTCGCTCCTTCACGCCTTCCGGTGAAATGGGGCTTCTCCGGCTGACGTCGCGTCGGCAGGTCCGGCGTGGCGGGCAGCCTCGAAGCATGAGTACCTTCGGAAGGATCGCCGCCGTCGGGGTGCTGACGGCGAGCCTGTTCACGGCGGTGGTGCCCACCGCCCAAGCGGACGTCGCCGGTGCCTACGGGAGCACCGACTGGAACCTGCGCGCCTCGGCCTCGACGACCGCGCGGGTCATCGTCCGGGTGCACGCTCTGGGGAAGGGGACGCCCGACTCCGTGGCTTGCCACGACCCCCAGTGTCGTGGCCAGAAGACCGGCGACTCCTACAAGTGCAGTACCGGTGGCGGGACTTACAACACCTGGACGCCGCTGCTCTACAACGGCAAGAAGGGCTGGGTCGCCGACCAGTGCGTGACCTTGGGGCGGATCGCCTGAGCCCGGCCGCCTGGCCCCGATCGGCCGGCTTGATCTCCCGTCCCTGATCAACCGGCCCTGGCCCCGGCCCTGTTCGCCCGGGCCGGGGCCGTCTCCTGCTAAAGCAGGCGCAGGAACGACGCCACCGTCTTGGCCATCGCCTCGCGTGCCGGGCGCAGATACGCGCGCGGGTCGACGCCCTTCGGATGAGCGGCCAAATGCGCGCGGACGGCCCCGGTGAACGCGGTGTTCAGCGCCGTACCCACATTGATCTTGACCATGCCGGCCGCCACCGCCGCCCGGATCTGGTCGTCCGGCACCCCGGACGAGCCGTGCAGCACCAGCGGCACCGGTACGGCGTCGCGCAGCGCGCGGATCAGGTCGTGGTCGAGGGTGGCGGTGCGTTCCGTCATGGCGTGGGAGGAGCCGACGGCGACGGCGAGCGCGTCCACCCCCGTGTCGGCGACGTACGCGGCGGCCTCCGCCGGGTCGGTGCGCACCCCGGGTGCGTGCGCGTCCGTCGGCGGCTCGCCCGCCTTGCCGCCGACCCGGCCCAGCTCGGCCTCGATCCAGATGCCGCGCTCACGCCCCCAACGGACCGCCTCCGCCGTGGCCTTGACGTTGTCGCCGTAGTCGAGCCGTGAGGCGTCGAACATGACGCTGCCGAAGCCCTCCGCGTGCGCCTGGTGGAGCAGGTCCACGGACTCGACATGGTCGAGGTGGAGCGCGAGCGGGGCGGCAGAGGCGCGGGCGACGGCGGTGGCCGCGGCGGCGATCGCGGAGAGCCGGCCGCCGTGGAACTTCACGGCGTTCTCGGAGACTTGGAGGATCGCGGGGGCGCCGGCCTGCTCGGCGCCGGCGGCGATGGCCTCGGCGTGCTCCAGGGTGATGACGTTGAAGGCGGCGAGGCCGCGGGCGGCGGAGCGGGCTTCGGTGACGAGGTCGCCGGTGCGGACAAGGGGCATGTGAGGTCCTTGGGAATGCGGTGGCGGCTTGGCGTGGCGTGGCGTGGGGTGGGTGGTGGGAAGCCCGCGTTTTGGTGGGGAAGGGCGGCTACGGGGTCGGCTTGGGCTCGTGGACGGTGATGCGGGGGAGCAGGGACGCGTAGGCGTCCGCGTCGAACTCGCCCGCCACCGGGGCGAGTACCGTCGCCGCCGAGAGCGCGGCGGCGTGGGACAGGCGGGTGGGCCAGTCGGCGCCGTCGACCAGGCCCGCGAGGAGGGCGGCGACCGCCGAGTCGCCCGCGCCGCTGGGGTTTCCCCGTGCGGGAGACGGCGGAGCGGCCTGCCAGACGCCGTCCGGGGTCGCGGCGAGCAGGCCCTCGGGGCCGAGGGAGGTGACGACCGCGTGGGCGCCCCGGCGGCGGGCGTCGAGGGTGGCGCGGAGCGGGTCGCGGGTGCCGGTGATCCCGGCCAGTTCCTCGGTGTTGGGCTTGACGACGTCGGGGCGGGCGGCGATGCCGCGCCGCAGCGGTTCGCCGCTGGTGTCGAGGAGTACGGGGACGCCGGCGGCGCGGGACAGTCGGACGAGGTCCGCGTACGCGCCGACGTGGATGCCCGGCGGCAGGCTGCCGCACAGCGCCACGGCCCGGGCCCCGTCGAGCAGTTCGGTGAATCGGGCGGTGAACGCGGCCCATTCGGCCGGGGCGATCGTGGGGCCCGGCTCGTTCAGCTGGGTGGTGTCGCCGCTCGTGGCGTCGACGACGGCGACCGTACGGCGGGTGGCGCCGGCGGTCGGGACGAGTGCGTCGTGGACCGTGCCGGGCGACCCGTCCGTGCTCGTGGCGAGCAGCTCGCGCAGCAGCGCGCCGGTGGGGCCGCCGGCGAAGCCGGTGACGACGGTGTCATGGCCGAGGGCGCCGAGGACGCGGGCGACGTTGAGGCCCTTGCCGCCGGGGCGTTCGAGGACCGTCTCGACGCGGTGCGAGGCGTGCGGTACGAGCGCGGGGACGCGGTAGGTGAGGTCCAGCGCGGTGTTGAGGGTGACCGTGAGGATCACCTGGGCCACCCCCGTCGTCGTCCGCCCCCGGCTTATGGCTGCCCCGATCATGCCAAAGAGACGGCTGTCGGCCCAGACCCCCGTCCGTCCGCCGCGGGACGAGAGGGGTCAAGTCCGGGCGAAAACGGCGTAGATGGGGCCGGTCGGACCGGTGGGCGGGGCCGGGTGGCCCCACCCGCCGGATCCGGTGAGCCGAGGGCCTCCGAGGACCCCCGAGGGCACCTGAGGGTGGGGCCGGACCCGTACGAGGGGTAGGTAGGTTCCCGTACGGGTCCGGGGTGTGGGGGCTGGGGGAGCGGTGTCCCGGGGCCCGGGGAGGGGGCGGGGTCCGTACGGAACCGGCAGGGCGGGGGTCAGCCGAGTCGGGGCTCGACCAGCCACGCGCCCTTGCGCATCACGCCCTTGAGCTCGAAGTCCGCGTCGAGCACGACGATGTCCGCGTCCTTGCCCGGCTCCAGGGAGCCCACCCGGTCGTCGATGCCGAGCAGCTTGGCCGGGTTGGCGGAGATGGCCTGGACGATCGACTCGACCGGCAGCCTGTCGATGGTCGCGGCCCGCTTGAACGCCCGGTCCAGCGTCAGCGTCGAGCCCGCGATCGAACCGCCCTCGACGAGCCGCGCCACGCTGTCCTTCACCTCGACCTCCAGCGTGCCGAGCATGTAGCGGCCGTCGCCGAAACCGGCCGCGTCCATGGCGTCGGTGATGAAGGCGACCCGCTCCGGACCGGCGTGGTGGAACGCCAACTCCAGTGCGGCCGGGTGCAGATGGGTGCCGTCGTTGATGAGCTCTACGGTCACCCGCTCGTCCTCCAGGAGCGCGGCGATCGGGCCGGGCGCGCGGTGGCCGAGGCCGGGCATCGCGTTGTAGAGGTGGGTGGCGACGGTGGCGCCCGCGTCGATGGCGGCCGTGGTCTGCTCGTACGTGGCGTCGGTGTGGCCGATCGCGGCGATCACGCCGTGCTCGGCGAGCAGCCGTACGGAGTCGATGCCGCCGGGCAGTTCGGTGGCGAGGGTGACCATCCGGGCCTGGCCGCGCGCCGCCTCGATCAGCTTGCGCACCTCGGCAGGGTCGGGGTCGCGCAGCAGGGTCTCGTCGTGGGCGCCCTTGCGGCACGGGGAGATGAACGGGCCCTCGAAGTGGATGCCGGCGATCTCGCCCTGCTCGGCGAGTTCGGAGAGCAGGCCCGCGCGCCGGCCGAGGAAGTCCATGTCGCCGGTGACGAAGGAGGCGACGACGGTGGTCGTGCCGTGCAGCCGGTGGGTGTGGACGCCGGTGAGGATCTCGTCGGTGGTGCCGGAGGTGAAGGAGGCGCCGCCGCCGCCGTGGTTGTGCATGTCGACGAAGCCGGGCACGAGCCAGTGGCCGGACAGGTCGAGCGTGGGCGCCGGCGTGCCCTCGGGGGCGCTGCCCGCGATGCGGCCGTTCTCGACGATCACACGCCCGTTCTCGACGATCCCGGTCGGCAGCACCACGCGGGCCCCGGCGAGAACTGTGGAAACGGCCATCAGGCGGATACCTCCGGGTCGACGGGCTGCGGGGGGACGGGCGAGGTGGTCGGGACGGGTGGGACGGTCGGGACGGGTGAGGCGGTCGGGACGGGTGAGGCGGTCGGTCCGTGGTCGGCCGGGCCCTCGGCGAGCAGGTCCCAGGCGAGCAGGCCCGCGCCCAGGCACCCGGCGGTGTCCCCGAGGGCCGCCGGGACGATGGCGGGCAGCTTCTGGAAGGTGACGCGCCGCTCGACCGCGGCCCTGAGGGGCGTGAACAACGTTTCCCCGGCCTCCGCCAGACCGCCACCGATGATGAGCGTGCGCGGGTCCAGCAGGGTGAGGGCGGTGACCAGGCCGTCGGCGAGCGCGTCGACGGCGTCCTGCCAGATCCGTACGGCGGCGGGGTCGCCGGACTCGACGGCCTTGGCGCAGTCGGCGGCGTCGGCGTCCGGGTCGCCCGAGACCCGGGCCCAGGCGAGCGAGACGGCGGAGGCGGAGGCGTACCGCTCCAGGCAGCCGTGCTGGCCGCAGCCGCACTCCGTACCGCCGGGGCGGACGACGATATGGCCGATCTCGCCGGCGTAGCCGTGGGCGCCCGCCTCGATCACGCCGCCGATGCCGATGGCGCCCGCGATGCCGGTGCCGAGCGGGACGAAGAGGAAGCGATCGGCACCGTGGCCGGCGCCGATCCGGCCCTCGGCGAGGCCGCCGGTGCGCACGTCGTGGCCGAGGGCGACCGGGATGCCGTCGAGGCGCTCGCTGAGCAGGGCGCGCAACGGGACGTCACGCCAGCCGAGGTTGGCGGCGTAGACGGCGATGCCGTCCGCGGCGTCGACGATGCCGGGGACGGCGACTCCGGCGGCCGAGGCGGGCTCGCCGTACCGCTCGCTGCCGAGCGCCCGCAGATCGGCGGCGAAACCGAGGATCGTCTCGATGACGGCCTCGGGCCCGCGCTCGCGCGCGGTGGCGCGGCGCGCCTCGTGGAGCAGTGTGCCGTCCGCCCCGACGAGGGCGGCCTTCATCCCGGTGCCGCCCACATCGAGGGCGATGACGTGTTTCACGGAGAACAGTCTCGCCGCGATGACCAGAAAGGTCTAGTCCACTTCGGAGGATTGTTACGGACGTATACAAATTCGATTCCGCGTGGCGGAGCTGGGGAAGGGCTGGTGGCGGGGCCCTCGGCGGGCGGGCGCTGGACAGGTGGTGGGGTCGGGTACGTGGGCGATACGGCGATCGCGTCACGCCCCACCCGGCCCCACCACCGCGCGCTACCCGCACGCTCCGCGCGCCTCACCGCCCCGGTGTCACAGCCGCCACCACCGTGGCCACCCCACCCGTCACGGGGTGAGGATCACGCTCCGCGTCAGGTTCCGGGGCCGGTCCGGGTCCAGGCCGCGGGCCTCGGCGAGCGCGACCGCGAGCCGCTGGGCCCGCACCAGGTCGGCCAGCGGATCGGTACCGGGCCGGGAGACCAGGGTGCCGCCGACCCGGGCGACATCGCCGGCCAGCCCCTCCGGCAGCTCGCCGAAGACCCAGGTCACCCGGCCGGGGCCGGTGATGGCGATGGGGCCGTGCCGGTACTCCATCGCCGGGTACGCCTCGGTCCACGCCCCGGCCGCCTCGCGCATCTTCAGCGCGGCTTCGAGCGCGAGCCCGTACGTCCAGCCGCGCCCCAGGAACGTCCACTGCTCGGCGGCGAGGGCCGCCTCCGGAAGCGGCTCGGTGAGCGCCAGCTCGGCGTCGACGGCGGCCTCCTCGACCGGCTTCAGACCGGCGACCGGGCCGAGCCCGGCGCGCAGGAAGGCGAGCGCCGTGGTGGCGAACCGGGTCTGCACCACCGACTCCTCGTCCGCCCAGTCCAGCACCGCGACCGCGTCGGCCGAGGCCATGACCGGGGTCTTCGGGTCGGCGGTGAGCACCGTCGTCGGCACCCGGCCGCGCAGCCGGTCGAGCAGGTCGAGCACCTCGGTGGTGGTGCCGGAGCGGGTGATCGCCACCACCCGGTCGTACGTGCGGGCGGCCGGGAACTCGGAGGAGGCGAAGGCGTCCGTCTCGCCCTGGCCGGCGGCCTCGCGCAGCGCGGCGTAGGCCAGCGCCATGAACCAGGAGGTGCCGCAGCCGGTGACGGCGACCCGCTCACCGGGCTGGGGCAGCCCCTCGAAGCCGGCCGCCGCCTCGGCGGCGCGGCGCCAGGAGGCGGGCTGGGTGGCTATCTCGGCGGACGTGCGTGCGGCGGGGGTACGGGACATGCGGGGTGTCTCCTCAAGGTCCTGGCCTGCTGCGAACCACTGCGAACTGCTGCGGAACCCCATGCGTAGCAGCGCCCCGTGGGATGGATCAATGGGCCACGGCGGTGACGGGCGGGTCGGACGGTTCGCGAACGCGCAATAAATTGGTCTGTATGACCACCGAATTCGGCGGGCCGGGCGAGCTGGGCGAGCGCGAGCGGGCCGTCCTCGCCCTGGAACGGCGCTCCTGGCCGGGCCCCGGCGCCAAGGAACGAGCCGTACGCGAACAGCTCGGCCTCTCCGCCACCCGCTACTACCAGCTGCTCAACGCCCTCCTCGACGACCCGCGCGCCCTCGCCCACGACCCGGTCACCGTCAACCGGCTGCGCCGGGTCCGCGCGGCCAAGCAAGCCCGTAGGTGACGCTTCCCGCGTCCGGACCCGCCATCCGTGCCCGGACCCGGGCCCCCTCCGCGTGACATCCGGGTGGCATCCGGCCCTACGCCGCCTGCCCGCCGGTCACGACCCGCCCGAGCCGTCCGGGCCGTCCGACCCGCCCGCGCCGCTGACGGGACGGCCGCGGCTCGGTAGGGTCGTGGGCATGGTCAGCAGCCTTCCGCATCCGACCACCCCCGCCGGCCGCGACGGACTCGCCGCGCTCCTCGCCCGGCCCGAGAAGGCCGTCGTCGCCCTCGACTTCGACGGCACCCTCGCCGAGATCGTCCCCGACCCCGAGCAGGCCCGCGCCCACCCGGGCGCCGTCCCCGCGCTCGCCGCCCTCGCCCCGCACGTCGCCTCCGTCGCGGTCGTCACCGGCCGGCCCGCGGGCGTGGCGGTGCGCTACGGCGGCTTCGCCGGGGTCCCCGGTCTGGAACACCTCGTCGTCCTCGGCCATTACGGCGCCGAGCGCTGGGACGCCGTCTCCGGCACCGTCCAGGCCGCCGCCCCGCACCCGGGCGTCGCCACCGCCCGCGCCGCCCTGCCCGGCTTCCTCGACCGCACCGGCGCGTGGCCCGGCACCTGGATCGAGGAGAAGGGCCGCGCGCTCGCCGTCCACACCCGCCGCGCCGAGGACCCCGAGGGCGCGTTCGAGGCCCTGAAGGGCCCGCTCGCCGACCTCGCCGCCGCCCACGGCCTCGTCCTCGAACCGGGCCGGCTGGTCCTGGAACTGCGCCCCCCGGGCATGGACAAGGGCATCGCGCTCGCCGAGTACCTGCACGAGACCGGCGCGGGCTGCGTCCTCTACGCGGGCGACGACCTGGGCGACATCCCCGCGTACGCCGCCGTCGAGCGGCTCCGCGACGCCGAAGGCGTCCCCGGCCTCCTCGTCTGCTCCGCCGCCGAATCCGCCGCCGTCCCCGACCTGGCCGCCCGCGCGGACCTCACCGTCGCGGGCCCGGCGGCCCTGGTCGACTTCCTGAACGCGCTGGCTGCCGCCCTGGAGAAGCCCGGCGACTAACCCCGCAGCGCGTCCAGTTGGTCCCGGAACCAGCGCTGTGGCGGGTGGGCCGTGGCGGCCTCGGCGAGGTGTTTGGTGCGGTCGGCGCGTTCCGGGTCGGGCATCGAGAGGGCCTCGTGCAGCGCCTCGGCGGTCGCCGTCACGTCGTACGGGTTGACGGTCAGGGCGTCGGCCCGCAGCTCCTCGTAGGCGCCCGCCTCCGTGGACAGGACCAGCGCGCAGCCCGCGTCGGAGACCACCGGGATCTCCTTGGCGACCAGGTTCATGCCGTCGCGCACCGGGTTCACCAGGGCCACGTCGGCGAGGCGGTAGGCGGCGAGTGAGCGGACGAAGTCGTCCTCGACGCCGACCAGGACCGGCCGCCAGTCCGGGGTGCCGAACTCCTCATTGATCCGGTCCGCGAGTTCGGTCACGGAGGTGGTGTACGCGCGGTAGACCGCCAGGTCCTGGCGGGAGGGGTACGCGGAGGCGAGATGGACCACCCGGCCGCGCCATTCGGGGTGGGCGGTCAGCAGTTCGCGGTAGGCCAGCAGGCCGCGCGGGATGTTCTTGGAGAGTTCGGTGCGGTCGACCCGGACGATCGTCTTCCGGCCGCCGTCCCGGTCCACGCCGGCCTCCTCGCGCAGCCGGGCGAGCCGTTCGTCGACCTCCGGGCGGTGCGCGAGCGTGCGCAGCTCGTCGCCGTCCACACCCAGCGGATGCGCCTGTACCCGGGTCTCGCCGATCGTGCGCTCCACGAGCGGGTCGCCGAGGAACGCGGCGGCCCACGCCCGGGTGTGGAAGCCGACCTCGTCGGCGCCGAGCAGCCCCTCCACCAACTCCTCGTGGACGTCCTCCGGCAGCATCCGCAGATACTCCGGCGCCGCCCACGGCGTGTGCGTGAAGTGCCCGATCCTCAAGTCGGGCCGCAGTGCCCTCAACTGCCCCGGGACCAGCGCCAGATGGTAGTCCTGGACGAGTACCGCCGCGCCGTGGTCCGCCGCCTCGGCCAGGGCCTTCGCGAAGGCCCGGTTGTAGGTGCGGTACGACGCCCAGCGGCGGCGGAAGGCGGCGTCGAAGACGGGCTCGCGCGGGATGTCGTAGAGATGGTGGTGGAGGAACCACAGCACCGAGTTCGCGATGCCGTTGTACGCGTCGTCGTACACGTCCGGGTCGATGGCGAGCATCCGTACGCCCGGCTCGGCGATCCCGCGCCGTACCGCCTCGCGGTCGCCGTCACCGAGCGCCGCGCACACCCACAGGCTCTCCCCGGCGGCGTTCTCGGTCTGCCCGGCGGACCGCCCGGACGACAGCGCGGCGAGCCCCGACACGAGCCCCCCGCCACCCCGCCGGGCGGCCAGTGATCCGTCCTCTCGCACGGTGTACGAGACCGGTCCGCGGTTCGAAGCCACGAGTACGGAAGCCATATGGCGAACCTAGCCCGTCCGGTAACCGCTCAAACGTACGGATAAGAGGGGTGCGTCGTCACGGCCGGTCACCTCTTCCTGGTCGCGCCGCCTGCCCGCCGTTCGCCCGCCGGCTGTGCGTCTGCCGCTCGTACGTCGCGCACGCGTCCCGCCTCACGCCACGTCGCCCCGCCTCACGCCACGTCGCCCCGCCTCACGCCACGTCGCGCCGCCGCGCGTACTCCTCGATCTCGATCATCGGCGGCCGCTCCTCCGTGTCCACGGCGTAGGTCCGCGGGGCGAACCCGTTCTCGCCGCGCTCGAACTGGGTGAGCCGCGGCCGTACCAAGTGGCCCCGGGACAGCCGCACTTGGGCCGTCCGGTAGATCGTCGCCGCCATCCGGCCGAGCGCCCGCCCGTCCTGGTGGCGGTGCTTGCGGACGCCGACGTCGACCTGGGCGAGCGCGTCCAGGCCGGCCGTGTGCAACGCGTCCACCAGCAGGCCCAGTTCCACTCCGTAACCGACCGGGAACGGCAGCCGTTCGAGCAGCGAGCGGCGGGCCGCGTACTCGCCGCCCAGCGGCTGCACGACCCCGGCCAGCCGCGGCCAGTGCAGATTCAGCAGCGGGCGTGCCACCAGCTCCGTCACCCGGCCGCCCTGGCCGGGCGTGTCGCCGAGCGGCCGGTCGTACATCGCCTTCACGAACGCCACGTCGGGGTCGGTGAGCAGCGGCCCCACGATCCCGGAGACGAAGTCCGCCGAGAAGTCCCTGAGGTCCGCGTCGACGAAGCAGACCACGTCCCCGCTCGTCACCATCAGTGACCGCCACAGGACCTCGCCCTTGCCGGGCAGGGCCGGTATGCGCGGCAGTATCGCGTCGCGCGCCACCACCCGGGCGCCGGCCGCCGCGGCCACCTCCGCCGTTCGGTCGGTGGAACCGGAGTCGATCACCACCAGTTCGTCCACCAGCGGCACCGCCTCCGTCATCAGCTCGCGGCGGATCACCGAGACGATCGTGCCGACCGTCGCCTCCTCGTTGAGCGCGGGCAGCACGACACTGACCTTCGTGCCCCGCTTGGCCGCGAGGATCCGCTCCAGCGGGCGGTCGGCCACCGACCAGGACCGCCGGGCCAGCCAGCGTTCCACTTCTTCCAGCAACATGATCTCCATCTCGCGGATCGGACGCGCCTCTCCGGCTGCGAAGGCTTCGGTTACAGTCTTGAACAACGCGGCGGCCCGCTGCATGTCGGGGTACCGACCGCGTTCCACAACCGAATACCGCTCATCCAGAGGGGCAGAGGGACACGGCCCGTTGAAGCCCCGGCAACCCTCCAGTCGGTTCTCGTTCGCGCGAGGTCCCCGGCTTGGGAAGGTGCCAAATCCGTCTCATGGCGAAACACGTCGTGAGGAAGATGAGGAGAAAGGGCCTCGCCTGCCATGGCTGCTGCACCGACGGATGCGTCCACCGCCCCCGCTGCTTCCGCTTTTGCCCCCCGCACGGTCGATCTCGGCCCCGCGTCCGGCCTTTCCTGCCGGGAATGCGGAGAGATCTTCCCCCTCGGACCGATCTTCGCCTGCGAGCACTGCTTCGGCCCGCTCGAAGTCGCCTACGACCTGCCCACCGGCGACCCCGAGGCGCTGCGCAAGACCATCGAGGCCGGTCCGGCCAACATCTGGCGTTACGCTCCGCTGCTGCCCGTCCCCGCCGACGTCGCCGGCAAGCCCAACCTGAACCCCGGCTGGACCCCGCTCGTCAAGGCCGACAACCTGGCCCGCGAGCTCGGCATCGAGCCCGGCAAGCTGTTCGTCAAGGACGACTCCGGAAACCCGACCCACTCCTTCAAGGACCGGGTCGTCGCCCAGGCCATCGAGGCCGCCCGCGCCTTCGGCTTCACCACCCTGTCCTGCTCCTCCACCGGCAACCTGGCCGGCGCCGTCGGCGCCGCCGCCGCCCGGGCCGGCTTCCGCTCCTGCGTCTTCATCCCGCACGACCTGGAGCAGGGCAAGGTCGTCATGGCCGGTGTCTACGGCGGCGACCTCGTCGCCATCGAGGGCAACTACGACGACGTCAACCGCTTCTGTTCGGAGCTGATCGGCGACCCGCTCGGCGAGGGCTGGGGCTTCGTCAACGTCAACCTCCGCCCGTACTACGGCGAAGGGTCCAAGACCCTGGCGTACGAGATCTGCGAGCAGCTCGGCTGGGTGATCCCGGACCAGCTCGTCATCCCGATCGCGTCCGGCTCGCAGCTCACGAAGATCGACAAGGGGCTGCGGGAGCTGATCGCCCTCGGGCTCGTCGAGGACAAGCCGTACAAGATCTTCGGCGCCCAGGCCGAGGGCTGCTCCCCGGTCTCCGCCGCCTTCAAGGCAGGGCACGACGTGGTCCGCCCGCAAAAGCCGGACACCATCGCCAAGTCCCTGGCCATCGGCAACCCGGCCGACGGCCCCTACGTCCTCGACATCGCCCGCCGCACCGGCGGCGCCGTGGAGGACGTGAACGACGAGCAGATCGTCGACGCGATCCGGCTGCTCGCCCGTACCGAGGGCATCTTCGCCGAGACGGCGGGAGGCGTAACCCTGGGCGTGGCACGGAAGTTGGTGGAGAGCGGGCTCATCGATCCGAGCCTGACGACCGTCGTCCTCAACACCGGGGACGGTCTGAAGACCCTGGACGCGGTGGCCGACGGCTCACAGGCGACCGCGACCATCCGCCCGAGCCTCGACGCCTTCCGCGCCGCCGGACTGGCGCACTGAGCGTCCCGGCTTCCGCCGCCGTCTCCCGCCGCCGTCTCCCGCCGCCGTCTCCCGTCTTCTTCCCCTCCCCCTCCCTCTTCGTCCTCTCTTCTTCCGCCTTCTTCGAAAGGTTCGTGAACCCATGGCCGTGAACGTCCGCATCCCCACCATCCTCCGCACCTACACCGGCGGGCAGTCCGAGGTCCCGGCGGAGGGCGCGACCCTCGCCGAGGTCATCGCGGACCTGGAGAAGAACCACACCGGCATCGCCGCCCGCGTCCTCGACGACCAGGGCAAGCTGCGCCGCTTCGTCAACGTGTACGTGAACGACGACGACGTCCGCTTCGAGCAGGGCCTGGAGACGGTGACGCCGGACGGCGCCGGCGTCTCGATCATCCCGGCGGTCGCCGGCGGCTGCTGAGCCGGGCTTTCCTCCGCCGGGCTGCCTCTCGGGCGGTTCCGGCGGGGGATTCGTCAATGTGGCTCGTATGCCCCTTCGGCCCCTTCCGCCTCACCACGCGCAATACGGAATTACCCCTTCCGCAAGAAGAAGCGGAAGGGGTAATTCTGCATGGTTGAGCGCGATAGAGTTGGGGAAGCCCCCTCCGCCGCCCATGCCAGACGCATATGAGAATGCGGCGACTCGCGACAAGATACGGTCAATAAGGCCAGGGCTTCTGCACCTTGTGCACGGTTTTGACGGGCCCGATTTGCCCGGTAATTCGGCGTATTCGCCCCGATTCCCCATTCAGGTGCGCCCAGAATTCTCGTCCGACTGACCTGTTGCAGAGGGCAGTTGGGCAGATACATTCAGCGGCGGTCGACGCGTTCCGGCGCAGGGTCTGACCCGGGTCCGCGAAGTGCGGCCCCGCGCAAGGGCCAGTAATAGGGGAGTTAGGCATGGCTCAGGGCACCGTCAAGTGGTTCAACGCGGAGAAGGGCTACGGCTTCATCGCGGTCGACGGCGGAGCGGATGTTTTCGTCCACTACAGCGCGATCCAGATGGATGGCTACCGCTCCCTCGAAGAGGGCCAGCGGGTCGAGTTCGAGATCTCGCAGGGCCAGAAGGGTCCGCAGGCGGACATGGTCAAGCTCGCCGTCTGAGCGCGGCGCGATCGGCCACCGACGCATTTTTGTCGAGGGGCCCGCATCCCGGATCCGGGACGCGGGCCCCTCGCGCGTGTGCGGGCGGGCGCGGATGCGCGGGTGCGCGAGCGGAGGCGTATGGGTGCGCGGGCGGCGTGTGTTCCGCGCGGGTACGCGGGCGTGTTCCGCGCGGGTACGCGCGCCCGCGCCGCACCCGGGTGTGTGCGGGTGGGTGACGTACTCGGCGGGCAGGTCACGGCAGGCCCGCGCGGGTCCCGGTCGGGTCCCGGTCGGGGTGCGACTGAGGGTCCGCCAGGGGCCCGCCGGGGGGCCCGCCGGAGGTCTGCCGAGGGTCTGTTCGGGGGCCCGCCGGAGGCCGCCGGAGGTGACCGCGAAGCTACCGATCGTCGAGAGTCGCTTGCACTCGCATGGGTCGAGTGCTAATCATTGGCGTTAGCACTCTGAAGGTGAGAGTGCTACGAGGATCGGGCAGACGAGGCCGCCGAACCGCGTGGGGCAAGGAACCACGGGGCATGCGCCGGCCGTCCGTCGCGGGCGTCGGCGCGGTCCTGGAGCGTTATCCACCCCATGTCCGGGAGGACCACTTCACATGGCCAAGATCATCGCGTTCGACGAGGAGGCCCGGCGCGGTCTCGAGCGCGGCATGAACCAGCTCGCTGACGCCGTCAAGGTCACCCTCGGCCCGAAGGGCCGCAACGTCGTCCTCGAGAAGAAGTGGGGCGCCCCCACGATCACCAACGATGGTGTCTCCATCGCCAAGGAGATCGAGCTCGAGGACCCGTACGAGAAGATCGGCGCCGAGCTGGTCAAGGAAGTCGCCAAGAAGACGGACGACGTCGCCGGCGACGGTACGACCACCGCCACCGTTCTCGCCCAGGCTCTGGTCCGCGAGGGCCTGCGCAACGTGGCCGCGGGTGCCAACCCGATGGCCCTGAAGCGCGGCATCGAGAAGGCCGTCGAGGCCGTCTCCGGTGCGCTGCTCGACCAGGCGAAGGAGGTCGAGACGAAGGAGCAGATCGCCTCCACCGCCTCCATCTCCGCCGCCGACACCCAGATCGGCGAGCTCATCGCCGAGGCCATGGACAAGGTCGGCAAGGAAGGCGTCATCACCGTCGAGGAGTCCCAGACCTTCGGTCTGGAGCTGGAGCTCACCGAGGGTATGCGCTTCGACAAGGGCTACATCTCGGCGTACTTCGCGACCGACATGGAGCGCATGGAGGCCGCGCTCGAGGACCCGTACATCCTCATCGTCAACTCCAAGATCTCCTCGGTGAAGGACCTGCTCCCGCTCCTGGAGAAGGTCATGCAGTCGGGCAAGCCGCTGCTGATCATCGCCGAGGACGTCGAGGGCGAGGCCCTGTCGACCCTGGTCGTCAACAAGATCCGCGGCACCTTCAAGTCCGTCGCCGTCAAGGCCCCGGGCTTCGGCGACCGCCGCAAGGCGATGCTGAACGACATCGCCATCCTTACCGGCGGCACGGTCATCTCCGAGGAGGTCGGCCTCAAGCTGGAGAACGCCGGCCTGGACCTGCTGGGCCGCGCCCGCAAGGTCGTCATCACCAAGGACGAGACCACCATCGTCGACGGTGCCGGTGACAGCGAGCAGGTCGCGGGTCGCGTCAACCAGATCCGCGCCGAGATCGAGAACAGCGACTCGGACTACGACCGCGAGAAGCTCCAGGAGCGCCTGGCGAAGCTCGCCGGTGGCGTCGCCGTCATCAAGGCCGGTGCCGCGACCGAGGTCGAGCTCAAGGAGCGCAAGCACCGCATCGAGGACGCCGTTCGCAACGCGAAGGCGGCCGTCGAGGAGGGCATCGTCGCCGGTGGTGGCGTGGCGCTGCTGCAGGCCGGTTCGGTCTTCGAGAAGCTGGAGCTGGACGGCGACGAGGCCACCGGTGCCGAGATCGTCCGCAAGGCCCTGGCCGCCCCGCTGACCCAGATCTCCGTGAACGCCGGCCTTGAGGGTGGCGTCGTGGTGGAGAAGGTCCGCAACCTGCCCGTCGGTCACGGCCTGAACGCCGCGACCGGTGAGTACGTCGACATGATCGCCGAGGGCATCATCGACCCGGCCAAGGTGACCCGTTCCGCTCTGCAGAACGCGGCCTCCATCGCGGCCCTGTTCCTCACCACCGAGGCCGTCATCGCCGACAAGCCGGAGAAGGCGTCCGCGCCGGCCGGCGGCGGCATGCCGGGCGGTGACATGGACTTCTGATCCTGACGGATCGGTGGTTCATCGCTGAACGCGACCGAGGGCGGCACCCCCAGTGGGGGTGCCGCCCTCGGGCTTTTTCCCGCGCCTTGCGCGGTCACGCCGGTCACGCGGGCCTGGTGGAGCAGGGCCGGTGAAGCAGGTCGGCGAGGTACGTCGGCAACCTGACTCCATGCCGTACGTCAGTGACCTGCCGCCGTGCCGTACGTCCGTGCCGTATGTACGGCACGGACGTCAGCGCTGCACGTCAGCACATGTCGGCGCGCGTCAGCGCACGTCGACGTAGTCCTCGTACGCGTTCGACGAGTTGAAGTGGTAGCCGTCACCGCTGTGCCGCATGGTGTACCAGCCGTCCACCGTCGCCGCCTTCTTGTAGGTCGCGACACCACTGGAGTTGGTCTTGGCGGAGCCCAGCTTGTTCCAGGTCTTCGAGCCCTTGGCCTTGAACCACACGGTCACGGGAGCGTTCCCGTAGGTCTTCCACGTGCCGCCGACCTGGTGCTGGAGCTTGCCCGTGACCGTCACGGTCTTGCCCTTGCGTACCGGCTCCGGCGAGGCGTTCACATTGAGGATCCGGGTGGAGGAGCGGTACATGCCCCAGATGGCGGTGGAGCTCTCCAGGAACTGGTCGCTCAGCGGGTGCCGCACCCGGTAGTAGCCGCTGAAGCCCTTGCCACTGAGGGCGTAGAAGCCCGGGTAGGTCTTCGAGGTGCCGGAGGCGAGGGTGCGCCAGCCGGTGCGGCCGTCGGCCGAGTGCTCCAGGACCAGCTTCTGCCCGCCGGTCTGCCACTGGGCGTTCCACGGGTTGTACCAGGAACGGAAGGTGCCGGTCAGGGTGCCCGTGCCGTCCGCCGCGAGCGCGACGGTCTCCAGGGTGATACGGCCTTCCTGGGGGATCGCCAGCTTGCCGGTGACCTTGGGGAAGCTCAGGTACGGGTCGACCGGGGTGACCACCCAGCTGTCCAGGTTGAGGCCCGGGACGAACGGCAGCTTCGCGGTGAAGCGGCCGTTCGCGTCGGTCGTGACGGTGCGCGTGACGCGGCCGTCCTCCCGCCCGAAGCTGCCGAAGCCCACCCGGACCTGCTGGCCGGCGAGCGACGTGTCGACCTGCGGGGTGCCCTCGGCCGGCGTGGCGGGGGCGTTCGGGTCGTTCAGGGTGCCGGTGACGGTGACCTGCTGGCCGGGCAGGACACGGGTCCGGTCGGCCGTGGCGGTCGCCTTGATGCTGCGCGGGACCAGGCTGTAGATCGACTTCACGAAGTCGAACGAACCGTGGACCTGCTCGCTGTCCTCGTTGTACGAGACGCGGAATTCCTCGCCGACCTTGACGTCGGTGTACGGCTCACCGCTGAAGATGCCCAGGTCGTCCGTGGCCACCGTACGCGCCGCCTCGTCGGCCACGCCGAGGCGCAGGACGGAGATGCCGCGCCCGTTGATCGGGACGAGGTCGCCGGAGCCGGGCTGGGCACCGACGAGCGTGCCCGTGGGGCGGGAGGTCCGGTCGTTCCACTTCGGCGTCGACAGACCGAAGTCGAGCTGCGGCGTCAGCGTGAAGTCGAGCGTGCCGGCGTCGGTGCGGGTGACGGTGTTGCCGAGGGAGTCGGTCGCCGTGACGTCGATGGCGTACTTGCCGAGGTCCTGGATCGTGCCGCCGTCCTCGGCGAGCTTGAGCACGGTCGGCGCCTGGAAACGGCCGGGGTTGTAGGCGACCGGGGACAGCTGGGCGATCTCGGTGACGACGGTGTCGCCCTTGCGGATCTTCGCCGACACCTTGGTCACGGTGGCCTGCGGCGCGTCCGTCCACGCGTTGACGGTGAAGTTACCGCGCTGGAACGTGTCGGTGGTGGCGCGGCCGACGCCGACAGGGGACGGCGTGGCCGGGTCGTCCGCGAGGGCCTGGGCCGTGCCGGCGGCGAGGGCGAGCACGGTCACCGCGGCGATCACGGAGGTCCGGGAGACCCGGGAGACCCGGGGGGCTCGGGAAGCGCTGGATGCGCGGAGGTCAGATCGCATCGATGTACTTGTCCTTGGACTGGCTGTAGAAGTAACCGGCCTGCTCCTGCTTGTACACGCCCCAGGTGCCGTCGCCGTAGTTCGTGGCCTTGAAGCTGAACTTTCCGTACGAGTTGGTGGGCACATCGCGAGTGACCCAGTACCAGGTGGAGTCGCCCTTCGGGCGGAAGACCAGGGTGACCTTGGCGCCCGAGAGGGCCTTCCAGGTGCCGCCGGTGTTCTTCTGGAGGGTGCCGGTGACGGTCATCTTGCTGTTGACGCGGGGCCGGCTCGGAGTGATGGAGAACGCCGAGAAACGGGTGTCGACCCGGGAGAGCTTGACCGCCGAGGAGTCCTTCGGCGCGTAACGGTCCGTCTCGTAGTGGTGCAGTCGGTACGTGGCGCTGACGTAGCCCCAGGTCTTGATGTCGACCTTGCAGTAGGAGTAGCCGTTCCCGTACTGCGCCTTGCCGCTCTTCAGCCACTGCCAGTTGTGTCCGCCGTCGAAGGACACCTGGAGCTGGTACGGCTCGTTCGCGCAGTCGCCGCCGTTGAGGTGGGCGGTGGCGTGGACCTCGCCGTACTGGTCCATGGACATCTTGAGAACGCTGTACGTGAGCGGCTGCGGGACCGCGATCTCGCCCTGGTCGTAGGGGATGTCCTCGAAGTAGGACGAGGGCCGCAGGTAGGTGTAGGTCTGCGTGGCGTACGTGGCCCGGGCGCCGTACTTGAAGGTGCCGTCGGCGGCGGTCGTCCCGCTGCCCATCTGGCCGGGGACGGTCAGGTCTCCGCGGGGGTAGGTGTTCGCGGTGACGACCGGGGCGTACGCGAACGGCTTCCAGCCGTCCTGGGTGAGCCGCTGCACCGTGCCGCTCATGGTGACATCGGTGTTCTTGGCGACGCGGTACTTGTTCTGGCCGGCGCTGATCCGGTACGTCAGCTTCTCGATGCCGACAGTGGGCAGCGGGCGTCCGACGTCCGGGTCGGTGTCCGCGGCGGGATCGACGACGGTGGCCTTGCCGCCGCTGATCTCCCCCTCCGGTATGTACGACATCGAGAAGGTGCCGTCGGCGCCGGTGGTGGCGGTGAGGCTGGCCAGGCGCAGCTTGTAGTCGAGGTCGTGCACATTGACGGTCACCTGGATCTTGGTGCCCGCGCGAGCCGGCGTACGGGCCCCGGTGGACGGGTCCCAGGCGGTCGCCGTACCGGACAGGATGACCTTCCGGTTTTCGTAGTCGGTCGTCTTGCGGTCGAAGGCCAGCTTGTCGACACCGGTGTGCAGCTTGTAGCTGTAGGTGCCGCCGGTCCACGTCTGCGTGGCGCCGGAGGGCATCCGGTATTCGACGACGACCGGGTAGTCGCCGAGTGCCGTTCCCTCGGGCAGCTTCAGGGCCTCCGAGGTCACCCAGCCGGAGATGCGCTCGGTGGCCCAGTCGCCGGACTCGAAGCGGAGGTCGTCGCTGGAGGCGAGGACGGCGGCGTCCGGGGCCGTGGAGGCGAGGACGGAGACCTTCGCCCACAGCGCCTGGGACGGCAGGTCGACGGCCAGCCGTCCGTCGTCGTAGGTGACCGTACGGGTCATGTCGATGGCGTAGGCCGCGGGCGCGGTCGCCAGGGCCGGCAGAGTCAGTCCCGCCGACAGTGCGAAAACGGTGGCCGCACGCACGAGGGCATGCGGCAGCGTGCGCGTAGAGCGCGTCAAGGTAACCCCCCACAGGTTATGAATGCGGCGGCGCACGTGCTCAGTGATGCCGACGGGCCGCGTGGTAGCACGATAGCGCCCGCCGATTGAACATGTTCACCGGATTCCCATGGGGGTCTCATATGGCCGGGGATATGCCCTGAATATTCCGATAGGGCGACTGGAGTGGGCGCTCCGGGTCCGCTCCGGTGCCTCTCCGGGTTCGCGCAGGGTCCGCTCCGGGGGTGTTCCGCGGGTGGGAACACGCGGGGGAGCGGCAAACGTGCGGGCGGGCGGTGCGGCGTCTCTAGTGTGAGGATCATGCAGCTCTCCGCGATCACCCTCGACTGCTCCGACCCGCCGGCGCTCGCCGATTTCTACCACCGGGCCACCGGTCTGCCGCTGCATCCCAGGAGCCACGCCGAGTTCGCGGGTGTCGTCCAGCCGGCCGGCGGGCTGCTCCTCGGCTTCCAGCGGGTCGACGGGTATCGCGCTCCGGTCTGGCCCGGCCAGGACGTCCCGCAGCAGCTCCATCTGGACTTCGATGTCGACGACCTCGCGTCGGCCGAGACCCGGCTGGTCGCCCTGGGTGCCGTACGGGCCGCCCACCAGCCGGATCCGGAGCGCTTCCTCGTCCTCACGGACCCGGCGGGGCACCCGTTCTGTCTGTCACCGCGGGTCGCGACGGCGCCATAGCCCGGTCCAGAGGAACGACTCGCCGAAGTGAGGAGAGTCGGCGGGTTGCTCGCGCATGCGACGCAGGGAGATCTCTGTCAGGTCGGGGGTGTCAGGGGCGATGCCAGGGGCGTCAGGGGCAGGGTCCGCCGGGGAGAACAGGGCGCGCAGATCGGCCAGGGTGTAGGCGAGCCCGCCGTGGAGACTGCGGTCGCGGTAGAAGGCGGCGTCGGGGAGTTCGGAGCCCATCCCGCCGGGTCCCGCGGCGAAGCAGGTGAGGGCGAAGTGGCCGCCGGGGGCCAGGTGGCGGGCGAGAAAGCCCAGGTAGGTGGCGCGCCGATGGGGCGCGAGATGGTGGAAGCAGCCGGAGTCGTAGATCAGGTCGTACGGGCCGCCGGCACCGATCCCGGCACCGACCCCGGGCAGGTCCGGCCGGGTGGACCCGAACGCGTCGCCGTGCAGGAAGCGGACCCGGGCGCGGATGTCCGGGCTCGTCTCGCGGGCGCGTTCCCGGGCCCAGGCGAGCGCGTCGGCGGAGAGGTCGACCGCGTCGACCTCGTAGCCGTGCCGGGCGAGGTGGAGGGTGTTGCGGCCGGGGCCGCAGCCGAGATCGAGGGCGCGGCCGGAGGCGGGCAGCGGTCCTTCGCCGAGGTGGTCGTCGAGGTTCTCGTCGGGCTTGTCGGCGAAGAAGGGGACGGGTCGCTGCCGGTCCTTGTAGAAGCCCTGCCATTTGGCGTGGTCGTCGGCGAACAGACCATCCAGGAGCAGGAGGGTGTCCTCGGTCGTCCGGGTGGTACGGAGGGAGGTAGGGGCGGCGGTACGGGTGGTGCGATCCAGATCCGTGTCCATGGCTGAACGCTATGGCCGGGGAGGGGATAAAGCCAGGTCAGAGGGTGTGTGGCGGGTCCGGGGGGAAGGGCTGGGGGGCCTGCGCGGGCGTACGCGTACGGGTGTGGCGGGCCCTGTCCCGCACCCCGGCGAGCGGGTCGGGAAGGGGGCGCGCAGACCCGTCACGGGGCGTTCCCGGGGTGCGTCGGAGGCATCAATTCGCCGGTGGAGCCAGCAGGTTCGGGTCCTGGCCGAAACGGCGAAGGGACGCGGCGACTAAGCCGTTCTCCTTCAACTCTTCGATGGCCGCCCGCAGATACGCGACCATCTCCGGCGCCCGCCCGTCCGGTCGTCGTGCCGACGGCCTGCCGGACCCGGCCCCCACCTCCAACTTCCGTTTCCCGAAGGCGTCGACGCACTCGGGGGAGTCGGGCGTGGCGCGGAGTCTAGGAGTATGCGAAGGCGTAGAAGTAGGTGAGGGCGACCGCCACTTGTGTGGGTGTCGGTCATGCCCCATGGGGAGTCGGGCGGCGGCGGGTTGTCTGTGATGGAGGCCATGCCTCCGGGGCGGGGCGGAATCATGGCGTGAAGGGGCGGGACGCGATGACGGGAAGTCGTGCAACCGCGCGGGAGTTGGGGATGGGTGGCCGAACGGTTCCCGTGACCGAAGGGTTTCAGAGGCCGGCCGGTTCGGGGCGGGGCGGCGAGTCCGGATCGGAGGACGGGGCGGGGGTGGCAGAAGTGGCAGGAGTGGCAGGAGTGGCAGGAGTGGCCAGTGAACTCTTCTCCGGTTCCGGTTCCGTCGCCACGTTGAAGGTGTCGAGCAGGTCCTTGTCGAAGCCGAAGAAGTACGTGGCGATCAGGCCCGTCAGATAGCCGACCAGCAGCCCGCCCGCGTAGATCGCGGCCGTCGTACCCAGGCCCCCGGTACCGGCGAGGAGAGGGAAGAGGGCCCAGCCGGAGGGGCCGATGGCGGTCGAACCCACCGTGTGGCCGAGCATGTCGAAGAGTCCGACGAAGCCGCCGCCGAACGCGCCGCCGACGCAGGCCGTGACGAACGGGCGGCCGAGGGGCAGCGACACCCCGTAGATCAGGGGCTCGCCGATGCCGAGGAGGCCCGCCGGAAGCGCGGATCGGATGGTGCGGCGGATCGAGCGGTTGCGCGACAGCCGCAGATGGACGGCGACGGCCGCGCCGACCTGGCCCGCGCCCGCCATCGCGAGGATCGGGAGCAGCACCGTGTAGCCCTGCTGCTCGATGAGGGTGGTGTGGATCGGGATGAGGGCCTGGTGCAGACCGAGCATCACCAGCGGCAGGAACAGCCCGCCGAGGAGGAAGCCGGCGCCGAGACCCGCGTGGGAGAGCAGCCAGTCGGCGAACTCCCCGATGAATCGGGCTACTTCACCGGCCACGAACATCAGGCCGTAGAGCGTGGCCAGACCGGCGGCGAGCACGGTGACGGTCGGGGTGACCAGGACGTCCACGGCCTCCGGCACCCGGCGGCGGCACCACTTCTCCACGTACACGGCGAGCACCGCCGCGCCGAGCGCGCCGAGCACCCCGCCCTGGCCGGGGGCGAGCGGCCGGCCGAAGACCTCGACCTTCGCGACCCCCGCGTACACGATGATCGCCGCGACCGCGCCGCCGAGGATGGGGGTGCCGCCGAACTCCTTGGCGGTGTTGTAGCCGACGAAGACCGCGAGCAGGGCCATGAAGCCGTTCGCGAGCGCGGTGAGGGCCGGGGTGAGGCCGGGCAGCCAACCCAGGTTGATCAGAAGGCCGTTGAGCCCGGCGATGATGCCGCAGCCGATGAGGGCGGGGATGAGCGGGACGAAGATGTTCGCGATCCGGCGGAGGAGGAGTTTGACGGGGGTGGCGTTCTTCGCCTTCCGGGCCGCCTGGATCGCCGCGCCCTTGCCGGCGAGGGCGGCGGCGTCGTGACCGGGCTCGCCGGGGGCCTTGGTTTCGTCGGTTTCGGTATCGGTTCCGGTCTCGGCTTCGGCGTCGTCGGCCGGGGGCCCGGCTTCAAAGGGCCTTACCGCCGGGGTTCCCGCCGCCGCGCCCCCGGTCCCCGGCGCCGCCCGTTCCACCAGCGTCTCGATCTCCGGCGCCACCCGGGCGACGGTGCCCGGCCCGAGGACGATCTGGTACGTGTCGTCCTCCACCACCCCCAGCACGCCCGGCAGCGCCCGCAGCTCCTCGTCCCGTACACGGGCGCGGTCCCGCAGACCCAGCCGGAGCCGGGTCATGCAGTGGGCCACGGACTCGATGTTCCCGGCGCCGCCGACGAGCGGGAGGATCGCGGCGGCGAGGGCGCGGTACTTGTCGTCTGTGCTCATGGTGCGGTGGTGCCATGCCGCGTGGGGGTGGTACGCGCTCCGGCCCGCCGGTCCACCCGTCCGGCCGATCGACGGGCGGGCAGGGGGCGGGCGGGCCGGGGCGTCGGCGCGGCGGGGCTACGGGGTCTCGGACGGCTCCAGCGCCGCGCGCAGACGGCCGTCGGTCCGGGCGAGCCGCCGCTCCGCTTCGGCGGCGTCGTCGATTCCCGCGAGGATCATGAGGACGGCGGTCTTCACCTCTCCGTCCGCCGCCTTGAGCGCGATCTCGATCCGCTCGTCCGGCGCACCGGTGGCGAGGGCGACGATGCGGCGCGAGCGGGCCTGGAGCTTGTCGTTGGAGGCGCGGACGTCGACCATCAGGTTTCCGTAGGTCTTGCCGAGCCGGATCATGGTGATCGTCGAGATCATGTTGAGGACGAGTTTCTGCGCCGTTCCCGCCTTCAACCGGGTGGATCCGGAGAGGAGTTCGGGCCCGGTCACGATCTCGATGCCGTGCTCGGCCGCCGCCGCGAGCGCGCTGTCCGCGTTGCACGACAGGCCGATGGTGAGCGCCCCGTGCGCGCGGGCGTGTTCGACGGCGCCGACGGCGTACGGGGTGCGGCCCGAGGCGGAGACGCCGACCACGGTGTCGTCGGGGGTCAGCCCGAGCGCGGTCAGATCCGCCGCGGCGAGTTCCCTGGAGTCCTCGGCCCCCTCGACGGCCTGGACCATGGCGCCGGGGCCGCCCGCGATGAGGCCGACGACCTGGGCCGGGTCGGTGTTGAAGGTGGGCGGGCACTCGCTGGCGTCGAGTACGCCGAGCCGCCCGGCGGTGCCCGCGCCCAGGTAGAGCAGGCGGCCGCCGCGGGCCATGCGCGCGGCGGTGGCGTCGATGGCGGCGGCGATGGCGGGCAACTGCCCGGCCACGGCGGCGGGGACGGTCCGGTCCTCGCCGTTCATGATCCGTGCGATGTCGAGGGTGGGCAGCCGGTCGATGTCGGCGAGCTCGGGCCGGAACGCCTCGGTGGTGAGGGTGGCCAGCTGGGCGCGCAGCTCGGAGTACGTGGGTGTCGTGGACACGGTGCTCTCTCAGCGGTTCGAGCGGGTCGGGGGGTGGTCGGTCCGGCGAGTCGGCGGGTTGCCGAGGCGATGAGGTGGTGCCTCGGACACCTGGCGGGCCGGGTGGGTCGGGCGAGCGTTCGGGGTTCGGGTGAGCGGTAGGGGAGCAGGGAACGGCCGGTGGCCCCCCCGGGGGCCCTGCTCCGGATCCCGGCGGTCAGCGGCCGCGGGGGGTGTGGCGGTGCGCCAGGGCCTCGTACGAAGCCGCGAGGGCCGGGGCGGCCGTTTCATACGTACGCTGCGTGACGCAGGTGAACAGGCAGTCCACCACCAGCAGTTGACTGGTCCGGGATGACATCGCGGCCGGGCGCAGCTCGCTCTCGCGGGCCGTGGAGGTGGTCAGCACGTGGTCGGCGTACTGCGCCACCGGCCCGTCCGGGCGGCCCGTGATGGCGACGGTGGTGGCCCCGTGGTCGAAGGCGACCCGCAGCGGTTCTATGACGTCGCCGGTGGAACCCGAGTGCGTGATCGCGATGGCGACGTCCCCGGAACGGAGCTGTACGGCGTTGGTGACGGCGAGGTGCGGGTCGCTGTGGGCGTGGGCGACGAGGCCGATCCGGAGCAGTTTCTGGCCGAGGTCCTGGGCGACCAGACCGGAGGCGCCGACACCGTAGATGTCGACCCGGCGGGCGGTGGCGAGGGCGGCGACGGCGGCGCCGAGCTGGACCGTGTCGAGCCCGGCGGCGGTGTCGGCGAGGGTCTGCTGCTCGTCGTAGGCGAGTTTGGCGATCACGTCCGCGACCGGGTCGTCGACGGCGATGTCGGCCGTCACGGCGGGCGCGCGGCCCGACTGCTGCTGGGCGGCGAGCCCGGCGAGGGCGAGCCGCAGATCGCGGTAGCCGGGGTAGCCGAGCAGTCGCGCGGTGCGGACGACGGTGGCCTCGCTGGTGCCGGTGAGCTCGGCGAGTCCGGTGACCGTGAGGGCGGCGCAGCCGGCCGGGTCCCCGGCGACGGCTTCGGCGACCCGCTGCATGGAGCGGGTCATGGAGGGCGCGAGGGTACGGACCTTCGCCGCGAGCGCGGCGGGGGCGGGCGGGGCCGGTGCGGCGGCGGCGCCCGCGGCCGGAGTCAGGGTCGGGGCCAGGGTCGGGGTCGCCATGCGGGCTGTGGCGACCGGGGCGGCGACCGTGGCCGTGGGGGTGGCCGTGGAAGGCTGCTCCGGGACGCCGATGAAACTTTCCTTCACGTCATGGGTCACATCTGAAAGATATTTTCGGCCGTCTGGACCGTCAATAGGGCGGCGGGGGAGCGGTGGGCGCGGAACAGGGGGCGCGGACGGGGCGCGCGGGAGGTTCGTCCCCGGGGCGCCGCCGGGGTGACAATGTGAACATGGACGAGATCGACCCCGTGGAGCAGTCGCTCCACGCCGCCCGCGCCCTGGTTCTCGCCGACCTGGCGGCGCGTGACGTCGCCATGGCCGAGGTCGTCTCGATGGTCGAGGACGCCGTGACCCACCGCCGCTGGTGGGTCGAGCAGTGGCCCGAGGGCCGCTCCTTCGTCGCGGGCCTGGTCGCCCAGGACGTCCAGGACGCCCTCCTCGAACGCTACGGCCGCTGGCCGCTGTGCCCCGTCTGCTCCTCGGCCGACCCGCACGCCCTCGACGTCGAACCGGAACTGGGCCCCGACCCGCACTGGGTCTGCGGCAAGCAGGGAGTGGTCGTCGCGCCGGTGGGCGGCCTGACGTGACGCCGGGCCCGGGGCGGGCGCGCGTCGTGCGGTGCGTGGGGGACGTGCGCGGTCGGCGAGACGTACGCGCGCGTGGTGACGTACGGGATCGGTACGACGTAAGCGACCGGCGGGACGTAAGCGACCGGCAGGGCGTACGCGCGCGTGGTGACCTCCACGTACGGGGTGACGTACGAGGCCGGCAGGACGTACGGTCTCCGCACGCCCCGGCCCGTCCGCCGGGCCCGGCGACCGCGGAGGTCCGGCGATGACCCTCTACATCGACCCGCCCACCTGGCCGGGCCACGGCCGCATGTGGTCGCACCTGGTCAGCGACGTGTCCTTCGACGAACTGCACGTCTTCGCGACCGGCATCGGCTGCCCGCCCCGCGCGTTCGAGCGCGACCACTACGACGTTCCGTCCGACTACTACGCGTCCGCCGTCGCGGCCGGCGCGGTCGAGGTCGGCTCGAAGGAACTCCTCCGCCGCCTCACCGTCGCGGGCCTGCGCCGCCCCAAGGGCCGGCCGGGCCCGGGCCTGCCGGGCGGCGGCTGTCTCTTCCCGTACGAAGCGCGGTAGCGGCCGGCCCTCACGCCCCCCGCCCGCGCCCCCGCCCGCGCCCCGGTCCACTCCGCGGCCCGCGCGCGGGGGCGGGTTCCCCGTGCCGGGTGCGAGCGGCGCGGGGCGGGCACCCTCTTGCGGGACCACGCAATGAGGGGCACATGAGTCTGTGTCAGGCGTGTCTGACATTCAGGACATAAAGGGTAAGTAAATATGATTCCATGACCCCTGCCCTCCCTCGCATTCGCCCACTCTCGTGGCTCTTGGTGGTGCTGCTGGCCATCGGTGCGACCCTGCTCTCCCCACGGCCGGCCTCGGCCGACCCCCGGCTTCCCGTCACCCTGAGCGCGTCGAACACGGTGGTCGACGCGGGTGACCGGCTGATCTACGAAGTCAACGTGGCCTGCTCGATTCCGACGGGCTGCCCGAACACCACGCTCACCTTCAGCCGTCCGCCCGGCGCCTCCGGGGACGGGGCGCTGTCCGAGCCGTGGCCCAGCCAGGTCACCAATGTGCAGACGGTCAGCGGCCGGCTGGTGGTGACCGCGAACCTGGCCGCCGGTGACAGCGTCAACGCCGTGGTCTCCTGGCCCACGGCGAACTACACCACGCCGCCCGGCGCGCAGCCGGTCACGGTGACCGCCGAGACCCCCTCTGGTACGGGTACCTCCGAGGCCACCGCGACGATCAACCTGAGGGCCGCGCCGAACATCGTGCTCATCAAGACGGGACCGTCACAGACGGCCCCCGACACCACGGTCTCGTACACCGTCTACGTCTCCAACCGCCCCGTCGACCCTGACCGGCCGCGCGGCACGCTGGCGCTCGACAACGTGACGATCGAGGACGTGCTGCCGGTGGGCGCCGAATTCGTCGGTGCCTCGGGCGGCGGTACGTACAACCCGGCCACGCGCACCGTCACCTGGCAGGTCGCCACCCTCGCGGACACCGCCTTCAGCAACACCGTCAGCGTGCGGTACCCGTCGTCCGCCGTTTCTCCGGGCGACACCATGACGGACACCGCGTCCGTCTCCGGCACCGGCCACGGCACCACGACGACCCACGAGGACGACACCACCTTCACCACCATGATCACCGCGACGGATCCCGGGGTGAAAGGCGAGTTCGTGAAGTCGGGCAACCCGGCCGGGTTCGAGGGCCAGGCGTACGGCTACGAGCTCGACGCCTTCAACCGCAGCAACGTCGCCGCCTCGGCCACGCTCGACGACACGGTCCCGGCCGGCCTGCGGCCCAGGGTCGTGCGGATCCGCTACGGAGGGACGGCCCCGGTCGGCCAGGTCCCGGTGACCGTGACCTACAGCGACGGCAGCACCGCCACCTTCAACGTACCCACCACCAACGTGGACACCCCGATCCCGGCCGGCCCGGCAGGCACCCGCGTCACCCGGATCCAGGCCACGCTCCCCTCCATCGAGCCGTACCAGTACGCCCTGCTCGCCTTCACCTCCGACGTCGTGCTCTCCGACATCCCCGGCGGCAACCCCACCGAGATCGAGAACTGCATGACCGGCACGCTGGCCGCCGCTTCCGGCACCGGCGGCGAGTTCACCGACACCGTCTGCAGGACGACCTTTCTGGACCGGAGCAAGCCCGACCCGATCCTGACCAAGGTCAACGACCAGGTGCCGGTGGCCCCCGGCGGCGTCGTCGACTGGGACCTGGGCATCCGCAACAACGGCACCAACTCCCAGCTGTTCCCGCACCTCTTCGACCTGCTGCCCCCGGACGTGGACTACGTGCCCGGCTCGCTGCGGCTGGCGGACCCCGCCACCGCCAACAGGTGCCCCGAGGTGGCCGCCGCCGACGTCACGGTCACCCCGGACTACCAGTTCGGGCGTACGGCCGTGATCTGGAAGGCCCCCGCCTCCTCCCAGCCCATCGAGTACCTCGGCGCCCTCGCGTGCAGGTACACCATCAGCGGCAAGGTGAAGGCCGGGACGAGCGCCGGCGTCAAGGGCGGCGACCCCCAAAGCCCGGACACCTATCTCGGCAACCTGTCCTGGCTCTTCGACGCCGAGCAGACCATCCTGGTGCCGCGCTACGACAGGATCGCCGACAGGTACGACATCAACCGGAACGGCAACACCACCGAGCAGGTCTACTTCGCCGCCGACGACTACTCGGTCGCCGACGCCGCCGACATGTTCGTCTACAAGCAGGTCCGAGGCGACGACGGCGAGTGGAAGGACTCGGCGGAGGTGCCCGGCCAGGAGGACCAGGTCGCCCCGGTCACCTCCGGCGGAACGTTCGACTACCGGGTGCGGCTGGGCAACCAGGGCAACCGGCAGCTGACCGATTTCGTCGCCTACGACCTCCTCGGCACTCCCACCAGCCACGGAGTCACCGACGGCCGTTACAACGACACCACCAACACCGTGTGGACCCCTGTGCTCACCGGTCCCATCGACACCACCGGAACCCCCGTCACCATCACCTACTCCACGAAGGAAGACCCCTGCCGGCCCGAGATGGACGCCACGCGGGGCACCGCTCCGTTCTGGTGCGGCGGACAGGTCGACCCCTCGTTCGTCCCCGCCTCCGAGGTCACGGACTGGACCCTGATCCGGTCCCTGCGCTTCGACTTCGGCGACACCGTTCTCGAACCCGGCCAGATCCTCACCTTCGAGTGGGAGATGACGGTTCCGGTCACCCGCGCCGACCACACCGCGCTCCAGAACGGCGACATGAACTGGAACAAGGTCGCCGCCCAGGCCGAGGTCGTCGAGGCCGGCGGCACCACGCGCGAACTGCTGCCGGCCGAGCCGCCGTGGGTGGCCGCGCGGGTGGTGAAGCTCAGCGAGCCGACGCACACGATCTCCAAGACCGCCACCCCGCAGACCGCTTCGGTCGGTGACACGGTCGAGTACACGGTGACCGTGCGCAACACCGGTGAGGTTCCCTACACCGAGATGCGGGTCGAGGACGACCTGTCGGAGGTGTTGCGGCACGCCACGTACAACGGTGACGCGACGGCCACCTCCGGCACGGTGAGCGTCACCGGCGACACCCTGCACTGGCAGGGCCCGCTGCCGGTCGGTGGCACGGTGACCATCCGCTACTCGGTCACCATCACCAGCGAGCTGCCCGCCAGCCCCAAGGTCGCCAACCATGTCAGCAGCGTCGACCCGGGAGGCAACTGCCCGCCTGGTTCGACCGACCCCGCCTGCACAGTCGAACTCACCCCCGGCGGGAAGCCGCCCCACGGCTACGGCGACGGCTACGACCATGGCGACGGTTACGACCACGACGGTGGTGACGACCACGACGACGCCCCGGCACCCGCCGCGCTCCCGAAGAGGGCCCGCAGGTGACCGGAGCCTGAACGAAGTGAGGAGCCACTGACAGGGGGCTCGCCGATGGCGGCGGGCCCCCTGTCCTTGTGCCGGGGACACCGGGCTTGTGCCGGAGACACCCGGCGAAGGAGGGGCGGGGGCGGCGACCGGGCCGAGGTGAGCCGGTCGGGCGGTCCGGCCGTAGGGGCGTAGGGGCGTAGGGGAGCCGGGGAATCGGGAGCCGCCTCCGGTGAGCCGGCTCCCGTTCGCCGTGGTGGCCCGCGTCAGACGCAGTCGGCGGTGGTGTTCTTCGCGCTCTCGGTGGTGGTGGTCTCGCCCCGGGCGACCACACGGCTCGCGGTGCCGGGGGTACGGCTCAGGCGCAGGGAGAGGGCGACGGCGCCGACGCCGACGAGGGTCATCGCGGCGCCCGCCCAGGCCGGGGAGGCGTAGCCGAGGCCGCCGTCGATGACGGCGCCGCCGAGCCAGGGGCCGCTGGTGTTGCCGAGGTTGAAGGCGGCGGTGGTGGTGGCGGCCCCCAGGGTGGGGGCGGCGCCGGCCACGTTGAACATCCGGGCGTTGAGCGCGGGCGCCGTGTAGAAGGCCGAGACGCCGAGCAGGAAGGTCAGCACGATGGTGGCGACCGAGCTGCTCGCGAACAGGGCCAGGCCCACCAGGAAGAGCGTGGAGGCGGTGAGGCCGCTGAGCAGGACGCCGAAGAGGTGGGCGTCGGCGACCCGGCCGCCGATGTACGTACCGATCAGCGCGCCGATGCCGAACAGCGCGAGGACGCCCGAGACCCAGCCCTTGTCGAGGCCGGAGACGTCGGTGAGCAGCGGGGCCAGGTAGGAGAAGGTGCAGAAGACGCCGCCCGCGGCGAGCGCGGTGATGACGACGGAGAGCAGGACCTGGCGGTCGCGGTAGATGACCAGTTCGCCGGCGAGGCGGGGGCGGTTCTCGGGCAGCGGTATGCGCGGGATGCGGGTGACGACACCCACAAGAGCGATGGCGGAGGCCATGCCGACGGCCCAGAAGGCGGCGCGCCAGCCGAGGTGTTCGCCGAGGAAGGCGCCGGCGGGGACGCCGATGACGTTGGCGATGGACAGCCCGCCGATCATGACGGCCATGGCCCGGGCACGGGCCCCGACGGGCACCATCGCGATGGCGACGGCGGCGCCGACCGCCCAGAATCCGGCGCACGCGAGGGCACTCACGACGCGGGAGGCGAAGAGGACGGCGTAGTTCGGCGCGAGCGCGCCGGCGATCTGGCCGAGGCCGAAGACGCCGATCAAGGTGGTGAGGGTGGTCTTGCGCGGCAGCCGCAGGGTGGCGACGGCGAGCAGCGGGGCGCCCACGACCATGCCGATGGCGAAGGCGGAGATGAGCAGTCCGGCGCGGGGGATGGAGACGTTCATGTCCTCGGCGATCGGCGGCAGGAGTCCGGAGAGCATGAACTCGCTGGTGCCGAGGGCGAAGACGGACAGACCGAGGATGTAGACGGCGAGGGGCATCCGGGCCCGTGCGGCGGGCGGAGGTGACGCGGCGGAGGAAGACGGCATGACACGGGCAACCCGTCGTTCGCGGCGGTTCATTCCGCCGCGCGGAATTTTCTCGGGATACGGATGCCGGCGTGGCGCGTGTCGCCGGCCTCCGGTCGGCTGTGACCTGGCGCGACGGCCCCCGGCGGTGACCCACGGGCGGGGACCCGCGGGCGGTGACTCGCCGGCCGGGCCTCGCCGCCCGCTCCCCGTCACCCCGGGCCACTCGACGGGGCGCCACCGGCGGCCACCGCCGGCAGTCACGGGCGGCGGGTCACCGCCGAAAGATCCCGGGTGATCACGGACGTTGCCGGGGCGGGTGTCGGCGTTCCGCCGACCTGCGCCACATCGCGCGCATGCCGAGCGCGAGAACGACAACGGCGGCGATGACGATTCCGGTCCTGAGCACGAGATCCACGAGGACGTGGTGGAGGAATTCCGAGGACTCCATCAGCTGGGCCGACCGGGAGGCGAGCGGCACGGAGGTGAGCGGCACGGAGACGAACGGCAGGGAAGCGAGGGGCAGGGGGGTGAGGGGCGCGAGGGTGAACGGGATCATCGGTGGCTCTCCAGATGACGGGCGGCGGCGCGCGCGGCCGCCTTCACAGCGGGGGTCGCGTGGCGCCGGACCTCGTCGAGCCGGCCCGTACGTCTGAGGTGGAGGGCGACGGCGAAGACCACCAGGGCGAGGACGACGAGACCGCCGACGACCAGGCCGAACCGGATGAGCAGGAGTGTGAGAACCGTGTCCATGAGAGCGACCTCCAGCTTTTTATCACGACTGTGATAAATCCTTTGTATCACGCGCGTGATAAAAATGCCGCATGCCCAAGCAGGTGGATCCGGAAGCGCGTCGTCGGCACGTGGTCGACGCGCTGTTCCGTGTCGTGGTCCGGGACGGTCTCCAGCGCACCTCGCTGCGCGCCGTCGCCGACGAGGCCGCGCTGAACATCGGCTCGCTGCGCCACTACTTCTCCGGGCAGCAGGAACTGATGCGGTTCGCCATGGGGTCGATGCTCGAACGGGTGGCGGCCCGGCTGGTCGACCGGGTCGAGGAGATAGGCGAGCTGATCGACTACCCCCGTCGGCAGCAACTCGCGCTCTGTACCGACCTGTTGGCCGAACTGCTGCCGCTCGATGCCCGCAGGCGGGCCGAGGTCACCGTCTTCCTTGACTTCAACACCGCCGCCCGCACCGACCCGTCGCTCGCGGATCTGTCCCGGCAGACCGCCGAGGGCGTACGGGATCTGGTACGCCGGGTCCTCGACCGCCTGGAGGACGCGGGCACCCTGCGCCCCGGCCTCGACCGCGCCCTCGAAACGGAGAGGCTCGCGTCCCTCGTCGACGGCCTCGGCATGAACGGCGTCCTCCACCCCGAGGTCCTTGACCCGGACGACTGCCTCGCCGTTCTGCGCGCACACCTCAAGGGCCTGACCCGCTGACCCACCGCGGCGCGGCCGCCGCCACGGCGCCCGGCGCACCCCGGCCCGCCGCGCCCCCGCCCGGCTTGCCCCGCCCTCGCCCGTTGCGCCGCGCCCCCACCCTCTTGCCCTGCCCGAACTCCGCTTCGTATTCCAGTGGTTGGCGTGGAATCCGCCATGCCATGATCGGGCCATGTCGATATCCGGGAGCGATGCCGCGTAGGCGGCCGAAGGCCGTCCGCGCCGAGAGGTGGCGGCCGAGAGCGTGTGGGCCCGTACAGCGGGTGCGAGGAGTGTCCGCCCTGACGCGGGTGGCGATCCGGCGGGTCGAGGACGAGCGGATGTGGCAGGGCGCGGTCGTCGCGGCGCTCGACCGGTTCGAGCGGGCCTTCCGGCACGCCGGGCGATATCTGGAGACCTGCTTCGACGTGGGGCTTGAGGTGGAGGCCGCCCGGGACACCCTGGAGGAGATCATGCGGCATCTGCCTTCCGGGGCCCGCCGGGATCTGGGGCGGCTGATCGGCCGCATCGACGAGGAGTTCGAGCGCCGGACGCTGCCCGAGCCCCGGCCGGCGGGCGACTGGCTGCCCGACTGGTGGTGGGCGAGGGTGCGGGAGCGCTGAGGCGTACCCGAGGTCTCGTGGCCCCCATGCCCCCCATGGCCGCGATCTTCCTCAGCCCTCCGTCCCCTCCATCCCCGCCGTCCCCATCAGTTCCTTCAGTTCGCGTTCCATGTTGGCGCGCGCCCGCGCCTCCCAGGCCGCCGCCCCGTAGGGGGTGCGGAAGAGGCGGGGCAGGGCGAGGAGGTGCCGGAGTACGGCGGCGCGGCCCTCGCGGAAGTCGGGGTCCGGGACGAAGGCGTACTCCTCACGGACCGCCGCCGTATACCCCGTATAGGTATCTGTCCCGGTGGCCAGGATCGCGAGGTCGGCGTCGCACAGGGTCTCGCCGTCGAGGTCGCCGGGGGCCGGGTCGTGGAGGGTGGTGAGGCGGACGAGGCGGGCGACCTCGGCGACCTCGTGGGAGGTCAGGCCCGCCTCGGCGAGGGCCTTTTCGGCCAGGGCCGCCGAGCGCTCCTCGTTCTCCGAACGGTCCGGCCGGTAGACCGCGTCGTGGAACCACGCGGCCAGTCGCACCAGCTCCAACTCCCCGCCCCCACCGCCCTGATCGGCGAGTTCGTCGATGCGGTCGAGGACCGCCCGCAGGTGGGCGACGGTGTGGTAGCGGCGCTGCGGCTCGGTCCAGCGGGCCAGCAGATTCCGGCCGTACGGGAGAGGGTCCGGGCCCTCGCGGCCGGCCCGGGCGGCGAGCAGGGTGGAGGTCCAGCGGGCGAGGAGATCCTGCTCCTCGCGGGGCGTCAGCTCGGCGGTCATACGGGCATTCTCCCGCCCTCGCGCGTACGTCGGGCGTGCGGGCGCGCGCCCTTCTTCGCGCCCGCGTCGAGACCGTGCCCGTGCCCGGTATGCCCCTCGCCCCGCGCCGTCCCAAGTCCCGTGAAACCAGGGCTTGATCAGGTCGCGACCAGGTTGTGACCGCGACGTGACCGTGACTCTTGCCGAGGTCGCGGTCGGGGCCTTACCGCTCTCTTACATACCCCCCATGGGTATGCTACGGTGCAGCGCACAGGTACCCCCCAGGGGTATCCCCAGAGGTAACTCCAGGGGTATCTGTCACCGTCTCCGAACATCGATAGCGAGCGAAGGGTCAGGGCAATGTCAACCGTCAATCCCCGGCGCTGGTGGGCACTTGTCGTGCTCGCCGCCGCACAGTTCATGGTTATCATGGACACGTCAATCATTGGCGTCGCACTTCCGGAAATGCAGAAGGACCTCGGCTTCTCGCAGAGCGAGTTGCAGTGGGTCTTCAACGCCTACGTGATCGTCTTCGGCGGTCTGCTGCTCCTCGGCGGACGCCTCTCCGACCTTGTCGGAGCCCGGAAGATCTTCGTGTCCGGCTGGGCCGTCATGATCGCCGGTTCGGTCGTCGCCGCCGCCGCGCAGACGGCCTGGGTCGAGATCGCCGGCCGCGCCATCCAGGGTGTCGGTGGCGCGCTCATCGCGCCGTCCGCGATGACCCTGCTCATGATGCTGTTCATGCACGACCCGCGTGAGCTGGGCAAGGCGATGGCCCTCTACGGCGCCGCGGCCCCGGCCGGCGGTACCGCGGGTGTGTTCCTCGGCGGTGTCTTCACCGAGTGGGCCGCCTGGCAGTGGTGCTTCATCATCTACGTCCCGATCGGCCTGGCCACCCTCGCCGCCACCAAGATCCTCCCGAACGTCGACGCCCGCCGCGGCTCCGTCGACATCCTCGGCGCCATCGCCGTGACCGCCGGCCTCGCGCTCGCCGTGTTCGCCGTCGTCCGCGCCCCCGAGGTCGGCTGGGGCTCGACCACCACCATCCTGGAGCTGGCCGGCGCCGTCGTCCTGCTCATCCTGTTCTTCGTGATCCAAAAGGCCCTGCGCGAGCCGCTCATGCCGCTCAGCGTCTGGCGGGTCCCGCGCCTCGGCTCGGCCAACCTGGCCATGACGCTGCTCGGCGCCGCCTGGATCCCGATGTGGTACTTCCTGAACCTCTACCTCCAGCAGGTCCTCGGCTACGGGGCGTTCGCCTCCGGCGCCGCGTTGCTCCCGATGACCGTGCTCCTCATGATCTTCATGACGGCCATCACCGCCCGTCTCATGGCGAAGGTCGGCGCGAAGCCGCTCATCGGCATCGGTCTGCTGGTCCTGGCCGCCGGTCTGGTCTGGCTGTCGGTGGCCGAGCCCACCGGCACCTTCCTGGTCGACGTCCTGCCGGCCTCGCTCGTCGCCGCGCTCGGCATGTCCCTCGCCTACATCCCGACGATGATGTCCGCGATGGCCCACGCTCCGCAGGAGCAGGCCGGTCTCGCCTCCGGCATCGTCAACACCACCTACAACGTCGGCTCCGGCCTCGGCCTCGCCGCCCTCACCGCGGTCGCCATGTCGCAGGGTGCCGCCGAGATCCACAACCTGCCGAAGCTGACCGAGGGCTTCTCGGCCGCCTTCATCGGCGCCGCGATCATCGCCGCCGTCGGCGGTGTGATCACGCTCCTGGTCATGAAGGGCGACAAGGCCCTGGCCGCCGCGGCCTCGGCCCCGGCCGACGCCGCCCCGCAGGGTGACAAGGTCGGCGTCTGACCTCTCCTCCCCTGGGCCGCCCGATGTTCCTCCCCGGACTTCGGGCGGCCCTTCTTTTACGTATCCGGTCTTACGGACGTGTGCGCGCACCGGCTTCCTGTACGGGCGCGCTTCCCGTACGGGCATATGCCTGACATGCGGGCATATGCCAGAACCGCCCCCGGCCCCCGCGTCCCGCAGAGCTACTGATGCGGGGGCGGCGGGGACGGCGGGGGCAACGGCGGCGGGACCGTGGCGATGCCGGGCGCGATCTCCGGCCAGACCAGCAGAACGGGGCAGGGGGCGTGGTCGACGATGAAGCGTCCGGCGGGGCCGAGGCTGTGCGGCCCGAGGTGGGTACGGTCGCCGTCGCGGGCGAGGACGAGCAGGTCGGCGCCCTCGGCCGCGGTGACCACTTCCCGTTCGACGCGACCGGTGAGCTCCCGCCGGGTGCAGGGGCGTCCCAGCCGCTCCGCGGCGTCGGAGAGCAGCCGGTCGGCGAAGGCGGCGGCCAGCTGCTCCAGCCGCGTGCCGGGATCGTGCGCGCCGTGGCCCCGGCCGAGCAGCCCGGCGAACGCGCCGTGCGCCGCGCCGGGAACGTCGGCCGGGGTGACGTGCAGCAGCGTGATGTCCGCGCCGTCGGGCGCGTGCGCGCGGACGGCGTCCACGCAGGCGGGCCAGGTGCCCTCGACGATCCAGACCAGCACGGTCACGCGGTCAGCCTCCCGGGATCGCGTTCAGCGCCACCCAGAGTGCCAGGACCGCGCCGAGCAGGCCGGCCGGCACGGCGGAGAGGCCGAGCCGGGTGAACTCCCGCAGCTCCACCTCGCTGTCGTGGGCGTGCACGATGCGCCGCCACAGCAGGGTGGCCAGCGAGCCGGCGTAGGTCAGGTTCGGGCCGATGTTCACCCCGAGCAGCACCGCCAGGACGGCGCCGGGCCCCGACGGGGCGGTCAGCGGCAGCAGCACCAGCACCGCGGGCAGGTTGTTGATCATGTTCGCGAGGACGGCGGCCAGCGCCGCGATGCCCAGCAGCGCGACCAGGCCGGTGCCCTCGGGGATCAGCCGGCCCAGAGCCGTGCCGAGGCCGTTGTCGACGACGGCGCGGACCACGATGCCGAGGGCCAGGACGAAGGCCAGGAATGGCAGCGCGCCGGCGCGGACGAGGGCCGCGGGAGTGGTACGGCGCCGGGCCAGGGCCCGTACGGCGAGCACGGCGGCGCCCGCGAACGCCGCCCAGGCGGGATCGATCCCGAACGCGGAGGCGGCCACGAAGCCGGCCAGCGTGCACGCCACCGTGACCAGCGCGAACACCGGCACCTCCGGCGGTTCGGCGTCGGCCGGGGCCGTGGCGCCGGCGTCCAGGTCGGTGGCGAAGAACCGGCGGAACACGACGTACTCGATCCCGATGGCCACCAGCCAGGGCAGCGTCATCAGGGCGGCGAACCGGGTGAAGCTCAGCCCGCTCGCCGCGAACGCCAGCAGGTTGGTCAGGTTGGAGACCGGCAGCAGCAGCGACGCCGTGTTCGACAGATGGGTGCAGGCGTAGACGTGCGGCTTCGGGCGGGCGCCGAGCCGGGCCGCGGTGGCGAACACCACCGGGGTCAGCAGCACGATGGTGGCGTCCAGACTGAGCACCGCGGTGATGGCCGAGGCGAGGACGAACACCTGCCCCAGCAGCCGGCGGGGCCGGCCCGCCGCCGTGCGGGCCATCCATGCCCCGCACGCGTGGAACAGCCCTTCGTCGTCACAGAGTTTGGCAAGGACCAGTACGGCCGCGAGGAAGCCGATCACCGGACCGAGGCGGGCGGCCTCGGCGGCCGCGTGGTCGAGGGAGATCGCCCCGGTGGCGACGACGAGACCGGCGGCGGGGACGGCGACGACCGCCTCCGGCCGGCCGAACGGGCGGATGACGGCGCAGGCCAGCACCACCACGAGAAGAACGACGGACAGGGCCTCCGCCAGCGCAGTACTCACCGGCACATCCTCCCCGAGCGGTCACTGGCGACCGCGGTGGAGTTCGAGCCGCTGCCCTCTCCGGCGCGATCCCGCCGCCCCCGCGCTCCCTGCCCCCGCGCTCCCTGCCCCCGCGTTCCCGCCGCCCGGGATTCCCCTCCCGTGCCCCCTCCCGCACGACCGGCCGTCGGGCAGGCGTCGACAGCCGGTCCTCACGGTCCCCTGTCCGCCCCTTCGCTCACCCTTTGCCCACCCTCTCGCTCACCCCTCTCGGAAGGAACCGCTCATGGACATCACCACCCGCGCCGTCCACGTCTCCCACCCGCCGCTGGACCAGGGCGGTACGCCGCTCTCCGTGCCGATCGTGCAGTCCTCGGCCTTCGCGTTCGCCTCCGCCGACGAGCTGGCCGAGGCGATGGGCGGGCCCGACGGGCAGTACGTGTACAGCCGCCGCGGCAACCCGACCGTACGGGCCCTGGAGGCCACGCTCGCCGGCCTGGAGGGCGGCGCCGGCGCTCTCGCCTTCGGCTCCGGCATGGGCGCGATCAGCGGGGTGCTGCTCGCGCGGCTGAAGCCGGGGGACCGGGTGGTGGCACAGCGGTGTCTGTACGGGGGGACGTACGCGGTCCTGTCCGACCTCGCCGCCCGCTTCGGCGTTCACGTCACCTACATCTCCGGCGACAGCGTGGCGGAGTTCGAGAACGCGGTGGACGCGGGCGGGCGGCCGGAGCTACTCGTCCTGGAGACCGTGGCCAACCCCACCGGGCAGGTCGCCGACCTCCCGGGCCTGCTGGCCGCTGCCCGCCGCCTCGGCGTCACCAGCATGGTCGACAACTCCCTTGCCTCGCCCGTGCTGTGCCGCCCGATCGAGCTGGGCGCGGACGTCGTCGTCCACTCCACCACCAAGTACCTCTCCGGGCACTCGGACGTCCTCGGCGGCGCCGCCGTCTTCGCCGACGACGCACTCCGGCGGGCGGTGTGGCCGCGCACCGTCGAACTCGGCGCGAGCGCCGACCCGTTCGCCGCCTGGCTGACGCTGCGCGGGATCCCGACGCTGCCGCTGCGGATGCGGCAGCACTGCGCGAACGCGACCGTGCTCGCCGAGCGGCTCGCGGCCCGCGACGACGTCGTGGCGGTCCACTATCCGTGGCTGGCCGGCCATCCCTCGTACGACACCGCGCGCGCGGTGCTCTCCGGGGGCGGCGGGCTGCTCTCCTTCGAGCTGGCGGGCGGCCGGGAGGCGGGCCGGGCCTTCATCGAGCGGGTCCGGGTCGCCCGGCTCGCGCTCTCGCTCGGCGGCGTGGAGTCGCTGGTGACCCATCCCGCGTCCACGTCCCACCGCGAGCTGGACGCGGACGCGCTGGTGGCGGCAGGCATCGGAGCCGGGCTGGTGCGGATGTCGGTCGGCATCGAGGACGTCGAGGACCTGTGGTCTGACATCGAACAGGCCCTGAAGTAAGGGCAGTTCGGGGAAACCCGAAGGACCTTGAGGCTTCTTTTGGGTTGACAAAATAAACGACTGATTCGTAGATTAGGTGATGCCAGGAAACGACCACTCCTAGGTCAAGGAGGGCGCGGGATGCGCTACTTCGAGGACTTCCGGCCCGGCGATGTCCACGAGCTGGGCAGCGTTACCGTCACGGCGGAGGAGGTGCTGGAGTTCGGCAGGCGCTTCGACCCGCAGCCCTTCCACACGGACCCCAAGCGTGCCGAGGACTCCCCGTTCGGGGGATTGATCGCCAGCGGATTTCACACCCAGTCGATGTTCATGCGCCGGTACGTGGACGGGCTGCTCGCCTACAGCGTGTGCATGGGCTCGCCCGGTATCGACGAGGTCCGCTATCTGCGGCCGGTCCGTCCCGGGGACGTCCTCACGGCACGCGTCGAGATCCTCGGCGCCACGCCGTCGCCGTTCAACCCCACCACCGGCACCGTCAAGCCGCGGTGCACGTTCGTGGGGGCCGACGGGGCGCCCGTGTTCAGCATGATCCTGCACAGCATCTTCCAGCGGCGCCCCGCCGGCGCCGAGGTCCGCCATCTGTCGTCGATGTCCGCGGCCGAGGATCCGGCGGGGTGCTGCGGATGCGGACCGGAGGGCGGCGAGGCCGCTCCCGCGTCCGGCAAGGCCGGGGCCGGGGCCGGGGCCGAAGCGGCCGGCGGGCGCAGCCCGGCGATGAGCGCCTAGGAGCCGTCTTCCGGATCAGTCCGGAGCACGGCACCGGAGCACGGCACCGGAGCACGGCATCCGCACAAGGCGCCCGAGCAAGGCGCCTGAACAGCACACCAGAACAAGGCATTTGAGCACGGCAATCGAGCGCGGCGACCGAGCAAGGCCGCCCGCCTCTCCCACCCACCAGCGAAAAGGGGGACCTCCTGTGGAGGCCGTATCCCGCACCGCCCAGTGGACCGCCGCAGCGCGCGCCCTGGAGACCGAGCGCGAGGACCGGCTGTTCGCCGATCCCTACGCGCGCACCGTCGCCGACCAGATCGGCTTCGAACTGCTTGAGCGCTACGCGGGCGGTGGCACCGTTCCGTTCCTCGCCATCCGCACCACCTACCTGGACCGCGCCATCGTGAAGACGGTCCAGGAGCGCGGCATCCGCCAGGTGGTCTTCCTCGCCGCGGGCATGGACACCCGGTTCTTCCGGCTGCCCTGGCCCGACGGCGTCACCGTCTACGAACTCGACCGCCCGGCCCTGCTCGACGCCAAGGCGGACATGCTGAAGGACGAGCCGCAGCCGGCCGGCCGGACCCGGATCACGGTCCCGGTCGACCTCACCCAGGACTGGACCGGCCCCCTCAAGGAGGCGGGATGGAAGAGCGACGAGCCCGTTCTGTGGGTGGTGGAGGGACTGCTGTTCTTCCTGCCCGAGCAGGCCGTGCGCACCCTGATCTCGACGCTGTCGGCACACGCGGCGCCCGGCTCCGTGCTGCTCGGCGACGTCATCTCCAAGGCCGCCTTGAGCAACCCGCTGGCCCGCTCCTTCATGAAGGCGCTGGAGGAGGACGGCAATCCGTGGCTCTTCGGCACCGAGGAGCCCGAGCAGCTGCTCGCCGACTGCGGCTGGGCCGTACGCGAGGTCAGGCAGCCGGGTGAGGACGGCGCCCACTTCGAGCGGTGGCCCTACCCGGTCCCGGACCGCTCCGTCCCCCGGCTGCCGCGGTCCTTCCTGTTCACCTGCGATGTCCCGGCATACGAGGAGGGTTCGGCGGCATGAGCGTCCAGGAGTTCCACCAGAAGGTCATCACCGACGCCGGTGCGGCCGTACGCGGTGTCACCGTCGCGCTCGGTGAGCGCCTCGGGCTCTACAAGGCCCTGGCCGAGCACGGCCCGTTGACGGCCGCCGAGTTGGCGGACCGCACCGGCACGAACGAGCGGTACATCGAGGAGTGGCTGCACGCCCAGCTGTCGGCCGGGTACGTGGAGCGGGACCCCGGCTCGCAGGCGTACACCCTGCCCGCCGAGCATGTCGCCGTCCTGGCCGACGCGAAGTCCGTGACGTTCGCCGCCGGGTTCTTCACCGCCCTCAAGGCGCTGTACGCCACCGAGGACCTGCTGGCCGAGGCGTACAAGACCGGTGACGGGGTCGGCTGGGCCGAGCACGACGCGGCCCTCGACACCGGCATGGGTTCCTTCTTCCAGCCGACGTACGAGCACAAGCTGGTCGCCGAGTGGCTGCCCTCGCTGCGCGATGTCACCACCAAGCTGACCAACGGCGGCACGGTCGCCGACGTGGGCTGCGGGGTCGGCCACACCACGCTGCTGATCGCCCGCGCCTTCCCGAACGCCACCATCCACGGCTTCGACTACTCCGAAGAGGCGATCTCGCTGGCCCGGCAGCTCGCCGAGGAGGCCGGTCTGTCCGACCGGGTCGTCTTCGAGGTGGCCTCGGCCGACGACTACCCGGGCGCCGGCTACGACCTGGTCTGCTTCTTCAACGCCCTGCACGACATGGGCGACCCGGTGGCCGCCGCCGAGCACGTCCTCAAGTCCCTTGATTCCGACGGCACCTGGATGCTCGTCGAGTCGAACGTCTCGCCCGAGGACATCGACACCCAGACCCCGGCCGCCCGGATGTTCATGGCCCTGTCGGCCGTGATGTGCCTGCCCGTCGCCGTCGCCCAGCGCGGCCCGCACGCGCTCGGCAACCACTCCGGCGAGCAGGCCTTCCGCGCCATCGCGGAGGAGGCCGGCTTCACCCGCTGGCGCCGGGCGAACGAGACCCCGGTGAACGCGGTCTACGAAGTCCGCCCCTGACCCGACCGACCCGACCCCGCGGATCCCACCCCGGGACCCCGCCGTCACCCCGGCCCCCGGCCCTCTCCGGACCCCTGGATCCTCCGGACCCGGCCCCCCGGCCAGTCCATCCCAGCACGAGGAGATGAAACATGGGCGCCACCGCAGCGCTGCCCGTCACCGACCGGTTCATGGAGGTCCTGGAGCGCCTGAGCGAGCGTTCCGTCGAGGACTACTACAACCCGTATCAGACCTTCCAGTGGCCCGACGCCCTGGACGAGAAGCAGTACTGGATGACCCCGGAGCTGCTGACCGTCTACGGCACGAAGCACTTCGAGACCCTGGACGAGGAGACGCTCCAGCGCCTGTCGCGGTGGGAGTCCGTCAACTTCTACAGCCTCAACGTGCACGGCATCCGCGAACTCCTCATCGAGGTCATCGGCCGGATCCACATGCCGGGCTTCGAGGTCCCCTCGGACTTCTTCCACCACTTCATCGGCGAAGAGAACGAACACATGTGGTTCTTCTCGGAGTTCTGCCGCCGCTACGGCAGCAAGATCTACGGCAGCGCCGGCATGCGCGCCGACGCGGTCTGGGAGCCCGAGGTCGAGAACTTCCTGGTCTTCACCCGCATCCTCTTCTTCGAGGAGCTGGTCGACCACTACAACTCCCGGATGGCCAAGGACACTTCCCTGTGCCACACCATCCGCGAGGTCAACCGGATCCACCACCAGGACGAGTCGCGCCACATCGCCTTCGGCCGTGAGCTGGTCTCGCTGCTGTTCCAGCGGATGACCGAGGCCGTGAGCGCCGAGCGGATCCGCGAGGTGGAGGCGTACGTCAAGCGCTACGTCGTCTACAGCATCAACTCGCTCTACAACCCGCACGTGTACAAGGACGCCGGCATCGCCGACCCGCTCGGACTGCGCAACGCGCTGATCGCCGACGAGGCCCGCCGGGCCCACGAGCGCAAGGCGATCCGCAAGCCGCTCTCCTTCTTCCTCAAGACCGGCATCTTCTCGGACGACACCCTTCCCGTCCTCTGAAGCCCGGTCCCGAGTGCGCGAACCCACCCCGAGAGGTGCACCGACCATGACCGTGACGACCCCCGAGAACGTCGGGGCGACCAGGGGCCTGCCCACGCTCGGCCCGGAGGGGTCCCGCCTGCTGCGGCTCCTCGACGACACCTTCGAGGGCTGGGGAGTGGCCGCGGGCGCCCGCCCGATGACCATGCCCCCGCTGCTCCCGGCCGCCGATCTGGCCCGGCTCGACTACTACGACAACTTCCCGCACCAGGCCGTCGTGGCCGCCCCGCTCGATCTGGAGCGCCGGACGACCGCGCCGTTCTCCGCCGAGTCCGGTACCTTCCCGGCCGAGGCTCTTCAGCCGGCCGAGCTCGGCCTGCCGTCGGCGTCCTGCTACGCGGTGTACCTCACCCACCAGGGCACGACGGTGGCCGACGACACGCTGGTGACGATCTGCTCGTGGTGCTTCCGCAAGGAGACGCACTACGAGGGCATGCGGCGCCAACTCGGCTTCCGTATGCGGGAGATCGTGGCCATGGGCAGCCAGGAGCACGCCGAGGCCCATCTCGCGGACTTCACCGCCCGCATCCAGGCCTACGCCACCGCGCTCGACCTTCCGCTGCGGCGGGAGGCGGCCACGGATCCCTTCTTCGACAAGGGAAGTTCGAAGGCGCTGCTCCAGCGGCTCACGCCGGTGAAGTACGAGTTCCTGTACGAGGACCTGGCCATCGCCTCCGTCAACACGCACCGGAACTTCTTCGGCGAGCGCTGCTCCATCGCGCTCGCGTCGACCGGCGGGCCGGCCTTCACCAGCTGTGTCGCCTTCGGTCTGGAGCGCTGGCTGTCGGCGCTGACCCGCCGCTACGGCAGCTGGGAGGCCGCGGCCGAAGCGGTCCTCGACGCGAACGCCCGCATGCGTGCCGACGCGAGTGACGCGGCCGGGCCGGTGATCTGACGTGCCGGCCCGTCCCGTCGCCCCGCCGGCGGGCGGCCTGGGCTGGGCGAACCTCGGCATGGACATCGTGTCCGTCACCCGCGTGCGGAGGCTTCTCACGCAGTACGGGGAGAAGTTCTTCGAGCGGATGCTCACCCCCGGCGAACTCGCCGACTGCCGCACGTCCGACGGGCTCGACCTGCTGAGCCTGTGCGGCCGGATCGCGGCCAAGGAGGCGGCGTTCAAGACGCTGCGCGTCCGCGGCCGGTTCCTGCCCTGGACCGACATCGTCGTACGGCGCTCCGACGGCGGCTGGCCGCTGGTGGAGCTGCGCGGACCGGCGGCGGAGATGGCTCAGGAGGCCGGTATCTGCGAGGTCACCGTGTCCATCAGCCACGACGTCGACTACGCGGTCGCGGTCGCCGCACCGATCATCGCGCCCACCCCTTCCCTCCCTCCCGCGGCTTCCGCGACCGCTGCGGCTCCCGCAGCTCTCGCGATTCCCGCAACTCTCGTAACTCCCACCCCTGCCACCCCTTCCGCTTCCAGCGGTAGGTAAAAGGAGAGAACCATGGCCGACGGCCTGCAGACGGTGAAGAACTGGATCCTGGAGCGTCACCCGGAGCGCGACGACGTCGCGGCCGACCTCGACCTGATCGAGAACCGTCTCATCGACTCCCTGTCCTTCGTCGAGTTCGTCTTCCTGCTGGAGCAGGAGAGCGGCACGGCGATCCAGATGGAGACCCTGGAGGTCGACTCCATCCGGACCCTCGCCGCCATCGAGCAGCACTTCTTCAGCGGCGCCACCGCCGGGGCGGTGGAGGCATGAGCCGCCGCCTGTTCACCTCGGAGTCGGTGACCGAGGGCCACCCCGACAAGATCGCCGACCGGATCAGCGACACCATCCTGGACGCGCTGCTCGCCCAGGATCCCTCCTCCCGCGTCGCCGTGGAGACCCTGATCACCACCGGTCAGGTGCACATCGCGGGCGAGGTCACCACCTCCGCGTACGCCGACATCGCGACGCTGGTGCGCGAGGCGGTCCTCGACATCGGCTACGACTCCTCCGCGAAGGGCTTCGACGGCGCCTCCTGTGGTGTGTCGGTGTCGATCGGCGCGCAGTCGCCGGACATCGCGCAGGGTGTGGACACCGCGCACGAGGTCCGGGTGGACGGCGAGGACGCCGAGCTGTCCGCGCAGGGCGCCGGCGACCAGGGCCTGATGTTCGGCTACGCCTGCGACGACACCGCCGAGCTGATGCCGCTGCCGATCGCCCTCGCGCACCGGCTGTCGCGCCGGCTGACGGAGGTCCGCAAGAACGGCACCGTCCCCTACCTGCGGCCGGACGGCAAGACGCAGGTCACCATCGAGTACGACGGCGACACCCCGGTCCGCCTGGACACGGTCGTCGTCTCCTCGCAGCACGCCTCCGACATCTCCGTCGAGGGTCTGCTGACCCCGGACGTGCGCGAGCACGTCGTGGAGCACGTCCTCAAGGAGCTGGTCGAGGAGGGCGTGACGCTGGAGTCCGACGGTTACCGGCTGCTGGTCAACCCGACCGGCCGTTTCGAGATCGGCGGGCCGATGGGCGACGCCGGCCTGACCGGCCGGAAGATCATCATCGACACCTACGGCGGCATGGCCCGGCACGGTGGCGGAGCCTTCTCCGGCAAGGACCCGTCGAAGGTCGACCGGTCGGCGGCGTACGCGATGCGCTGGGTCGCCAAGAACGTGGTGGCCGCCGGGCTCGCCAAGCGCTGCGAGGCGCAGGTCGCGTACGCGATCGGCAAGGCCGAGCCGGTGGGTCTGTTCGTGGAGACCTTCGGCACCGGTGTCCTGCCGGACGAGCGGATCCAGGAGGCCGTCTCCGCGGTGTTCGACCTGCGGCCGGCCGCGATCATCCGGGACCTGGACCTGAAGCGTCCGATCTACGCGGCCACGGCGGCGTACGGGCACTTCGGCCGGGAGCTGGCGGACTTCACCTGGGAGCGCACCGACCGGGTGGAGCAGCTCAAGCGCGCCGCGGGAATCTGAGGGGGGCCTGGAAGAGATGCGTATCGCTGTCACCGGATCCATCGCGACCGACCACCTGATGACCTTCCCCGGCCGGTTCAGCGAACAGCTGATCGCCGACCGGCTGGAGCAGGTGTCCCTGTCGTTCCTTGCCGACAACCTGGAGGTCAGGCGCGGGGGAGTGGCGGCGAACATCGCCTTCGGGCTCGGTGTGCTCGGCCTGCGTCCCATTCTCGTGGGCGCGGTCGGCGCCGACTTCGAGCCCTACCGGGTGTGGCTGAAGGACCACGGTGTGGACACCGACTCGGTGCGCGTCAGCGAGTCGCTCCACACCGCCCGGTTCGTCTGTACGACGGACGAGGCGCAGAACCAGATCGCCACGTTCTACGCCGGGGCGATGAGCGAGGCGCGGGAGATCGACCTGCGCGAGGTGCTGGCCCGGGCCGGGCGGCTTTCGCTCGTCCTGGTCTCGCCGGACGACCCCGAGGCCATGCTGCGGCACACCCGCGCCTGCCGTGAGCTGGGCATCGCTTTCGCCGCTGATCCGTCGCAGCAGCTGGCGCGGCTGGACGGCGGTCAGGTGCGGGAGCTGGTGGACGGGGCGCGGTTCCTGTTCACCAACGAGTACGAGACGGCGCTCCTGATGGAGAAGGCCGGCTGGGACGAGGCGGAGGTGCTGCGGCGCGTCGGCACCTGGGTCACCACGCACGGCGCGGACGGGGTGAGGGTCCGGGGGGAGAGCCGGACCACGCTCGCGGTGCCGGCCGTGCGGGTGGCCGAGGCGGTGGATCCGACGGGAGTCGGGGACGCCTTCCGGGCCGGGTTCCTGGCCGCGACGCTGTGGGGCGTGCCGGAGCACTGCGCGGCGCAGCTGGGCTGCGCGATCGCGGCGACGGTGCTCGACTCGGTGGGCACCCAGGAGTACCGGCTCGGGCGGGACCCGCTCCTGGAGCGGATCAGGAGCACATACGGGGTGGGCTGCACCGCCACCCTGGTCACTCATCTGAGGGGGCTGTCGTGAGGGCTGTCGTGAGGGCTGCCGTCCGGGCCGCCCAACGGGCTGTGGTGAGGGGGCTGTCATGAGCGGTCAGGAGCAGGGCGGGCATGGGCCGGGCGGTGACGGGAAGTCCGTACGCGCGCGGGGCAGACGTCCGATGCGGGACGAGATCGGTACCCGGGTCCTGGTGGCCGACGGAGCGATGGGCACCATGCTCCAGGCCGCCGACCCGACCCTCGACGACTTCATGGAACTCGAGGGCTGCAACGAGATCCTCAACCTCACCCGGCCGGACATCGTGCGCTCGGTCCACGACGCGTACTTCGCGGTGGGTGTGGACTGCGTCGAGACCAACACGTTCGGCGCCAACCTGGCCGCGCTCGCCGAATACGGCGTCGAGCACCGGGTGGGGGAGCTGAGCGAGGCCGGGGCGCGGATCGCCCGCGAGGCCGCCGACGCGTACACGGCGAAGGACGGCCGGCCGCGCTGGGTCCTCGGCTCGATGGGGCCGGGCACCAAGCTGCCGACGCTCGGGCATGTGACGTACGAGCCGCTGCGGGACGCGTACCGGAGCAACGCGGAGGGGCTGCTGACGGGCGGGGCGGACGCCCTGCTCGTGGAGACCTCGCAGGATCTGCTCCAGACGAAGGCGGCGGTCGTCGGTGCCCGCCGGGCCCTGGACTCCCTCGGCCTGGACCTGCCGCTGATCGTGCAGGTGACGGTGGAGACGACCGGCACGATGCTGCTCGGTTCCGAGATCGGCGCGGCCCTGACGGCGCTCGAACCCCTCGGCATCGACATGATCGGCCTCAACTGCGCCACCGGGCCCGCCGAGATGAGCGAGCACCTGCGCTATCTGGCGCGGCACGCGCGGGTTCCGCTGTCGGTGATGCCGAACGCGGGTCTGCCGGTGCTGACGAAGGACGGCGCCCACTATCCGCTGGCGCCCGCCCAACTGGCCGACGCGCACGAGGGGTTCGTCCGCGACTTCGGCGCCGCGCTGGTCGGCGGCTGCTGCGGTACGACTCCCGAGCACCTCGGCCGGGTCGTCGAGCGGGTCCGGGGCGCCGAGGTGCCGGACCGGACGCCGGTGGCGGAGCCGGGCGCTTCGTCGCTGTACGGCCACGTGCCGTTCCGGCAGGACACCTCGTACCTCGCGATCGGCGAGCGGACCAACGCCAACGGGTCGAAGAAGTTCCGCGAGGCCATGCTGGAAGGCCGCTGGGACGACTGTGTGGAGATGGCCCGGGACCAGATCCGCGAGGGCGCGCACATGCTCGATCTGTGCGTGGACTACGTCGGGCGGGACGGCGTCGCCGACATGGAGGAGTTGGCGGGTCGCTTCGCGACCGCCTCCACGCTTCCGATCGTGCTGGACTCCACCGAGGTTCCGGTGCTGCGGGCCGGCCTGGAGAAGCTGGGCGGCCGGGCGGTCGTCAACTCCGTCAACTACGAGGACGGGGACGGGCCGGAGTCGCGGTTCGCCCGGGTCGCGGGACTGGCGCGGGAGCACGGTGCCGCGCTGATGGCGCTGACCATCGACGAGGAGGGCCAGGCCCGCACCGTCGAGCACAAGGTCGCCATCGCCGAGCGGCTGATCGCGGATCTGACCGGCAACTGGGGGATCCGTGAGTCGGACATCCTCATCGACACCCTGACCTTCACGATCTGCACCGGGCAGGAGGAGTCGCGGAAGGACGGCATCGCCACGATCGAGGCGATCCGGGAGCTCAAGCGGCGCCACCCCGACGTCCAGACCACCCTCGGCCTGTCCAACATCTCCTTCGGGCTCAACCCGGCCGCGCGACTCGTGCTCAACTCGGTCTTCCTGGACGAGTGCGTCAAGGCGGGCCTGGACTCGGCGATCGTGCACGCGTCGAAGATCCTGCCGATCGCCCGGCTGGAGCCGGAACAGGTCGAGGTCGCGCTCGATCTGATCTACGACCGGAGGCGGCCCCAGCAGGGGGACGAGCCGGCCTACGACCCGCTCCAGCGGCTCCTCGAACTCTTCGAGGGCGCGACGACGAAGTCGCTGAAGGCCGGCAAGGCGGAAGAGTTGCTGGCGCTGCCGTTGGAAGAGCGGCTGAAGCGGCGGATCATCGACGGCGAGAAGAACGGCCTGGAGACCGATCTCGACGAGGCCCTGACCTCCCGGCCCGCGCTCGACATCGTCAACGAGACGCTGCTCGACGGCATGAAGACGGTCGGCGAACTCTTCGGATCCGGAAAGATGCAGCTGCCGTTCGTGCTCCAGTCCGCCGAGGTCATGAAGACCGCGGTGGCCTATCTGGAGCCGCACATGGAGAAGGCGGACGCGGCCGGCAAGGGGACGATCGTCCTGGCCACGGTGCGCGGTGACGTCCACGACATCGGCAAGAACCTCGTCGACATCATCCTGTCCAACAACGGCTACAACGTCGTGAACATCGGCATCAAGCAGCCGGTCTCGGCGATCCTCCAGGCGGCCGAGGAGCACCGGGCCGATGTGATCGGCATGTCCGGTCTCCTGGTGAAGTCCACCGTGATCATGAAGGAGAACCTGGAGGAGCTGAACGGCCGGGGGATGGCCGCCGACTTCCCGGTGATCCTCGGTGGTGCCGCGCTGACCAGGGCGTACGTCGAGCAGGACCTCCACGAGATCTACCAGGGCGAGGTCCGCTACGCCCGCGACGCCTTCGAGGGCCTGCGGCTGATGGACGCGCTCATGGCGGTGAAGCGGGGCGTCCCCGGAGCCGTACTCCCCGAGCTGAAGCAGCGACGGGTCCCCCGGCTCCCCGAGCGGTCCGAGACCTCGGCGACCGACCCGGTCGCGGCCCTGCTGGACGTACGGGAGCCGGAGCCGGCCGGACGCAGCGACGTGGCCACCGATCTGCCCGTACCCGAACCGCCGTTCCTCGGCACCAAGGTCGTCAAGGGCATCCCGCTGGTCGACTACGCGCCCTGGCTCGACGAGAACGCCCTGTTCAAGGGCCAGTGGGGGCTGAAGGACAAGGAGCTGATCGAGTCGGAGGGCCGGCCGAGGCTGCGCGGCTGGCTGGACCGGTTGCAGACCGACCGGCTTCTCGAAGCGGCCGTGGTCTACGGCTACTTCCCCTGTGTGTCCAAGGGCGACGTGCTGATCGTCCTGGACGAGGACGGAGGCGAGCGGACCCGCTTCTCCTTCCCCCGCCAACAGCGGGGCCGCCGCCTTTGTCTGTCCGACTTCTTCCGGCACGAGGACTCCGACGAGATCGACGTCCTGGCCATGCAGGTCGTGACGGTCGGCTCGCGGATCGGGGAGGAGACGGCGAAGCTGTTCGCCGCCGACTCCTACCGTAACTACCTCGAACTCCACGGTCTGTCCGTGCAGTTGGCCGAGGCCCTGGCCGAGTACTGGCACGCCCGGGTCCGCTCCGAGTGGGGTATCGCGGGCGCCGATCCGGCCGGCCTCGACGGGATGCTGCGCACCGAGTACCAGGGCTGCCGCTACTCGCTCGGCTACCCCGCCTGCCCGGACCTGGAGGACCGCGCGAAGATCGCCGCGCTGCTGCGGCCCGAGCGGATCGGGGTCGAGCTGTCGGAGGAGTTCCAGCTGCACCCCGAACAGTCCACGGACGCGCTCATCGTCCATCACCCGGAGGCGAGTTACTTCAACGCGGGAGGACGACGATGACCCAAGGACCTGGTCCCGGCCCCGGCTTCGGCCCCGGCTCCGGCCCTGCCCCCGGCTCAAGGTCGGGGATTCCGCTCCCCTCGGCCGAACGCCCCACCTTCTCCTTCGAGTTCTTCCCGCCGAAGACCGACAAGGGCGAGCGGGCCCTGTGGAACGCCATCCGGCGGGTGGAGGCCCTCGCGCCGGACTTCGTCTCCGTGACGTACGGCGCGGGCGGCTCCTCGCGCGACCGTACCGTCTCCATCACCGAGCGGATCGGCGCCGAGACCACCCTGCGGCCGGTCGCCCATCTGACCGCCGTCGGCCACACGGTCACCGAACTGCGGGCGATCATCGGCCGGTACGCGGATGCCGGGATCCGCGATGTGCTGATCCTGCGCGGCGATCCGCCGGGCGACCCGCGCGGCGCGTGGCACCCGCACCCGGACGGCTTCACGTACGCCTACGAACTCGTGGAACTCGTAAGGTCGTTGGGAGACTTCCGGATCGGCGTGGCGGCCTTCCCGGAACGGCATCCCCGCTCGCCCGACTGGGAGAGCGACATCCGGCACTTCGTCGCCAAGTGCCGGGCCGGGGCGGACTACGCGATCACCCAGATGTTCTTCGACCCGGAGGACTACCTCCGGCTGCGCGACCGGGTCGCCGCGGCCGGCTGCGACACCCCGATCATCCCGGAGATCATGCCGGCCACCGACGTACGGCAGATCCGGCGCTTCGCCGAACTCTCCGACGCCGCCTTCCCCGAGGACCTGGCGCATCGCCTGGAGGCGGCGAAGGACGACCCGGACACCGCGTACCGCGTCGGCGTCGACCACGCGACCCGGATGAGCCTGAGGCTCCTCGCCGAGGGCGCGCCCGGCCTGCACTACATCACCCTCAACAAGTCCACCGCGGCCCTCGAAATCCACCGCACCGTCCAAACGTCTCAAGCGTCACAAGCGTCAAGGAGCTTCGTCCATGTCTGACACGGCGTTCACCGACTACAAGGTCGCCGACATCTCCCTGGCCGCGTTCGGCCGCAAGGAGATCACGCTCGCCGAGCACGAGATGCCCGGCCTGATGTCGATCCGCCGGGAGTACGCCGAGCGTCAGCCGCTGGCGGGCGCCCGGATCACCGGCTCGCTGCACATGACCGTGCAGACCGCCGTCCTGATCGAGACGCTGGTGGCGCTCGGCGCCGAGGTCCGCTGGGTCTCCTGCAACATCTACTCGACCCAGGACCACGCCGCCGCCGCGATCGCCGCCGCCGGCATCCCGGTCTTCGCCTGGAAGGGCGAGACCCTGGAGGAGTACTGGTGGTGTACGGAGCAGGCGCTGACCTGGCCCGACGCCGACGGCCCCAACATGATCCTGGACGACGGCGGTGACGCCACCCTCCTTGTCCACAAGGGTGTGGAATACCAGAAGGCGGGCGCCGTGCCCGACCCGGCCACCGCCGACAACGACGAGTTCCGGGTCATCCTGGAGCTGCTGCGCGACACCGGCCTCGACTGGGCGAAGATCGCCGACGGCATCCGCGGCGTGACGGAGGAGACCACCACCGGTGTCCACCGTCTGTACGAGATGCACCGCGACGGGGCGCTGCTCTTCCCCGCGATCAACGTGAACGACGCCGTGACGAAGTCGAAGTTCGACAACAAGTACGGTTGCCGCCACTCCCTCATCGACGGCATCAACCGGGCGACGGACGTCCTGATCGGCGGCAAGACCGCCGTGGTCTGCGGCTACGGCGACGTCGGCAAGGGAAGCGCGGAGTCGCTGCGCGGCCAGGGCGCCCGGGTCATCGTCACCGAGATCGACCCGATCTGCGCGCTCCAGGCGGCGATGGACGGCTACCAGGTCGCGACCCTGGAGGACGTGGTCGAGACCGCGGACATCTTCATCACCACCACGGGCAACAAGGACATCATCATGGCGTCCGACATCGCCCGGATGAAGCACCAGGCGATCGTCGGCAACATCGGCCACTTCGACAACGAGATCGACATGGCGGGGCTCGCCAGGATCCCCGGGATCGTGAAGGACGAGGTCAAGCCGCAGGTCCACACCTGGACCTTCGAGGACGGCAAGGTCGTCATCGTCCTGTCCGAGGGCCGGCTCCTGAACCTCGGCAACGCCACCGGCCACCCCTCCTTCGTGATGTCGAACTCCTTCGCGGACCAGACCCTGGCCCAGATCGAACTCTTCACGAAGACGTCCGAGTACCCGGTCGGCGTCTACACGCTGCCCAAGCACCTGGACGAGAAGGTCGCCCGCCTGCACCTCGACGCCCTCGGGGTACGGCTGACGACCCTGCGCCCGGAGCAGGCCGACTACATCGGCGTTCCGGTCGAGGGCCCGTACAAGTCGGACCACTACCGCTACTGATCCGATGCCCAGCGACTGTTCCGACGCCGCCGGCCTCCGGGTCCTCGTGGACCCGGCCGCCCCCGGCGTCGCCGACGACGAGGTCGGTCACGACCGTGACCCCTGGCTCCCGGACCGTCTGCTGAGGACGGAACGCGACCTGCTGATGCCGTTGCTGCGCCGTACGCCCGAGTCCGCGTACGCCAACCGCACCGCCTGCCCCGGCTGGACCGCCCGGCAGGTGCTCGCCCACTGCGCGGCGGCGCTCGTCCGTATCGTCGAGGACCGGCTGGAGGAGGGCGTGTTCCTGCCCGAAGCCAACGCCTACGACGTTGCGGAACGCGAGGACTGGCCGCTCGGCCGGGTCCTCGACGAACTGGAACGCGGCATGACCGAGGCCGGACCGGTCATCGCCGCCCGCGAGGACGGCCGGCTCGACGCGGTCGCCCTCGGGGAGTGGGTGCACGCGGGGGACGTACGGGAGGCGTTCGGCGAACCCGGCGCGTACTGCGGCCAGGCACTCGACCTGGCCCTCCCGCTGCTGTCGGTGACCAGCCGCAAGCGGGAGACCCCGCGACTGGTCTGCGCGCTCGCGGACCGGCCCGGCGAGGTGGCGCTCGGCAACGCCATCGAAGGGCGGCCCCCGGCCCGCTTCAGCGGGGACGCGGCGACGCTGATCCGTATCTACTCGGGCCGGCCGCTGGTGCGTACCCGGTACGAGCTGACCGGGGCGACGGAGCAGGAACTGCTCATCTACCGCTGAGGGGCAGGTGGTTGGCGGTGGCGGCTGTCGGTCGCCGACCGCCGGCCGTCGTTTCCGCCGTCCGCTGTCTCCCCGCCGCCGTTTCCCGACCGCTGTTTCCCCGACCGTCGATTCCCGACGGGGCGTCGAGCCCTGGTCCGTCCACCTCCCCCCGGACGGGCCGGGGCTCGACGCTTCCTCCCCACGAGAGGACACCTCATGCCCGGCACGCTCGACCGAATGCTGCGCGCCCAGGTGGCGTCGCGCCCCGACGAGACCGCGGTCGTCTTCGGCGGCGACCATCTGACCTTCCGCGAACTCCACGAGGGGGCCGCGGTTCTCGCCGCGTATCTGCGCACCCTCGGCGTGGTCGCCAATCAGCGGGTCGGGATCTGCCTCGAACCCGCGCTCGAACTGGCGATCGGCACGTGGGGGGTGGTGCTGTCCGGCGGGGCGTACGTCCCGCTCTCCCCGGAACGCTCCGGCGAGCGGCTGCGCCGGGTGATCGAGGACAGCGGCGCCCAGGTCGTCGTCACCCAGGAGGTGTTCCGGGCCCGCGTCGACGAACTCGCCCCGCCCGGCACCACCGTGGTCACCTTCAAGGACGCCGTGCAGTACGCGTGGCGCACGGCCGGCGCGGAACGGCCCCTGGCCGACGTCGTGTCGGACTCCTCCCAACTCGCCTATGTCGTCTACCCGTCAGCCTTCGGCGATCGGGTGGTGGGTCTGGCCACCGAACACCGCTCGATCGTGGCCCAGTTGGGGTGGGTGTCCGCCGAGCACGAGCTCGGCCCCGGCGCGACCGTCGTCCAGAAGCTCCCGATGGACTTCGAAGCGGGCCGGTGGGAGATCCTCGCCCCCGGCGTCGGCGCGCGGGTCGTCTTCGAGCCGGCGTATCCGTGGAGCGGAATGGGGGAGTGGAACGACGATTACTCCTTCGCGGCGGGTGACCACCCCTTCCCGGAGGGGGTGCGCGTCCGGCCGAGGCTGCTGTCGAAGGCGGGGGAGGTGGCGGAGCGGGTTCCGTCCGGGCTGGGGAGGTAGGGCGGCGGGGGTAGTCCGTTCGGCTCTGCCGTGGTGCGAGGCGGGGGCGCCGGTGCTGTGCTGGTGGCGCCGGGACCCCGCTGATCCCCTCTGCCCCCGACCCGCACCGACCCCGTTCCGACCCCCGTACCGACCCCGTATCGGTCCCGAACGCCTGGCAACGCATCGCAGTGCAGGAGCGCACCATGGCCGTGATCGTCACCCTCGAATTCCCCGGCGTCGACGAGGAGGGCTACCGCCACACCTTCGACAAGATCACCGGAGCGCCGTGGTTCCCGACCCCGGGCTTCCTCGCCCATGCGGCGGGCCCGGACGGCGCGGGCGGCTGGCGGGTGATCGACTTCTGGGACTCGGAGGAGGCGTACCGGATGTTCGCGCGGAAGACGCTGCCGATCCTCCAGGAGACGGGCCTGACCTCGGTCACGACGAGGATCGACGAGGCGGTGGAAGTGGTGGTCCCGCCGCCCGGGTAGCCGCCGTGGTTGCCGCCCGGGTGGCCGCCGGGGTAATTGTGTTGCGGAGCCGGGCCGTTCGACTTCAGGGTGACCCCATGTCCACCGATTCCCCCGCTGATTCCTCCGCAGGCCCGGCCGCGCCCGCCGCCTCCGCGGCTGCCACCGCCGACCTCTTCGCGCCCGACGGCCGGCTGAAGGCCATCCCGCGCAAGCCCGCCCGCCGCGCCGCGCTGCTCGACCATCTCGCCGCCACGCTCTTCGAGACCGACCGCGCCTACACGGAGCGCGAGGTCAACGAGGCCCTGAAGACCGTGCACGACGACTTCCCGGCCCTGCGCCGCTATCTGATCACCGGCGGCCAGCTCTCCCGTACGAACGACGGCTCGGCCTACCGCCGACAGCAGCGGACCACCGACGACCCGGCGGGAACGACCCCCACCGTCGCGTGACCGCGGCGGCACTGGCCGGCCTGCTCGCCGGCTTCGGCATCGCCATCCCCGTCGGCGCGGTCGGCGCCCTGCTCGTCGCCCTCACAGCCCGTTCCGGCTGGCGTACGGGCGCGGGCGCGGCCTTAGGGGCTGTCCGGCGGATCTTGGCCGGGGCCGTGACGCCTGGCACGGCACCTGGCCGCGTTGCCGAAATGCCTGAATAGCTCCGCTATTAAGACACTCCAGCGCCTTGCCATGCACCGCACCAGACGCCCCGGCCTTTCCGACCCTGATCCACCGGACAGCCCCTCGGCGTCGCCACCGCCGACGGCGTCTACGCCCTCGTGGCGGTCGCGGGCGGCTCGGCCCTGGTCCCGCTGCTCACCCCGGTGATGACCCCGATGCGGTGGGTGTCGGCGGCGGTCCTGGTGGCCCTCGCCGTCCGGGGAGCCTGGACAGCCGTACGGACCTACCGCGGCGCCCCGCGGATCGCCCCCGGCCCCGGCGCGACGAGCCCGCTCCGCGCGTACCTCACCTTCCTGGGCATCACGCTCCTCAACCCGATGACGGTGATCTACTTCGCCGCCCTCGTCCTCGCCACGGGCCCCGCCGCCCCGTCCACCACGCCGACCCGCACCGTCTTCGTCCTGGCGGCCTTCGCCGCCTCCGCGACCTGGCAACTCTTCCTCGCCACCGGCGGCACCCTCCTCGGCCGCACCCTCTCGGGCCCGCGCGGCCGCGTCGCCACGGCGCTGGCGTCGAGCACGCTGATCGTGATCCTGGCGGCGCGTCTCGTGGCGGACGCGGTGTAGGGGGAGGGGCCGTAGGCGGCGGGCGTCCGATCAGGGCCACATACGGCGCGGATGTCAGTGGCCGATGATTTTCTGTCCTCACGACGGTCCAAAGATCAAAAGACCACCGCGTACGCCGGTCGCACCGCACCACGCCCCACCCCGCCCCACGGAACGAGGAACCCAGATGCGCACCCTGATCACCACCGCCTTCGTCTCGCTCGACGGTGTCGTCGAGGCCCCCGGCGGCGAGCCCGGTTACCGGAACTCCGGGTGGACCTTCAAGGACGTCGAGTTCCTCCCCGAGGCGTTCGAGATCAAGGGACGGGAGCAGGAGGAGGCCTCGGCGATGCTGCTGGGCCGGACGAGTTACGAGGCGTTCAGCCCCGTGTGGCCGGACATGGCGGACTTCGCCGGCTACAAGGAGATGCCGAAGTACGTCGTCTCCACCACCCTCACCGACGACGACCTCGTCTCGAACTGGGGCGAGACCACGATCCTGCGGTCCCTCGACGAGGTCGCCGAGCTGAAGCGGACCGAAGGCGGCCCGATCATCGTCCACGGCAGCGCGTCCCTGAACCGGGCGCTGTCGGACGCGGGCCTGATCGACCGCTACCACCTGCTCGTCTTCCCCCTGCTGCTCGGCGCGGGCAAGCGCCTCTTCAGCGCCACGGACAAGGACGCGCAGAAGCTGCGGCTGGTCGAGCACGAGGCGTACGCGAACGGCGTCCAGAAGCAGGTCTTCGACGTCGTCCACTGAGGCCGGGGCCGGGGCCGGGGCCCGGGGGCCCGGGGGAGGGGCCGGGGTGTCCTACCCCGGCGGGAAGCCGGACCCGCGCCGGTCGCGGACGCCGTCGGCCGCCGAAGAGGGAGCGCCGCCCTCGGTCTCGGGCGCGTCCAGGCCCGCGAGGAGACGCAGCCCGTCCGCCGCCGGGCTGCCCGGGGCCGCCGACAGCACCAGCATCTCCAGGCCGGAGTCGCCGGGCAGCGCGAAGTTCTCCTGGTGCAGTTCGAGCAATCCGATCAGCGGGTGCCGGTACGCCTTGCGGCCGTGGGTGCGGGCGCGGACGTCCGCGCGGGCCCACAGACGGCGGAAGCGCTCGCTGCCCATTGCCAACTCACCGATGAGTGAGGCCAGTCGGGGGTCATCGGGGAACTTTCCGGCGGCCAGTCGCAGATGCCCGACGGCATCGAGGGTGCAGGCCTCCCAGTCGGCGTAGAGACCGCGTTCGTCTTCTTCGAGGAAGATATGGCGGGCGGTGTTGAGGCCTGCCGACGGCCGGCCGAAGAGAAGCCCGGCGAGCCGGTTCCCGGCGATCACGTCGAGCCGGTGGTCCATGATCAGAGCCGGGGCCTCGGGGATCAGGTCGAGAACGCGCAGCAGCTCCGGCCGGACCCGTCCGCCCGGCGCCTTCGCGCGGCGGCGGGGCTGCCGGGCGAGCCGGTGGAGGTGGTCGCGTTCGGTCTCGTCGAGGCCGAAGACGCGGGCGAGCGCGTCGAGGACCTGCTCGGAGGGCTGGGTCGCGCGGCCCTGCTCCAGACGTACGTAGTAGTCGACGCTGACCCCGGACAGGTGCGCCACTTCCTCCCGGCGCAGCCCTTCCACCCGGCGGCGGCTGTCGGTGGGGATACCGGCGGACGCCGGGTCGACCCGGCCGCGCCGGGTCCGCAGAAAGCCCGCGAGATCGTCCATGCGCCCAGTATCCGCCCGTTGGGGCGGCGGAGTTGGGCGTGAGGGTGGCCCTGCGGATACCAGGAAGTCCGGTCCGATGGAAGCGGCGCCCCTGAACACCGGGCGCCGCGCCGTCCAGGATCGAGGACGTCCGGCAGGCCCGGGCCGGTGCCGATCCACCGGCCAGGGCCTCCCCGGTCCCTTCCCGCCCCACCCCTCCCAAGGAGCTTCCCGTGAAGACGCTGATCGTCCACGCCCACCCCGAGCCGACGTCCCTCAACGGCTCGCTGAAGGACCTTGCCGTGTCCACCCTGGAGAACGCCGGGCACGAGGTACGGGTGAGCGATCTGTACGCGATGGGCTGGAAGGCCGCCCTGGACGGCGCGGACTACGGACCCGCCGCGTCGAGCCCGCTGCAGGTGGTCCGCGACTCCGGCCGGGCCTTCGACGCCGGGCTGCTCACCCCGGACGTCCGCGCCGAGCAGGAGAAGCTGCTGTGGGCGGACACCCTCGTCCTCCAGTTCCCGCTGTGGTGGTACTCGATGCCCGCGATCCTCAAGGGCTGGGTGGAGCGGGTGTTCAGCTTCCACTTCGCGTACGGCGTCGGCGAACACAGTGCCACCAAGTACGGCGAGCGCTTCGGCGAGGGCACCCTCGCGGGCCGGCGGGCCCTGCTGTCGGTGACGGTCGGCGGGCCCGCGTCGCACTACGCGCCGCGCGGGATCAACGGCCCCATCGAGGACCTGCTGTTCCCGATCCACCACGGGATCCTCTACTACCCGGGCATCGAGGTGCTGCCGCCGTTCGTGGTGTACGGCGCCGACCGGATGACTCCCGAGGAGTACCCGGCCGTCGCCGAGGCGTGGGAACAGCGCCTGCTCACCCTGGAGTCGGCCGAGCCGATCGCGTTCCGCCGACAGAACTTCGGCGATTACGAGATCCCCTCGCTGCTCCTGAAGGAGGGGCTGGAGCCGGCCGGGCGTACGGGCTTCGGGCTGCATGTACGCGGGTGACGTGGGTGACGCGGCGGCCAGGGAGCCCGGCGGCCCGGCATCCAGACAGCCGGGCCGTACCCGGACGCGGGCCACGCCCCGGACCCCTGTTCGGCCGGCGGTCAGTGCGCCGCGGGCGCGATGTTCTGGTTGTGGTGGAAGACGTTGTCCGGGTCGTACGTCGCCTTCACCTCGGCCAGCCGGTCGTAGTGGCCGCGGTAGGTGGCCCGGACCCGGTCCTGGCCTTCCTCCGCGCCGATGAAGTTGACGTACCCGCCGCCCATCGAGTGCGGATGCAGCGCGTCCCAGTAGCCGCGGGCCCAGTCGCGGATCCGGCCCGCGTCGGCCGGTTCGGGGCTGATGCCGGCGATCACGCCGGACCACATCGCGTCCCGGTACGCCCACGCGGTGTCCGCCTGGGCGGGGCGGTGCGCGGCGCCGTCCACCGGATAGAGGTGCATGGTGGACAGGTCGGTCGGCATGCTGTCGAGGAACGAGCCGTGCACACCGATCGCGCCGTCCGTGATCCGGTCGAAGAAGTCACCGCGCCAGTACCACTGGAGCCCCTTCGGGATCAGTCCGTCGAACGTCGTCTGGAGCGCCGGATACGGCACGGGCATCGAGAAGTGGAAGGCGGGCGGGGCCGGTTCGGTGACGTCCGTGAACGCCTTCGTCAGACTCTCCTCGTCCGTCGCGCCGGTGTGGCACCACACCACGCCGCACATCTTCCTCCCGTGGATCTCCTCGGGGAAGGGCGGGCCGGGCGGGACGACGAGCAGGGCGAAGAATCCGTACAACTCCTCGGGCGCGCTGGGCAGATACTCCCGGTACCAGCGCATCACGGCGTCGAGATGATCCGGCTCCCACAGGGTGACGGCGAAGCCCACGTCGTCGACCGGGTGCAGCGCGTACGTGAACGACGTCACCACGCCGTAGTTGCCGCCGCCGCCCCTCAACGCCCAGTAGAGATCAGGGTGTTCGTCCGCCGATGCGGTGACGGCCGTGCCGTCCGCGAGGACGACGTCCGCCGCCAGGAGATTGTCGACGGTCAGTCCGTAGGCCCGGGTCAGATAGCCGTGCCCGCCGCCCAGGGTCAGTCCGCCGACCCCGGTGGTCGACATGATCCCGGCGGGTGTCGCGAGCCCGAAGCCGTGCGCCTCGTGGTCCAGGTCCCCCAGCAGGCTTCCGCCGCCGACCGTCGCGGTCCGGGCCGCGGGGTCCACCCGTACCCACCGCAGGGCCGACAGGTCCACCATCAAAGCGTCGTCCACCAGACACAGACCACCGCCGCTGTGCCCACCGCCGCGCACCGACAGGTCCATGCCTGCGTCGCGGGCGAACCATATCGCCGCTCTCACGTCCGTGGTGTCCGCGCACCGGGCGACGGCCGCCGGGCGGCGGTCGATCATCGCGTTGTAGATCTCCCGGGCGCCGTCGTATCCGCGGTCCTCGGGAGTGATCACCTCGCCGCGCATCCGCTCGCGCAGCGTCTCGTACGTCGTGCCGTCCATGACTCCTCCAGGACACCCCCTGTCGGACGGCCGCGCTACGTCTTCAGTCTCCCCCTGTCCCGTACGCTCCGCGAGCGCGTCGGGTCATCCGCCCTTACCCTGCGGGTCCGCACGCCCGCGCCCTCTCTCCACGGCCGCGCCCTCTCCCCGCGGCCGGCCGGCGCGGTCCACGCGCTCGAAGACGCACGGCGAGACGTGTCGCGCGGACCGGTGGACCGGTCGCCCGACTGCTACGTTGATCTGCTTTGCTCCGATCGGAAGGAAAGCAGATGGTTGTTCCCGTCCCGCACAGCCGGTTCCTCGCGGACACGCTGCCACGGATCCGGGAGGACGCGCGCGTGGCCGGTGTGGCGCTCACCGGGTCGCTCGCGGGAGGCCGGCCCGACGCCTACTCGGACGTGGATCTGATCGTGGTCGTCGACGACGACGCGCACCGCGCGGTCATGGAGGAGCGGCTCGCGCTGATCGGCTCCTGGGCGCCCCTGGTGGCCGGTTTCACCGGGGAGCACGTCGGCGAACCGCGCCTGATCGTGTCCCTCGTCGGACCGCCGCTCCTGCATGTCGACTTCACGTTCGTCCGGGCCTCCGACTTCGCCGCACGGACGAAGGATCCGGAGATCCTGTGGGACCGGGACGGCCTCCTGGCGGGCGCCCTCGCCGGACGCCCTCCGGCCGGGCCGGCGGCACTCGATCTCCAGTGGATCGAGGACCGGTTCTGGGTCTGGACGCACTACGGCGCGACGAAGCTCGGCCGAGGGGAACTGTTCGAGGCCATCGGCTTCCTGAACTTCCTGCGCGAGACCGTGCTCGGCCCGTTGGCCGCGCGCCGCGCGGGCGCGCCGCCGCGCGGCGTCCGCCACCTGGAGACCGTCGCACCGGCGGAAGCGCGCGAGCTGCGGGCGACACTGTGCGGCTACGACCCTCACGACGCCGGGCGGGCGCTGCTCGCCGCCGTGGAGCTCTACCGCCGGTGGTCCGTCGCGGGCGGAGCGCCCGTCGAACGGCGCCACCACGCCGAGGACCTCGCCGTACGGTTCCTTCGCGAGGTCGTCGACCGGCTCCGCTGACCGCGCCCCGCGCCGCCCCGCGCCATGCGAACGGGGATACGCCGACGGCCCGCCCGGTCCCAGGAAGGGGACGAGGGCGGGCCGTCGGCGTGCGCGTGCGGGCCGTCCGGGAGGGGCGGACCGGCGCGGCGATCGCTATCGCGTCGCGCTTACTTCTTCAGGGCGCCGAGGGCGGCCTCGTAGTTCGGCTCGTCGGCGATCTCGGAGACCAGCTCGGCGTGCAGAACCTTGTCGTTCTCGTCGAGGACGACAACGGCGCGGGCGGTCAGACCGGCCATCGGGCCGTCGACGATCGCGACACCGTAGTCGGTGTGGAACTCACGGCCGCGCAGGGTGGAGAGCGTCTTCACGTTCTCCAGGCCCTCGGAGCCGCAGAAGCGGGCCTGCGCGAACGGCAGGTCGGCGGAGACGCACAGCACGACCGTGTCGGCCAGCTCGGCGGCCTCGGCGTTGAACTTGCGCACGGAGGCGGCGCACGTCGGGGTGTCCACGCTCGGGAAGATGTTGAGGACCTTGCGCAGGCCGGCGTAGTCCTTCAGCGTCTTGTCCGCGAGGCCCTCGCCGACCAGGCTGAACGCCGGCGCGTCGGTGCCCGGGGCGGGCAGGATGCCGTCGACGGTTACGGGGGTGCCCTTGAGCGCGACCTGCGCCATGAGGTGTCTCCTTTTACGACTGAATGGTGTCATCGTCAACAGCTGTCGACCCCACGATCGTATTCCGCCGGTTTCATGATCCTTCCCGGCCGGGGATGGGGCGGGGAGGACACGATCGGGCCGGTCGCCTCGCCCGCCCGACGTTGGCACGATGTCTCTCCCGGAACGTTGTCTTCCCCCTGGCGCGCTTCCTACGCTCGCCGGATGAACGAGATCCCCACGCACCTGACGGCGGCAGCGACCTCCTCAGCCCCGGCCCTCCTGCTGCGCCCCTGGTCGGCCGAGGACGCTCCCGCCCTGGCCGGCTGCGGCCAGGACACCGAGCTGCGCCGCCGTACGACCATCGCCGTGGACGACGAGGCCGACGCGGCCCGCTGGATCCACGACCAGGAGCGAGGCCGGCAGTCCGGGGAGCGCTTCGCCTTCGCTGTCTTGGAGGTTGAAGTCGGCGCGGGAGACGGGAAGTTGGTGGGGAATGCGGCCCTCAAGCGTGCCGCCCCGGGGTCCGCGTCCGCCGAGGTCGGCTACTGGACGGCGGCCGGTGCGCGCGGCCGGGGCGTCGCCCGGCGGGCGCTGGCGTCGGTGACGGACTGGGCGTTCGCCGCCTTCGGCGGCGACGGCCTGAAGCGCCTCGAACTCCTTCACCAGGTCGACAACACGGGCTCCTGCCGGGTCGCCGAGAAGGCCGGCTACGACCTCGGCGCGATCCTGCCGCCGTTCCCGCCGGACTATCCCCTCAAGGGGCACCTGCACGTCCTGGAGCGGTGAGGCCGACGCGTCGCGGTCCGGCGGCCGGCAGGCCGCGACGCGGATCGCCTCGGTCGGCGTCGCACCGCTCCGGCTGCTCCGCCCCGACCGGGCCCGACCGGGGCGGAGCAGCCGCGCTCATGGTGCGGCGGCGGCCGGGGTGCGCCTTCCCCAGGGGCGGAAGCGCAGCTTCAGGTGGCGGCCGCCGGCGTCCGCGTCGACCACGGTCCGCTCCCCGACCCGCAGCCCCACCGGCATCAGCTGATCACCTTGTCTGGCGAGGAGGACGGCACCGTCTCCCGCCTGCACGCTCTCGATCGCTTCCGCGAGATCTTCCTGCCATTCAGGGTCGACGCCGAACGCGTAGGAGGTCCACAGCATGCTGTTGACCGACAGCGAGCAGCCCTCGTCGTCGTGGGTCACGACCACGTCGCCTGACGCCGGCACCGGAGACAACAGCACGCAGAGATCCCGGTCTGTGAGGAACCTGTTCCCGTAACGGCGTGCGGCGGCATGACAGATCGCGAGGACGGCGGCTTCAGGGCTGTTTGGAGCGGGGGTTCGGTACGGCATGGGGTAGTAGTACCCGGCAGCGAGGTCCAGCCGTCGCGACCGCGCCGGTGGAGTCGACAACACGGGCTCCTGCCGGGTCGCCGAGAAGGCCGGCCGCGATCCTGCCGCCGTTCCCGCCGGACTATCCCCTCAAGGGGCACCTGCACGTCCTGGAGCGGTGAGGCCGACGCGTCGCGGCCTCTGCCGGGCCCGCCACGGGGACGAGGCCGGACGATGCGTGCCAGACTGGCGGCATGACCACTGACGCACTGCGTCTGACAGCCGCGATCACTCATGAAGGCGCGTGGTACGTGGCGCGTTGTCTCCAAGTCGAGGTCACCTCACAGGGCGAGACCATTGAGGAGTCGTTGGACAACCTCCGCGAGGCGCTGGAGCTCTCTTTCGAAGACGCTCCCGCACCCGAGGTCACCGAGGTGATCACTGCTCCCGTCGCGGTGCGTCACGCCGCATGAGCCCGGTCGTTCCGACGGGGCTCTCCGGCGCCGTGGTGGCCAAGGCACGGGAACGGGCGGGTTCGATCACGTCTCGACCCGCGGCAGCCATGCGAAGTATCGCAAAGGGGAGAGGGCTGTCATTCCGCTTCACCGCGACCTCGCACCCGGTCCGGTCCGGTCCGGTCCATCCTCCGCCCCAGGCCGACTGGAGTGTGGACGATCTGAAGACGCACTTGAGCTAGTCGACCGGCGTGACCTGGGCCGATGTACACCGGGCACAAGGATCCGAATGTGCGTTCCATGCGAAGATCCGGTCATGGTTTGGCGACTTCTTTGCATTCTGGCCGCGGCCCTGGGCGGGGTGCTCGCTCTCGGCTCGGCCTGGCTCGGTTCCTGGGCGGACGAGAATCACTACGCCTGGGTCGGCCGGGCCTGCGTCGCCGCCGCGGGGCTGGGGATCGTGGTGGCGGTGGGCGGTCTCGTGTTCTCGGCACTGCCCCGGCGCTGGGTTCGGCGGGTGTTCCCGCCGGCGGCGGAGCCGCGCCCCGGTGCCGTCGCCGGGCGCCACGTGAAGCTGGCCCCGATCGACCCGCTCAGGGCCGGCCTGTCCCGTGAGCCCGTGATGACGCCGAGGGTGGAGCGGGGGGTCTCCTGGGGTGAGACGGCGTTCGTGGCCGCGGTCTGCTGGGCGCTCAGCGGCGCCGCGTACGGCCTCTTCGCCGCCTTCGACGATTCGGTCCTCAACGTCTGGCCGCTTCTTTGCCCCGCCCTGGTCGGGTGGGGCAGGGGGAAGCCCCCGTACTGGGCCGCCGGAGCCGCGGCGACCCTCGTGGGGACGATCACGGTGCTCGTGCTCCTCGACTCCCTGCGGGACGCCCTGGGCCGCTACTTCGGCGAGGCCGTCACCATGGGCTCCGGGGCGACGGTCGCCCTGCTCGCCTTCACCCTCGTCCAGCGCCGCCGCGCGCGGACGGGCTTTTGACGACGGCCTTCCGGCGGCCGCGCCCGGGCCCACCTTCCAGTCGAACGGGCTTCATCCGGCCCGCAGTTGAACGCTTACCTCCCCTCCTTCCCCACGTGTCTTCCGTGGGGCGGCAGGCGGCGGCATCTATTCGTTTCGTCCCGGCCGCCCGGGACCACTGACCGCGCTTCGGCCAGGCTGGCGCGTACTCGGCGCCGTAGCCCCCGCCCGGGCCGGGGCGGTCGGACCGGGCTCGGACAACCCGCGTATTCGATCAGGCCAATGTCCCCGGACAGGCAGGCGAAGGGCCGGAGTTGGGCCGCAGCCCTTGGTACGTTCCTGACGCTTTACGGCAGGTCTCGCCTGAGTATCGACGAAGGGGAAGCATCGTCATGCGTACGTTGACGCGCCGCCTGGCATCTGGCGCAGCGGTTCTCGCTCTGTCCACCGCCCTCGGAATGAGCACGGTCGGCGCCGCCGAGGCCGCCCCGACCTCGACCCCGGCTGCGGGCCTGAGCGCCCAGGAGCAGCAGCTCCTGAACTCGGACACCCCGAAGACGGTCGAACTCGACCCCGCCACCGGCCGCGTCCTCTCGGTGGAGAAGGGCACCGCCGGGCTCTCGAAGCTGCCGTCGATCAGCAACCACAACATCTGCAACACCGGCGAGGGCTGCTTCCTCAGCGGCCAGATCCCTTACGCGCACCAGGGCTTCTGGGGCAGCGCGGGTACGTTCACCGGCAACTGGCCTTCCCGCAGCGGCTACTTCACCGGCGACTACACCGCCGGCGCGTGCTGGGCGGGCGCCTGCAGCCAGCAGCCCCTCGGCCCGAACACGACGGCGTCCTTCGGCGGCACCCTCGTGACCGGGACCTCGTTCACCATCTACTAGACGCGTCGCGCGGACGTCCCCCTCGGATCGGCGCCGAGCGGACGCATCCCACGCGAACGCACCACGCACGAACGCATCCCACGCGGACGCATCCCGCGTGAACGCACCACGCACCCACGCACCACCACGCGAACGGGCCGCGGCTGGTCGCCGCGGCCCGTTCGTTTCCTTCGGCGGGGGAGTTCCCCGCCGTGACGCCGGTGGACGGGATCAGAGGGCCCTCGCCGCCGACCTCTCCCGTGACCGGGTCAGCCCGTGAAGGCGTTGAGCCCCTGCGGGGTTCCCCAGCCGGTCGGGCCGTCGTAGCCCGACTGCGCGGTGCACAGGTAGGCGGGGGAGCAGGAGCCGTTGGTGCCGCTGGTCACGTCGTTCAGTGCCGACGTACCGGCCGCGTTGTACGGGAACTTGGCCGGGTACGAGCCGCTGGACGGCGTGCCCGCCAGTGCGTACACCGAGGCGATGATCGGGGCGGAGACGCTGGTGCCGCCGAAGGTGTACCAGCCCGCCGTCACGCCGTACGAGTCGTAGACCGCGACGCCGGTCGCCGGGTCGGCCACGGCCGACACGTCGGAGATGGCCCGCTTGGAACAGCCGGTGTCCGTCTGCCAGGTGGGCTTGGCGTCGTAGGCCGAGCAGCCGGAGCCCGAGCCGTTCCAGACGCTCTCGGTCCAGCCGCGGGTGGTGGAGCTCGCGGAGAGCGAGGTGCCGCCCACGGCCGTCACGTACCGGGAGGCCGCCGGGTATTCGGCGCCGTACCCGCTGTCGCCCGCGCTGACCGTGATGGCGACGCCCGGGTGGTTGAAGTACGAGGAGTCGTAGGACGGGTCCGACGACGACTCGGAGCCGCCGTAGCTGTTGGAGGCGTACTTCGCGCCGAGGGTGACCGCCCGGTTCACCGCGGTGCCGAGGTTGGCCATGGTGGGAGTCGTGGCCTCGACGAGCAGGATGTTGCACAGCGGGCAGATCGCGCTGGCCATGTCGAGGTCGAGGGAGATCTCCTCGGACCAGCCGGCGTCGGCGGCCGGGAGCGAGGTGGTGGAGCCGGTCTGACTCACCTTCTTGAAGCAGCCGTTGGCGGTGGTGCAGGCCGGCAGACCGTAGGACGAGCGATAGGTGGCGAGGTCCGCCTCCGCCTTCGGGTCGTCGTACGCGTCGACGATCGCGATCGTCGCACCGGCCCCCTTGGAGGCGGCGGCGGAGGTCAGGCCGTACGCGGACCGGAGGTCGCTGGGCCCGTAGCCGGACGCGGCGGTGATGTCGGCGGCGCGGGGGGTGACGCCTTCCGCCTTGGCCTTCTCCTTCTGGAACGCGGTGAGGCCGCCGGTGACGCGCAGCGCCTTGCAGGCCATCTCGCCGGCCTTGGTCGGCGTGGCGCAGGCGCGGGTCCACGTCGTCTTCGACGACGCGGTGCTCGCCGCGGCGTCGGCGTGGACAGCGGTGCCGAGGCCCGCGAACACGAGGGCGGTCGTGGCGACCGCGGCGGAGCTTATGCGGCGCCATCTGCGCGGTGTGGCAGGGGAGTTGGCGCTGGATGAGGATGGAGTACGCAACGCGATGCCTCCTGGTAGTGGGGGGTCGGGCAGGAGTGGTGCGGGTGCGTGCGGACGCCGCTGTACGTGCCGTCGGCGCCGGGCCGAGGGGGCCTGCGGAAGACTGTGACTTGTTGGGTACGCGACAAACAAGGTCCCGTTGGAATCCTGACTTCCGCGTTACCGGGGGAGGGCGGCGCGTTGCGTTTCGATGGTCCGGTGTTGGCTGGACGATGGCCGTCCTTGACTCAACTCACAGGGACGCCTTCATCCGGGCGGTCGTGTCCCGCCCGTCCCGGCGCCGGAACGGGGAGCGCGTGGAGGGGTGGGGGCGACGAGGGGCGCGGTGAGGGGTGGGGGAAACGGTTTTCCCGTGCCCGCCCGCCCCTGCTTCACTGCTCGCCAGGGAGAGTGAGGAGGCCGCCGGGTGCGGCCTCGGGGAGGGAACCGCATGGGTGTCGAACTGGAAATCCACACCGCGCCGCCGGCTCGCTGGAACTACGAGAAGTCCAGGGGAACGCTGGTCCGCAGGTCATACGAACACGGTGAGGCGCTGTCCGAGCTTCTGCTGGGCCTGGACAAGTCCTGGCGAAACAAGGCCCTTTGGGATGTGGATCCGTACGGGAACACGCTGTTCGGTGAGCAGCGGGCACAAGTCGCGCTGGGGGAGGTGTCGGACCTGTTGCGGCGCTGCGCGGGCCCGGCCCAGGAGGCGGCCGTCCTCAACCTGGAACGGATGCTGGTGTACTGCGCGTCGACCCCGGGCACCCACCTGTGGTTCATCGGCGACTGACGTCCCCGGCAGCGCGCCATCGGGTGCGGTGGAATCGTGACCCTGCCGCACCAGTTGTCCCGTCGCACGTACAACCATTTCCGCTGGTCGCGAGTCGTGTCTTTCATGAATTCAGCGAGAAGCACGACTGCTGCCGCCGCGACGGCCGTCGTGCTGGCCACCACCGGCGGACTGCTCGCCGCGGTCGCGGCGCCCGCGTCCGCCGCGACTGCCTGCACCTCCCCCGTGTTCAAGCGGCAGTTCTACGCGAACACCAAGTTCTCCGGTACGCCGAAGAAGACCGATTGCGACACGGCGATCGACGAGAACTGGAGCGGCGCCCCCGCGAAGGGCCTCCCGAAGGACAACTTCGGTGTCCGCTGGAGCGTGACCCGCGACTTCGGCTCCGGTGGCCCCTTCACCTTCAGCGTCTCGGGCCTCGACGGCATGCGGGTCTATCTGGACGGCAAGCGCAAGGTCGACGTCTGGAAGAACGTCTCGAAGACGGTCTCCAAGAGCGTCAATGTCACCATCCCCTCCGGGACGCACACCCTCCGCGTCGACTACGTCAATTGGACCGGTGCCGCCAAGGTCAAGTTCGCGTACACCCCGCGCACCGCCGCCTCCGTCGACAAGGTCAAGCCGCTGGTGCCGGGCGGGGCCGCGGTGGCGTACGACAAGACCACCGGCAAGGCGAAGGTCACCTGGGCGAAGAACAAGGAGATGGACCTCGCCGGGTACCGGGTCTACCGGCGGGACAAGGGCGCTTCCTTCCCGGCCAAGCCGCTGGCGACGGCCTCGGCCTCGGCCACGTCGTACACCGACGGCACCCTCCCGCAGTCGGGCGCGACCTACTACTACGAGGTCCGCGCGTACGACAAGGCGGGCAACGAGTCGGCCGGCACCGCCGACAAGGGCGTCACCACGGTGGACCGGATGGCCCCGGTCATCCGTGACTTCAAGGTGACGAACGAGAGCGCCCGGGAAGGGGTGTCCTTCGGCTGGAAGACCGGTGAGGGTCCGCTGGACTTCCAGCTGCTGAGGTCCGCCTCGGCCGGCGGGCCGTTCACGGTGATCAAGAGCTTCAGGGGCGAGTCGGCGACCGATGTCACCGCCCCGTACGGGGACACTTCCTTCTACAAGGTCGCCGTGACCGACGCGGCGGGCAATACCGGGTACTCGCCGGTGGTGTCCTTCACCCGGCCGCTCGCTGTTCCCGAGGACCTGGTGGCGATCGATCACCTGACGGAAGACGGCGGCAGCGTCGACCTGTCCTGGGAGGTGTCGCAGTACGCCCCGAAGGAGTTCCGGGTTCACCGCGAGGAGCGCCTCTTCAACGCCGAGACCGGTACGTACGACACTGTCGACTCCCGGATCGTGCCCTGCGAGGCGACGCTCGTCCGCGGTGAGTTCGGGATCGACCGGTACGACTGCTCCGACACCACGTTCGCCGGCCGGCCGTCCAGTGGCGAGTACGTGTACCGGGTGACCACCGTCGACGCGCGCGGTCGGGAGTCGGCTCCGTCCGGCATCCGCCGGGTCCACTACCGTGACACCACCCCGCCGCCGGCCGTCACCGGCCTCACGGCCGAGGCCACCGAGTACGGCACGGTCCTGGCGTGGGACGAGAGCACGGCCGACGACATCGCCTCGTACCAGGTCTTCCGGAAGACCAGTGAGGACGACCCCACCGGCACCACCTGGGTGGGAGAGGTGAAGGCGGGAACGACCCGGTTCGTCGACACCGAGAACCTCCAGGACGGTGGGACTCACACGTACTTCGTGAACGCGGTGGACGCCTCGGGGAACTCCCTCATCCACACCAACGGCTACCTGGACAAGATCGCGCACGCCACCGTCACCGAGCACGACGTGCGGCCCACCGTGGAGACGCCGGAGGACCACCTGGTCTCCGTCAAGGCCAAGGCCGGTTCCGCCGCCGGAACGGTTCAGCTCGACTGGGACCTGAACACCGTTCGCGACCGCGCGGACTACGTCGGCTACCGGATCTCCCGCTGGAACCCGGCCACCGCCGCGTACGAGCCGCTGACCGAGGAGCCGGTCACCGAGATGTCGTACACCGACACCGCGGCCCCCGCCGGCACCACGTACTTCTACCGGGTGACGGCGCTCCTCGTCGACGGCACCGAGTCCGGCCCCGGCGTGGCCTGGGTCGCCGTGGCGCCGTAGCGGTACCCGCCAAGCAGGACGTAGGGCGAGGGCCCCGGAGAACATCTCCGGGGCCCTTCGCCGTTGGTACCCGCGGGCGCGGGAGGCAGGCCGACAGGAGGGCATGGAATCCGCTCGGCCGCAACCCCCGGAAGGCACGGAATCCATCGCCCGTCAAATGTGCCAGAGGGCACAGAATTCCCCGGTCCGCAAATTCCTCGGAGGGCATGAATTCCCTTTTCGAGCAACGGCGTTGGCGAGAAAATCAATGCTTGACGGCATGGTGGAGTTTGCCTATTGTCCAGTCGCTCAGGTTCTCGTCCAGGTTCTTGTCGACCGGCATCCGAAAGGTGTTCATGACCGTGCTTCCCGCGCTGCCGAAGGTCAGGCAGCGGTTGATTCTCGCCGTTCTCATGCTGTGCTCGGTATTGATCTGGCTGGACAACACCGTCCTCAGTACGACGCTGGAAACCCTGGCGGACCCGGTCCGTGGACTGGGCGCCGACCCCGGGCGGCTGCAATGGGCGACGGGTTCGTACACCCTGGCCTTCGCCACCCTGATGTTCACGGCGGGCGCGCTGGGCGACCGGTTCGGGCACCGGACCGTGTTCGCCGGCGGGCTGGCGGTCTTCGCCGGGGCCTCGCTGTGGGCGGCGTACGCGAGCGACGCGGGCCAGCTGATCGCGGCCCGGGCCGCGATGGGCGTGGGCAGCGCGCTGATCACGCCCGCCATGATGGCCATCCTCATGTGGACCTTCACGGGCCCCGCGCGGGCTGCCGCGATCGGCGTCTTCTCGGCCTCGGCCGGGGTCGGAATGGCGGCCGGCCCGGTACTGGCGGGATTCCTGCTCGACCATTTCTGGTGGGGATCGGTCTTTCTGGTCAATGTCCCGGTTGTGGTCCTGGCGCTGGTCGGGCTCGCCGTACTGGTTCCGAATTTCCGCAGCCCCGCGCGGCGGCCATTGGACCCGGCGGGAATGCTGCTGTCGGCCGGTGGGCTGGTGGCGCTGGCCTACGGGCTGATCCGGGCCGGGCAGGTGGCCGAGTGGAGTCGTATCGACGTCTGGGCGCCGATCGCCGCCGGTCTGGTTCTGCTGGCCGTCTTCGTCGTCGTCGAAATGCGCGTCAAAGCACCCGGTTTCGATCCGCGGCTTCTCGCCCGACGAGTATTCGGCGGCGGAAATCTGGCGCTCGGACTACTGCTCTTCGGTGTCGCCGCCATCACCTTCCTCAACGCCTTCTATTTGCAAGGCGCACTCGGATTCACGCCGATGCGGGCGGGCCTGGCCACCATCCCGACCGCACTCGGCGCGCTCGCGGCGGCCCCTCTCGCCTCACGCCTGGTCCGCCGCCTGTCGCTGCGCCGTGTCGCCGTGCCGGCGCTGGTCGTGGCCGCGCTGAGCATGGGCGGCTACGGGTTCCTCGGTCTCCAGACCCCACTCCCCTGGATCGAGACCCTCCTGCTGATCCAGGGGCTTTCGGTCGGCATGGTGATCGGGCCCGTGACGGCCGCGCTGATCGGCAACCTGTCGCTGGAGCAGGCCGGTGCGGGATCGGCGGTCACCAACACCGTGCGGCAGACGGGCAGTGTGATCGGCATCGCGGTGGGCGGCACGATCATGTCGCTCGTGTACCGGGGTGCGATCGAACCTTCGCTGGCGGGCATGCCCGCCCCGGTCCGGGACCAGGCGCTCGTCTCGGCCGAACAGGCCCGGCACGCCGCCACCGCCCTCCACCGGCCCGCTCTCGCGCGGGCGGCCGACGACGCGTTCCTCCACGCCATGCACGTGGGCGCGGGCTGGATCGCGGCCGTGGCCCTGCTTGGGGCGGCGGTACTGCTGATGGCGTTGCCCGCCGGGGGAGAGAAGAAGGGGCCGGTACGGGAGACGGAAGCGGAGGCGGAGCCGGAGCCGGAGCCGGCATCGGCACCGGAGCCGGGCTGTGCGGAGGCGGGCGTTCCGGAAGGCCGGGAACTCCGCGAGCGGGAGGCCGGCACCCCGGGCCGGGTGTGAGCCCATGCCTCTGTGGTGCGGCGCGTTGCCTCAGGCCTGGAGTTGCCTCAGGCCTGGACTCGGGCCTGCGCCTGCACCTGGGCCTGGAGCTTGTCCGCGTACTCGGTGATGAGCGAGAAGAACCGCGCCGGGTCCTCGAACGGCAGGCCGTGGCCGCCGGGCACGAGCAGGTAGTCGGCCCGGTGGATGGCGGCGGCCAGTTCGCGCTGGTGGTGGGGCGGGATGATCCGGTCGTCGGCGCTCGCCAGCACGAGTGTCGGCGCGGTGATCCGGCCCACCGCGTCCCGCAGGTCGACGCGGGCGTCGAGTTCTATCTGCCCGAGGACGCGCTCGTCGAGCATGGCCGTGAACCCCGCGGCCAGTTCGGCGAACTGCGCCTCGTCGAGCTGGTCGAGGAGCCCGGGCCCCATCGCGGTGAGGATCAACTGGCGTGCCAGGAGAGCCGGGTCGGTACGCAGCAGGCGCGCCCACAGGTCGAACATGAACGCTTCGCGCGGGCCCGTCCTCACCCATCCGGCGTGCAGGACGAGCGAGGTCACGGTTTCGGGGTGGCGAGCGGCCACGGCCGTGGCGACGACGGAGCCCATCGAGTGGCCGACGAGGTGGAACCGTTCCAGTCCGGCGGCCCGGGCGGTGACGACGACGCGGTCGGCGAGGGAGTCCAGGTCGATGGGGGCGGGGTCGACGGGGGTGGCGCCGGCGCCGGGCAGGTTGGGGGCGACGACGGTGTACCGGTCGCGTACCGCCTCGATGAGGGTTCCCCAGTTCCCGGTCGCGTCGGCGCCGGTGCCATGGAGCAGGACCAGACCCGGGCCGGACCCGGCGACGACGTGATCAAGCGGTGCGGGGCTGGTCAAGGGGTGCCTCCATCAGTGATGAGTGACTGAGCGACGCCAAGGTAGCAGAGTATTGGCATGTGACAGAACCCTGTCACATGCCAGAGCGCGATCTGGTGGCGTACGATCGCCCTCATGGAGATGCCGGTCACGGAACGCCTCGGGCTGCACATCAAGCGCGTGGAACAGGAGCTGATGGCGGCCAAGCACGCGGCGCTCCGACCGCTCGGACTCACGGTTCCGCAGTACGTCGCGCTGTACACGCTCGACGACAAGCCGGGCCTTTCCGCCGCCGCGCTCGCCCGCGCCTGCCTGGTCACCCCGCAGACCATCGCCACCGTGCTCGCCAACCTGGAGACGAAGGGCCTGATCACCCGCCGGCCGCACCCCTGGCACCGCAAGGTGGCCGAGGTGCTCCTCACCGACGACGGAAGCCGGCTGCTCGCGCGGGCCGACGCGAAGGCCGTCGCCATCGAACGACGGATCGCCGACGGCTTCAGCCCCGAGGAACGCACCCTGCTGATCGACCTGCTGGCCCGCGTGTCGGGTCAGCTGGCGCGCGAACCGGAGCAGGACTGACGCCGCTGGTGTGCTGCCGCGCCGAGGGCCCGCCGGAACACCGGCGGGCCCTCGGCACACCACCGGAGCGATGGGCGACGTCAGCTCACCTTGACGGCCATGCCTCTGCCCTGAGGTCCCCGGCCCGGATGGCGTCCCGCAGCACGCGGGCGATCTCCTCCGGCTTCAGGTCGATGCCGTCGATCCCCTCCACGGTCAGCGGGACCTCCTCCAGCGCGTATTCACCGCGTCCCTCGGCGCTGAACTCGGGCCCGGTGCGGTCCTCGAAGGACCAGGTCGTGATGCGGGCGAGGTAGACGATCTGACGCCCGGTGTCGGACTCCACCGTGTGGAGAAGGCGGACGATGTCGGCCTTCCCGGCGATCTCCTCATGGATCTCCCGGTGCAGAGCGGCTTCCCGGGACGCGTCGCTCGCTTCGACACCGCCGCCGGGCAGCACCCAGTACGCGGGGATCCCGGGCTTGGTGCGGCGGATGACCAGCATCGTGTCCTCAGCGGTGACGAGGACGGCACGGACTCGATCGATCATGTCGGTTTCTCTCCTTGCTGGTTGACGGTCTCAGTGCAACAGCAAGTCGCCCTCGGCGATGGGTCATCCTCGTGCGGGCCAGGCCGGGTCGGTCTCCACCAGCCGGCCGTAGTCCACGCCTTCGACTCCCCATCCGTAGAGCTCTCGGACCTGGCTCATGAACCACTCCGCGCCGGACCGTGCCTTGAGCAGGCCACTGTCGGGGTCCTCCCAAAGCTCCCGCACCCGGGCCTGGACCTCGTCGTCGAGTTCCCAGCCATCGAGGCGGATCCGGCCCGCGTCGTCGAGCCGCAGGGGTGTGCGGCCCTCCAGCTGGTCCCACAGATCCATGGCCTGCCGGGCCGGGCTGACAAACGCGTCGTCGCCCAAGACCGTGCGGAGGAAGGCGGTGTAGAGGGCGATGGACGGGATGGCGCTGGACGCCTGGGTCACGGCGGCACCGGCCACGACGGTGAAGGCCCGTCCGTCGGCCGCCCGTACCCCAGGCGATGTGGCCAGCTCCCGGGCGGTCGCCTCCAGATGCTCCTTGGCCGCGCCGATGGTGCCCTGCCGGTACACCGGCGCGGTGACCTCGGAACCGACGTACGTCAGTGCCACGGTGGTGAATCCGTCGGCGAGCAGCTCGCGCTCGTGCAGGGCGTCGACCCAGCGGGACCAGTCCGCACCGCCCATGACGGCGACCGTCGCCCGCTTCTCCTCCTCGGTGCCGGGCTCCAGGCGGATCCGGGACACGGCGGGCTCGGCGCCCGAGAAGTCGAGCGCGGGGGCCTCGTAGGCGGCTGCGAGCGGCTTGATCACGGAGTGGTGGGTGACACCGGTCGCCGGGTCGGTTCGGCGCGGGGAGGCGAGGCTGTAGATCAGGTAGTCGACGGACCCGTAGTGCTGGGCCAGTGCGTCCAGCACCTCCGTCTTTCCCTCGTCGGAGAAGGCATCGGTGTTGACGAAGCGGACGTCGTGTCCGGCCTCGCGTGCGAGGTCGGCGACGGCCCCGGTGCGGTACCAGCCGGCCGTCGCGGTCCGCCGCCCGTTGTCCGCTCCCTCGAAGGCGACACCCACGCCGCGGATCCCATGCTGCCGCAGTCCGGCCAGGAGCGTGGCCAGGCCGTACCCGGCGGAGTGTCCCAACACGAGCGCGACCGGCTCGCGGCCGTCGGTGCGCGCCGGGATCTCCTCCCACGTACGGCGGACGGTGGCGGCGGCGCCCTCGGGGTGGGAGTTCACGATGAGGAATCCCCGCTGCTTCGGTTCGATCTGGCGCGTGCTCATGGCGTGTCCGTTCCGCTGGGTACGAGGCGGGCGAGGAGCCCGCGCAGGTCCGCGATCGTGCGGAGGCGGCCGGTCTCCTCGTCCGGGATGGTGACGGACAGCCGCTGCTCCAGTTCGGTCACCAGTTCGGCCAGGGCCAGGCTGTCGATCCCGAAGTCCTGTTCCAGCCGCCCGTCTTCGGGGAGCGTATCGACGGTCCCGTCAGCGATCAGCGACAACGCGTCACGGAGATGCCGCTCGGTCCTTGTGTCCTCCGTCATTGACACCGCCCCTCACTGCCCGGTCGGAGCGTCGGCGCGCACGCGGCTACCCGCAGAGGGTCGCCTGGGAGCAAGTGGACGTCGGAAACCGCAGGCCCTGCCGAGTCGGCAGGGCCTGCGGTGTGCGGAGGCGAGGAGGGCCGGGACCTGTCCTCGATGAGGGTGGTCCCGGCCCGCCGCCCCGGCTAACGCCCGGCGCCGCCTTGGCGAGGGCGGCCCGGCGTCACTTCAGGTGGCGGGCGAAGAACCGGGCCCCGGCCTCGACTTCGAACTCCGGTACGCCGGCGTGCCCGCCGAGATTGGCGTGCAGGGTCTTCTCCTTGGATCCGAAGGCGTCGTACAGGTTCAGGGCCTCCTGCCGTTCGTTCCCCTCGTCGTCCCACTGAAGCAGGACCTGGAGCGGAATGGTGACCTCGCGGGCCTCCTCGAACATGACCCCGGGCACGAGACTCCCGGCGAACAGGTTGGCCGCCGCGATGCGCGGATCGACCACCGCCAGCCGGATGCCGATGGAGATGATTCCTCCCTCGAAGCCGACCGGGCCGCCGATCTCGGGCAGCGCGAGGAGGGCGTCCATGGCGGTCTGCCATTCCGGGACGGCCTTCTCGACCAGCGGCAGGACAAGGGCATCGACGATCTCGGCGCCGACCGGCTCGCCGGCCTGCATGACCCGGCGCAGGTCCGCTCGGGCCTGCTCGGAGGCCTCCCAACGGGGCCGTACGCCACTGCCGGGGAGTTCGATGGTCGCCGCCGCGAAGCCGAACTCCGCCGCGTAGTAGCGAGCCCGCGCCACAAGGCGGGGGTAGATCTTGTCCAGCCCGAGCGGGGGGTGACCGATGAGGATCAGCGGCGCCGGTGCGGACGTGGATGCGGGTGTCCAGAGGATGCCGGGGATCTCGCCGAGGGCGAATGAGCGTTCGAGGACGCCGTCGTCAAAACGCTGCTCGGAAGTGAAGTCCATGGTCGTGCCTTTCGGGAGTGCTCTTGAATGGCGCTCCCGGACGACCTATCGCCCGACCGTGACCCCGGAGGGGAGCACCCATGTCGAAACTGCGTTCACGGGTACCACCTCCTTGTTCTCTCGCACGGCCTCCCGAAAGGTAGCAGCGACGGCCGTGGCCCACCAACAGGTATTCGCGAGGGTGGGGGTGTGGGCGCGGGTGCGGGCTCCGTGGAGGGTGCCACGGAGCCGGAACGCGGCCCGGGCCGTCTGGTGCGACCTTGTTCAGCTCGCCTTGACGGAGGTGATGAACGGGGTCCAGGCGGCGGCGGTGATGAGGAGGATGGGGCCGTGGGGCTGCTTGGAGTCGCGGACGGGGACGAGGCCGGGGGACGCGTCGTCCGCGACTTCGAGGCAGTCGCCGCCCGAGGTGTTGCTGTGGGTGCTCTTGCGCCAGGCGGCGTACCCCTCGGCTACTTCGACGCACATGCCCCCTGAGCCGTTGCTGTAGCTGCTCTTACGCCAGGTCGCGACACTGAAGTCGATTCGGGTGTCTGCCATTTCGATCTCTTCCTCTCGCCGACGTGGGTGTCGCGCCTGGCGCGACCTTGTTCAGCTCACTTTGAGGGAGGTGATGAAGGGGGTCCAGGCGGCGGCGGTGATGAGGAGGATGGGGCCGTGGGCCTGCTTGGAGTCGCGGACGGGGACAAGATCGGGGGACGCGTCGTCCGCGACTTCGAGGCAGTCGCCGCCGGAGGAGTTGCTGTAGCTGCTCTTGCGCCAGACGGCATAGCCCTCGGCTACTTCCACGCAATCGCCGCCGTCGCCGTTGCTGTAGCTGCTCTTGCGCCAGAGTGCTGCGGACAGGTCAAGTGCCTTGCTGGCCATGTCGGTAGTCCTCAGCCGCCTGCTCGATCAGGGCGAGGGACGCCTCCGGCGGCAAGGCGGCGGCCCTCAGTCGATCGTATGCCTTGCGGTACTTCTTCACGAGGGCCGGATCGTCGATCGTCTGACCGTGGTACGGCCCCTCCGTGTACATGAAAGGCGGTTCCTCGCTGAAGTCCATGAACTTGAAGGGCAGGGCCATGAAGGGGCGCGTGGGAGTGTTCCACGGCAGGATTTGGAGAGTGATGCGGCCGCGTCGTGCGAGGTCGGCGATGTGGTCGAGCTGCTCGGCCATTTCCACAGGCGGGAGTGTGGGGTGGCGTACCAGTGACTCGTGGAGGACGACCCAGTACTCGGGCACCTTGGGGTTCTCGAAGAGCTTCGCCCGCTTCAGTCGAGCCTCGATCTTCGTCTGTACCTCTTCCGGAGTGTCGAGCGGGTGTGTGGAATGGATGACCGCTCGCGCGTATGCGGTTGTCTGAAGCAGGCCAGGGATGAGGACATTGCACCATTCCTCGATCACCAACGCCCGCTTCTCCGCTTCCAGCACTTCCTCGAAGTAGGGGGCGTGGCCCTTCAGCCGTGCCTCGCGCGCTTCGTCACACCGCCGTTCGAAGAAGCCATCCGTCCCCAGCCGACGATCCACGTGCCGGGCGAGCTCGATCGGCATGCTGCGATTGCCGTGTTCGATCTCGCTGAGGATCGTGATGCCGTAGAAGCTGCCGTCGACCAGCCTCTCCAGAGTCAGGCCGGCCTCCTCCCTCTTGTAGCGCAGCTCTTTCCCGTAGAACTGCGGGACTCCAGCCGAACCGTCGATCTCTTTGCGCGTAGCCACCGGTGACCGCCTTTCGCACCGTATGTCGTGGAGCGGGAAACGCTTCCAAGGTAGAGGTCAAGACAGCAGGCTGTGAGGCGTTCGTCACACGACGCAACGAAAGGTGATCTGACCCTCATGGTCGAAGAAAACGAAGACACCCAGGCCCACGTTGAGGTACTGGGTGCCGCGCTCGCCGCGCACGGCATCACGCTCCCCTCCCTCGGGGTGGACGTCGTCACCCTCGCGGGGGCGGCCGTGCGGCCGCCGCTCGTCGCGCTCGGCAACTGCACGGTCGGGAACGCGCGGCGGCTCACCGAGGTGTTGAAGAAGGCGGCGGACGGATGATGCTGCCCTTCGCGCTCGAACTTCTCGCGCTGCCCAAGGCGGTGGGGGAGGTGCGGCGGATGTTCGAGGGGGACGATGTGCGGCTGTGCGTCAGCGAGTTGCTGACCAATGTCATCCGGCACGTGGGGGAGGGGACTCCGGTCACCGTGCGGGTGGTGGCGTCGCCCACCGGGCGGTTGCGGGTCGGGGTGAGTGACCCCGACCCCCGGGCCTGGCCGATACTGCGCGAGGCGGCGCCGGGGGCCGAGTCGGGCCGGGGGCTGGCGCTGGTGGACGCGGTGGCCCTGCAATGGGGGGTCGAGCAGGGGCCGTCCGGGAAGACGGTGTGGTGTGAGCTGGGCGCCCCGGCGGGGGTGCGGGAACCCGCCCGGTGAACAGGAGGGCCCGGACTCAGTCGATGTGGACGATCTGGAACGCCTCCGCCATCCGGCCCGCCGGCAGGCCGCCCGCCACCGCGTGTTCGGTGAGCCAGTCGCGCAACAGGCCGGCCAGGTCGTCGAAGTGGGCCGTCTGCGAGGTGTGGATGCGCAGGGCCTCGACCTTGCGGTCGAAGACGGGGGTGACGTCCACGTACTGGTTCGGGGTCGGCCCGGTCATCAGCCACAACTCGTGGACGATCCAGGGTTCCAGGCCCTCCTGCTTGAGCAGTTCGGGGTGGGCGAAGGGGTTGCGGGCCTCGGGGTAGATGGCGCGCAGGGAAGCGTCGCCGACGGCGCGGTGGTCGGGGTGGAGGTCGGCGACGCGGGCCCAGTTGATCTCGGGGGACGGGATGATCATGCGCTGCGGCCGCACCTCGCGGATCACCCGGCACAGATCGCGGCGCAGGTCGACGCTCGCCTCCACGAAGCTGTCGCGGTAGCCGAGGAAGCGGACGTCGGCGACGCCGCTCGCCTTCGCGGAGTGCACCTGTTCGGCGCGGCGCAGGTCGGCCATGGCCTGGCGGGGCAGTCGGGGGTCGTAACCGCCGGCGTCGCCGTCGGTCACGATGCAATACGTGACCCGGGTGCCCCGGGCGATCCACTGCATGACGGTGCCGCTCACGCAGAACTCGATGTCGTCGGGGTGGGCTGCCACCACCAGCAGGGACTCGGGTGCGGAACGGATCGTCGGGTCGAGCGCGAAGTCCTCCATGAGGCCAGCCTGTTGGGGCCCCGGAGGCCTCGCAAGGTCATCTCGCTGGCGTGAACCGGACATGGCACTTACGCGCCATCCAAAAAGTTGGTACATTCAAATTATTGGTTCGACGCGTGAGTGTGGGAACGGAACAGAGATCCGGAGGCGACCGGCATGTGCAGGATCCTCGGCTCCTTCGCCGCGGGGGCGGACCGCCCGGACCCGGCCGAACTCGCGGCGGTCTCCGGCCGCCAGCGGCACGGTGGTCCGGACGAGCATCACATCCTCAGTGGCCCCGGCTGGTCGCTCGGCTGCGACCGGCTCGCGGTCACCGACCCGTGCGGCGGGCGCCAGCCCTACCGACTGCCGCACCTCCCCGGCATCCTCGCCGTCCTCAACGGCGAGATCTACAACCACGATTCACTGCGTCGCGCGCTCGTCGCCCGCGGCCACCGCTTCCCCGACCGGTGTGACGGCACCCTGCTGCCCGCGCTGTACGCGGAGTACGGGCCTGCTTTCGCTGAGCACTTGGACGGCATGTTCGCGGTCGCCGTCCTCGATCTGCGTCCCGGCCGCACTCAACTGGTCCTGGCCGTCGACGACATGGGGATGAAGCCGGTCCACGTCCATCACGATCCGCAGGGCGGCTCCACCCGCTTCGCCTCCGAGATCCCCGCGCTGCTCGCCTTCGAGGGCGTGCGGATCGCCCCGCGCGAGGACGCGCTCGACAGCGTGCTCGCCACCCGTACCCCGTACACCGCGCAGACCGCCCTCGACGGCATCACCGTCCTGCCGCCCGGCGCGACGGCCGTCGTACGGCCCGGCCGCACGCCCGTCGTCCGGCGCCGCGCCCCGCACACCGCGCCCCGGCCGGTCGGCGACACCCAGGACGTCCTGCGGCACGAGGTACGCCGGCTCGCCACCGCCGACATGCCGGTGTGCGTGGTCACGAGCGGCGGTCTCGACTCCGGTCTGGTCACGGCGCTCGCCGCCGAGTACGCCCGCGAGATGGACGCCCCGCCGCTGCACTCCTTCCATCTCACCTACCGGGGAAAGTGGCCCGACTCCGAGGCCGTGTACGCCCGTTCGGTGGCCCGCCGGGCCCGTACGGTGCACCACGAGGTGGTCGTCGCCCCCTCCGAGATCCCGTCGCTGCTGACCCGGACCGTGCGCCACCTCGGGCAGCCGAACGCGGACCCGATCGCGCTCTCCACGTATGCCCTCTTCCGGGCCGTCCGGCAGAGCGGCTTCACGGTCGCGCTGACCGGGGACGGGGCGGACGAACTCTTCGGTGGGTACGACCGGATGCGGTCGGCCGTCGCCGCGCCGCCCGGCCTCGACTGGGCGGGCGCCTACGCGGACGCGCTGTCGGCGGCGCCCCGGCTGCTGCGTGAGCACCTGTACACCCCGGGGTACGCCGCCTACATCGCCGAACAGGGCTCGGCGGCCGACCGGATCGAGCAGGAACTGCGGTCGGCGGAGGCGGCGGGGACCGACCGGGTCGCGGCGGCGAGCGCGTTCGAGACCCGGTGGCGGCTGCCCGCCTATCACCTGCGGCGCGTCGACCATCTGTCGATGGCGTGGGCGGTGGAGGCGCGGATGCCGTTCTGCCAGCCGTCCGTCGTCGCGCACGCGCGGGAGCTGCCCGCCGAGGCGCGGTACGGGAAGCGGGCCCTGTACGAGGCCGGCGCGGACCTGCTGCCGGCTTCGGTGCGCAGCCGGCCGAAGCAGCCGTTCACGTTGCCCATCGCCGCCATGATCGCGCCCGGCGGGCCGCTCCTCGAACCGGTACGCGAACTCCTGTCGCCCGCCCGCCTCGTGCTCGGCGGCAAGGTGCGCGCGGACCGGGTCCAGCGGCTCCTCGAACGGCACCTGGCCCGCCCGAACCAGCACGCCGCGCTCACCCTGTGGGCGCTGGCCGTCCACGAGCTGTGGACGGAGGTCGTGCAGGGCATGCGGATCCCGGTGGGCTGTGCGGCCTGAGTCCGAGGCCGCAGGCCCGCCCCCTCGATCCGGCTGCTGTCACCCCGGGGACTTAAGCTGCGGCGGTGTCGGCTCTCGCGGTGTCGCCGCACGCGTATGTGTGCGCACACACGGCGGGTCGGCCGAGGTGAAATGCGCGATCGAATGAACTGGGGGGATGCGGGTGTTCACCGCATATACGAAGAATCGTCGGCTCCGGCGGGGGGCCGGCGTCCTGCTGGCCGCCGCCACGTGCGTCGCCGTCGTCTCCGGCTGTGGGGGCGAAGGCGGCGACAAGGCAGCCGAGGGCGCCAAGGGCGGCACCGATGGCAAGACGGCCGCCCCGTCCGCGAGCGGACCGGCCTCGCCGTCGGCGGAGGAGTCGCCGAGGACGACGCCCGCGCCCACGAAGAAGGCCGAGCCGACCACGGTGCTCACGCTCAAGGGGACCGGAGTCAAGGAAACGGGCGAGTTCACGGTCGGAGACGACTGGGCGGTGTCCTACACCTACGACTGCGCCCGGACGATGGGCGCGGTCGACGGAAAGGGCAACTTCATCATCTTCGAGAAGGCCTCCGGCAAGGAGAACAAGCTCGTCAACGAGATGGGGAAGTCCGGCGAGAAGAGCGTGGCGCAGCACGGGGCGGGCACGCGGCGGTTCCACATCATCAGCGAGTGCGACTGGACCGTGAAGGTCACCGGCTAGGGTCCGCCTTCTGGATCAAGAGGATCAGGCGGATCAGGCGGATCAGGCGGATCAGTGAGCGGGGGCCGGACCGCGTTCGGCAGGCTCTTCGGGCCTGCCGGGCGCCCCGGCCCTCTTGGTCCTCCCGTTCCTCCTGGCTCCCCTGGGCCCGGCTCTTCCGGCCTTCCTCGTCGCAACGGCAAGTGAGTGATCGGCGGTTGTATGGAAGAGACCGGACCAGTGGCCGCCGGTGCCACGGCGGTGCGTGAGCGGGGGACCGTCCGCAGGGCGGTCGCCCGGCCTTCCCGAAGGCCCTCCCTCGGGTCCTCCCCGGGGTACGTCCGTGCGTACGTCGTCCGCGCCGACGACGCCCCCGGGCCCACCCTCGTCCTGCCCCTCGACCACCTCCCCGCCGGCGCCCTCGCCCTGACCGGCGAGCTGGCCGGGCTGCGCGGGGCGCTCGCCCGCACCCCGTACCGCGACCTCAACAAGATCGCGGTGTACGGGAGTTCCGCGCACCCCGGCGCGGACCTGGACTACCGGTTCGTGCAGGCCCTGCCCGACGGAAGCTTCGACTTCCGGACCGGTTGCGGACACTCGCTCCTCGCCTGCGTCGTCGCGGATCAGGAGGTGCGGCAGGTGCGGCAGTACGGCCCGGCTGCCCCCGGCTCCCGCCCCGGCCCCGTCACCGTGCGCGCCCTGACGACCGGCGACACGATCCGCGTCCTCCCGCAGGGTGCCACCGGGGCTCCGTTGGACGTGCTCCCGCAGGGCGGGGCCGCCGGGGCCCCGCCGGACGGCTCGTACACCCTGGACTTCCTGCGCCCGCCCACCGCCCCCGGCACGCTCCCCACCGGCCGCCCGGTCGACGTGATCGACGGGGTGCCGGTGTCGATCGTGCGCTACGGCAATCCGTACGTGTTCGTGGACGCCCGCCACCTCCCGCCCGCCGACCCGCCGCGCCGCGCCCGCATGCTCCAACTCCGGGCCCAAGCCGCCCGCTTGCTCGGCTATGCACCCTGGTCCCCGCTCTCTCCGCTGCCCAAGATCGCCGCCTTCTCCCGTACCCCCGACGGCACCGGCCTGGCCGTCCGCGCGCTCACCGTCGGCGGCTGGCATCCGCGGCTCGCGCTCACCGGGGCGGCGGCGCTCGCCGCCGCAGGGGCGCTGGCCGGGACGGTCGTGCCGGGGCCCGTCGGGGCCGTCACGACGCCCGGCGGCCCGGTCAGGGTGTCGGCCGCGCCCGACCGCGTACGGGTGCACGACAAGCGGGCCCGCCCGATCGCCCGGCTCGACCTGCCCTGGCGTATCCACGCAACGGCGTGAACGCGCACCCATGAGGCCACTGTTGATCCTGATTCCTCTGTCAGGCTGGCATGCGACCGGCGACGCCAGCCCGACCACCGGCAACGTCCGGCATCCGGCATCCGATTCCGTGGATCCATGATCCGTGGGGGGAGATCAGGCACCCATGTCATTCGAGAATCTGCGGGTCGTCGTGACCGGGGCGTCCCGTTACTTCGGCCGCTCGCTCGCCATCGGATTCGCCCATCTCGGGGCCGAGGTCTACGTCTCGGCGCGGACGGTCGAAGCCGCCGAACGGACGCGCACGGAAGTCATGGGTTCGGCCCGCGACCGCATCCACGCGTTCGGCTGCGACTTGAGCCGGCCCGCCGAGATCCGGGAGTTCGCCGCCCAGGTCGGCGAACACACCGACCACGTCGACCTGTTGGTCAACAACGGCGCCCGCTGGCTCGACGGCATGGACCTGGAGTCCGCCAGCGACGAGTCGATCGTCGAGACCATCGAGTCGACGGCCGGCGGCACCGTCCTCATGGTCAAGCACTTCCTGCCGCTGCTGCGCCGCTCGGCGCGGCCGGACATCGTCAACATGGTCGCGGTGCGGGACGCCGAGGGGGCGTCCGCCGCCACCGCGTCCGTCGCACACGAGGCCTTCTGGACGGCGAAGTCGGCCCAGGCGGGCTTCGCCGACATCCTCTCCCGCCGGCTGCGGCCGAGCGGTGTGCGGGTGTTCTCGCTCTACCCGCCCGATTTCTCCACCTCCGATCCGCGTTTCGCGGAATGGGAGGGCGTGAAGACGGACGGCCTGGCGCCCGACGAAAAGCTGACCACGCAGGCGCTCTTCGAGTGCGTCGTCTACGCCGTCGAGCAGCCACGCGACTGTTTCATCCGCTCCTTCCACTTCGAACCTCGCTGAAGCACCACCGCACGCCAGCGTCAAGGAGGTCCCATGAACACCCCCGTATGGATCACCGCGACCCCTCCGGCCACCCACGGCGAACTGCACATCGGCCACCTCGCCGGCCCGTACGTCGCGGCCGACGTCCTCACCCGTTTCCTGCGCGCGGACGGCGAGGCCGTCCGGTTCACGACCGGCACCGCCGACCACGCCGGCTCCGTCGAGGTCCGCGCGCTGCGCCACCACCGCAAGCCCGAGGAGGTCGCCGAGGGCTACCGCGCGGCGATGGTCGCGGACTGGCAGCGCGCCGGAGTCGAGTTCGACCACATCGTCGGACCGCGCAAGGACAGAGGCTACGAACGCTGGGTGCGGGACCTGTTCAGCCGGCTGTACGCGCGGGGGGTGATCGCGCCGCGCACCCGGCTCCTGCCGTACTGCGAACCGTGCGAGCGCTGGCTGCACGGTGCCCACGCCACCGGCACCTGCCCGCACTGCGGCGCGGTCAGCGACGCCGGCATGTGCCACGAGTGCGCGCGCCCCAACGACGGCGGCGACCTGCTCGCGCCGCGCTGCGCGACCTGCGACACCCCGGCCGTGGCGAAGCGCTGCCGCCGGCTCTACATCCCGCTGGAGCCGTTCCGCGACCAGCTGTCGAGCTACTGGGACATGGTCGAACTCCCGCCTCGGCTCGCCGCGTTGTGCGAGTCGCTGGTGGAGGACGGACTGCCGGACATCGCGGTCGGCCACCCGGCGAGCTGGGGGTTGCCAGTCCCCGTCGAGGGCTTCCCGGAGCACCGGATCGACGCCTGCTTCGAGACCGCCGCGATGCACCTCTTCGGCTACGACGTCACCGGCCCGCTGCCGCGCCGCGCCCTGCACTTCTCCGGCTTCGGGCACTCCTTCTGTCACGCCGTCCTGCTGCCGGTGCTCCTGCTGGCCCAAGACGTCAAATTACCGCAGGAGTTCGACGTCAACGAGTCGTACGTGGTGGAGGAGGGCATCGGCGAGGGCCGCGTGTGGGCGCTCGACCTGCTCACCGAGTACGGCTCCGACAGCCTGCGCCGCCATGTCCTCCAGACCCGCCCGCACGGCCGGCGCACGGTCTTCCAGCGTGACCGGCTCGTCGCCGCCCGCCAGGAGCTCGACGAGAACTGGAACGGCTGGCTGGGCCGGCTGTTCGCCGCCGTCCGCGAGGAGTGCGACGGGCGCGCCCCGCAGGCGCTGCCCGGCGGCACCGGCTGGCACGTTCTGGAACGGCGGCTGCGCCGAGGGATCGAGGACCTGCGCGAGGCGTACGGCCCGGACGCCTTCGACCCGAGGCGCGCGGTCGCGATCCTCGACGAGATGGTCCGCTCGGTGGCCGACTTCGGCTACGTCAACGCGCACGAACGCTGCCGGCCGACGACCGACTGTGGTCATCACCGGGCGCTCGCCGCTCAGTTGGCGGTCGCCTCGGCCCTCGCGGCCTGGGCGCGGCCGGTGATGCCGGAGGGCGCGGACCGGTTGGCCGCGGCGCTCCAGGCGGAGCCGGGACGGCCGGTGGACTGGTCGTCGCTGCTGCCGCCGGCGGCGGGGACGCGGCTCGCGCCGCCGTCGGGGCCGGTCTTCGGGTTCTAGCCGGTCCTTTACGCGGGTGCCGACTTCTAAGCCGCTAAGAAGTCGCGTACTTCGAACCCACCGGAGCGGCGCCACGACGCACGACACGTACCGCACCAAAGGCACCCACCACACCGCGGCCTCGGGCCTCGGGTCCGGGCCTCGGGGGAAGAGCCGCCCCCGGGGTCCGCCCCAATCCCCACCCGTACGTCCGCGCATCCCCCGTACCGCCCGTACCTCCTGCCCCACCCGCACCTCCCCCGTATCTTCCCCGTACCGCCCGTACTCGACCCGTACCGCCCGTACCTCCTGCCCCACCCGCACCTCCTGTTCCGCCGTCCGCACACCGCCGCCGGTCCCCACCCGTCGCGCGTCCGCCCGCCCCGCGCGGTGCCGCGCGACCCTCCCCACAGGAGTTCCCGTGTCCCCGCTCCCTCTGCGCGTCGCCATGCTCAGCGTCCACACCTCCCCGCTGCACCAGCCCGGTACCGGCGACGCCGGGGGGATGAACGTCTACATGGTCGAGCTGTCCCGGGCTCTTGCCGCCCACGGCGTCGAGGTCGACCTTTTCACCCGCTGCCGGGGCGAGGGGCTGCCCGGTCTCGTGGACCTCGCCCCCGGTGTACGGGTGCGGCATCTGGAGGCCGGGCCGCGCGAGGAGCTGCCCAAGGAGGCGATGCCCGACCTGGTGGTGGAGTTCTCGATGGCGCTGCTCAAGGAGCGGCGCCGCTACGATCTGGTGCACTCGCACTACTGGCTGTCCGGGCAGGCGGGGCGGATCGCCGCCTTCGGCTGGGACGTCCCGCTGGTGCACACCGCGCACACCCTCGCCCTCGTGAAGAACGCCAGCCTCGCCGCCGGCGACACCCCCGAGCCGGAGGCGCGGATCCACGGCGAGCGGCTGGTCACCGGCGACGCCGACCGGCTGATCGCCAACACGGACGACGAGGCCGACGCGCTGCGGCTGCTGTACGGCGCGGACCCGGCGCGTACGGAGGTGGTACGGCCGGGCGTGGCGCTCGACACCTTCTCGCCGGCCGACGGGCGGCGCGCGGCGCGGGCCCGGCTCGGGCTGCCGGAAGACGCGTTCATCCCGCTGTACGCGGGGCGGATCCAGCCGCTGAAGGGGCCCGACATCCTGGTGCGGGCGATCGACGAGCTGTTGCGGATGGCCCCTGACCTGCGCCGGAGGCTGATCGTGCCGGTGGTGGGCGGCCACTCGGGGGCGAGCCGGGCGGGGGAGATCGGGCGGCTCGCCGAGGAGCTGGACGTCGCCGATGTCCTGCTGCCGTGCCCGCCGGTGCCGCAGGCCCGGCTCGCGGACTGGTACCGGGCGGCGGACGTCCTGGTGGTGCCCTCGCGCTCGGAGTCGTTCGGCCTGGTGGCGGCGGAGGCGCAGGCGTGCGGGACGCCGGTGCTCGCGGCCGGGGTGGGCGGGCTGTCGACGGCGGTGTGGGACGGGGTGACGGGGATGCTGGTACGGGGCCACGACCCGGTGGAGTACGCGCGCCGGCTGCTGTGGCTGGCCCGCAATCCGCAGGCGGTACGGACGATGGGGGACGCGGCGGTGCGGCACGCGTCGGGGATGAGCTGGCGCACCTCGGCCGCGCGGACGGTCGAGGTCTACGAGCGGACGCTGGCGGGACGACGGGAGTGGTACGCGCGGGGGGTGGGGCAAGGGCGGCGGCACGCCCCTGCCCCGCCGGCCTCTCTCTCCTGGAGGAACGAGAAGACCGTGGTGCGAGCCTAGCACCTCTTTTGGTCTAGCCAAAGGTTGGAGGGGGATCGGGTTGTGCTGGATTCCCTTCGGGGGGAGAGGTGTTGGGGCGCTGAGGTCGATCGGTCGTCGTACCGCAGTCGCGTGATGGCGGTACGACTGCGGTACGGCTGCGGTACGGCCACTCCGTGGCCCGGTCGCCTTTGTCGCGATCGGGCCGGGGCGTATTCCTCTCGGCGGGTCCGGCAACTGGCCGACTGGCATATTCGATTCGCGGCGATGAGGGTGATGAGGAGAGCGGAAAGGGCTTATTCATAAGCGAGTTCGCGGGGAAGTCCGGCGCTGTTCTCAGTCGATCCAGCCCATGCGGACGGCCCGCACGCCCGCCTCGAATCGGGTCGACGCGCCCAGTTCCTGCATGAGATCGGAGAGGATCCGGCTCACCGTGCGCAGGGAGACCCCGAGACCTCGGGCGATCTTCTCGTCCTTCATGCCGGAGGCGAGCATGCGCAGCGCCGCCCGCTGCTGTTCCGAGAGGCCGTCGCCGCCCCGGTCGGGAGTCCCCGTGACCCCGAACGGCGTCGCCGCGTGCCAGCAGTACTCGTACAGGTGGAGGAGCGAGCGGACCAGAAGCGGGCCGCGGGCCAGGATCGCGCCCTCGCGGGGCGCCTCGGGGTGCAGTGGTACGAGCGCGAACTGCTCGTCGGCGATGACCATGTTCATCGGGATGACCGGCGCTATCCGCACCTCCACGCCCAACCGGGCCCGCTCCCTGAGGACTTCGGCGATGTGCGGCCGGGTCGCGTCCTCGGCCTCGTACATCACCCGGATCCGCACCCCGTGCTCCCGGCGCCGCCGGTCCCGCTCCAGGAGTCGCTCCGGTACCTCCCGGCTGGGCCCGGCCGGGTGCATCGAGCAGGCGTGTTCCCGGGTGGTGTCGGTGAAGTCCTCCAGCGTCTGCTGGATACGGCGGTAGTCGGTGATCACCTCGAAGACCGTCTCGCGACGGTGCCGCGCGCCGTTCTTCAGGAAGTCGCCCGCCAGGGTCTCCAGCGCGCCGTAGGCCCGGTCGGCCTCCGCCAAGTGCGCGCGCAGCCGCTCCCGTTCGCGGTCGAGCAGCCGGAGCACGGCGATCTCCGGGTCGACGGCGGCCACCGTGTCCGCGTCCGGCCGCCACGCGGCGTCGCGCAGATCGCTGATCGGAGCGTGCGCGCTGCCCGTCGGCACGATGAGCCCGAGGGAGATCAGTTCCGCCCGGCACCGCTCGTACTCCGCCGGGGAGATCCCCGCCTGGGCGCAGGCCTCGGCGAATCCCGACACCCCGCGCGTTCGTAACTCCTGGTAGAGGGTGACGAGTCGCTGGTCGTCCCGGTTCCGTGTGCCGCCGTCCGTCACGTTCATGGAGTGGTCCCCCTCGCCCCTCGTGGTTGTTCCGGCCCTCGCGACGGCCGCCGTCGCCGTCGCCGTCGCCGTCGCCGTTGCCGTCGGCCGGCCGGAGCGCGCCCTGGGCGGATCCGGACCGTCAGGCTAATCCTTGGGTGGGGCGGGGGAGTCCTCCGGGAGGGGTGGACGGGACCCGTCATCCGGGTCCCGTCAATCTGGCCCTGGTACTCCTCGACGACTTTCCCAACTTCCCTCATTTGTCGTCGCATTGACGCACTCGCGCCATGGCGGGACCACGCATCGCTATTCTCTGGATCGGGTAGTGGAGCGTCGACAGAATTGGGAGGCCTTCAGGGAGAGTCCGGCGGCACGGACCCCCGAAGGAAGGCGCATTCACACCCCCACTCCTGGAGGAAACATGTCAGTCGAGTACGTATTCGGACCCCGCCGGGCCGCTCGCCGGTTCGCCGGCGCACCGATGGCCCCCTCGGCCGTCGTGAGGCATCCGGCCCTGGTCAACCGCAGTGGCGGGGTGCGCGCCGGGACGCGCGCCGGGGTGCGGCGGCAGTCCGGCGAGGGGGACGACTGGCCGGCCCCGCAGGCCGCGGTCGCGCTTCGCGCCGGCTGACGTATCCCTTCGGCCGCTCAAGCCGCTCAAGGAAGGAATTCCCCGCGATCATTCCATCGTGATCGCGGGGAATTCGTATGTCCGCGCACCCCTTCGCTTTCTTTCCGGGGTGGATGAATGGGCTTTTGTGTAAAGGGTGTTCAGTCGAGCCAGCCCAGGCGCACCGCGCGCACCCCGGCCTCGAAGCGGCTGCCGGCCCCGAGTTCCTGCATGACCTCGGAGATCAGCCGGCTGACTGTGCGCAGCGAGACCCCGAGGTGGCGGGCGATCCGTTCGTCCTTCATGCCGTCGGCGAGCAGACGCAGCGCGTTCCGCTGCTGCCCCGAGAGGCCGTCCCCGCCCCGTTCCGGCGCCACGTCGTCCCCGAACGGCGCCGCCGTGTGCCAGCAGTGCTCGTAGAGGCTCAGGAACCCCCGCACCAGCACGGGCCCACTGGCCAGGATCGCCCCCTCGCCCGGCGCGTCCGGCCGGAGCGGGAGCAGCGCGTACTGGTCGTCGGCGATCACCATCGTGAGCGGCAGCTCCGGCGCCACCCGGACCTCCACACCCAGCTCCGCCCGCCGGTTGAGGACGTCAGCCGACTCCGGAAGGGTGGCGTCCCGGCTGCGGTAGATGGCGCGGATCCGCATCCCCTGGTCCAGCTTGCGGCGGTCGCGCCGAAGGATCCGCTCGGGGTCCTGCCGGGCCGGGCCGGTCGGATACATCGAGCAGGAGTTTTGCTGGGTGGCGTCGATGATGTCCTCCAACGCCTGCTGGATGCGGCGGTAGTCGGTGATCGCCTCGACCTGGATCGGGGCACCGGCCAGCGACCCCGGCCGCAGCAGGGTCGCCGCCAGCGTCTCCAGGGTGCTGTACGCCCGGTCCGCTTCCGCCAGATGCTCCCGGAGCCGCGCCCGCTCCCGGTCGATGGCGCGCAGGAGCGCGATCTCGGGACCGACCGAGGCGACCGTGTCGGTGTCCGGCCGCAACGCGGCGTCCTGGGGCGCCGGGTGGGCCGCGTGGGTCCCCGAGGTGGGGACGATCAGCCCGAGGGTGACCAGTTCGGCGCGCGAGCGCTCGTACTCCTCGGGCGTGAACCCGAACGAGGTCGCCACCTCCGCGAAGTCCGACACCCCGCGCCGGCGCAATTCTTGGTAGAGGGGCACCAGACGGCGGTCCGCCCCGCCGGCGCCCGTGCCCTCACCCGTCGTACTCGTGGCACTCATGGCGATGCTCCCCCGCTCGTCGTCGATCCGGTCCGGATATCGAAACCGTCAGGTTACGCGGAGGACAAGGCCAGTTGCGTGGGGTGAGGTGAGGTACGGGTGTGGATTCCGGTACGGGGGAGGGTGGGGGTGCGGGGGCGGGGGTCGGTGTGGACCGTGGGCGTGGGGCCGGGGGCGGGGGCGGGGTGGATGGCGTGGGGGCGCGGAGGGCGGTCAGGCGGACTGGTCGGCCGGCTCGCCGTCCAGCAGGCCGAGTCGCGCCGCCTTCACTCCCGCCTCGAAGCGGCTGGCGGCGCCCAGCTCCTGCATGACCTCGGAGATCAGCCGGCTGACCGTGCGCAGCGAGACCCCGAGATTGCGGGCCACCTGCTCGTCCTTCACCCCGGAGGCCAGCATCCGCAGCGCGGCCCGCTGCTGCTCGGTGAGCCCGTCGCCGCCGGTCTCCAGCGGCTCCTCCTCGCCGTACGGGGTGGCCGCCTGCCAGCAGTACGCGTACAGGGCGCGGTAGGAACGGACCAGGCCCGGCCCCCGGGCCAGGATCGCCGCCGACTCCGGATCGCGCGGATCGGTCGGCAGCAGCGCGAAGCTCTCGTCGGCGAGCACCATGTTCATCGGGACGACCGGCGACAGCCGGATCTCCACGCCGAGCGCCGAGCGTTCCGCCAGGTGCTGACTCATCTCGGGTACTTGGGCGACCCGGTGGCTGTACATCGCCTGGATGGCGACGCCGCGTTCGATCTGTTCGTGGTCGCGGTCCAGCTCGTACGCCATCTCCTCGCGCCGTACCGACCCCGTCAGCATCGACTGGACGGAGTTCCGTACGGACGTCGTCACCTCCGCCAGCTCGCGGCGTACCCGGGCCGGATCGTCGACGATCTCCACCGCGACCTCGGTGGCCGGCTCCAGACCGGCCCGCAGGAACGGTCCTGCCAGGGTCTCCAGTGTGGTCTGGGCGCGGCTGGTCTCGGCGAGCCGGTTCTCCAGGCGGTCACGCTCGTGCTGGAGCAGCCGCAGCAGGGCCACATCCGGGGGGACCACGGTGGGGGTGGTCGCGGAGGCGGTCGGGCCGGCGGGGGTGGGCGCGGGGGTGGGAGCGCTCGGGGCGGCCTGTTCGATCAGGCCCAGGGCCACCAACTCCGCGCGGCAGTGCTCCCGTTCGGCCTCCGTCAGCTCCAGCCGGGCGGCGGCGCCGTCGAATGTCTCACCCGGGGTGCCGCGGAGCTCCTGGTAGAGAGCGAGGGCCTGGTCGTCACCCATGCGTGCACCCGCGGAGGTTTTGGACACGGCGCAGCAGACTCCCCTCGGATCACGTCGATCCCGTTGAAACGCCCCGCTAGACCCTGCCACACAATCGAACGGGCCGCACGGTGTTCACGCGCTCTCAGCGCGTGGGCGTCTTAGCGGCGCAATCGGGGCACAGGCCCTTGAAAACCACCTCGGCGTCACTGACCCGCCACTCCGGCAGGCTGCCGCGGGGCGGGGCGGGGGCGGTCGCCGTCACGTTCTCCACCCGGCCGCAGTACAGACACAGGGCGTGCTGGTGCGGCGGACCGGAGATCTCGAACACGGCGGGCATCCCGGGCCGGTCGAACTTGGTGACCAGACCCGTCTCCTGGAAGTGCCGGAGCATCTCGTACACGGCCTGGCTCGTCAGCGTCCCCAGATGCTCACGCGCGGTCGCGGTGATCGCCTCGACATCGAGATGGCCGCCGGCGGCGAGGACCGTGAGCACCTCCAGGCGCGGGCCGGTGACTCGCAGGCCGACATCGCGCAGGCGCTGGATCACCGCCTCGCGGCCCGTCAGGTCTTCCACGACTGCCATGTTCCCCGCCCACCTGGTCGGCCCAAACCTTTGTCGGCATCGTACCGCCCGGCTGCCTTGGCCGTCAGCGACTGTCTCAGTCGTCTGTCCGGCATACGAGCAGAACGCTCTCCGTCCGCTCGTCGATCCGATGCCGCCGCCGGCCCTCGATATGAAGACCGGCCGCGTGCAGATCCGCCGCCAGCCGGTCACCGTCCACGATCCACTTCTCGGTGCTCTGCACCACCCGCTGCGCCGACGCCTTTCCGGTCCGCGTCGAGTAGTACGTGATCCGCTCGCGCATCGACGACAGATCGAAGTCCTGCCGGGCCACCACCCACTCGTCGATCCCGTCGAACCGAGGTACCTGGAAAGCCCAGGTCCGGCGCGGTTCCGCGATCAGACCGGACACCAGATGCGACGTGTAGTCGAGCGCGAGCGCTCCGCCCGCCCCCAGATGCGAAGCGATCTCGCGCAGCAGCCGGGGCCGCGCGTGCGGCGCGACGGCGGAGACCATCGTGCCCGCGAGCAGCGCGAGCCGGTAGTCGCCCGCGAGCCGCAGCTCCGTGAGGTCCGACCTGGTGGTCACGATCAGCTCGGCGACCTGGGGGCCGATGCGCCGGGCCCAGTTCTCGAGGCGCTCCAGGGCGGGGCCGTCCCGGTCCACGGCCTCCACGGCGAAGCCGTGCCGGGCGAACGGGACGGCGAGCCGTCCCGCGCCGGAGCCGAGATCGAGAACAGGGCCGCCGATGGACCGGGCGAGACCGAGGAACCGGACGATGTCGGCGCTGTGCGGGCCGAGGAGCGCGTCGCGGAGCCAGACCGAATCCTCGTCGCCGGCGGCGACCGACTCCAGACCGGGAAGAGTGTCGGGAGACAGCCGGACGCCGGCGCCGGGGGCGGGCAGTTCGAGGGGGAGGGGGGTGGGGAGGTGCGGGTGGTGGAGGGCGGTGCGGTTCGGGTGGGGGGTCTGGTGTGAGCTCGGGTGGGGGCTCTGGTGCGGGTGAGCGGTCGGGGGCGGGCACTCGTATCGGGACGGCAGGACCGGCGTGAGTACCGCGGGCACGAGTGGCACGGCAGACACGACGGACAGGGAAGTGCCGCTTGATGTGTGCATCGCTCCTCCAGGGGCTCGCCGGTCCATGCCGTCCGAGCGGGGAACCCGTGCCGCCGGGATCACGCCGCTTGGACCATCGTGGACGGGGAGGGAAGGGGATTCCAGGGGAATCGAGGGGCGTGAACACGCGATGGCGTGTCTCTGCCAGGCGCGGGGCGCGGCGCGCTGCTGGGGGTGGCGTGGGTGCGGGCGCGCGGTGTGGGGGCGCGGTGTGGTGTGAGGCGCGGCGCGTGGTGGTGGGGTGAGGCGGTGGGAGCGCGGGTGCGGGGTGGTGCGCTGGGGGGTTCGTGGTGGGTGCGCGTGGGCCGGTCCGGGGGCTCGTGTTCTGCACTGCATGATTTACGGCGCGGAGCCCTTTGTAGTGCGTGAAGCGTTCTTTTTCCGCGCCACAAATCACGCTTTACGTTCCGAACACGACCCCCTCCCCGGCCCCCGCTCCCGTCCGTCTCGCGCGCACCACCCCGCCCCGCTGGGGTGGGAGGGGGAGGAGGGGCGTCCCTTGGTGTTCTGGTGGGAGGGGGTGGGGGAGGAGAGGCGGGTGGGGGTGGCTGTTGCGGGGTGCGGCTGAGGCTGAGGGGTTGCGGGGTAAGGGAAAGAAGGGGGATGGAGGGGGGAGGGTTGTTGTGGTCCCCCTCGGCTAGATCACTCGGCTCAGGCGGATCGCCGTCAGGCGGGTCGGCGGCAGCGGGGTGAAGCCCACGTGGGCGTAGAAGGGGAGGGCCGGGTCCTGGTCGCTGGCCAGGGTGACGCGTTGTTCCGTCGCGCCGAAGGCGCGCATGCGGGCGCTGGCCGCGGTGAGGAGGGCCTCGCCGATTCCGGTGCCTCGGGCGTCGGGGGTCACCGCGAGGGCGTAGACCTCGCCCTCGCCCGGGACCGGAACGCCACCGGCGACCACGCCGAGCAGCTCGTCGTCGGAGCCCGTGGCCACCAGCCAGCCGAGCCAGCCGGGGGCGCCGCCGGGAATTTCAATTTCGGCGCGGATGCGGGGAAGTGAGCATTGTGTGGAGACCAGGCGCCGGGTGGGGATTTCTCCGAGGATTTCGGTGTAGCTGTCCCGAATGGAGTCGGCGAGCAGTCTGGATATCTTCGTCGCCTCGGCGGCCTCCGCCCCTCGCACGTCGACCAGCTGCATTGGTTTTGTACCCTCCGACGTGCCGAGCCGAGCGCCAACTCCCCCACAATAGCCGGGAATTCGAGCAGGCGTGGCCGATGTCAAATCTACGAATTCCCTTAGTATTCAATTCGGGAACGAGCAGCACGCGATGATCAGGGGCGCCGCCGCGAGGGCCGCCGACGCGATCGTGAGCATCCCCCAGAGGATCGGGTGCCCGTTGCTGTGCGGGGCGAGGATGCGGCGCATGCGCAGGGCGGCCGAGGGGCCGCCCGCGCCGAACGCCTCGGTCGGGGCCTTTCCGGAGGCGAGCGCGTACAGCGCCGTCGCGAGGGCGTCGCGCGAGCAGCGGTGCAACGCCCGGTCGTCCGCGGCCATTTCGAGCAGCAGCGGTACGGCGGTGCGGCCGTGCCGGGCGAGCGGGAGGTGCGGGAAGATGGTCGCGAAGGACTCCACCGCCGCCACGAGCAGATGGTGCCGTCCCGCGATGTGCGCCCGCTCGTGCGCGAGCGCCGCGTCCAACTGCGGTGTGGTCAGGGTGTCGAGGGCACCGGAGGAGACCACGACCCGGCGTACCCGGCCCGGCAGGCAGTAGACGGCCGGGCGCCGGTGGTCCAGGACGGTGGCGCGCAGCGTCGCGTCGTACCGTCCGACCAGACTCAGTGCCCGCGCGTGCCGGAGCCGCTCCCGCCGGGCCCGGACGAGGGCGTGGGCGAAGGCGCCCAGCGGTACGGACGCGATGGCGAGCGCGACCGCCGCCGCCACGCCCTCCTGCGCGCCGAGTCGCGTCAGGGTGTCGGCGCGCGGGAGGCTGAAGGTGAACAGCGTGTCGCTCAACTGGTGTCCGGCATTGCTCGGCAGGATCAGTTGGGCGGGCAGCAGTGCCGCCGACCCGGCGAACAGCACTCCGCTCACCGCCCACACCGCGAGCGCCAGCCTCGGCACCTGCTGGGCCCAGCGGGCCCGGACGAGCAGCCAGGGCACCAGGAGTCCGGTGCACAGGACGAACGCGAGCGGGGGCAGGACGTGATGGTTCATCGTTCCTCGCCCGCTCCGCGCCGCGCGGAGCGCAAGGCCGCGTCGAGCGCTTCCATGTCCTCGTCGGAGATGGTCTCCACGAACCGCAGCAGCGCCGCCGGCCGGTCCAGGCTGTCGCCGAGCGCGTCCTGCATCAGCCCGGCGGTGTACTCCTCGCGGCTGCGGACCGGTTCGTACAACCAGGCCCGGCCGGTCTTCTCGCGGCGTAGCCAGCCCTTGCGGTGGAGGATGTCGGCGACGGTCATCACCGTCGTATAGGCGACCCGGCGCCCCCGATTGATGTCGTCGACGACCTCCCGGACCGTGGCCGGCCGCTGCCAGCTCCACAGTCGGTCCATGATCTCCGCCTCCAGCTCTCCCAGCCGGCGCACGCGCATCCCCTCCCGCTCCCGCTCACGGGCGGCTCATCGTAGGGCCGCCGAACCCGACCAGGTATACCCCCTGGGGGTACGATCAGGGAATGACTGCCCTCATGGAACGGCGCCCTTGCGCGAAGGTCTGTGTCCCTGGTCTGCCCGGTTCGGCGGAGCTTGTGCTCCTCCGGCAGGTGCTCGGTCTGTGTCTTCGGGTGAGTGTCAGGCTGGCGCTGGAGTGCCCGGGAAACAAGGGAAGTTGATGATCCGGTCCCTTCTCTGGCCAGTTCGGTGATCCGGGCGTCGGTGGTTCGCCGGCTGATTCACCGGCCGGCTCGGGATGTCGGGGTCGGCCGGCGGGTGCGGACCGGGTGTAGCGGATACGACAAGGGGCCGGGTTCCGGCGGAGATTCTCTCCGTCGGAACCCGGCCCCTATGCGTGGTGCGTGTGGTGCGGGCCGGTGCTGCCGGTCAGGTGCGGATCAGCCGGGCGATCGCCTTCGACGCCTCGCCGACTTTCTCCTTCGCCTGGTCCCCGCCGTGCTCGATGGCCTCGGTGACGCAGCAGCTCAGATGCTCGTCCAGGAGGGCCACCGCACAGGACTGAAGTGCCGCGTTGATGGCCGAGACCTGGGTCAGGACGTCGATGCAGTAGGTGTCCTCGTCGACCATCCGCTGCACCCCCCGGACCTGGCCCTCGATGCGGCGCAGGCGCCGGATGATGTCTTCCTTGTGCTGTACGTAACCGGCCACGGCGGCCTCCTTGTCGGGCAGTTACAGCAAGCGGTGGCGGACGGTCACTTGTCGGCTGACTGGAAGCCCCGCAGGCGGAGGCTGTTGCCGACCACGAAGACCGAGGAGAACGCCATCGCCGCGCCGGCGATCATCGGGTTGAGCAGTCCGGCCGCGGCGAGCGGCAGGGCGGCCACGTTGTAGGCGAAGGCCCAGAACAGGTTCGAGCGGATGGTGCCGAGCGTCTTGCGGGACAGCCGGATCGCGTCCGCCGCGGCGCGCAAGTCGCCTCGTACCAGCGTCAGATCGCCGGCCTCGATGGCGGCGTCCGTGCCGGTGCCCATCGCGAGACCCAGGTCGGCCTGGGCGAGCGCGGCGGCGTCGTTGACGCCGTCGCCGACCATGGCGACCGAACGGCCCTCGGCCTGAAGGCGCTTGACCACGTCGACCTTGTCCTGCGGCATGACCTCGGCGAAGACCTCGTCGATGCCGACCTCGGCGGCGACGGACTCGGCGACCGCCTTGTTGTCACCGGTGAGCAGGATCGGGGTGAGGCCGAGCGCGCGCAGCCGGCGGATGGCCTCGGTGCTGGTCTCCTTGATCGCGTCGGCGACCTCCAGGACCGCGCGGGCCTTGCCGTCCCACGCGACCGCGATGACGGTCTTGCCGGCCTTCTCGGCCGTCGCCTTGATCTCCTTGAGGGCGGTGGGGAGTTCCATCGCCCACTCTTCGAGCAGCTTCTCGCGGCCGACGAGGACGGCGTGGCCCTCGACGATGCCCTGGACACCGAGTCCGGGGATGTTGGCGAAGTCCTCGGGGGTGGGCAGGGTGCCGACCTTGGCGGCGGCGCCGGTGGCGACGGCCTGGGCGATCGGGTGCTCGGAGGAGTGCTCCAGGGCGCCGGCGAGACGCAGGACCTCGGTCTCGTCCTGACCGTCGGCGGTGTGCACCTTGATCAGGGTCATCCGGCCGGTGGTGACGGTGCCGGTCTTGTCCAGGACGATCGTGTCGACCTTGCGGGTGGTCTCCAGGACCTCGGGGCCCTTGATGAGGATGCCGAGCTGGGCGCCGCGGCCGGTGCCGACCATGAGGGCGGTCGGGGTGGCCAGGCCCAGGGCGCAGGGGCAGGCGATGATCAGGACGGCGACGGCGGCGGTGAAGGCCGAGGTCAGACCCTGACCGGTGCCCAGCCAGAAGCCGAGGGTGCCGAGCGCGAGGGCGATGACGACCGGGACGAAGACGGCGGAGATCTTGTCGGCGAGGCGCTGGGCGGCGGCCTTGCCGTTCTGGGCGTCCTCGACCAGCTTGGCCATGCGGGCCAGCTGGGTGTCGGAGCCGACGCGGGTGGCCTCGACGACCAGGCGGCCGCCGGCGTTCAGGGTGGCGCCGGTGACGGAGTCGCCGACCCCGACCTCGACGGGCACGGACTCGCCGGTGAGCATGGAGGCGTCGACGGCGGAGGAGCCCTCGACGACGGTGCCGTCGGTGGCGATCTTCTCGCCCGGGCGGACCAGGAAGCGGTCCCCGACCTGGAGTTCGGCGGTCGGCACGGTGACCTCGTGGCCGTCGCGCAGGACCGTGACCTCCTTGGCGCCCAGCTGCATCAGCGCCTTGAGCGCGGCGCCCGCCTTGCGCTTCGAGCGGGCCTCGAAGTAGCGGCCGGCCAGGATGAAGGTGGTGACGCCGGCCGCGGCCTCCAGGTAGATGTTCCCGGCGCCGTCGGTGCGGGCGATCGTGAACTCGAAGGGGTGCGTCATGCCGGGCGTGCCGGCCGTACCGAGGAACAGCGCCCACAGCGACCACAGGAACGCGGCGATCGTGCCGACCGAGATCAGCGTGTCCATCGTCGCGGCGCCGTGCTTGAGGTTCGTCCACGCGGCCTTGTGGAACGGCCAGGCGGCGTACGTGACGACCGGCGCGGCGAGCGTGAGGCTCAGCCACTGCCAGTAGTCGATCTGGAACAGCGGGACCATCGCCATCGCGATGACCGGCACGGTCAGCCAGACGGCGGTGGTCAGCCGCTGGCGCAGCGGCCGCAGCTCGGCTGCCGCCTCCTCTTCCTCGGACAGCCCCTCGCCGCCGTCCCCGCCCGCGCCGCCGGCCGGGCGCTCCGGCTGCGGCTCCTTGGCGGTGTAGCCGGTGGCCTCCACCGTCGCGATCAGGTCGTCGACCGGGATGTCGGCGGAGAAGGTGACCTTCGCCTTCTCGGTCGCGTAGTTGACGGTGGCCTCGACCCCGTCCATGCGGTTGAGCTTCTTCTCGATACGGGCCGCGCACGAGGCGCAGGTCATGCCGCCGATGGCGAGCTCGACCTGGGCTGTGCCCGGAGTGGTCGTGGTCATGAAACTGCTCCTCTTTCTGTGAGGCTCGGATGCCTCGGCGGCCCGCAGTGGAGACGTGCGGTTCGCGGGGTTCGGGGCCGGGGCCCGGGCGTGGTGGGCGAGCCCCGGCGGCCGGTGGTGCCGGCCGTGCCGGTCAGGCGCGGCCGGTCAGCTCGTAACCCGCGTCGTCGACCGCCGCGGCGATCGCGGCGTCGTTCGGCTCGCCGCCGGTGACGACGGTGACCTTGCCGGCGGTCACGTCGACGTCGACGGAGATGACGCCGTCGAGCGCGCTGACGGAGTTGGTGATGGCGGTACGGCAGTGACCGCAGGTCATGCCGGTGACCGCGTAGACGGTGCTGGTGCCCTCGGCGACCGCGGTGGCCGTCGTCGCGTCGGCGCCGGTCGAGCAGCTGTTGTCAGGGGTGCAGCAGGAACCCATGTCGTCCTCCGTGTCGGATGTTCGCCCCGGGGGGCTTCGATACCCTCGGGGGGTATCGCTTATGGGTTCATGTATACCCCCCGGTGGTATCCGACGCAAGTGGCCGAGGCGACTTGACTTGATACCCCCCAGGGGTATCGTGAGGTGCAGGGAAGGCAAGGAAGGAACGGGCGTGCCGCGGAAAGGACCGGCGCATCCGCGCCACCACCAGGTACGTACGTCCCTGACGTCGCCCGGGCCACCGAGGTCACGGGGTCACGAAGGTCAAGGTCGCGTACGCGTCCAGTACGGGAGAGCAGTCATGAACACCGGAGTGAAGATCACTGCCTTTGCCGCCGCGCTCGCCGCGACCTTCGGGACGGCGTACGGGGTCGGCAAGGGTGTCGGGCCGATCGGCGAGCCCGCGAAGGCGGAGCACAGCGGGCACACGGCCCAGGCCCCGGCCACGGGCGGGGAGAGCGCGCACGAGGGGCACGAGGGGGCCGGGGGCTCCAAGGGTTCCGAGGGTTCCAAGGGGGCCGCTTCCGGTGGCCACGCGGGGCACGGCCAGGAGGCGAACGCGCCGGCCGCCGGCGGTCTCACCGTCTCGGAGGACGGGTACACCCTCGCGCTCGGCGCGCCGACCACCAAGGCCGGCAAGAGCACGCTGAAGTTCTCCATCAAGGGCCCCGACGGCAAGAAGGTCACCGCCTTCACCAAGGAGCACGACAAGGAACTGCACTTCGTCGTCGCCTCGCGCGATCTGACCACCTACCACCACCTGCACCCGGTCAAGGCCGCCGACGGCTCCTGGACGGCGGACGCCGACCTGCCGGCCGCGGGCGCGTACAAGGTGTTCGCCGACTTCAAGCCCGCCGTGGCCGGTGCTAAGAACATCACCCTCGGCGCGGACCTGTCGGTGCCGGGCGCGTACACCCCGAAGGCCATGCCGGCCGTGAAGGCGACCGCCGACGTGGACGGCTATCAGGTCCGCCTCGGCGGCACCCTGGACCCGGGCAAGCCGGGCGACGTCAAGCTCACCGTCAGCAAGGCGGGCAAGCCCGTCACGAACCTGGATCCGTACCTCGGCGCCTACGGACACCTCGTCGCGTTCCGCGCCGGCGACCTCGCCTACCTGCACGTCCACCCGATGGGGAGCGGCCCCGGCCCGGACGTCTCCTTCATGGCGACCGCGCCGAGCGCCGGCACGTACCGGCTCTTCCTCGACTTCCAGCACGAGGGGAAGGTGCACACGGCGGCGTTCACGGTCCGTGCGGGGTCGTAGGGGCGGGCCGCGAGAGCCGGGTTCAGAGGCCGGGCCCCGTAAGGGCCGGGTCCCGCCCGGACAGTTCTTGGCCGCACGCGCGTCCGCCGCGACTCCCGGAGGGGTGTCGCGGCGGACGCGTTCCGCGTTCTAGGTGCGCGGCGTCGCAGTGTGGTTCATGTCCCGAGCGGGAGGCACACCGCGTAGACCGTGAACCCCTCGCCACCGGCGTTGAAGGAGGTGGTCGCGGTCCAGGTGTTGTTGCCGGAGGGGTAGCTGTCGCCGGCCCGGAAGCCGTTCGAGTAGGTACCCCCACCGGTGAGGGTGGTGCCCTCGGGACACTGCACGGAGCCCGTGAAGGCAGTTGCCGGGAAGTCCTGGGAGACGATCTGGGCCGGCCGGGTCGGGCCCGCCGGTCCGGGGGGTCCGGGCGGCCCGGGCGGCCCGGGGGGGCCGGGTTCGCCCGGCTCGGAGCAGCCGTAGCCGCAGGGCTGTCCGGCGCCGGTCGAGGCCGCCTGGGCGGTCGCGGTGAACGCGACCGTGAGGAGGGAGGCGGCCGCCACCGGCAGCCCCAGGCGGGCAATCCGCCTTTGGGTCGTTCGCTTCAACTTTTCTCCTAGCGGACTGGGGGGTGCGAGCGCGCGGCACGGAAACCGCCCTCGTAACCTCATGTAATCATTCGATTACACTTTCCGCCTCACGGTGACGCCACCGGGGGTATTCATGCCGCCTCCGGTGGTGATGCCTCTGGTGGTGCCTCTGGTTGGTGATGGGGTGATGCTTGCCGGCGTGCCGCCGCTTGTGTCGTCGGCGACCTGTCGACCGCAGGGTCTTAAGGCCCGGCCCCGGGGGGTCGTACGCGGTGTCGATCACGCGGCGAGGGGGCCGTTCGCACGATGCGGGCGGCCCCGCGCGCGGCTAGTCTGGTGACGGGGCATTGGACTAGACCTGTAGGCGTGGCCGTAGGTGTGGCCGCGACCGTGCGATCCGTGGAGGAATGGGCTCGATGAGCGACCGTGCAGTGCTGGAGGTGATCGCGCTCGACGAGGCCGACGCGGTCGCCGCCCAGGCCGGTGGGGCGGACCGCCTGGAACTGGTCACCGACATGGCGGCCGACGGACTCTCGCCGTCCCAGGCCGGATTCAAGGCGATCCGCGCGGCGGTCGACATCCCGCTGCGCGTGATGCTGCGGCTGACGGACGGCTTTTCGGCGGGCGACACCCGCCAGATGACCGACCTCGTACGGCGCGCCGTCGCGCTGCGGTCGGCCGGGGCCGACGAGTTCGTGCTCGGCTTCCTCACCCCCGACGGACAGCCCGACCTGGTCGCCGTGGAACGCCTGATCGCCGTCCTCGACGGCTGCCACTGGACGTTCCACCGCGCCATCGACCGCGCCGCCGACCGCGACGGCCTGCGCCGGCTGCTCGCGGACCTGCCCGGGCTCGACACCTACCTCACGGCGGGCGCCGCCACCGGCGTCGACGACGGCCTGGACGTCCTCGCGGCCGAGGCCGCGCGCACCGGCGAACCCGGCTACGAGCCGCGGATCCTCGTTGGCGGCGGCCTGCGCCTCGACCACCTGCCGCGGCTGCGCGCCGCGGGCCTCACCGCCTTCCACATCGGCGGCGCGGCCCGCCCGGACGGCTGGGCGGCACCGCTGTCGGAGGCGGCGGTACGGACCTGGCGCGAGGCGATCGACGCGTAGCCCGGGCCTTCGCGGGGGCGGCCTAGAGTTCCTGGTCATGAGCACTGTGAGCAGTTCGACCACGCTGATGATCGAAGCCGGCCCCGCCGCGCCGGATGCCCCGGTGACCCGGACGGGCGGTGTCCCCCTGGCCCCGGCGGGCACGGTGTGGCCGCACTGCGCGTCGTGCGAGGGGCCGATGACGTTCCTGGCCGAGGTGTTCCCGGAGGACGCCGACGGGTCGGGCGCGGGCCGGGCCGTCCTCGCCCTGTTCGCCTGCCGGAACGACCCGGGCATGTGCGAGGACTGGGACCCGTACGCGGGCGGCAACCGGGCCCTGCTGTTCGCGCGGGACGGGCTCGCGCCGCTGCCGGTGCCGGAGGCGGCGGGCGGGGCCGATGGTGAGGGGGCGTTCACGCTGGGCGCGGTCCGGACCGTGGCGCTGGAGCGGGTGCCGGGCGCCGACTACGACCAGGCCCGCGCGGCCTGGACGGGGGACGAGGAGGAGGGGAACGGGGAGGGCGCCGGGAAGCCCGCTGTCCTCGGGCAGTTGGGCGGACACCCGGCCTGGATCCAGGGCGACGAGACCCCCGCCTGCCCCACGTGCGCCCGCCCGATGCCCCTGGCCGTCCAGCTCGAAGAGGGGCCCGACCACCGCACGTCGATGAACTTCGGCGGCGGGGGCTGCGGTTACGCCTTCACCTGCGAACCGTGCGGCCAGGCGTTGTTCCTGTGGCAGTGCTGAAGCGGGGCTGACGTGGCGGGGGTGCCTGTGGGGGTGCGGGGCTCAGGGGTTGAGGAAGGTCTTCCGCCACTCCAGCGGTGACATCCTCAGCGCGGCCTCGGCCAACTCCCGTGCGGAGTCCGTCTTCAGGCTGCTGAGTGAGGTGTCGATCCAGTCCTGGACCAGGGTGTATCCCTGAGCCCGGTACTCCACGGCCTGCACCAGGCACTCCAGCTTGTCGGCGTCCCGCGCCACGACCGACTCGGGCGTCTCCTTCGCCTCGTACTCCGCGACCACCCGCCGCACCCCGTCCCGCACCGCGGGGTGCGCGGCGGACACCTGGTCCGCGGTGACGGTCTCGTTGGCGGCGGCATCGAGATAGCGGCGGCCGATGTGCGGGATGTCCCCGATTCGCGTCTCCTGCGTGTCGTGGAACAGACACAGCAGCGCGACCTTCGCGGGATCCACTCCCTCCATCATGGCCAGCACAGCCCCGACCACCCCCACACGGAACGAATGCTCCGCGATCGACTCGGGGTTGTTGTTGCCCGTGAACCACCAGCCGGTCCGCTTGGCGTTCTTGAGCACGCCCATCTCGAAGATGAAGCCGGCCGTGCCCTCGGCGTACGCGGTGTCGTCTGCCATGCGGTGACCTCCCAAGGCGCGTGCGATCACGGACAACCTAGTGTCCGCACCGCCGCCGCGGACCCGAATCGCCTTCGTGTCAGTCGAGTGCCGCCGTGTCAGTCGAGTACCGCGAGCGCGTCGAACAGTTCTCTTCCCTCGGGGGCGCGATGGCGCAGCAGCAGCCGTGATACATCGGGCGGACCGGCAGGGCTGGCGTGGCGCGGATGGGGGCATCGGTCAGCTCGCTCGCAGGAGCGGGCGACCGCGCTCGAAGATCCTCCGGGCATGCGCGTTTCCGAGGTGCGGGCGGAGGGCGGAGAGCATGACGCGTACGCGGTCGTCGCAGCGGCCGGACTGTACGTGGGGGTAGTCGTCCAGGACCCGGTCCCAGCCGGCGCAGGCCTCCTCCAGGTGCCCCGTCTCCAGCTTCCGTTCCGCGAGCATGGCGTTGTACCGGACCCGGGTGCGGCGGTACACCGGCTCCCTGAGCCGGTCGGCCAGCGTCAGCGAGGTGACCGCGCCGGTCGGGTCGCCGAGCTCGTAACGCACCTGTCCGATGTGGTAGTTGAGAGCCGACGGATCGTAGGAGCCGAACGCCTTCGCCCGCGATTCGGCCTGGTCCATCGCCGCCTCCGCCTCCTTGACGCGCCGCAGCGCGCCGATACGGTCCCCGGTCTGCGCGGCGGCGTGTGCCTGCTGCCCGGCGAGGAACGCGCGCATGCGCGGGCCCGCCTGCGGCGACGCGGCGGCGGCAGCGTCGGCGAGCCGCAGTGCGAGCGGGCCGTGGCCGAGGTCGACGGCCTGCACGCTCATCCCGCGCAGCGTGGTGCAGTACGTCAGATGGTCGCCCGCCGCACCGGCCAGTTCGAGAGCCTTGATGTAGTAGCGCTGGGCGAGACCGTCCTCGCGCTCGTCCATCGCCATGTACCCGGTCAGATAGCAGTGGTCGGCGGCAGCCGACCGCAGGGCGTTCCTCACCTCCTCGGAGGCTGTGGCCCGCAGCGCGGGGACGATCGTGTTCACCAGGAAGGCGGCCGCCATCGGCCGGGCCATCCGGCCGCCGAACCGGTCGTCGAGATCACTGACGTGCTCGGTCATGGCGGCGATCGCCTCGACCTCGGCCCGCCCGATCCGTGTGTACGGGTCGGCACGGATCTTCTCCAGACGGTCCCGCACGTCCGGCCATCCCGGCACGGCAGCTGCCGCGGAGAAGAGCCCTGCGCCCAGCACGCCCCGGCGTGAGGGATCCATGTCCGCACTTCCGAGATCCGCCAGCCCGACTACTGTGTCCGGTGCCTCGCCGGACGGGTCGGGCGTCTTCGTGAAGCCCGCCGCGTGCGCGCTGACGGGCCGGCCGAGCTTCCGGGAGAGGGCTTCCAGGATCAGTGGCCGCACGGCCTTCCTCGGCATGCTCCCGGCGAGCCAGTGCGGCACGGCGGACTCGTCGTACCGGAACGGGAAGCCGACCTCGGCCCCCACGCGTTCGATCGCACGTATGAACTGCCCGCGTGACCAGCCCGTTTCATCGAAGAGTGTCGCCAAGGCGCGGTTCGGAGTGCGTGTCGGCATGGCTGCCTCCTGAACTTTCACGGCTTTCACGGGCCCGTGCTTCTTCAACCGTACTCACACTCGGTGCCGATCGGTTGACTGAACATCACCCACCCGAACGGGAGTCGACGCATGAATACCTCGGAAGAAGTACCTCGCCGGTCTGTGACCGAATCGAGGGATTCCGCCCCTGCGGAGGTATCGCCCCCGGGTGCTCCAAGTCGTGAGCTGCGCGTCCGGGCCGCCGCCGGGTGGGAGCGGTTCGTGAGCCGGGCCGGGGCGACGGGGCTGTATCCGGTCGCGGCGGACGGCTATGAACAGCATCCGCTGCTGCGCACGCGGGTGCGGGACACCGCCAGTGGCGCCGAGGGTGAGCTGACCGCCGTCAGGCATGAACTGCACGGTGACGGACGGGTGGTGCGCATCGCGTACATCCGCGCGGCGAACGGCATCGAGTGGACGGCGGCGGCCGACAACGTCCAGGCCGCGTACTGAGCCCCTGCTCCGTCCGACGTGGGACAACTGGAGCAAGAAGTCCTGACCCAGTCGATGGGGCGATCTTTCCGCCGAGGCGGGGAGATCGCCCCATCACCTCGAAAGGAGTGCCATGGTCGCTCGTACCTTCGGCCGTCTGACCGTCACGACGCCCGACCTGGACGAGCCGGGGCTCTACCTCGCGGCCGTCGCGTCGCTGGACAGCCCCCGGGGGATCGTCCAGGACTTCGTCTACGGGGATGCGGAGCTGCGCGCCCTCGACCTGGCGGATGCCCGACTCGTCACCGGGCGGGTGCGGGGCCTGAGCGCGGCGCGCGTGGGGTTCGAGGCGGTGAATCTGCACGAAGTGGAGATCGCTGACAGCGAGTTGGACGGGGTGCGGTGGAACGGGGGCAAGCTGACCCGTGTTCTCGTGCGGGACTGCAGGCTCCTCGGGGCGGCGCTGGACGGGCTGGTGCTGGACGACGTGCTGTTCGAGCGATGCAGGTTCGACTACGCGACCTTCGACCGGGTGCGGGCCGCCGGGCCCGTCGTCTTCCGTGAATGTGTCCTCACTGAGGCCGAGTTCGCCGACTGTGATCTGTCGAATGTCGTGTTCTCCGCGTGCACCCTGCGGCTCACCGCGTTCGGGTCCGGGCGCTACCAGGACGCCGACCTGCGCGGGAACGACCTCTCGGCCCTGCGCGGTGTCGCGCATCTCGCCCGGGTGCGGATCGGACCCGAGCAGTGCGGCGCGCTCGCCGAGGCGCTGGTCGGTGAGCTGCGGATCTCGGTGGGGGAGGAGTGAGGAAGGACGCGGCGGCCGGGTGCGAGGAATCGCGTGACGGCGGGGGCGTGCGTCCGTAGCCTGCGGAGGGAGGAGACCGGAGAGGAGTCCGTCGTGACCACCGCATTGATCATCGGCGACATTCAGCGGGGAATCACGGGGAGTTACCCGTTCGCCCAGCGTGTCGTGCCGACGCTCGCCGAGCTGCTGCCGAGGGCGCGGGTGGCCGGGGTCCTGGTCGTCTTCGTGCACTTCGCGATGCGGGGCAACGGGGCCGATCTGCCGCCGGAGAACGAGCTGTACCGGATGTTCCACGCCGCCGGGGACGCCTTCCACGACGGGTCGGCCGGGACGGAGATCGCGCTCCCGGTCGCGAAGGAGGACGTCGTCGTCGCGAAGCGCCGTGCCGGCGCGTTCGCCGGCACGGATCTCGACCTCGTGCTCCGTTCGCGGGGTGTCACCTCGCTCGTCGTCGCCGGCGTCGCGACCGGCGCTATGGTGGCCGCCACCTGCTACGACGCGGCGGACCGGGGCTACCGGCTGACGGTGCTCCGCGACGGCTGCGGCGACGGCGACCCGGCCGTGCACGACTTCTTCATGGACGTCGTCTTCCCCAGCCGGGGGATCGAGGTCGCGACCTGCGCCGAGTGGCTCGGGGAGATCGTCTGAAGCCGGGCCCCAATCCTGACCGGGACCGCCCCAATCCTGACCGGGACCGCCCCGCCCTGACCGGGACCGCCCCGCCCCGACCGGGCCCGCCCCGCGCCGCTCCGATCAAGCCCGCCCTGATCGGCTCGGCCCGCGCGCACCATCACCGCGAGGCAGGCCGCTCCGCCGGTCCCGTTACGCCAACTGCTCCGGCAGATCCGAGAGATGGACGATCGTCAGGCCGGACACCGCACGCGTCAGGGCCACATACAGGCGCCGCAGACCGGTCCGCTCGTCCGGCTCGCCGTCCACCACGGCCGCCGGCTCGTCGAGGACCACGTAGTCGTACTCCAGACCCTTCGCGAGCGACGCCGGTACGAGCGTCAGCCGCGACTCGGCCGTGGTCTCCTCGCCGGGGGAGAGGTACGCGAGCCCCGCCGCCTCCAGCGACTCCGCGAGCGGCGCGATGCGCGCGTCGGCGGCGATCAGGCCGATCGAGCCCTCGTGCGCCAGTGCCTCGACACACGCCGCGACGACCGCCGCGTCCCGCTCCTCGCCGTCGACCCGCCGTACGGCCAGCGAGCCCGGGTTCTCACGGACCGACTCCACCGGAGCGAGCCCCGGCGACATGTGCGGCAGCAGCCGCGACGCGTACGCGATCACCTCGCGCGGCACACGGAAACCGGCCGTCAGCTCCTCCACGATCGCCTCCGGCTTGCCCAGATGCTTCAGCGCCTCCGCCCAACTCTCCGTCGCCCAGGGAGTGGTGCCCTGCGCGAGGTCGCCGAGGACCGTCGCCGAACCCGTCGAGCAGCGCCGCCCCACCGCCCGGTACTGCATCGGCGACAGATCCTGCGCCTCGTCGAGGACGACATGGCCGAGCGAATGCGTCCGCTCCACCAGGTCCCGCGCCTCGTCGATCAACACCGCGTCCCCGGCGGACCACTTGGCCGTCTTGACGCTGCGCGCGGGCTTCGCCCACAGCAGCGCCTTCTGCTCGTCCTCGTCGAGGATCCCGTCCGCGTGCTCGGCCAGGAACGCCGGTTCGCTCAGCAGCCGCAGCACCAGCTTCGCCGGATCGATGGCCGGCCAGCACTCCTTCACGACCGCCTTGACCGCCGTGTTGCGCGCGACCGCGTTCTGCACCCGGTCGTCGGGCGCCTCGCCCGCCTGCTCCATCCGGACCAGGACCGCGTGCGCGATCCGCTGCGGCAGCGCCTCGCGGGCCGCCCCGTACCGGATGTCGCGGTCCTTCAACTCCCGGACCATTTCCTCCAGTTCGTATGCCGGCACCCGCCACCGCCGCGAACCGCGCACCACCATCAGCGGCTCCGTCGGCACCTTCACGTGCGACCACACCGCGCGCCGCAGCACCTCCGCCATCCGGGCGTCGCCCTTGACGACGGCGGTCGGCGCCTCGTCCACACTCCGTACCTCGACGTGCGCGACCAGGTCGTCCACCGTCGCCTGCCGTACCTCCAACTCGCCGAGTGCGGGCAGCACCTGCTCGATGTAGTGGAGGAAGGAACGGTTCGGCCCGATCACCAGCGTGCCGGTCCGGGCCAGCCGCTCCCGGTGCGCGTACAGCAGGTACGCGACACGGTGCAGACCGACGGCCGTCTTACCGGTACCGGGACCTCCCTGCACGCACACCGTGCCCGACAGATCGGAGCGGACGATCTCGTCCTGCTCGGGCTGGATGGTGGCCACGATGTCGCGCATCGGACCGACGCGCGGCCGCTCGATCTCCGCCTGGAGCAGACGGCTGGTGTGTTCCAGCTCCGCCGGGTCGGACAGGTGCTCGTCCTCGTACGCGGTCAGGTCGCCGCCCGTGTAGCCGAAGCGGCGGCGCAGCCCGACGTCCTGCGGATCCCGCTTCGACGCCCGGTAGAACGGCTGCGACACCGGCGCACGCCAGTCGATCACCATCGGGTCGCCCGCCGCGTCGTGCACATGGCGGCGGCCGATGTAGAAACGCTGCCCCTCCTGCGTGGTGTGCAGGTAGTCGAGCCGGCCGAAGAAGAGCGGCGTGTCCGAGAGATCGGCGAGCGCCTTGATGCGCTCCTCGATCTGGGCGGTGAGGATGAGCGAGTTGACCCAGTTCGCGGTGACGTCGCGGATGTCGAGCGACTCCGCCTCCTCGCGCATCGCGCGCAGCGCGGCGCGGGACGCGGCGAGGTGGGCGCGCTCGCGGGCGAGCGGGTCGGACATCGGGTCGGACATCGGGTCGGAATCGGTGGGGGACACGGACACGGACACGGTGCTGCCTCCGGGCAGGGGTACGCGGACACGTCGAGTGGCCGCCGGTTTCCGACCGGACGGCGGCGCGCTCCTCACACGGTCCGCGGAAGGGACCGGGCGGGAGGCGGGGAAGCTGGCGAGTGTAGCGCCGGGCGAGGGGTCGGGGCGAACGCGTTCCGGGGCGGAGCCCTGGGGCGTGCGGGACGAGTGGGGCGTGTGGGGTGGATACGGGAGGACGGCGAGTGCGGATGTGCGGTGGGTGTGGGCGGTGCCGGAGGGATGAGTACGGACGGGTGGTGAGAGCGGGGGAGGTGAGTACGGGAGCGGGGGCGGGTTGAGTACGGCGACGCCTCCGGGAGCCCGGCCCGCGCTGCTGTGATGAGGGCATGACCTCGATGACGACGCCGCTGCCGAACGAGCCCCCGGACCCCGCGACCGCCACGCCTCAGCCCGAGGCCGGAGGGGAGGGGAAGAGGGACGGGAGGAGGGAAGGGGCCGGGACCATTGCCGCGAACGCGCGCGCTTTGCGGGTGTTCGCCGGCTTCGGGTTCGTTCTTCTTTTCGTCTGCGCCGCCGTCACCGGGGCCGTCGTCCTCGGCGACGCCGTCAGCGGCGACGGTGTCGCCGGCGGCTTCACAAGCGCCGCCGGCTGGGCCCTCGTGCTGTCCGGCCTCACCGGACTGGCCGTCCTCTTCCTGCCTCGCAAGGCCCTGCTGATCGCCCAGTACGCTCTCGCGCTCGGCGCCCCGGTGCTGGCCCTGCTGGACTGACGCCGGGCGCCCCGTACCTTTCGCATGCCGGGCCTTCCCCGGGCCTTCCCCCGGGCGAACCAATCCCGGGCCTTCTGCCACGCTCCGTGGCGTTCCGGCAGGTCACGCGAGGGAGCGCCGGTCTGCGACCGTCCCTCGCCGCTGCCACCGGTGACCGCCCGGACGTCTGTCACCGGGGTCCGTCACCGGGTTCGGGCGGTCAGCCGTTCGGCGTAGCGAAGGGAACCGTCGTGGGGCGCCGGCCGGGCGGCGGGGGAACCGGCTCCGCTGGGGGAAACGGGTCCGTCGCACGCGGGAGGATCTCTCTCACCCGGTGTGATCAGCCGGATGTGGTGAGTTGCGGCGCGTCGGGGCCCAACGGAGGTTGTTTCTCGGCGGTACCCACGTCCCCCACCGAAAGGCGACTGCCGTGAAGCATCGATCCCCCGCGCTCGTCGCGGTCTCCGCGCTGGCCCTGGGCGTCACCCTGGCCACCAGCGTCCCGGCGACGGCGGGTGGTGCGCCCGACCCCTCCTCGCCCGCACCCACTCCCGGGTTCTCGAAGAGCGTGCTGACGACCGGGCTCAACGACCCCTACGAGCTGCTGTGGGGCCCCGACGGACATCTGTGGACCACCGAGAAAAGCGGTCTGAAGGTCGTCCGAATAAATCCGGCCACCGGGGCCAAGACGACCGCGCTGGACCTGACGGGCAAGGCGCACCACTCCGAAGGCGGCCAGGACGGCCTGCTGGGCCTCGCCTTTCACCAGGCGGGCAAGGGCTACGGCGGCAACGGCGCGACCCACGTGTACGTGTCGTACACCTATCAGACCCGCACTCCCGCCGCCGTCACCGGCGAGACCCGGCGGCTGAAGATCGTCCGCTACACGCTCGACACCAGGCGGCACACGCTCGGGAGCCCCACGGACATCCTCACCGGCCTGCCCTCCGGCACGGACCACCAGTCGGCCCGGCTCCGGATCGGCGGCGACGGCAAGCTGTACTACACCGTCGGCGACCAGGGCGCGAACCAGCTGGCGCACTTCTGCAACCCGAACTGGGCCCAGCGGCTGCCCACCCGGAACGAGGTCGACCAGCACGCCTGGTTCGCTCCGTACCAGGGCAAGATCCTCCGGATGAACCTCGACGGGTCGATCCCCGCCGACAACCCGGCCCTCGACGGCGTGCGCAGCCACGTCTACTCGTACGGCTACCGCAACAGCCAGGGGCTGGACTTCTCCCCGAGCGGCACGCTGTACCAGACCGACCAGGGCCCGAAGACGGACGACGAGGTCAACATCATCCGCAAGGGCCGGAACTACGGCTGGCCGCATGTGGCGGGCTGGCGCGACGACAAGGCGTATACGTACGCGAACTGGTCGGCGTCGACGCCTACGCCGTGCAAGGACCTCACCTACGACGACATCGACATCCCGCCGTCGGTGCCGCAGCAGAAGGAGACCGACTGGAAGGGCGCGTTCGTCCCACCGATCAGCACGCTCGGTACCACGGTCGGCAACGACTTCAACTTCCGGAACCCGAAGTGCGCCGAAGGCGGGCTGTACTTCATTTGCTACCCCACGGTGGCGCCCTCCAGCCTGACCTACTACGCCGGAGACGGCGTGCCCGGCTGGAAGAACTCCCTGCTGATCACCACGCTCAAGGACGGCAGCGTGTACCGGCTCAAGGTGTCCCCCGACGGCCGGAGGGTCGGCAACCCGGAGCGCATCTGGACCTCGCAGAACCGCTACCGCGCCATCGCGCTCTCCCCTGACGGCAAGACCGTCTACGTGGCGACGGACAGCGCCGGCCTGGTCCGCAACGTGAGCACGGGAGCGCCGACCACCGAACTGGCCAACCCTGGCGCCATCCTGGCATTCCGCGTCCAGAAGTAGACCGCACACCGTCCCTCCTCGCGCGCACGCCCGTCCCCGCAGGCTGGGGGCGGGCGTGCGCCTCGGCGCGTTCACCGCGCGGCCGGCCGTCTGCACGCGATCCGACCGCACGCGACCCGTCCGCACGCGACCCGTCTGCACGCGATCCGACCGCACGCGATCCGACCGCACGCGACCCGTCCGCACGCGAGCCGACGGCCGGCGAACCGGCAATCGTGGCCGGCGCGTCCCAGGGCCGGGGGCTCCGGATCCCGTGGCGGACAGCCGGAGGCCCTACGGGGCCTCCGCCCCCGTCTCCCCGTTCCCGCCGCTCAGCAGCTCGCTCGCGTCGAGGATCCGGTACGCGTACCCCTGCTCCGCCAGGAACCGCTGGCGGTGGGCCGCGAAGTCCTGGTCGATGGTGTCGCGCGCGACCACCGAGTAGAAGTGCGCCTGGTGGCCGTCGGCCTTCGGCCGCAGCACCCGGCCGAGGCGCTGGGCCTCCTCCTGCCGGGAACCGAAGGTGCCGGAGACCTGGATGGCCACGGTCGCCTCGGGCAGGTCGATGGAGAAGTTGGCGACCTTCGACACGACGAGGACGTTGATCTCCCCGTTGCGGAAGGCGTCGAACAGCTTCTCGCGCTGCGCGTTCGACGTCTCGCCCTTGATCACCGGGGCGTCCAGGTGCGCGCCGAGTTCGTCGAGCTGGTCGATGTACTGCCCGATGACCAGGATCTGCTGCCCGGCGAACTTCTTCACCAGCGCCTCGGTGACCTTGCGCTTGGTCGCCGTCGTCGCGCAGAACCGGTACTTCTCCTCGGCCTCGGCCGTCGCGTACGCGAGCCGTTCGCCGTCCGTGAGGTCGACCCGTACCTCCACGCAGTCGGCGGGCGCGATGTAGCCCTGCGCCTCGATCTCCTTCCACGGCGCGTCGAAACGCTTCGGCCCGATGAGCGAGAAGACGTCGGACTCGCGCCCGTCCTCCCGTACGAGCGTCGCCGTCAGCCCGAGCCGGCGGCGGGCCTGGAGGTCGGCGGTGAACTTGAAGACGGGCGCGGGCAGCAGGTGCACCTCGTCGTACACGATCAGGCCCCAGTCACGGGAGTCGAACAGCTCCAGGTGCGGGTAGACGCCCTTCCGCTTGGTCGTCAGCACCTGGTACGTGGCGATGGTGACCGGCCGGATCTCCTTCTTCGCGCCGCTGTACTCACCGATCTCGTCCTCGGTCAGCGAGGTCCGCTTGATCAGCTCGTGCTTCCACTGCCGGGCCGAGACCGTGTTGGTGACGAGGATCAGCGTGGTCGCCTTCGCCTGGGCCATCGCACCGGCGCCGACCAGCGTCTTTCCCGCGCCGCAGGGCAGCACGACGACGCCGGAGCCGCCGTGCCAGAAACCCTCGACGGCCTGCTGCTGGTACGGACGCAGGGACCAGCCGTCCTCGGCCAGGTCGATCCGGTGCGCCTCGCCGTCCACGTAACCGGCGAGGTCCTCGGCCGGCCAGCCCAGCTTGAGCAGCGTCTGCTTGATCTGCCCGCGCTCGGAGGGGTGCACGACCACGGTGTCCGGGTCGATCCGCTCGCCGACCAGCGGCTGGACCTTCTTCGACCGGAGGACCTCCTCCAGGACGGGCCGGTCGGTGGTCGTCAGGACGAGCCCGTGCGTGGGGTGCTTGGACAGCGTCAGCCGCCCGTACCGGGCCATCGTCTCGGCGACGTCCACGAGCAGCGCGTGCGGGACGGGGTAGCGGGAGAACTCCACGAGCGCGTCCACGACCTGCTCGGCGTCGTGCCCGGCGGCACGCGCGTTCCACAGGCCGAGCGGCGTCACACGGTAGGTGTGGATGTGCTCGGGCGCCCGCTCCAGCTCGGCGAACGCGGCGATGGCGCGCCGGCAGTCGTCGGCCCGCTCGTGGTCGACTTCCAGCAGGAGCGTTTTGTCACTTTGGACGATGAGTGGACCGTTCACGGGTCGTGTTTTCCCTTCCACGCGTTCCACGCGGCCGAACGCGGCCAAACATCCAGTTTGCCTGATGGGCGAGGGGTACGGGGCGGGGTCGGGCGAGGAACGGGGCGATGTCGGTCGTCTCTGCCAGTCTCGGTACGTCGGACCACCGAGCCGAGTCGAGTCGAGTCGAGCCGAGTCGAGTCGAGTCGAGTCGAGCCGAGTGGGAGGTGGCGGGATGGCCGCCTGGGACGAGCCGTATGCCGGGCCCTGGACGACCGAGCGCGTCCTCGCCCTGGGGGAGGACCGGGGGCAGCGGCGTGAGCGGGTGGGCGAGGCGTTGCTGCTCTCACCCGCGCCGGGGGTCGCGCACCAGCGGGCGCTCTCGCGTCTTCGGCGGCTGCTGGACGACGCCGTGCGGCGGGCCGGTGCGCACGCCGAGGTGTTCGGGGCGGTGAACGTCGCGCTGCCCGACGGGCTCTTCGTCCCCGACATCGCCGTGGTCGAGGCATCGGCCGCCGCCGAGGACCCGATCGCCGTCGACTCGGAAGCGGTGCTCCTCGTCGTCGAGATCGTCTCGCCGTCGTCCTCCGGCCGCCGCACCGACCGGCTGCTCAAGCCGCCGTATTACGCCGAGGCCGGCATCGAGCACCTGTGGCGTCTGGAGCCCGAACCCTTGCCCGCGCTGATCGTCTCGGAGCTGAGCGAGGGGCGGTACGCCGAGCGGGCGGTGGCCGAGGCGGGGCGGGAGACGGCGATCGAGGCGCCGTTCCCGCTGAAGCTCGACCCGGGCCGGCTCGTCCGCCCGCGCACGAAGCGGACGGACTTCCAGCCGGACTTCTGACCTCCCTAGACGTCCTCCTCCGCCAGCTCCGCCACCCCCGTGATCCGGTGCAAGGGGTACGTGCGGACCTCGTCGGCCGTGTGGTCGTAGCCCGTCACGAAGCCGCCCTCGACGCGGACCGGGGCGATCACATGCTGGCTGGCCGCGCCCTCCGCGTTGACGTAGCCGATCCAGACCGCCGTGCCCGTCATCGCGGCGGCCTGGACGGTGGCCAGGGTCTCGGCGGCGGAGGTGCGGGGGAGGCCGCCGTCCGCCCGGGGGGCCGCAGGGGCCGTACCCGCGCCCGCGCCGGCGCCCACGCCCGCGTCCGCAGCCCCGGTCGTCGGCTCCTTGCGGGCGACGGTCGCGGCCCGGTCGCCCGCGAGGATCGCCCGGACGGCCGCCGCGAGCAGGGTCGCGTCGGGTGCGGGCGGGCCCTCGGGGACCGGGGCCGGGGCGGTACGGGGCGGGGTGCGGTAGGCGTCGGCGCGGGTGATCAGGACGTCGCCCTCGGCGGACTCGGCCGCCGGCGCGTACCCCATTCCCCGCAGCCCGTCGAGCAGCGCCGCCGGGTCCGCCTGCGCGGCGAGGACCGTGGGCGCGAGCCGGCGCAGCCCCAGCGGTGCCGCGCGCCGGTCGGCGAGGATCTCGCCGAGCACGGTGTCGTCGTCGCAGCGGACGTACGAGGAGGCGGCGCCGACCCGCAGATGGCCGTGCCGCCGTGCCACGTCGTCGATCAGGTACGACAGCGGCTGCGGCACCGGGGTGCGGGAGTGCGCGCTGAGGAAGGCGTGCAGGTCGGAGGCGGTGCGCCCGGAGTCGAGGGCGCGGCGTACGGAGCCGGGTGTGAAGCGGAAGACGGTCGCCCCGCCCTTGGACTCGACCTCGGCGAGGACGGACAGCGTGTCGGCGAGCGGGCGCGGCAGCGGTCCCGGGGCGACGGCGGTCAGGTCGGCCTGGAGCAGGATGTGGTCGACGGCCTCGGGGAACAGCGGGGCGAGGAGGGTGGCGGCGCGCGAGGCGGCGATGGCCGGTTCGCACGCCTGGGCGGCCTCGGTCAGGACGCCGAGGGGGTCGGGGGCGGTGGAGGCGCCGGGAGCGCCGGGGGCACCCGGGATGTCGGGTACGGCCTCGGCGAGCGGCAGGTTCAGGAGTGCGCGGGCGGGGGCGGCGAGCGCGCCGCGGCCGGTGATGCCGAGGAGTTCGGCCTCCTCCAGGGCCCAGCGGGCGAGCTGTTCCCGAGAGTCGGCCACCCCTCCCGCACCGCCCGTGCCTCCCATGGCCCGTGCCGCACCGGCGAAGTCCCCGCGCGGCGGGCGGTCCCAGCGCAGCCGGGCGAGCACCGTCTCCGGATCGGCGGCGGCGCCCGGCGGGAGGGTGGCGAGGAGGGCGAGGACCCGGAGGCGGACCTCGGGGGCGGCCGAGCGGTCCAGGCCGGGGCCGAGGGCGGCGAGCGTACGTCCCTTGGTGTCCTGGCCGCCGGCCAGGGCGGGGGTGCGGGTGGCGGCCAGCCAGGTGGCGGCGAGTCCGGCCCAGCGTTCGGCGGGCGGCTGGTCGAGCCAGCTGTCATATGCCGGAGTGGGGGCGTACCGTTCGTCCGCCTCGCCGTCCGAGGCGAGCAGCCCCGCGCCGTACGCCAGCTCCAGCCAGAACGCCGCGATCCGCTCGGGTACGTCGAGTGCCGCCGCCGTGCGCTTGAGGTCGCGGACGGCGAGACCGCCCGCGCGCAGCACCGGCGGGCCGCCGAGGTCCCAGGACTTCAGCAGCTCGCCGACGGTCGCCAGCGCGGCATATGCCTGACCGGCCGCCGCGTTGTCCACCGCCTGTGGACGGTATTCGCGGGCCGCCGTCACCACCGGCGCGTCCGGCTCCGCCGCGCGGTGCGCCCGCCCGCCGCGCAGATGCAGGGCGGCCTCGCGCGGCAGGACCACGGTGCGGGTCGAGGCGGGCAGCAGCAGACCCCGGTCGCGCAGCCACCGGACCGGGGGCGCCGGGTCGGCCGTGACCTCGCCGTACGGCGGGCCCCACACCAGCCGGTCGAGTACGGCGAGCGCCTCGGGCGGCGCGGTGTCGAGCAGCGCCGCCATCCTCGTACGGTCCGTGAACAGGTCCGTCAGCGCCGCCACCGCCGACACCGGATCGTGGGTCGCGGGCAGCCCGGCCGCCGCGATGATCTCCTGGAGCCGGCCCGGCGACATCCCGGCCGTCGCCTCCGCGACCGTGGGGCCGAGGCCGGTGGGCGAGGGGTGCTGCGGGGAGGGTGCGAGGAGTTCACGCGCGGTGCGCACCAGCCGCAGCCGCTCGTCGTCGCCCCACACCAGCGCCTGCGCGCGCAGCACGCCCACCGCGCGGGGCAGTGCCCGCTCGATGGCGGGGTCCGGCGTGTCACCGGCGAGCAGACCGAGGAGTACGGGATAGGGGGCGGGGTCCGGGGCCACGGCGAGGGCCTCGGCGGTACGCAGGGCGAACCTGTCGAGCCGTTCCAGGGCCCGGACGACCGACGCGCGCGTACCGGCCCGGGTGGCCAGCTGGGTCAAATCGTTCGGGACCGGCGCGAGGAGGTCCGGACGGGCCCGCAGCAGGGCCCCGAGCGCGTCGTCGCCCCCGGCGCGCAGCGCCTCCGCGAGGGTGCGCGGGGTCTGACCGGACGCGGATGCGCCGCCCGGCCCCCGGCCCGGGGCCTCGTGCGGCCCCTGGCCGGCGTCGCCGCCGTCTGTTCCTACGGGCACGTGCGCCTCCCGGTCGAGCTCACCGATCCCCATCCGCACCACGTTAGCTCCTGCGCAGGCGCTACCGTCGTGCCGTGGGGAACGAGGGGATCGAGAACGACCGGTTGGTCTTCGACTATCTGAGCCGGGTCGGCGACCTGGCACAGCAGCGCCAGGTACCGGCCGCCGAGCGCCGTGAGCTTGTCACGGGGCTGCGGGACGAGATCGAGCGGCGCCGCGCGGTGAAGGGCGAGCGGGTGCCGGGGATCCTGCGCGCGCTGGGGGAACCGGACGCGCTGGTCGGGCGGGTCGCACCGGCCGCGAATCCGGATCCGGGCGCGGGCCGGGATTCGGGTGCGGGCCGGGATTCGGGCGCGGGCTCGCCTTCGCGCCTCGCGAAGGCCCCCGGCCCCGGACCGGCGCCGGTGGAGCTGCCCCGGCCCCGCGGGTCCGAGGTGCCGCCCGCTTCCCGCCGGGGGGACGGTGCCGGTGCCACGCCGTCCGCGCAGTCCGCGCCGTCCGCGCTGTCCTTTCCCGCGCCGCGCGAGGAGGCGGCGCCGGGGGTGCCGGGCGGGTGGTGGCATGAGAACGCCACGTTCGCGGACCCGAACGGCGACTGGGACCGGGAAACGGGCGGGGTGCCGGGCTTCGTGGGCGGCGTGGAGATCGCCGATCTGCTGAGGCCGCCGCGTACCGAGAACCCGGAGGAGTCCGAGGGCGAGGAGGGCTCCGAGGAGGACGCCGAACCCGGGGCGGAGGCCGCCGGGGGACACGAGGCGGGGGAGGGCAGGGAGGAAGGCGCTCAGGTACGTCGCGTGTGGAGCGGTTTCGGCCCCGGCGCCCTGCTCCTGTTGGTCGCCGCCGGCCTGCTCCTGGTGGGTGCGGCCCTCGACTCGCTCATCCCGCTCGCCGCGGGCTGGGTCCTCGCGTACCTCTCCCGTGAACGCAAGGGCGCCGCTCTCGTGGTTCCCGGCATGGTCGTGGGCGGCGGCTTCGTCTGGCTGTGGGGGCGCGCGATGGGGCACTGGGGCGAGCCGCTCGCGCAGGGCGCGGCCGGTGCGCGGGACGCGGGGCTGAGCACGGCGCTCGGCGACAGTTGGCCGTGGATCCTGAGGATGGCGGCGGTCGCCTCGGCGCTCTTCCTGCTTTGGCGGGCCCGCCGCAGGGCTGTCTGAGTCCCGGCCGGGCCGCCCGGGTCGGCTTTCGTCCGGCCGCCTGACCGCCTGACCGCCTGCCCGCCTGACCGCCTGCCCGCCTGCCCGGACCGGCGGGTGGACTTTTCCGCCGGGCCGCCTGGTCTTCGCCGGGCGGCGGCCTGCCCGCTCCCTACCCGTCCGTGGGGTCCGGCCGGTCGTCGTCGTCGCGCAGTGCGAGATGCAGCAGGCCCGGGAAACGGGCCTCGAACTCGGCGCGGCGCAGCCGGTTGACCCGCTTGGGTCCCTGGTCGCGCTGTTCGACGAGCCCCGCCGCGCGCAGCACCGCGAAGTGGTGGCTGAGTGCCGCCTTGCCGACGGGTACGTCGAAGCTGCCGCACGCCCGTGTCCACTCCTCCGAGCCCGCGAGGGCGCGGACGAGGGAGATCCGCACCGGGTCGGCGAGGGCCGCGAGGGCGGTGAGGAGGGGGACGTCGTCGGGGTGGGTGTGTTCGGGCGCGGCCCGATGACTGCTCGTCGTCACGCTGTCCTCCCGGAGCCGTACGCGGCCAGGCGATTCCGCCGATCCCGGCGGTTCCTTCATGTCGACAGGAGTGAAGGGGTTGCGGAGTGTTCGATGGCGATCATACAGTCGGCAGTGTTCGCTTTTCATTGAACAGCCGAGGTGGTCGGCGGCACGCCCTCCGCCGAACCGGAGGTGCGGTATGCGTGCGATCGAGGCGGGGGAGTTCGGCGGTCCGGAGGTACTGAAGGCGGTGGACGTCGATGTCCCCGAGCCCGGCGCCGGACAGGTGAGCATCGATGTGGCATATGCCGGGGTGAACTTCGCCGATCTCAAGGCCCGCGCCGAGGGCTACCGCGTCGACACCCTGCCCTTCCGCCCCGGCCTGGAGGTCTCCGGCCGGGTCCGCGCCCTCGGCCCGGGGGTCACCGGCCCCGCCGTCGGCCAGGAGGTGGCCGCCCTGACCGCCGGCGGGGGGTACGCCGAGGTGGCCGTGGCCGAGGCCGCGACCGTCTTCCCGGTTCCGGCGGGCATCGGCCTGCGGACCGCCGCGACCCTGCCCACCGTGCTGCCCACCGCCCAGGCCCTGATCCACGCGATCGGCCGGCTCCAGCCGGGCGAGACCGTCCTCGTGCACGGCGCGGCGGGCGGCATCGGCACCGTCGTCGGCCGGCTCGCGAAGGCGGCGGGCGCGGGCGCGGTGTACGGCACGGTGTCCTCGCCCGCCAAGGCCGCGTACGCGCGCGAACACGGCTACGACGAGCTGTTCACCGGCGACTTCGGGCAGGACCCGGGGGCTCTGGAGAAGGCGGTCCGCGCGGCGACCGGAGGGCGCGGGGTGGACCTGGTCCTGGACCCGGTCGGCGGCGCGGTGTTCGAGGCCGCCCTCGCCGCCCTCGCCGTCTTCGGCCGTCTGGTCTCCTTCGGCAACGCCAGTTCCGCCGAGCCGTGGCGAGTCGGCCAGCCCGAGCTCTACCCGGCCGGGATCTCCGTCTCCGGCTTCTCCGTCCTGACCCTCTCCCAGACCGCGCCGGAAGCCCTGCGCACTCTCGCCGAAGAGGCCTTCGCCAAGGTCGTGGACGGTACGGTCGTCCTCCCCGTCACCGCCGAGTTCCCGCTCGCGGACGCGGCCGAGGCGCACCGCCTGATGGGCTCCCGTACGAGCACGGGCAAGCTCCTGCTGAAGGTCGCGTAGCCGACCCGACCCGAGGGTGGGGGACCCGCGTTTGTACGACGAAGGCCGCCTGGCATATGCCAGGCGGCCTTCGTTCGCCGGACGCCCCTAGACCCCGGCCTCGACCCCGGCCCCAGCCCCGGGCCCGTCGTCCTCGCCCTCCGCCTCGCCCTCCGCCTCGCCCTCTGCCTCGGCCGGCGACTCCGCCTCCTCCCCCTCCTCCGCCCAGGGCGCTCCCGGCACCACCAGCGGCGACCCCGTCACCGGGTCCGGGACGACCACCGACTCCAGGCCGAAGACCTCCCGTACCAGCTCCGCCGTGACGACCTCGGCCGGCGATCCCTCCGCCACCACACGGCCCGCCTTCATGGCGACCAGGTGATCGGCGTACCGGGCGGCCTGATTGAGGTCGTGCAGGACGACGACCACCGTGCGGCCCCGGACCCGGTTGAGACGGCGGACCAGGTCCAGGACCTCGACCTGGTGGGAGATGTCCAGATAGGTGGTGGGCTCGTCCAGGAGCAGCAGATCGGTCTCCTGTGCCAGGGCCATCGCGATCCAGACCCGCTGGCGCTGACCGCCGGACAGTTCGTCCACCGACCGGTCGGCGAGGGCGGTGACATCGGTGCGTTCCATCGCGTCGACGACGGCCCGCTCGTCCTCCTCCGACCACTGCTTCCACCACGCCTGGTGCGGCTGCCGGCCGCGCGCTACCAGGTCCGCGACCGTGATGGCCTCCGGCGCGACCGGGGTCTGCGGCAGCAGCCCTATGGAGCGGGCGATCCGCTTCGTCGGCAGCTTCGCCAGCTCCTCGCCGTCGAGCAGGACGGCCCCGCCCTTCGGCTTGAGCAGCCGGCCGAGGGCGCGCAGGGTGGTCGACTTGCCGCACGCGTTCGGGCCGACGATCACCGTCACCCGCCCGTCCGGGATCGCGAGGTCCAGCTCCTCGACGACCGTCCGTTCCTCGTACGCGAGCGTCAGCCCGCGCGCCGTCAGCCGGCTCGTCCCGCCCGCTCCGCCTGCCCCGCCCGGCTTCTTCACGGACTGTTCCGTCCGAACGCTCATGACCTGCCTCCCACTCCACGGCCGCGCACGATCAGCCAGATCAGGTACGGGGCGCCGACCGCCGCCGTCAGGACACCCACCGGCAGTTCGGTGGGGGACAACAACCGCCGGCCCAGCAGGTCGGCGAGCACCACGATCAGCGCGCCGAGCAGGGCCGACGCGAAGAGCGGGATCTGCGCGGTACGGGTGGTGCGGCGGGCGATCTGCGGGGCGAGCAGCGCCACGAAGTCCACCGGCCCGGCCACCCCCGTCGCGACCGACGCGAGCGTCACACCGACGGCCACGAGCCCGAGCCGGACCCGCCCCAGCCGCACGCCGAGCGCGGTCGCCGTGTCGTCGTCCAGCGACACCGTCCGCTGGGCCCGCGCCGCCCACACGAGCGCCGGGAGGAGCGCGAGCAGCGCCCAGCGCAGCGGCGCCGCCTCGTCCCAGCCGCGCCCATTGAGTGAGCCGGTCATCCAGATCTGGGCCTGCTGGGCGACGAGGTAGTCGCCCTTCGTCATGAAGAGATGGATCAGCGAGCGCAGCGCGATCGCGAAACCGATGCCGATGAGGACGAACCGGGTGGCGTGCAGCCCGCCGCGCCACGCGAACGCGTAGACGAGGCCGGCGGCCAGCAGTCCGCCCGCGATCGACACGTAGGGGATCAGGTCGAACGACACGAGCCCGAAGGTCATCGCGGCGACCGTCACCGCGCCCGCGCCCTGGCTGATGCCGATGACGTCGGGGCTGGCGAGCGGATTGCGGGCGACGGTCTGGATGAGCGCGCCCGCGATCCCGAACGCGGCGCCCACCATCAGACCGGTCACGAGCCGGGGCAGCCGCAGTTCCTCGACGGCGAAGCGGGCGGGCGAGCGCTCGGAGGTCAGCAGTATCCGCAGGACCTCGGAGGGGGCGGTGAACCGCTCGCCGACGCAGAGGTACGCGACCGACGCGGCGGCCAGCAGGAGCAGCAGGCCCGCCCCGACGAGGACGGAACGCCGGTGCAGGAGGAAGGAGAAGCGGCCGGCGCGTACCAGCGCGTGGCCGTACGGACGTACGCGCGCGTGGGCGTGGTGGTCGTGCCGGGCGCGGGGATCGGCGGCGGCACTCCCCGTTTTCGCCGTGGCGCTCCCGGCCTTCGCGGCGGTCGCCGGGGCGGCGGCCGTGTTCTCGGGGGCGCTCACGCGGGCACCGCCTTGCGCCGTACCAGCGTCACCAGGAACGGCACCCCGATCAGCGCCGTCATCACCCCGGCCGGCACCTCGCCCGGCGGGAACAGGACCCGGCCGACGACATCCGACACCAGCAGCATCACCGGCCCGATGAGCGCCGCCATCGGCAGCACCCAGCGGTGGTCGGAGCCGACGACCGCGCGGGCGATGTGCGGTACGGCGAGCCCCACGAACGCGATCGGGCCGGCCGCCGCGACTCCCGCGCCGGTCAGCACGGTCGCGCCGAGACCGCCCACGATCCGCACCGTGGCGACCCGCTGCCCGAGCCCCCGGGCGACGTCCTCGCCGAGCGCGAGCGCGTCGAGCCCGCGCGCCACCGACACCACCAAGGCCGCGCCGAGCAGCAGGAACGGCCAGACCTGGCCGACGATCTGGGCGTCCCGTCCGTCCAGCGAGCCGATCTGCCAGAACCGGAACTCGTCGAGCGCCGAGGCCTTCGTCGTCAGGACACCGGTCGTCACCGACAGCAGAAGCGCGTTGACGGCCGCCCCGCCGAGCGCCAGTTTCACCGGCGTGGCGCCGCCGCGTCCGGCGGCGGCGATGGCGTAGACGGCGACGGAGGCGAGCGCGGCGCCCGCGAAGGCGAACCACACGTAACCCGTAAGGGTGTGCACCCCGGCGAAGGCGATGGCGAGGACGACCCCGACCGACGCGCCCTGGCTGATGCCGAGGATGCCGGGGTCGGCGATCGGGTTGCGGGTGATGCCCTGGAGGGCGGTTCCGGCGAGGGCGAGGGCCGCGCCGACCATCAGTCCGATGAGCGTACGAGGCAGGCGCAGTTCCCGTACGACCTCGGCGTCGGGGCTCAGCGCGCCGGGGCCGCTGTGTGTCAGAGCGTCGAACACCGTCGACGGCGCGATGGCGCGGGCACCCACTGCGAGGCTGAGGACGACCGCGAGCAGCAGGGCGACGACCCCCGCCGTGATCGCGACGACTCGCCGGGGCGCGCCCCGGGTGCGTATGGCGGACGAGGGGGACGTGGCGGTCATCGGCACCCACCGGAGGCTCGGGACTGACGAACTGACGAACTGACGGACTGGCGAAACTGACGGGCTGAAGGACTGGCGAAACTGACGGACAGACGGGCTGGTGAAGCGTGCGGACGGACGGGCCGTTCGATGGTGCGACGGTCCACGGCCGGGTGGGGCCGCGCAGGGCTGAAAAGAGAGGGAAACGAGGGAGAAACGCGGGGGAGGTTTGGTAAGGCTTGGCTAAGTCTAGACCCCGGCGTTTTCGCGTACGCGGGCACAATGGGCCCTATGCAGAGCACCTACGCGGCACCCACCGTCGGCTTCGATCTCGACATGACGCTCGTCGACTCGCGCCCCGGCATCAAGGCGACCTACCTCGTGATCGCCGCCGAGACCGGCGTTCCGATCGATGCCGACCTGGCGGTTTCCCGGCTCGGGCCGCCGCTGGAGCGGGAGCTGGCGGAGTGGTTCCCGGCGGAGCGGGTGACGGAGATGGCGGAGCGCTACCGCGCGCTGTACCCGGTGCACGCCATCGAGCCGAGCCCGGCGCTGCCCGGTGCGAAGGATGCGATTCAAGCCGTTCGCGAGGCGGGCGGCCGGGCGATCGTCGTCACCGCGAAGAACGCGCCGCTCGCGCGGCTGCACCTGTCCCACCTCGGTATCGAGGCCGACGAGGTCGTCGGCGGACTGTGGGCCGAGGGCAAGGCGGAGGCCCTGAGCGCGCACGGTGCGAAGGTGTACGTGGGCGACCACATAGGCGACGTGCGCGGCGCGGCCACGGCCGGCGCCCTGTCGGTCGCGGTGACCACCGGGCCGTGCGCCGCCGAGGAGCTGCGGGCCGCGGGCGCGCAGGTCGTCCTGCGCGATCTGACGGACTTCCGCCGCTGGTGGGAGGGCTACCGGGGCTGAACCGCGGCGGCCTGGACGGCCCGTGCCCGGCGGCGCTGCACGGCGATCGAGCGCAGCACGCCGGCGGCGGCGACCAGGAAGCCGACGCCCATCAGCATGGAGACGAGGTAGGCGACCGTCGGGAACGGGGCGGTGCCGAGCAGTAGCGGCGCCACGGTGACGAGGGTCGCGACCGCGCCCACGATGAAGACGATCACACCGGCGCGGACCAGACCGTCTCCGGCGGCGCTGTCGTCCGCCGGGGCCGGGGCCGGGGCCGAGGGGGTTTCACTACGCATTCGGCCAGGGTAGTTCCCTGGCCGGGTGGAACGCGCCGATGGCGTCTTGTCAGCGGCCCTGAGGCCATTAGCCTTGGTCCCCGGCGGGTCGTCATCGCGACCCGCTCTCTGTCTCTCACGAGAACTTTTCCGCAGAGCCGGGCTCCCGGCGCCCCCATCGAGTACGAGGACGAGGACGGACGTGCCTACCGGCAAGGTCAAATGGTTCAACAGCGAGAAGGGCTTCGGCTTTCTCTCCCGTGACGACGGCGGCGACGTCTTCGTGCACTCGTCGGTGCTCCCCGCCGGAGTCGACGCACTGAAGCCGGGGCAGCGCGTGGAATTCGGTGTCGTCGCGGGTCAGCGTGGTGACCAGGCGCTCTCCGTGGTCGTCCTCGACCCGGCCCCGTCCGTCGCCGCGGCGCAGCGCCGTAAGCCCGACGAACTGGCGTCCATCGTCCAGGACCTGACCACGCTCCTGGAGAACATCACTCCGATGCTGGAGCGGGGCCGCTACCCCGACAAGGCGCACGGCGCGAAGATCGCCGGCCTGCTGCGGGCGGTCGCCGACCAGCTCGACGTGTGACGCCGGTCGTTCCCGCGACCGGCGCGGTCCCCGTGAGGTGTGTGACCGCGTGACCGTGCGACCGTGTGACCCGTACGGGCCGGTGACCTGGGGGTTCAGGCACCACCGGCACCACCGGCACCACAGACTCCGCCGGCTCTCCTTCTGAGACGCGAGGGCGCGCACCCCTACGGGTGTGCGCCCTTCGCCGTACCCGGGGCTTCCCCGTAGGGGGCCCCGAGGGGATGTCCCCTACGGGTCCTACGGGTCCTACGGGTCCTACGGGAAGCGGAGCGCGTCCGGGGCGAGCGCCGGGACGAGACCCTCGGCCGCCGCGCGCGTGAGGAGCCCCCGGACGGCGGCGTAGCCGTTCTCGCCGAGGTCGGCGGTGAACTCGTTGACGTAGAGACCGATGTGCTGATCGACGACCTTGGGGTCCATCTCCTGCGCGTTCTCAAGTACGTACGGCAGGGAGACGGCCGGGTCGTCCCAGGCCATCCGAACCGAGGCGCGCGCCGAGTCGGCGAGCAGCCGCAGGGTGTCCTCGCCCAGCGAGCGCCGGGCCACGATCGCGCCGAGCGGGATCGGCAGGCCGGTGGTCAGCTCCCAGTGCGCGCCCATGTCGGCAAGCGCGTGCAGCCCGTAATCCTGATAGGTGAACCGTGCCTCGTGGATGACGAGCCCGGCGTCCACCTTGCCGTCCCGGACGGCCGGCATGATCTCGTGGAACGGCAGCACCACGATCTCGCCGACCCCGCCGGGGATGGTGTCGGCGGCCCACAGCCGGAACAGCAGATACGCGGTCGAGCGCTCGCTCGGCACCGCGATCGTCTTCCCCGCCAGCTCCGCCGGATCGGTCGTCTCGCGCGTGAGGACGAGCGGTCCGCAGCCTCGGCCCAGCGCGCCGCCGCAGGGCAGCAGCGCGTACTCGTCGAGGATCCACGGCAGGACGGCGTACGAGACCTTCAGTACGTCATATGCCCCGTCGCCGCGCTCGGCCCACCCGTTGGTGAGGTCGATGTCGGCGAAGGTCACGTCGAGGCGCGGCGCGCCGGGGACGCGGTCGTGGGCCCAGGCGTCGAAGACGAAGGTGTCGTTGGGGCAGGGCGAGTAGGCGATCTTCAGGTTCACTGCGGGATTCCCTCGGGGTCCACGAAGACGGTGTGGCGAAGCTGCTGGAAGGCGTCGCGCAGCGCGGCCAGGGCCTCGCCGATCCGCCAGGCGGCGCGGTCGCGCGGGCCGACGGCGTTGGACACGGCGCGGATCTCGGCGACGGGCACGCCGTACGCGGCGGCGGCCTCCGCCACCCCGAAGCCCTCCATGGCCTCGGCGGCGGCACCCGGGTGACGGGCCGCCAGCTCGGCGGCGCGCGCGGCGGTACCGGTCACGGTCGAGACGGTGAGCACCGGGCCGACGACGGCCGGCCGGCCGGCGTCCGCGAGGGCTCGCGCGATCCGGCTGGTCAGCGTGGGTGCGACGGGGTGGGCGGACCGCCCGAAACCGAGTTCCTCGACGGCGAGATAGCCGTCGGAAGTCTGGGCCCCCAGGTCGGCGGCGACGATCCGGTCCGCGACGACGACGCTCCCGAGGGGCGCGCGCGGCGCGAAGCCGCCGGCGATCCCGGCGGAGATCACGAGGTCGTACGGGCGGCCGTCCGGGGCGTCGTTCAGGCCCCCGTCGGGGCCGCTGTTCGCGGGGGAGGCGCCGGTGGCCGCGATGGCCAGGGCCGTGGCGGTCGCGGCGGCGGCCGCCGCGGGACCGACGCCTGCGGCGAGCACGTCGACAGTGAGGCCAGTGGGGCGGGTAAGACTCGTGAGGCCAGTGGGGCGGGTGAGGCCCGGCGTGGCGAGGGTGCCCGGAGCGCCGGGCGCGCCGGGCGTGTCCGGAGTGTCGGATACGCCGGGAGTGTCAGGCGTGCCGAGGGTGTCCGGGACCGTGAGGCGGCGCACCACCAGGCCGCCGGGCAGCCGGATCGTTCCGGCAGCGGCGGCGGCAAGGGAGTCCGCGGCGCCGGCGCCGGCCGGTTCCGCGGGGTGGCCGAGGCCCGTGACGACGGAGTCAGCCTCCGCCGCCACGGCCGTCACGACCAGAATGCGAGGGGACAGGGTCAGGACTTCTTCTTGAGCTCGAAGTGCCAGATCCCGGCCACGTTCTTGCCGGAGTTCGCGACGATGGTCACCTGGGTCTCCTCCGGGGCCTGGCCCATCTGGCTGGAGAAGAAGGCGCTGGCCGGGATGGAGCGGAAGGTGCCCTTGAACGGCTCCGGCTCCGCGTTCCGGCCCCCGAGGAAGATCGTCCAGCCCATGTCGGCGATCTTGGGATCGACGCCGAAGCGGACCTGGTCCATGGCGGGGTCCACGGAGATGGACTGGGTGGGCTTCTTGTTGAGGCAGCCCGGGATGTCCTTCTCCGGGAGCGGCTTGCCGTCGTTGTAGCAGGCAGCCCCGGTGTTCACCGACGTGGTCCCGACCGTCACGGTCGCGAGCGGGGTCGGCTTTTCGCAGGCGGACAGGACGAGGAGCCCCGCGGAGACGGCCCCGACGGCCAGGGCGGCCCGGCGGCGCTTGGGGGTGAGGAACGCAACGGTCATGGCCCGAAGGCTATCGGTCCGCCGCGTCCACGACACGCGGGGGTACGGCGTGCCGCCTGACAGACCCCCGCCTCGCCCCACCGGAACGGCGGCACGGGGAGGCGCGCGTGACGCCGTACGGGGCGGTGCCGCCCTCCGTACCGCATATGCCGTACGTACTCCGCGCATCCGCGTGTACGCGTGCGTGCGGCCACATGGGAGGCCCCGCGGCCGCCCCGCGAGGGCACCGCGAACGGCCTCGGGACGCCCCGCCGCGGCAGCCCGGCGGCGGAGGGGCGGTGGTTCGCCTATGCCACTTGGGGCCGAGGAGTGTTCCCGTGCGGCCCGTGCCGCCGGGACTCCGCGATCAGGCCCCGCAGGGACAGCAGCGCGCCGAGGCCGAGGATGCCGGCCGCGACCGCCATGCCCAGCGGGCCGTTCAGCGGCAGCGCGATGCCGATGCCGCCGCCCACCACCCACGCCATCTGAAGCGCCGTCTCCGAACGGGCGAACGCCGAGGTGCGCACCGACTCCGGCACGTCCCGCTGGATCAGCGCGTCGAGCGACAGCTTGGACAGAGCCTGCGTCAGGCCCGCCGTCCCGCCGAGCACCGCGACCATGGGGCCGCCGAAGAACACCGCCGCGAGGACCGTGGTGGCGAGGACGGCCGACAGCATGGTGGCGATGATCACCTCGGGGCGCCGGCCCCGGCCGCGCAGCAGGGAGCCGATCGCGGTCCCGCAGGCGTTGCCGACGCCCGCCGCCACTCCCACGATGCCGAGCGACACCGCCGCGCTCTGCCCCGGCAGCGGGTGCACGCGCAGCAGGAACGCCAGGAAGAAGATCAGGAAGCCGCCCAGCATGCGCTGCGCGGCGTTCGCCTGGAGGCCGTGCAGGACGGCCGGGCCGACCGTCCGTAGATTCGGTTTCCGTTCGCCGCGCGTCCGGCTCCGTCCGTAACGGCGGCCTGGGGGGCCCTGGGGCGCCGCCGACGGGATCATCCCGGGGATGTCCCCGCCAGGGGCCTCAGGGCCCTTCCTGGGGCCACCTGGGGCCGCTGGGGGGGTGGCGGGGGTCTGCGGCTCGGGGGTCGCCTCGGAAGGCGCCGTGGAGGCCGTGGGGGTCGCGGAAGCCGCGGGAGCCGTAGTAGAGGAGGTCGCGGGGTACGCGCGGGGCTCGGCGGCCCCGGTGGTCCCGGTGGTCCCGGCGGCCCCGACGGCCCCTGTGGTCTCTGAAGGCCCGGCAGCCCCGGCGGCCCCGAAGGCTCCTGAGGGCCCGTCGGCCCCCGCTGTCCCCGGGACCGTTCCGCCGCCTCCCCAGCCGGCCGTGCCGTTCGCGCCCTCTCCGCCGTCCCCGCCCTCTCCGGTCGTGAGCAGCCGGGCGCGCCGTTCGCCCTTCGCGGAGTCCACACCGGGCGGCAGCCGCAGCGCCCAGTACCCGCCCAGGAGGAACACGGCGCACGCCCCGTACAGCGGCCAGCCCGGTCCCACCAGTTGGAGCCCGGCCGCGATCGGCGCGGCGGCGCCGGTCGCCAGCAGGCCCGCGAGCGTCACCCGCGAGTTGGCCCGGACCAGCGAGAAGTCCGGTGGCAGCAGCCGAGGCACGACGGCGCTGCGCACCACCCCGTACGCCTTCGACGCCACGAGCACGCCGAGCGCCACCGGGTACATCTGGATTCCGCCGTGCGCGATCGTGACGGACAGCGCGACGGCGAGCATCGCGCGGGCCAGCATCGAGGCCGCCATGGCCGCACGGCGGCCGTGCGGGAGCCGGTCGAGCAGCGGGCCGATGACGGGTGCGAGAAGCGTGAACGGAGCCATCGTGATGGCCAGGTAGAGGGCGACCCGGCCGCGCGCCTCGTCGGTGGGCACGGCGAAGAAGACGGTGGAGGCGAGGGCGACGGTGATCATCACGTCGCCGGCGCCGTTCACGGCGTGCAGTTCGATCAGTTTGCCCAGGCCCGTCTCGCCCGCGCCGTGCGCGTGCGTGACGCGGCGAATGCCCCGCGCGGCGGCGGTGAACGGCAGTCGCAGGGCGCGCCCGACCCTCCGGCCCGCTCGGCTGAGCGGTCCGGCATGATCGTGGGATCGTGCGGGAGACCGTGCGGCTGCCACCTCGCCATAGTGCCCCACGCGCGGCTCCGGCGGGCCGCGCGGCGTCCGGCATGCGGGCCACTTGGGGCGCGCAGGTGGGCTGAGCGCGGCGAACGGGGTAGCGTGCGTAGCGCGCCACCGGCGGATGTGCTCGGCCGCGCGCCTCTTCGGCATCCCGCAGAATGGATGACGATAGGTGTGCCCGAGTCATGCGAGAGATCGAGAGATCGAGAGATCGTCGGGCGTGGACGTCGATGCGGCCCTCAGGTCCGCTCCGCCCACTGCCCAGGCCTTCGCTCCCGCTCCTCGGCCGGCGCACCCGTGAGACGGCGTAGGAGAGAAGCGAGACCTGTGAGTGCTGCGACGACGCGAAGCCGTACCCAGCGAGCCCCGCGTGCCCCGCGAGCCGCGCGTACCCCAGACCGTCTCTGCGCCGAGGCGGTAGACCTCGCCAGGGAGGCCGCCGAGGAGGCGGCCGCGCCGGGCGTGGTCGGCGAGCATGTGGAGACCGTCGCCGAGGGCGACCGGGTCGTCACGCACTTCTTCGAGTCGAAGGAGCCCGGCTACCGGGGCTGGCGCTGGGCCGTCACCGTGACCCGCGCGTCCCGCGCCAAGAACGTCACGCTCGACGAGACCGTCCTGCTGCCCGGCCCCGACGCGCTCCTCGCGCCCGAGTGGGTGCCGTGGAGCGAGCGGCTGCGCCCGGGCGACATGGGGCCCGGCGACCTGCTCCCGACCGACCAGGACGATCTGCGTCTGGAGCCGGGCTACACGGGCGAGGACACGCCGCCGCCGAACTCCGCCCTCTCCGAGGAGATGGCCGAGCACCTGGACGCCGAGGACGCCGAGATCACCGGCCGCGCCCCGTCGCGCGGTACCGTCGCGGCCGTCGCCGACGAGCTGGGCATGCGCCGGGCCCGGGTGCTGTCCCGGTACGGGCTGCGCCTCGCGGCCGACCGCTGGGACGAGGCGTTCGGCCCGAACACGCCGATGGCCCAGGCCGCCCCCGCGACCTGTGTCTCCTGCGCCTTCCTGGTGCCGATGGCGGGCTCCCTGAAGCAGGGGTTCGGCGTCTGCGCCAATGCCTTCTCGCCGGCCGACGGCCGGGTCGTGTCGCTCGCGTACGGCTGTGGCGGGCACTCCGAGGCTGCCGTCATGCCGACGCCGCCGCGTCCGGCGGCGCCGGTCCTCGACTCGGTCTCGGCGGACGAGTTCCCGCTCCGCCCGGCGAAGGACTCGGGCTCGACTTCGGAGCCGGACGACACCTCGGAGGACCTGGGGCACTCGTAGCCCGTCTCGGGACTCGTCTCGCGGTCCGTCTCGTGACCCGTAGGGGGCGTGTTCGGGTCGGTCCTGCCCTGGGTTCCAGGAGGGCGGGCCCGTACGTCCGTGAGGCGCGAGCCCGTACCCCCTGACGTGCGGTGGCGGTCGTACGTGCCGGCGGGCCCTGCCTCGTAGGGAGCGCGGGAGGTACGTGCCGCCGCGCGGCGTATGCCGGCCGTGTCCCGCACGTACGGCCCGTACATGCGCGTCCCGTACGGGTCCCGCCCCATGCCCTGCGCCCACGGTTGCCGTACGCGCCCCGAGCCCACACCCCGCACGACCGCATCCCCCTGCCCCGACGGGGTAGGGGCCGAGGACGGAACCGGTGGGGCCGGGGTTGTCGGGGTCCGCACCCGGACAGGTCCTCGGGGGCGCGTACGTCCCCTCGCACGCCCTCCCGGGTGATCGTGCCCCGGCCGTCGGAGCGGTCGCGGGCACGGTACCTTCGGGCACCGGCACCGGGCAGTCGCCCGGTCGCGGGCCGGGCCCGGAGTACCGGACCGGCCCGAGCCGACCCGCCCCCCACACCGCAGAGTGGAGTCAGACGTGAGCGTCGTCAGCGTCAGGACGTCGACCGACGGAGCCGACCCCTTCGGTACCGCACGGCTCCGCAGAGGCGTGCTCGACGCGTGGGCCGCGGGCCCGGCGCGGTTCCGCGAGGACGCCAACGCCGAGGAGGACCTGGTCCTCGGCGGCTACCGCGACCGGCTCGTGGTCGAACTCGCGCAGAACGCCGCCGACGCCGCCCGCCGCGCCGGTGTCCCCGGCCGGCTCCGGCTCACCCTGCACCCGGCCGGCGCCGACGGCCCCGCCGTCCTCGCCGCCGCCAACACCGGCGCCCCGCTCGACGCCACCGGTGTCGAGTCCCTGTCGACGCTGCGCGCCTCCGCCAAGCGCACCGAGCACGACGCCGATGCCACCGCCGGCACCGTCGGCCGCTTCGGCGTCGGCTTCGCCGCCGTCCTCGCCGTCTCCGACGAACCGGCCGTCCTCGGCCGCCACGGCGGCGTCCGCTGGTCCCTCGCCGAGGCCCGCGCGCTCGCCTCCGACGTCGCCCGGCACAGCCCCGGACTCGGCGACGAACTGCGCCGCCGCGAGGGCCACGTCCCCCTGCTGCGGCTCCCGCTGCCCGCCGAGGGCACCGCGCCCGACGGCTACGACACGGTCGTCGTGCTGCCGCTGCGCGACGCCGCGGCCGTCGATCTCGCCGAGCGGCTGCTCGCCGCCGTCGACGACGCCCTGCTGCTCACCCTGCCCGGACTGACCGAGGTCGTCGTCGAGACCGCCGAGGGCGTCCGCACCGTCACCCGCACCGAGCGCGACGGCTACGTCCACATCCAGGACTCCGCGACCGGCGCCCACCGCTGGCGCACGGTCAGCCACGGCGGCCCGCTCGACCCGGCCCTCCTCAAGGACCGCCCGGTCGAGGAACGGCTCCGCCCGCACTGGTCGGTCACCTGGGCCGTCCCGGTGGACGACGAGGGCGCGCCCCGCTACCCCCGGACCACGCCGGTCGTGCACGCCCCGACCCCGACCGACGAGCCGCTCGGCATTCCCGCCCTGCTCATCGCGTCGTTCCCGCTGGACACCGCCCGCCGCCACCCCGCGCCGGGCCCGCTGACCGACTTCCTGGTGGACCGGGCCGGTGAGGCATATGCCGAACTGCTCGCCGACTGGCGGCCCGTCACCACCGGCACCCTCGACCTCGTCCCCGGCCCGCTCGGCAAGGGCGCGCTCGACGGCGCGCTGCGCGCGGCCATCCTGGACCGGCTGCCGCGGATCGCGTTCCTGGCCCCCGCCCTCGCCTCGGAGGACCTGCCCGCGCTGCGGCCGATCGAGGCCGAGGTCGTGGAGGGCGCGGGCGCCGCGACGGTCGAGGTGCTCGCCGAGGTGTTCCCGACGCTGCTGCCGGCCGGCCTGGAGCGGCGCGTGGAGCTGCGCACGCTGGGCGTGGGACGGCTGCCGCTGACGGAGGCCGTGGACCGGCTCGCGGGCGTGCGGCGGACGCCGGAGTGGTGGTGGCGGCTGTACGACTCGCTGGCGGGCGTCGACCCGGAACGGCTGACCGGCCTGCCGGTACCGCTGCAGGGCCCGGCGGGCGAACCGTCGACGGACGGCCTGCCGGCCGATGAACTGTCGGCGGACGCGACGGCGGCGATCCTGACGGCGGCGGACTCGGGGATGGACTCAGGGGTGGACTCGGGGGCGGGCCGGCCGGCGGACGGGCCGGCGGATCCGTTGACGGCACCGGCCGCCGGCGCGGACGCCGGGACCGTGCCCGGGGCCCGGATCCGCACCACCATCGGCCCCCGCCAGGTCCTGCTGCCGCAGGCGGACACCCCCGCCGAGCTGGCCCGGCTCGGCCTGAAGATCGCCCACCCGGACGCCGCGCACCCGATCCTGGAGAAGCTCGGCGCCGTGCCGGCGACCCCGCGCGCCGTCCTGACCACGCCGCAGGTACGGGCGGCGGTCGCCGCCTCGCTCGACGTGGGCGAGATCTGGGACGAGGACGGCGACACCCTGGACGCCGACGAACTCGCCGAGACCGTCCTCGCGCTCGTCCGGGACGCCGACCTGGCGCCCGGCGACGAGCCGTGGCTCGGCGCGCTCGCCCTGCCCGACGAGGACGGCGAGTTGACCCCGGCGGGCGAACTGGTGATGCCCGGCTCGGCCTTCGCCTCCGTGATGCGTGAGGACGAACTCCCGCTCGTGGACGCCGAGCTGGCCGAGCGGTGGGGCGAACAGCCGCTCGCCGCCTGTGGCGTGCTCGCCTCCTTCCAGCTCGTCCGCGCCGCCGACCTAGTCCTCGACCCCGACGAACTGGAGCCCCGCGAAGGCGACTTCGCGGAGCCCGACGACGCCGGACTGCTCGACGCCGTCGACGTGTGGTGCGAGGACGTCCTCGACCGGCTGCCGGACACCCCGGTGCCGCCGGTCGCGACGGAGATCGTCGCCGTACGCGACCTCGACCTCGTGGACGACGACGCCTGGCCGCAGGCGCTCGCCCTGCTCTCCCGGCCGCCGCTGCGCGACGCGCTGACCCAGCCCGTACGCGTCCTGCTGCCGGACGGTACGACCGAGACCGTACGGTCGTACACCGCCTGGTGGCTGCGCGACCACCCCGTCCTCGACGGGCGCCGGCCCGCCGGTCTGCGCGCGGCGGGTACGGATCCGCTGCTCGCCGGGCTCTACGACGCGGCCGACGCCACCGGCTTCGAGGACGAGCAGGTACTGCGGGCCCTGGGTGTCCGTACCTCCGTGGCCGCCCTCCTGGACGAGCCCGGCGGCGCCGCCGAACTCCTCGCCCGCCTCGCCGACCCGTCCCGTGAGGTCAGCGGCGCCCAACTCCACGCCCTGTACACGGCCCTGGCCGACCTCGACCCGGAACAGGTCACCCTGCCCGACGAGTTGCGCGCGGTCGTCGACGGCACCCTGGCCGTCGTGGACGCGGCGGACGCACTCGTCGCCGACGCCCCCGACCTGCTGCCCCTCACCGCGGGCCTGCCCCTCCTCCCGGTCGCCCCCGACCGGGCGGCCGATCTGGCGGAGCTGTTCCAGGTACGCCGGCTGAGCGAGGCCGTCGAGGCGGAGGTGACGACGGACGGCGAGGAGCACGAGGTCCCGCCCGCCGTCCACGCCCTCCTCGGCCCGGCCACCCCGGCCACGTACGTCGAACACGACGAACTCCGCGCCGCCGGCGTCGAACTCGACTGGCGCCGCACCCCCGACGGCACCCTCCACGCCGCCACCCTGGAGGGCGTCGCCGCGGGCCTGGCCTGGGCGGCGGGGCAGTGGCCGCGCCGCTTCGAGGTGGCCGCGCTGCTCGAAGACCCGTCGCGTACGGAGGAGTTGGCGCGGGACCGCTGGTTCGACTAAGGGGGGCGTCCGGCGGGGGCGGCGAGCTGGTGCGGGGGCGCGGTGCGCGCTTCCGTGGCCCGTACGGCAGCTGTGGCCCTGGAGCGGGGCCGTACGTGAGGGGCCCGGGCGAGTGCGGCGGGGACGCTCGATCGTCCGCCACCGGGCGCCCGCCCCGCCTCCCCCGGCCGGCCGACCGCGCTTGCGGGCCCCCGGGCCCGGTGGCAGCGTCGCCGGTGGGCCGGGCGAGACGGCACCGGCGAGCGCTACCGGATGAGGGGCAGGACATGGCGAAGGAAGGGCTGCGGGTCACCGTGCAGGGCGACCTGCCGGCGGACACGATGGAGCGGATCACGGACGCCGTACGGCGGACGGTCCTCGACGAGGTCGCGGAACTCGATCTCGCGCCCCCGCTGCGGGAGGTGGCCCCCGCCGAACCGGGGAAGCCGGGGGCCGTACCGCCCCGTCCGACGATCATGGGGATCATCCTCGAACCGGAGGAGTAGTGGCCGGGGAAGACCCCCTCCGGTCGGGCGCGGGGAGCGGGGCGACCTGCCCCAGCAGCTCCTGTACCGCCGGTCATCTGCTGCTCGGCATCGTTCGGCCGGACGGGACCGTGGCCGCGCTCCACCCGCCGCTGCCGGTGAGCGCCGCGTTCGCCGAGCGCGCGGCGGCGCCGGGGGCACGCCCGCCCGAGGCCCGGTTCCGCTTCGCCGGACCGTGTGCCGAGTCGGCGTGCCGCCAATGGGCCGAGGGCCGGTGCTCGGTGGGCGACGAGGTGGCGCAGCGGGGCCGCGCCGAGCGCGCCGAGAGTGCCGCGCAGGGCGACGCCGAGGCGCCCGCCCCGCCACCGTGCGCGATCCGTTCCACCTGCCGCTGGTGGGCCCAGGGCGGCGCCGACGCCTGCCGGATCTGCCCGGGCGTCGTCCACACGACGGCTGCGGCCTCCGCCTGACGGCCGGGTGAGCCCCGTTTCCCCGCTCAGGACGCGTCGTTGGTCTGAGCACGTGCCAATTCCACTCGATGAGGCACCTGTTCAGCTCGCGACAAGGGGAGTTACATGGCACACATCCAGGTAATCGACCGGAGCGGGAAGCCGGGGAAGGCAGGAAAGGCCGCTTCGGCGGCGGGTGTGCTCGCCCTGCTGGCCGGCGCGCTCGTCGTGTCGTCCTCGCCGGCCGCGCGGGCCGACGGCGACTACTGCGGCTTCAAGGTGCTGGGTGCCATCGAGAAGCGCTACATCGAGATGGGCGGCCCCACGGGATCACTCGGCTGCCCGCTCACGGGGGAGCTGACCAACCCCGACGGGGCCGGCCGCCGGACGCAGTTCAAGAACGGGACCATCTACTGGTCCCCGCGCAGCGGCGCGTGGCCCGTGTGGGGAGAGATCGGCGCGTACTGGTGCGGCCAGGGGTGCGAGGCAGGGTGGATGCGCTACCCGACGTCCTACGAGTACACCGTCGGCCAGGAGACCCGGCAGAACTTCCAGTGCGCCGTCATCCACTGGCAGAAGACGTCGGGCACCACCTCCAAGACCTGGAGCGACAACACCTGCGTGTGACGCCCAGGGGGCGGACCCGTGGCGCTCCCGCCCGGGCGCCCCCGGCGTCTCGCTTCCGCTGCTCACTCCCTCGGCAGCCCCATCGAGTTCGGGAACGGGATCGTCCCGGAGTTCGTCACCTCGCGGGCTACCGGTGCGAGCAGCCCGGTGATCCGCTCGCGTTCCTCCTGCCCCAGCGCCTCGTAGTACGGCCGGGCGGCGAGGTCGTCCGTGCGGGCTTCGACGTGGGTACGAAGGGCGTGGCCCTCGGGGGTGAGACGGCCGTCGGCCGGGTCGAGCAGGCCGCGGGCGACGAGGCGTTCGGTGGCCGCCCGCCAGTCGTCTTCGGTCCAGCCCCGGGTCTCACGCAGGATTCGCGTGAGTGCTCCGCCCTCGGCGGCGGCGAAGACGACATGGGCCTCGCAGCCGTCGATCCCCTCGGACGTCAGCACGGCCACGTGGCCGTCGCCGCGGTGTTCGCGCAGGGCCGTCGTGGCCTGCCACAGGGCGGCCACCGGATCGTCGGCGTCCGAACCGGAAAGGGCCAGGGGGCGGTTGGCGGCGAACAGCGGCCGTCCGGCGCCGTCCGCGGCGGCGATCACTCGCCGCAGGAGCGGGACGAGCTCCCCGGCGGCGTCCGCCGCCGACGGCGCCACCCGGCGCAGTGCCGCGGCCGCCGCCTCCCGCCGGGCACGGAGGACGGCTTCAGGGGTGGCGTGCGTCCAGGCGTCCGGGAGCGTGCGGCGTACCACCGAGGGGTGGAAGTTGTGGAACGCGGCCTCCACCACCCCGGCGGACACGGCGCCCAGCGGGGCGGCGCGGGCGGCGAAGTAAGCCATCCAGAGGCCCCGCAGCCCGATGGCCCGGTTCGCCTCGCGGCTCTCCGGCGCGAAGTACGTGACGGCGTGCGCCGGTTCGGTGATCTTCCAGGCGCGACGGGCGAAAGCGCGCCGCTCGGCCATGGTTCCCTCGTGTTCCTGATTCACGGCCGCCATCGTGCCAGAATCCCCAACCCCTCGTCTGGGGCCAGGGGTTGGGGTTCTCCGAGGTGGCGGGTGAAGAGAGGGGCCGTGGCGTCAGGCGGGGAAGCGCCGCCCCACCCACCGCCACGCCCACTCCAGGACCGCCGCGCCGGCCGCCGCGATCGCCACGGCCGTCCACGGCATGGTCACCCCGACCAGCTTCAGCGCGAAGAACTGCTGGAGCCAGGGCACCACGAGGACGAGGAGGAAGGCGCCGCCCATGGACGCGACGAGCGCGATCCGCCACCACGTGTAGGGGCGGGCGATGATCGCGAGGACCCACATGGAGACCAGGAAGAGGGTGAGGGTCGCGGCGCTGGTCTCGGCATCGAGGGCGCCGGAGCCCGCGTAGTAGCGGCGGGCCAGCAGATAGGTGGTGAAGGTGGCCGCCGCCGCGATGACGCCGGCGGGGATGGCGTACCGCATGACCCGCCGGACGAAGTTCGGCTTGGCGCGTTCCTTGTTGGGGGCGAGGGCCAGGAAGAAGGCCGGGACGCCGATGGTGAGGGTGGACAGCAGGGTCAGGTGCCGGGGCAGGAAGGGGTACTCGACGCCGGTGACGACGACCAGGATCGCGAGCAGCACCGAGTAGACCGTCTTCGTCAGGAAGAGGGTGGCGACTCGGGTGATGTTGCCGATGACCCGGCGGCCCTCGGCGACGACGGACGGGAGGGTGGCGAAGGAGTTGTTCAGCAGGACGATCTGGGCGACCGCGCGGGTGGCCTCGGATCCGGAGCCCATGGAGACGCCGATGTCGGCGTCCTTGAGGGCGAGGACGTCGTTGACGCCGTCGCCGGTCATGGCGACCGTGTGGCCGTGCGACTGGAGCGCGGCGACCATGTCGCGCTTCTGCTGCGGGGTGACCCGGCCGAAGACGGCGTTCTTGTCGAGGACCGTCGCCATGGCCTCGCGGTCGGTGGGCAGGGTGCGGGCGTCGACCGTGTCGGCGGCGCCGGGCATGCCGAGCTTGCCGGCGACGGCACCGACGGAGACGGCGTTGTCGCCGGAGATGACCTTCGTGGTGACGTGCTGGTCGGCGAAGTAGGCGAGGGTCTCGGCGGCGTCGGGACGCAGCCGCTGTTCGAGGGCGATGAGCGCGGTGGCGCGGGCACCGGCGGCGATGTCGGCCCCGGTCCCGGAGGCGGGGGTCCCGGTGCCGGAGGCGGTGGCGGTGGCGGTGGCTGCGGCGAAGGGGTTGTCGTCTCCGTCTTCGCCGCCCGTGGCCGCGCGGGCGAGGAGCAGGACCCGCAGGCCCTGCTCGCCCAGCCGGTCCGCCTCGGCGAGGGCCGGGTCGCCGGCCGGCAGCAGGACGTCCGGCGCGCCGAGCAGCCAGGCGGAGCGCGCCCCGCCCTCCTCCTCGAAGGCGGCGCCGCTGTACTTGCGGGCCGAGGAGAACGGCAGCGTGGCCGTACGCCGCCAGTTCCCGTCGTCCGGGTACGCGTCGATGAGGGCCTGGAGGGAGGCGTTGGGGTGCGGGTCGGACGCGCCGAGCGCGCCGAGCACTCTGCGTACGTACGGCTCGTCGGCGCCGTTCAGGACCTGGAGGCGGGTGACGTCCATGCCGCCCTCGGTGAGCGTGCCGGTCTTGTCGAGGCAGACGACGTCGACGCGGGCGAGCCCCTCGATGGCGGGCAGCTCCTGCACGAGGCACTGTTTGCGGCCGAGACGGATCACCCCGATCGCGAAAGCGACCGAGGTGAGCAGCACCAGGCCCTCGGGGATCATCGGGACGATGCCGCCGACCGTACGGGCGATGGCGTCCTTGAGGTTGTTGTGCTCACCGACGAGCTGGCTGATGATCAGACCGATGGCGGTCGGGATCATCATCCACGTCACGTATTTGAGGATCGTGGAGATGCCGCCGCTCAGCTCGGAGCGGACGAGGGTGAAGCGGGACGCCTCCTCGGCGAGCTGTGCGGCATATGCCTCGCGCCCGACCTTGGTGGCGGTGAAGGCGCCGCCGCCCGCCACGACGAACGACCCCGACATCATCCGGTCGCCGGGGTGCTTCATGACGGGGTCGGCCTCGCCGGTGAGCAGCGACTCGTCGACCTCCAGGCTGTCGGCCTCGGCCACGACGCCGTCGACGACGACCTTGTCACCGGGGCCGAGCTCGATGAGATCGTCCAGGACGATCTCGGAGGTCGAGATCTCGGCGGCGACCCCGTCGCGGCGGACGGTCGGCTTCGCCTCGCCGATGACGGCGAGCCCGTCGAGGGTGCGCTTGGCGCGCAGCTCCTGGACGATGCCGATGCCGGTGTTGGCGATGATGACGTAGCCGAAGAGGCTGTCCTGGACCGGCGCGACGAAGAGCATGATCAGCCAGAGCAGGCCGATGATCGCGTTGAAGCGGGTGAAGACGTTGCCGCGGACGATGTCGGCGGTGGAGCGGGAACTGCGGACGGGTACGTCGTTGACCTCGCCGCGCTCGACGCGCTTGGCGACCTCGGTGGCGGTCAGACCGGTGGACCGGGGCGCGACGGCGGCGGAGTCCTCGGGACCGTGGCCGCGACCGGGGCCCGGACCGGGATCGGGATTCGGGCGCTCGGGACCGGAGCCCGGGCCGCGATTCGGGCCGCGATCCGGGCCGGGCTCGGCGGACACGGGGTCGCCGCCCTTCTCCGTACCGCCGGATCGTCGTTCCGATCCGCCGCCGGTGGAGCCGTGGTCGTCGGCTCCGCCGTCCCCGGTGTTGATCTTCGCCCGCTGAGTCATGTTTTCGACGGTACGACCGGTTATGGCCTCCCACCCACCGAAAGGCCGGAAGATCAGACCGGGGGAGGAGCGGGATGGTCCTCAGGCACGACGCCGTCCCGTGAAGAGAAGGGTCTACGGCCCTGGTGTGACGCCTGAACTCCTGATCCCGCCGACCGCCGCTCCCGCGACTCCCGCCGTTCCGGTCCGCCTGCGGCTCCCGCCGCTCCCGGTCCGCCCGTCGCCGCGGGCCGGGCTACTGACCCGCGGTGTGCCCGGCTCCGGCGTCCGCCTTCGCCTCGGCCTCGCGCGCGGCCTCGTACCGCTTGATCGCCGCGTCGCGCTTGCGTACGTACCAGATGCCGATCAGGCCGAGCCCCGCCCCGGCCAGGCAGGTCCACACCCACCAGGTCAGGTCGCGGTCGTCGAACCAGCCGTAGAAGGGGACCTGGGCGAGGAAGAGGACGAACCAAAGGATCGTGCCGCCCGTGATGGTGGCGACGACGGGCCCCTCCAGGGGCTCGGGTGCCTCGTGCTTCGGTGTCCACTTCGCCATGGGGCTCAGTCTAGGTGGCCAGGCCGTAAGGCTGGTTTTCATGTTTTCGCATGAGCCCACAGAGGCCTCTTGTGGGAAGCTCCAATAATGATCTTGCTCCGCGCACCGTCCGTGCGCACCCAGCCCGCATTCGGTGACGATGAACCCTTGCGGGAGTGGGGTCTACGCGCGGAGATAGACGTTCGCTCGCTCATGTGTTCATACTGAAAAACGTATGCCTATGGCCGGTTTCCTTCGTATGAACCGCCAAAAGGAACTTCTTCTCTCCTTTGACTCTCTCGAAGAGGAACCCCCATGAGTTCGACGGCCACCGCCGAGGCCCTCGCCCCGGAGCCGCAGGATCAGCGTCCGGTCTCCGGTTTCGACCGCTTTTTCAAGATCACCGAGCGCGGCTCCACGGTCGCGCGTGAGGTCCGCGGTGGCTTCGCCACCTTCTTCGCGATGGCCTACATCATCGTGCTGAACCCGATCATCCTTGGCAGCGCCAAGGACATGTACGGGCACCAGCTCGACAGCGGCCAGCTCGTCACCGCGACCGTCCTGACCGCCGCGCTCTCGACGCTCCTCATGGGTGTCATCGGCAACGTGCCGATCGCGCTCGCCGCCGGCCTCGGCGTCAACACGGTCGTCGCCCTCCAGCTCGCGCCGAAGATGGCCTGGGCGGACGCCATGGGCATGGTGGTCCTCGCCGGTATCGTCGTGATGATGCTGGTCGCGACGGGTCTGCGCGAGCGCGTCATGAACGCCGTCCCGGCCGGCCTGCGCAAGGCCATCGCCATCGGTATCGGTCTGTTCATCATGCTGATCGGCCTCGTCGACTCGGGCTTCGTCACCCGTATCCCCGACATCGCGCACACCACCGTGCCGCTCCAGCTGGGCGGCGACGGTCACCTCACCGGCTGGCCGGTCCTGATCTTCATCGTGGGCACCCTGCTCACCCTCGCCCTCATGGTCCGCAAGGTCCCGGGCGCGATCCTCATCTCCATCGTCGTCATGACGATCGTCGCGATGATCGTCAACGCCGTCGCCAAGGTCCCGTCCTGGGGTCTGACCACCCCGGAGTGGCCGGGCAACCCGATCGCCACCCCCGACTTCGGTCTCTTCGGCGAGTTCAGCCTGTTCGGCGGTTTCCACAAGGTCGGCGTGCTGACGGGTGTCCTGTTCGTCTTCACCGTCCTGCTGTCCTGCTTCTTCGACGCCATGGGCACGATCCTCGGCGTCGGCGACGAGGCCAAGCTGATGGACAAGGACGGCAACTTCCCCGGCATCAACAAGGTCCTGCTGATCGACGGCCTGGCCGTCGCCTCCGGTGGCGCCACCTCCTCCTCCGCCACCACCTGCTTCGTGGAGTCCACGGCCGGTGTCGGCGAGGGTGCCCGTACGGGCTTCGCCTCCGTGGTGACCGGCGCCCTCTTCTCGGTCGCGCTGTTCCTCACGCCGCTGGCCACGATGGTGCCCTCGCAGGCGGCCACCCCCGCGCTGCTCGCGGTCGGCTTCCTGATCCTGGCCGGGTCGATCAAGGAGATCGACTGGAGCGACTACACCATCGCGATGCCGGCCTTCCTGGCGATGCTGATGATGCCGTTCACGTACTCGATCACGAACGGCATCGGCATCGGCTTCGTCTCCTTCAGCCTGCTGCGGCTCGCGGCCGGCCGAGGCCGTGAGGTCCCGGCGGCGATGTACGCCGTCTCGGCGGTCTTCGTCTTCTACTACGCGATGCCGGCGCTCGGCCTGACCTGATCGCCGGGGGCGTCAAAGGCCCCGTAGAACTTCTCCGTCTCCTCGACCGCGGTCTGGAACCGCTCGTCGAAATCCTCGCGAATGAGCGTCCGGACGACATAGTCCTGGACGCTCATTCCGCGTTTGGCGGCATGGGCGCGGAGCCGCTCGGACAGCTCCCCCTCGATACGCAGGCTGAGCACGGTCGAATCCATGCCCGTCAGGTTTGCGTTAAGGAACGGCCGTGCGCGTCACTTTCCGGGCCGCTCTCACCCGTTCGAGTGATAGATGTGAGCCGCATCTTCCCAATTGGTCTTTAGGTAGAGTAATGAGTTACGCTAAGGACATGCCCGATCTGTCCCACGGCTCCGACGACGACGTCGCGGCCGTGAACGCGCTCCGTAACGCCGTCATGCGGCTGAGCCGACGCCTGAAGCATCAGCGCGTCGACGAGTCGCTGAGCCCCACCGAGATGTCGGTGCTCGGCACTCTGTCGCTGTGCGGTTCCGCGACCCCCGGCGAGCTGGCCCGCAAGGAGCACGTCCAGCCGCCGTCGATGACGCGGATCGTCGCGCTGCTCGAAGCCAAGGGACTGGTCAGGCTCGAACCGCACCCCGACGACCGCCGCCAGAAGGTCGTCAGCCAGACCGAGCAGGCCGAGGCCATGCTGGAGGAGTCCCGTACGAAGCGGAACGCCTGGCTGGCCGCCCTCGCCGAGGGCCTGGACGAGGAGGAGTGGGCGAAGCTGCGCGCCGCCGCCCCCGTCCTCGAGAAGCTGGCGCACCTGTAACCGCACGCGAGGCGCCGAGGAGGCGAAGCACTTTGAGTACGGGATCCGGAGGAGACTCCGCCCCCGTCCGAAAACCCGACACCGACACCGAGTCCGTTACCGAGCCGGGTAGCGGCATAGGCACAGGCGCCGAAGGCGCCGCCGGCGACACCACGAACGACGCCGGCCCCACGAGCACGAGCAGCAGTAACGGCGCCGGCGTCAACGCCGGCGTCAACGTTGGCACCAGCACCAGCACCAGCACCAGCACCAGCACCAGCGCCGACGACAGCGTCGGCGTCAGCGTCAGCACCAGCGCCGGCATCGGCGAGGCGGCCGAAGTCGCCGCCGCGGCCCCCGCCGCCGTACCCGCTCCCCTCCCTGCCTCCGCCCCTGGGGCGGACCGTCCGGGCACCGGCCCGGAGAAGGCCCAGGGCGAGCAGCGGAGCAAGAGCCGCAGCCGCAGCCAGGGCAAAGGAACCTTCTCCTCGCTCGCGATCCGCAACTACCGGCTGTTCTTCGCCGGAGCGATCGTCTCCAACACCGGCACCTGGATGGCCCGCATCACCCAGGACTGGCTGGTCCTGAGCATCACCGGCTCCGCCACGGCCGTCGGCATCACGACGGCCCTCCAGTTCCTGCCGATGCTGCTGTTCGGCCTGTACGGCGGCGTCCTCGCCGACCGCTACCCCAAGCGCGCCATCCTCCTCGTCAGCCAGGCCGCGCTCGGCGTGCTCGGCACGATCCTGGCCGTCCTGACCCTGACCGGCAACGTCCAGGTCTGGCACGTCTACCTGATCGCCTTCCTGCTCGGCATGGTCACCGTCATCGACAACCCGACCCGGCAGGCCTTCGTCTCCGAGATGGTCGGCCCGGACCAGCTGCGCAACGCGGTCTCGCTGAACTCGGCCAACTTCCAGTCCGCCCGGCTGGTCGGCCCCGCCGTCGCCGGTGTGCTGATCGCCACCGTCGGCAGCGGCTGGGCGTTCCTGCTCAACGGCCTGTCCTTCCTCGCCCCGCTCGTCGGCCTGTTGATGATGCGGACGAACGAACTCCACAAGGTGGAGCGCGCCCCGCGCGGCAAGGGCCAGTTGCGCGAGGGGCTGCGGTACGTGGCCGGGCGGCCCGATCTGATCTGGCCGATCGTCCTCGTCGGCTTCATCGGCACCTTCGGGTTCAACTTCCCGATCTGGCTGACCGCCTTCTCGGAGGAGATCTTCCACGTCGGCGCCGGTACGTACGGCCTGCTCAACACCCTGATGGCGGCCGGCTCCCTCGCGGGCGCCCTGCTCGCGGCGCGCCGCGGCTCGACGCGGCTGCGGATGCTGGTGATCGCGGCGGGCGTGTTCGGCGTGCTGGAGATCGTGGCGGCCCTGTCGCCGGCGTTCTGGCTGTTCGCGCTGTTGCTCGTACCGATCGGCATGATCGGTCTGACGGTCAACATCAGCGCCAACTCGGCCGTCCAGATGGCCACCGACCCGATCATGCGCGGGCGTGTGATGAGCCTCTACATGATGGTCTTCGCGGGCGGCACCCCGATCGGCGCGCCACTGCTGGGCTGGGTCACGGACAGCTTCGGTCCGCGGATCGGCTTCGCGACCGGCGGTCTGGTCTCGCTGCTCTCGGCGGTCGTGATCGGGGCGGTCCTGGCCCGCACGGGCGGGCTGAAGCTCTCGGTGGGCTGGCACCACGGCCACCCGAGGGTCCGCTTCGTCCCGACCGGACACCGTGGCCGGGAGCTGGTCGCGGCGGTCTGACGCCCGGTCGCGACCGCGCGGCTCGGGCGGACGTACGGAGACCTGTGCGGACGTACGGAGAGGGGGCGGGACCCGGCAAGGGTTCCGCCCCCTTCCTTGTATCGCCAGGGCTAATCGGTGGCTTGAGCGCTCGTGGGGGCGGCGGCGGTCGCGCGGGATCGGTATTCCTGGATGGCGACCTGCTTGTGGTCGAGTTCCGCGTCCCAGATCCGGTTGGTGAGGGTCCCGGGAAGGGCGAGCGGACGCCCACGGTGCCTGGTGATCCGCAGATCCGTCCAGGTTCCGCTCCGGGTCGTCCGCAGCCGCTCCTCGACCCCGGCGATCTCGCTCCAGGGAACGCGGCGCCTGCTGACGAGGGTGCGGAGCTCCATCCCGGCCGCGGTCAGGAGTGTCCGGCCGTAGATCCGGTTGACCATGTCGAAGATCACGACCAGATAGAGGATCCCGAAGACGCCGACCCACGGGCCCGATCCGATCTCGGCCAGGCCCATGGCCACCGTCGCACCGACGAGCACCGTCACCACGACACCGGTCCGCCACCAGTACCGCCGCCGGTCGGCCGGGCTGAAAACGATCCACACATCAGGCATGGCCGCGATGCTACGGGCGGGTTCGGCGCGGTGACCGACCCGGGTCGGGGCCTCGGGGCGCGGCCTGGCCCGGAGGTCTTGCCACTGTCAGCGGACGCGCATCTCCAGGATCTGGCCCGGCCAGTCGCCGACGGCGAAGGTCTCCGTACGGGTGAAGCCCTGGCGCTCGTAGTACGCGACCAGCCGGCCCTCGCTGCCCGCGAAGCAGTCCACGCGCAGGAGTGAGACGCCGAGGCGGCGGGTTTCGTCGGCCGCGTGGGCGAGCAAGGCGGCGCCCACGCCGCGCCCGTGGAAGCGGGAGCCGGTGGCGAGGAAGCGCACATACCGTTCCGGCTCGTCGGCCGGGGCCACGTACGACCCCGGGTGCGGGGTGAGGGTCAGGGTGCCCGCCGGGACGCCGTCGATCTCGGCGATCCACGGGGAGCCCTCGGTCACCACCTGCTCGACCAGCGCGGCCGTCTTCGGGCGCGAGGAGAAGGGCTCGGTGCCCCACTGCGCCGTGATGCCCTTGTCGCCCAGCCAGTCGACCGCGCTGTCGAGGAGCGAGAGGACGGCGGCGACATCGTCCGGCCCGCCCTGTCTGATCGTGATCCCGGTGTCCATCGGAGAGAGGTTAGGGGCGGGAAGCCGGTCAGGCCAGGCCTTCGGAGTGATCCACGGCGGGCCCCGGGGGACTGCCACACTCTCCCCATGAGGCTATTCGCCGCCGTGATCCCGCCGCCTGAGCAGCTGGCCGAGCTGGGCCGTGAGATCGATCTGCTCGGGCATATGCCAGGATCCGGCCGACTGCGCTGGACCTCGCGACCCGGCTGGCACTTCACCCTCGCGTTCATGGGCGAGGTCGACGACGAGCTGCTTCCGGACCTGCGGGCCCGGCTCGGCCGGGCGGCCGGCCGTACGGCACCGTTCCCGCTCCGGCTGCACGGCGGCGGCCATTTCGGGAAGGCGGTGCTGTGGACCGGGGCTGCGGGCGGCCTGGACGAGCTGCGCCTGCTCGCCGAGCGCGCCGACGCGGCTGCTCGCCGGGCCGGGGTGCCGATGGACCGGCACCGCCGCTATCAGGCCCACCTCACGGTGGCCCGGTGTCGTACGGAGGATCTGGACCTGCGGCCCTACGTCGCCGCGCTCGACGCCTTCGAGGGCAGCCGCTGGCGGGTCGGGGAGTTGGCGCTGGTGCGCAGCCGGCTTCCCGGCGGCGGTACGCCGGGGGAGCAGCCGCGCTACGAGACGGTCGACGCGTGGCCACTGGGCGGGTCGGGTTAACCTCGAAGCGTGGACCCGAAAACCCGAAACCGGATCATGGCCGGTGTGCTCGTCCTGATGTTCGCGATCATTGCGGTGACCTCCGTGGTGGGATGACGCCTGAAGCGGAGCGGTGCCCCTTCCGGGCGTATGTCCCGGGCGGCGTGTCGGGGCGCTGTGACGCGCCGCCCGGCGTACCGTTGTCGCCTTTGATTACACAGAGTCATCCTTTTGGGGTGTTGCTGGCTTCACGGTCACTGCGCGTGGGCATGAGAACGATGTGTCCGACCAGAAGCAGTGCGTCAAGCGGCCGATCCTGACCGACGCCCGCCCCTTTTTCCTTCGTTTTTCCCTCCGTTCTCTTTCGCTCTTTCGCGCCGGAGCCTCCGGCGCGTCTCGTCATGCGCCCGCCCGCCCGCCGGATACGGCCTTAGGGGCCGGTGGCGGTGCCGGTTCCGGTACCTTTCGCGCCTGCCCAGCCGATCGGTACGGGCGCATGCGCGGTCACGGGGGCGGGGAGTCCCCGAACCGTGCGACGAAGCGTTTCGCCGTCGCGGGGCGTGGTGGACGTGAGCGGTGCCGGAGAGGCACGCGGCCCCCGGCCCGCCGATCCCGGGCATCGCCCGGCCTCACGTTGTCGCCACGCGATCCCGCCCGTGGGCCCGGCCCCGTGCTGTCACCGCGCGCCCCCGCCCCTCCGCCGGGCCTGGGGCTCGGGCCCGATCCGGTCCTTCCGCCGACCCCTCCGCCGGTGCGTCGCCGGGCGGCGCGAGCCGGAGCGATCGGAGCGCCCCTGCGCCGTTCAGGGGTACCTGACCACGGCCTTCCTTGACTGATCCGCGCCGTCCCCTTTCCTTCCTCCCTCCCCCCTCGTTGGTCTTTTGGTTTCTCTTCTCCCTTCAGAAGGAGCACGTCCGCCATGTCCACCACCGCCGACGCGACCCCACCCGCCCCGCCGCCCGCACCCTCACCTGTGCCTTCCGCCACCCCTGCCACCCCCACCGACCCCGTCGAGTGGCCGCCCGCCGGGCACGGGGAGGCCCTGGCCGCCGAGTGCGCGCGACTGCGGGCGGAATGCCCGGTCGCCCGCGTCCGTACGCCCACGGGTGACGAGGCGTGGCTCGTCACCGGCTACGCGCTGGCCAAGCAGGTCCTGGAGGACGAGCGCTTCAGCCTGCGCGACGCGGCGAAGCCGGGGGTGCCGCGCCCGTACGCGCTGACGATCCCGCCCGAGATCGTCAACGCCATGGGCACGATGAACAACGCGGGGCTGCACGAGGAGGTGCTGCGCGCCTTCGGCCCCCGGTCGGGTCCGGTCTCGGCGCGGTGGCTGCGCGAGCGGGCGCACGGCCTGGTGGACGCGATGGTCGAGGAGGGCGCGCCGGTCGATCTGCGCGCGCGGTTCGCGGAGCCGTACTCCGCCGCTCTGATCTGCGAGATCCTCGGGCTGCCCTACGAGGAGGGGCTGCGGCTGATGTCCGGCCTCGATCTCGGTTTCCTCACCAGCCCCGTCGTGCCCGAGGGATCCGCGGCCAACTGGGGCAAGGACTTCGCCTTCGTCCTGAGGCACGTGCGCGCGCCGCGCGAGGAGCAGCGGGGGCTGATCCGGACCCTGTGCGAGCTGCGCGACGAGACGGAGCGGGCGCGGGCCGGCGCGGGTCTGTCCGACGAACTGCTGGCGGCGACCGTCACCACGCTCTTCATGGCGGGCGTGATGAGCACGTACGTCTTCCTGCTGCATGCCACGCTCACCCTGATCCGGCACCCGCGGGCCGTGGAGCACCTGCGGGAGCAGCCGGAGAAGGTGCCGCTGGCGGTGGAGGAGCTGATGCGGGTCACGCTCCCGATCGGGGAGGGGCTGCCCCGGATCGCGCGGACGGACGTGCGGGTCGGCGATGTGCTGGTCAGGGAAGGGGAGTTGGTGCTGGTGTGCGTGGAGGGGGCGAACTTCGACCCGGCGCAGTTCACCGACCCCGAGCGCTTCGACCTCGACCGCGCGCCCAACCCGCACCTGTCCTTCGGCGCGGGCCGGCACTTCTGCCCCGCGTCGGCGCTCTCCCGGGTCCACGCCTCGGAGGCTCTCGGGGTGCTCATCGAACGTCTTCCGGGGCTCCGGCTCGCCCTGCCCGCCGGGCAGGCGGAGCTCACGAAGGGCGGCGGCAAGCGGGTGCCGGAACGCGTCCCGGTCCTGTGGTGACCGCCTGCCGTGCCTTGGACCGCCGGCGGCGGCGCGTCCCCGTCCCGGGCGCGGTCCCGTGGCCGGAACAGAGCGCCCGACCGCCCGGGGCCGCGCCGAGGAACCCGGCGTGGCACGGCCAAGTGCCCTTGCTTCGAGCCCACTCGAAGGCGTTGGCTGGTGGCCATGGAGTACACGCAGCTCGGACGTACGGGACTCAAGGTCAGCCGGCTCGTCCTCGGGACGATGAACTTCGGTCCGCACACCGACGAACAGACCAGCCACGCGATCATGGACGCCGCGCTCGAAGCGGGCGTCAACTTCTTCGACACGGCCAATGTCTACGGCTGGGGCGACAACAAGGGTCGCACCGAGGAAATCGTCGGCTCCTGGCTCGCCAAGGACCCGGCCCACCGCGACAAGGTGGTCCTGGCCACCAAGGTGTACGCGAACATGGCGCCCGACGGCGCGCCGGACTGGCCGAACCACGACAAGCTCTCCGCCGTGAACATCCGCCGCGCCGTCGACGCCAGCCTCAAGCGGCTCGGCACGGACCACATCGACATCTACCAGTTCCACCACGTCGACCGCGCGACGCCCTTCGACGAGATCTGGCAGGCGATGGACGTCCTGATCCAGCAGGGCAAGATCCTCTACGCCGGTTCGTCCAACTTCCCCGGCTACAAGATCGCGCAGGCCAACGAGGCCGCCACGCGGCGCGGAATGGTCGGCCTGGTCAGTGAGCAGTGCCTCTACAACCTGTACGAGCGGCGCGCCGAGATGGAGGTGATCCCGGCGGCGGAGGAGTACGGCCTCGGCGTCATCGCGTGGTCCCCGCTGCACGGTGGCGCGCTCGGCGGTGTCATCCGCAAGCAGAACGAGGGCGTCCGCCGCGCGAGCGGCCGTACCGCCGAACTGCTGGCCGACCCGGCCCAGAAGGCCCGGATCCAGGCGTACGAGGACCTGCTGGACAAGCACGGCATGGACCCGGGCGAGACCGCGCTCGCCTGGCTGCTCACCCGCCCGGGCGTGACGGGCCCGATCGTCGGCCCCCGCACGCCGGAGCAGCTCCAGGGTGCCCTGCGCGCCGTGGAGACGAAGCTGAGCCACGAACTCCTCGCCGCCCTCGACGAGATCCTCCCCGGCCCGGGCCCCTCCCCGGAGGCCTTCGCCTGGTGACGGCGACCTCGTAGCGGTGCGCGCGCCGGAGGCCGGGGCTACCGTCTCCGGCCCGCCGACAGGCTCGCGCGCCGAGGAGTAGGCGGTTGGTGCGTTCCCTCGCGACGGTCAGTCGCGGGGGAACGCGTCGGTCTTGAGGACGAGGCCGAGCGGTGTCTTGGTCAGGTCGAGATCCGTCCCGAAGGGCACGCGGACCACCTCGGTGTACTCGCCCTCCTCGGGCTTGGTGTAGGCGATACACCGGCCGGTGTAGGGGTCGGCGATGACGTAGACGGCCACGCCGGCGGTGGTGTAGGCGGCTTTCTTCGGCCCGTAGTCGTTCAGGCTGGTGCCCCGGGAGATCACCTCGGCGACGAACTCGACATCGGCCCAGTCCCAGCGGCCTTTGTCGTTCTTTTCCGCGTCGTCCCGGAGTTTGGCGACGTCCGGGCAGAACGCGTTGCGGTGGCCCGGGAAGTCGATCCGTACGTCCGACTTCACCTTGACGTGCATCCCGAATCGCACCTGCAGCGCGTGGACGATCCAGCGGACGATCTCCCAGTGCGTGTCCCGCTGCGGAACCGCGTAGACGACCCCTCCGACGACTTCGGCCTTGTGTCCCTCGGGGGCGGTCTCCAGCCACTCGAACAGCTCGTCCAAGGGCAGTTCGCGATCGCTCATGGCCCACTCGATCCTGTCGTTCTCTACGACGGTCACCGTGGCGCTCCTCCCCGCTGCCGCGCGTTCGCATGCAGCCGTCGTCGGAAACGACACGCACGGCGCCATGGTCACGCCGATGGCGGGGGCTCGCCATCAAGTGCCGGGGGGCCCTGATTCGCCGCCGGGCGCGGGGGCCGATCAGGCGCCGCCGAGCCAGCTGGTGGCGTCCAGGCGATAGGCGGTCTCGGCGGGGACGACGGTGCGGAGGGCCGATTCGAGGTCGCGGACGCGGTCGGGGCCGAGCCGGGCGGCCCACTCGGCGCGCAGGGAGTCGAAGACGGCGGCCGAGCGGGCCAGGGCGTCGGTGCCGTGCGGGGTGAGGAAGACGAGTTTGCGGCGGGCGTCGGCGGGGTCGTCGGCGCGCTCGGCGTAGCCGAGGGCGAGCAGCCGGTCGACGGTCTTGCCCGCCGCCTGCTTGGAGACGCCGAGCCGCCGTCCGATGTCGCTCGCGGTCGCGCCGTACGGGCTCGCGCCGATGGCCTGGAGGGCGAAGCCGTGGGCGGGGCGCAGGTCGGGGTGGCCTTGGCGGGCGAGTTCCGTGTGGACGCGGTCGATGAGGGTGCGGAAGCCGGCGAAGAGGAGGAGCGGCAGCTCGTATCCGGGGGTGTCCGAGCCGTTGGGGGCCTCGGGCGGGTTCCCTTCGGCTCCCGTGGCCGGGGGAACCCCCTTGCCCGTATCGACAACCTGGTTTACGTTTCCCTCACCGACATGGTCAACCATGTTGTCGAGTCTATCGAAGTGTGCCCCAGGGGGATTTCCATGCCGCTCACCGCCCAGCCGCACGACCTGCCCGCCCGTACCGCCGCCGCCGTCGTACTCCTCAAGGAGGCGTCCCCGCAGACCCTCGACGCCTTCCTCCAGCTCAGCGCGCTCTTCGAGGCCACGACGCTCGACCCGTACGCCCGCGAGACCGTCATCCTCACCGTCGCCACCCGCAACCAGTGCCATCTGTGCGTCGACATGCACGAGGCCAAACTGGCCGCGCTCGACCCGGCCGCCGCCCCGTCCGCCGAACGCCTCGACGCCGTGCGCCGCTTCACCCTTCAGGTCCTCGCCGCGTCCGGCGCGGTGAGCGACGCCGACTTCGATACGTTCCTCGCCCACGGTTACACCCGGCAGAACGCCCTCGAAGTCGTGCTCGGCATCGGCACCTACACGCTCTCCGCCTTCGCCAACCGCCTCGTCGGGGCGGCCTGATGGCCGCCGGCCCCACCGGTTCCGTCGATCACGGACCAGGGCGGGGAGCCGGGGCACGGCAGGGCGGTCAGACCTCCTCGCGGAAGTCGAGCATGTAGAAGACCTTGTCGTAACGGACATCGCCGACCGCGACGAAGCGGGGCAGCCGGCCGTACTCGGTGAAGCCCAGCGAACGGTAGAGGGTCAGGGCCCGTTCGTTGTCGGCGCGCGCGTCCAGGGTGAGGACCTCGATCCCCGCCTCGCGCGCGTCGGCGACCACGGCGGTCGTCAGGGCCCGGCCGAGCCCGCGGCCGTGGACGGCGGGGGCGAGCGCGATCTTCTCGATGTCGGCGTGCGGCCGGTTGGTCGGCCGGCCGTAGCGGACCCAGTACCCGAGGCCCACGAGCCGCCGGCCGAGGTAGACGGCGCGCAGCGCGGCATCGCCGACCCGTGCCGCGGCGAGCACCCGGCCGAGGAGTTCCGTCACCTCGTCCAGGGAAGGCGGATCGACCCAGCCGAGCGGGGCGCCCCCGTCGACCAGCTCCGCCAGAACCTGGTGCGCGGCGTCCGGGAAACCGGCCGTGAGATCCGGATCGGCGGCCAGTTCCTCCGCGCCGAGGAGGACGGGCTCACCGGCGGGATGCCGGTCTGTCATATGCCCCGTGAACGCGTGGCTGCTCATGATCGGAGCCTAGCCAGCGGCGGCGGCCCCGACGAGCCCCAGTTCCGGCCCCTGCCCCGGCTCCGGCTCCGGTCTCTGTTCCGGTTCCTGCCGGAGGTCGGGGTGGTACGGGCCGCCGATGCCCCAGGACCGGTACAGCGCGTCCGCGAAGGCCGCCGCCAGTTTGTGCTCGCCGCTGGGGCCCGGGTGCGTGCCGTCGTAGGTGTCCGTGTGGATGTCGTACGACTCCGGGATCGTCGCGAGCAGCAGCGGCGAGGCCGCCGTATCGAGGACGGCGACCGCCTTCGCGAGCAGTTCGTTGAACCGCGCGCACTCGGCGGCGAAGGGGGCCTCGGCCTCGGCGCGGATGTTCGGGATGACGGGCAGCAGCACCATCCGGACGCGCGGGTTCGCGGCGCGGGCGGCGGTCACGAAGGCGTGGACGTTCTCGATCGTCTGGTCGCTGTTGGTGTACCAGCCGAGGTCGATCAGTCCCAGCGAGATCAACAGGATGTCCGCGCGGGTCTCGGCGACCACGGGGCCGGCGAGCGGCGCCATGTGCAGCCAGCCCTCGCCCCAGCCGGCCAGATGACGGCGGGCGGCGGCGGGGAAGCCCGGGTCGGCATATGCGTGCGAGGTCGCGGCGTCGTCGCCGGGTTCGTAGAGCGTGGTGCGCGGGCCGACGATCTCGTACGCACCAGGGGAGCCGGGATGGTGGGGAGAGCGGGGCGAGACGAGAGGCATATGCCGGGCCGGTGTCGGCACGAGTGGCATATGCCCGACCGGAGCAGGGAGGCCCCCAGCCTGAGCATCCCCGGCGGGAGTGGCTTCGAACCCCAGGTGCTCCAGGCGCTCCAGGGACTCCACACGCTCCAGGTGCTCCGTACGCTCCGGGCACCCCAGGCGCTCCAGGTGCTGCCACATCCGGTACCGCCAGGTGAAGTCGCCGGCGCGTCCGATGGTCATGCTGTCGCCGACGAACAGAAAACGCATGGGGCACATCATCACCGACCCCGTCCTCGCGGTAACGGGCGGGTCGGGCGGCGGCCCATGGCACGCTGGAGGGCATGCGATCTGCCGCGCCGCGCCGCGCCCTCGGGGCCACCGCTCTCGCCGTCCTCGCCGCCTGCGCCGTCGCGGCCCCCGCGCACGCGGCGGTGGCGGCGACGGCGCAGGCGGTCACGGACGAACGCCCCGACCGGGACTTCACCATCGAGGACCCCCGGATCACCGAGTCCAGCGGTCTCGCCGCCAGCCGTCTCCACCCCGGTATCTACTGGACGCACAACGACCAGGACGCGCCCCTGATCTACGGCGTCGACTCCCGTACGGGCAAGACGGTCGCGACCCTGACCATGAAGGGCGTCGGTACCCCGCGCGACATGGAGGCCATCTCCATCGGCCCGGACGGCGACATCTACGTCGGCGACATCGGCGACAACCTCGACGGCACCTGGGACCACGTGTGGATCTACCGCTTCCCCGAGCCCAAGACGCTGCGCGACCAGACCGTCCAGGCCACCCAGTACGTCGTGAAGTACGCCGACGGGGCCCGCAACGCCGAGGCCCTGATGGTCCATCCGAAGACCGGCCGGATCTACATCGCGAGCAAGAACCAGAAGGGCGGCGGCCTGTACGAGGGCCCGGCGCACCTCACCACCTCCGGGACGAACGTCTTCCGACGTATCGGGGAAGTCCCCTGGGTGACCGACGGCGCCTTCTCACCGGACGGCGGGCGGCTCGTCCTGCGCGGCTACTTCGCCGCCAAGGAGTACACGTGGAAGGACGGCCGCATCGCCGGTGACGGCACGGCGGTGGTGGCGCCGTTCCAGGGGCAGGCGGAGTCCGTGACGTACACGACGGACGGTTCGGCCTTCATGTTCGGCTCGGAGGGGCAGAAGAGCCGCGTGGTGCGGGTCGACCGTACGGACGGCGGACCCGGGCAGGGCGACGGAGGCGGGAGCGGTGGCGGCGGCTCGTCCGCCAAGGACCCGAAGACCCCCGGTGCGGGGTCAGCCGCCCCGAACTCCGCTGAGGAGCAAGGGAACTTCGGGGTCGGAGTGATCGTCCTCGGCGTCGCCTTCGCGGCCTGGTTCGGCCTCAAGCGGCTGTTCCGCCGGGACTGATCCGCCCGCCCGGAACACGAAGAGGCCCGGCGCTGGAGCCATGTGCTCGCTCCATCGCCGGGCCTTTCGCGTACAGCCCTGGGGGTTACAGCTTCTCGATGACGTAGTCGACGCAGGCCGTCAGGGCCCGCACGTCCGCCGGGTCGATCGCCGGGAACATCGCGATCCGCAGCTGGTTGCGGCCCAGCTTGCGGTACGGCTCGGTGTCGACGATGCCGTTGGCGCGCAGCACCTTGGCGACGGCGGCCGCGTCGATGTCGTCCGCGAAGTCGATCGTGCCGATGACCTGCGAGCGCAGCGCCGGGTCGGTGACGAACGGCGTCGCGTACTTCGACTCCTCCGCCCAGCCGTACAGCGCCTGCGAGGACTCCTTGGTCCGGGCGACCGCCCAGTCCAGGCCGCCCTGCCCGTTCAGCCACTTCACCTGCTCGTTGAGCAGGAAGAGGGTGGCGAGCGCCGGGGTGTTGTACGTCTGGTTCTTCAGCGAGTTGTCGATCGCGGTCGGCAGCGAGAAGAACTCCGGAATGTGCCGGCCGGACGCGTGGATCCGCCGGGCCCGCTCCAGGGCGGCCGGCGAGAACGCCGCCAGCCACAGCCCGCCGTCGGCGGCGAAGGACTTCTGCGGCGCGAAGTAGTAGACGTCGGTCTCGGTGATGTCGACGGGCAGACCGCCCGCGCCCGAGGTGGCGTCGACCAGGACCAGCGCGTCCTCGTCGGCACCCGCGACCCGCTTCAGCGGGGCGGCGACACCGGTGGAGGTCTCGTTGTGGGTGAAGGCGTAGACGTCGGTGCCCGCCTCGGCCACCGGCTGCGGGCACTGGCCCGGGTCGGCGGAGATCACGGTCGGCTCGGCCAGCCACGGGGCCAGCTTCGACGCCTTCGCGAACTTGGACGAGAACTCGCCGAAGGTGAGGTGCTGCGACTTGTTCTCGATCAGGCCGTGGGTCGCGATGTCCCAGAAGGCGGTGGAGCCGCCGTTGCCCAGGATCACCTCGTAGCCCTCGGGCAGCGAGAAGAGGTCGCGGAGTCCGGCACGCACCTCGCCGACCAGGTCCTTGACCCGGGGCTGGCGGTGGGAGGTGCCGAGATAGGAGGTGCCGGTGGCGGCCAGGGCGTCCAGCGCCTCCGTCCGCACCTTGGAGGGGCCCGCGCCGAAACGGCCATCGGCGGGCTTCATGTCAGCGGGAATCTGGATATCGGCCACGAGGCGGAGCGTATCGGGTCCAGGGGGGCGGGGACGCGGCACGTCCGCCCGATGAGATGAGGAGTGGGACATCCTGGGATCGTGGGATCACACCAAGCGGGCGAGGAATCAGGCCGGAATTCGGGCAAGAATTCGGACAGCGAGGCGGTGAGGGGGAGCGGCGCGGGGGCGCGGAGAAGCGCGGGGGGCGCGGGGGCCGTGGTGCGCCGGGAGGCGGCCGAGGGCCGGGAAGTGGCGGAGGCGCTGCGTGCCGCCGTAGCCGGGGACGTCGACTTCTCCGCCACCGCCCGCGCTCTGACCACGATGGACGCCTCGAACTACCGGCGCGTCCCGCTCGGCGTCGTCGCCCCGCGCGACGCCGACGACGTCGCCGCGGCCCTCGCCGTCTGCCGGACATACGGGGTGCCGGTCGTCGCCCGAGGCGGCGGTACGTCGATCGCGGGGCAGGCGACCGGAACCGGCGTTGTCCTCGACTTCACCCGCCATCTGCGGGAGCTGGTGTCGATCGACCCGGGGGCGCGTACGGCGCTCGTCCAGCCCGGTCTCGTCCTCGGCCGGCTGCGGGAGGCGGCTCGCCCGTACGGTCTGACCTTCGGCCCCGACCCCTCCACCCACAGCCGCTGCACCCTCGGCGGCATGATCGGCAACAACGCGTGCGGGGCGCACTCGGTGGCCTGGGGGACGACCGCCGACAACGTCCGGGCGCTGGACGTCGTGACCTACGACGGACGCCGTGCGCGCCTCGGGCAGGACTGGCAGGGCGCGCCCGCGGGGCTGCGTGAACTCGTCACGGCCCACCTCGCGTCGCTGCGGACCGGCTACCCGGAGGGGCTGCCGCGCCGGATCTCCGGGTACGCGCTCGACGCGCTGCTGCCGGAGCGCGGCGCGGACGTGGCCCGTTCGTTCTGCGGGAGCGAGGGCACGCTGGGGGTGGTGACCGAGGCGGAGGTGCGGCTGGTGCCGCTGCCGGCCGATCCCGTCCTGGTGGTGCTCGGGTACGCGGACGAGAGCGCCGCCGCCGACGCGGCGGCGGGCCTGCTGCCGCACCGGCCGCTGACGGTGGAGGGCATGGCCGCCGATCTGGTGCCGGATGAGGTGGCGGCCGGCCTGCCGCGCGGTGGAGCCTGGCTGTTCGTCGAGATGGACGGCGCGGGCCCGGCGGCCGAACTGGTGCGGGCGGCCGACGCGTTGGACGCCACGGTCGTACGGGACGCGGCGGGGCAACGGGCGCTGTGGCGGATCCGCGAGGACGCGGCGGGTACGGCGACCCGGATGCCGGACGGGACGGACGCCTGGCCGGGCTGGGAGGACTGTGCGGTGCCACCGGCCCGGCTGGGGTCTTATCTCCGCGCGTTCCGGGGCCTGTTGAAGGAGTACGGGCTGCGCGGGACGCCGTACGGGCACTTCGGCGACGGCTGCGTCCACGTACGGATCGACTTCGACCTGTGGACGGGGGCGGGCGTGGCCCGCTTCCGGGAGTTCTCGGAAGCGGTCGCGGACCTGGTGGTGGCCCACGGTGGCTCGCTGTCCGGTGAGCACGGGGACGGGAAGGCGCGGGCGGAACTGCTGCCGCGGATGTACGGGGACCAACTCGTCGGTCTGTTCGGTGCGGTGAAGGATCTGTGGGACCCGGACGGCGGACTGAACCCGGGGATGCTGGTACGACCGGAACCGCTGGACTCGGGGCTGCGATTCACGGGGCTGCGGCGCACGGACACGCCGCGTACGAGACTGAAGGTGGTGGAGGGCGAGCTAGGGCGTGAGGCCGCCCGTTGCGTCGGGGTGGCGAAGTGCCGCGTGGACGGCCCGAGTTCGGGGCCGGGCGTGATGTGTCCTTCGTACCGTGCGACGGGAGAGGAGCGGCACTCCACACGCGGTCGGGCCCGGTTGCTGCACGAGATGGCGCTCGGTGAGGTCATCACGGACGGTGTGCGGTCGGAGGAGGTCCGGGAGGCGCTGGACCTGTGCCTGTCGTGCAAGGGCTGCCGTAGCGACTGCCCGGTGGGTGTCGACATGGCCGCGTACAAGTCCCGTTTTCTGGAGGGGTATTACGCGGGCCGGCGGGCGCTGAGGCGGCCACGCTCGCACTGGACGATGGGCGGGCTTCCCCATCTGCTCGACGTGTTCGGGCGGGGGCTGAACGGGGCGATGAGGCTGCCGTTCGCGGCCCGCCTCGCCGGGGTCACGCCGGAGCGGGCGATGCCGAGGGTGGCGGAGCGCACGTTCACCTCGCTTTTCACCGAACGGGCCTCGGGCCGCCCGCCCGTGCTCACCCTGTGGCCGGACACCTTCACCGACCACCTCGCGCCCCAGGTGGGGATGGCCGCGCTGACGGTCCTGGAGGCGGCGGGCCTCGGGGTCGCGCTGCCGCCGGGGCGGGTGTGCTGCGGGCTCACGTACGTGTCCACGGGCCGTCTCGACGCGGCGCGCAGGGTGATGACCCGCACCCTCGACGTCATGGCGGGCACCCCGAGCGCTCTCGACGGTCGCCCGGTCCTGGTCCTGGAACCCTCCTGCGCGGCGACCCTCCGTACCGACTTGCCCGAACTGCTCCCGGACGACCCGCGTGCGGCCCGCCTCGCGGCCTCCGTCCGCACCTTCGCCGAGGCGTTGGAACAACTCGCACCGGACTGGGCTCCTCCTCGGCTCCGGCATGCCGCCACCGTGACCGGCCAGACCCACTGCCACCAGCACGCGGTCCTGGGGGACGCGGCGGAACGCCGACTGCGGCAGAAGATCGGGATGGAGGGCGAACTGGCCGGTGGATGCTGCGGCCTGGCGGGCAACTTCGGCTTCGAACCGGGCCACGAGGACGTCTCCCGCGCCTGCGCCGAGGATCAGCTCCTGCCCGCGCTGCGGGCCGCGCCGGAGGACGCCGTCGTCCTCGCGGACGGCTTCTCCTGCCGCACGCAGATCGGCCACCTGTCACCGGACCGGCGGCCCCGGCATCTGGCGGAGGTGGTGGCGGAGGCGCTGGACGGGTGAGGTTGAGGTGGGGTGGGGTGCGGCGATGTCGCGGTCTGTCACTGATTGGGGTGGCCGTTTCGGCTTTCGTGGCCACGCGGAAGCCGCCCCGGTCGCACGCTGACCGGTGATGGCACGACGACTCTGAGTCACTGCACGAGTACGCCGAATAGGGCGGTACGTATGTCGGGAAACCCGGAGGGGCGGCCGGCACGGCCGTCCGAAGTCGACGGTACGGCGCATCTGTTCAGGGCGCTGGGCAAAATCATCAAGAAGCTGCGCTCGAACGCGGGCATGAGCCAGGCGCAGCTCGCGGACGTGCCGGGCGGACCCCGTGCTCAAGGCGGACGGGGTCCTGATCGCGGCGGTGGAGGACGTGCGGGAGGCACTGGTGTCCCGTCGCAACGAACCGAGTCGAGTGCGGATTCGTCTCATCGAACCCAGTCGCCGCAGGCCGGAGGGCTGGAATCTCCGGTCCGGCCAGCGGGCGTGCGTCTCAACGAACTTAGTCGCGCCTGGTCAGCAGCTCGGGGTCGACTGGGTTCGTTGAGAACGGACAACTGGCGCGGGCGCGGGTGCGCCACCCGGACTGGTTCCAGGACTTCGCGGCGGAGGAGGCGAGGGCGCTGGCGCTGCACTATTACGAGGTGCAGGCGGTGCCGGGGCTGTTGCAGACGCCGGCGTATGCACGCTCCTCTTCGAGAACATCGCCCCATGCTGGACGAGGAGAGTGGCGCAGCGGCGGACGGTAGAGCTCCAGATCATGCCATTGCTGGGAGAGGTATGAATTCTGCCGAACTGTCCTGGTTTAAGAGCAGTTACAGCAGCAGGAGGGTGGCAACTGCATCGAGGTCGCTTACGACTGGCGCAAGTCCAGCTACAGCGATGCCGAAGGCGGCAACTGCGTCGAGGTGGCCGTCCACCCCACCACCATCCACGTCCGCGACTCCAAGAACCTCACCGGCCCTCAGCTCGCCGTCACTCCGGAAGCCTGGTCCGCCTTCGTGAACGAGGCCACTACGGGCTGAGGCCCAAGGCGGCTTCTGGCGGTGGCCCGCCCTCTTTCCGAGTGTGGCCCCCTTCGCCGGCCCCTCAAGGGCGCTCCCTTCGGTCGCGTCGCTTGCGCGACTTCGCTGCGCTTCGCCCTTGACCGCCCGGCTGCGGGGGCCTTTTCACACTCGGAGGGCGGGCCGGGGGAAAGGGGCCACGCGGGGGGTTGTTTTGTCGGCGGGCCGTCGTGGGCGGGTGGCGGGCCGGTGGTCGGGGTGGGGCCCGGGTATCGCTCCGGTCGGCTTGATGGGTGCGGGCCGGTGGGGTGGGGCTCGGTTTGTAGCCGGGGTGGGCGGGACTCTGTCCGCTGGTTTGGGGTGCGCGGTCGTGGAGTGGGGCGGCCCGGGCCGGCTCAGCGGCCAGCCGCCGTCAGTGGGCTGGGATTCATGCCCCGCTGGTCACCCCCGGTGGGCGGGAACGGGGGAAACCCCGCTCGCGCGGTGACCGGGCTCGCCTGGATCGCCTCTGGAGTCACACGAGTTCACACCAGCTCCATGACGGGTGCGGAGTATCGCGTTCCACCCCGGGCCGTGTGAGTAAGTACGCTCGCGAGCGTCCGGGAGTGCCTCTGGAGTCACAGGAGTTCACTCCGGTCCCATCGGCGGGGATTTCGACTTACCCACCCGCCGGACGAGGGAACTGCGCACGCGAGCACCCCCGTTCGCCCCTGCCATCACGCGAGCCACACCCGCCCCATCGAGGGGCGGAGCGACACCTTCCGCCCGGCCGTGCGAGTTAGTGTGCTCGCGAGCGTCCGGGAGCGCCTCTGGAGGCAAGGGAGTTCACATTTGCCCCATTTGAAGTGAGAATGTTGGCTTAAGTCGCACCTTGGTAAAGTGGGTAAAATCCGGGGTCTGGCGATGTGAAGCCGCAGGTCGGCTCCTGTGATCCCCGCGCACGCAGGGGGTCGTGCCCGTGCGTGCGCTCGGCGATTCTTCAGTCCACGGGCAGTGATCAGCGGGGCATGAATCCCAGCTCACCGACGGCGTCATTCGCTGAGCCGGGCCGGGCCGCCCCATTTCACTGCCGCGCACCCCGGGCCGGCGGGCACGGTCCCACCGGCCCGGGCCGCAAGCCGAGCCCCACCCCACCGGCGCGCGGCCAACGAGCCGACCGGAGCGATACCCGGGCCCCACCCCGCCACCGGCCCGCCACCCGCCCACGGCGGCCAGCGCAAAAGCACCGCCCCCGCGTGGACCTTCCCCCCCCGGGCCGCCCTCCGAGAGTGTCTTTCGCGCCTGGAGGCGCCGGGTCAAGGGTGGGCGTAGCCCATCACGCAGTGACGCGACCGGAGGGAGCGCCCTTGACGCGGTGGTGGAAGGTGCGACTCTCGGAAGGAGGGCGGACACCACGCCAAGCGCACTCGGACCTCGCGCTATGACACGTGCCCGCCCACTTCCTGCGGGGCAACCCTTCTCGTCTGCCCCGCTATTCGTCAGTCCTCCGCCTTCTCCGGTTCCGCTTCAGAACCGAGGTCGAAGAGGTCCTCGACCCGGGTGGCGGTGACGGCGAGGTCCAGCCAGCACTGGAGCCGGGGGATGTCCGTGCATTCGTGGATGTACTGGAGGACCACCGCCGGGACGTCGATACGCCGGCCCGTCAGGATGCGGACCACGGCCTGCGCCATGCCCCATGCCTCCCCCTCGGCCCTGCCTTCGGCCCGGCCCACGGCCTTGCCCTCTTCCAGCCCCGCGCCCTTGCCTTCGTAGAAGGTCTGTTCGACCAGAGTCCCGCGGCCCGGGAAGTAGCTCGCGATCGGCTTGGGAGCCCACGGGTTTCCCACTCCGGTCATGCTGCGGCCTCGCTCTCGAAGAGGTCGGCCGCCCGGGGGGTGGTGACGGCGAGGGCCAGCCAGCGGTCGAGGGTCGCGGTGTCGGTGCAGCTCTGAATGCGCTCAAGAGCGTTCGCGTCGACATCGATGCCTCGGGTCTTCAGGACGCTGACCACTGCGTTGGCCGTGGCTACGGCCATGCCGACGTCCTTGCCCTCCAGGAACGTCTCCTCGACGAGGGTGCCTCGGCCCGGGAAGTAGCTTCCGTTCTTCATCAGTTTCCTCCAGTTGTCCCTGACCGGGGTCTCGTTCAGGCCGATTTCCATGATTTCGGAGTAGTACCGGAAAGAGTCCTCGTCCGCCGTTCCGAGCGCCTTCGCCAGCACTTCCAGTATGGCCGGGGCCTCCGGCTGAGTGCTGTGTGTCAGGGCCGAGAACGCGGTCATGGCGAGGTTCTTCGCGGCGGTGTCCGGGTCGGTGATGACCGGGACGTTGCCCGGGCCGAGGACGAGCGGGTGGAGCGTGAGCGCCGACCAGTCGCCGTAACCCGTGCGGAAGGGGCCCGCCGCCCAGCGGGCCGTCGGGCGGTCCTGGCAGACCACCAGGAGCAGCGCGGGCATGTCGTACTTCGCGCGCAGGTAGCCGAGGTATTACGTCCAGCTCGACGCCTTCGCCCGGTCCCGGCGGCCCTGGGCCTCGATCGCGAGCAGGAAGCCGTCTTTGCCGGGCACTTTGACGCGCAGGACGGTGTCGACCCGGCGTTCCAGCGGGCGGATCTCGGTGGTGTCCGGGCTGATGACGTCGATCTCCGCTTTCGTCGGCAGCGGTACGCCGAGGAGGTCGAAGACCGGCGGCAGGAGTTCCGGGCGGTCCTGGAAGATCCGGTGCGCGGTCTCATGGGATGAGGTGACCATGAGGGCGAAGCTAGGAGCCGACGGCCCGTCCGGGGTTGCTTTTGGCATATGACCACCCGTGAGAGTGATCCACCCCCTTTGCCCGAGACCTTCTCGCCGGTAAGGATGGAGGAGTGAGCGACTGGTGCACTACTCTGCACCGGTGAGTTCAGCTCACTGAACTCATGATCGTCGTGACGGTCGGTGACAGGCAGAGGAGTGAGCCGGTGGACAGCCCGGTCAAGGACATATCCGTGGCGTCCGCCACGCCCACGGAGCCCCAGGCCCCCGCCGCCCCCGGCGCGGGCCCGCTCGGGCGGTTCGGCCGCTTCGGGCCCGTCGCGCTCGTCGTCGCAGGCGGGCTCTCCGTCCAGTTCGGCTCCGCCGTCGCCGTTCTCCTCATGCCCCGCGCGGGCGCGCTCGGCGTCGTCACCCTGCGGCTCGTCCTCGCCGCCGCCGTGCTGCTGATCGCCTGCCGCCCCAAGATCCGCGGCTACAGCCGCGCCGACTGGGGAACCGTCGTCGTGTTCGGCACCGCGATGTCCGCGATGAACATCCTCTTCTACCTTTCCGTCGCCCGGATCCCGCTCGGCGCCGCCGTCACCCTCGAAGTGCTCGGCCCGCTCGCCCTCTCCGTCCTCGCCTCGCGCCGCCTGGTCAACTTCTTGTGGGCCGGACTCGCGCTCGCGGGCGTCGCCCTGCTCAGCGGCGGCGGCTTCGACCGGCTCGACCCGCTCGGCGCCGGCTTCGCGCTCGCCGCGGGCTCCATGTGGGCCGCGTACATCGTCTTCAGCGCCCGCACCGGCCGTCGTTTCCCGCAGATGGACGGGCTCGCCCTCGCGATGGCAGTCGGCGCGGTCATCAGCCTGCCGTTCGGCATCGTCGCGGCCGGTGACCGGCTGGTCGTCCCGTCGACCGTCGGGCTCGGTCTCGCCGTCGCGCTGATGTCCTCCGTCCTCCCGTACGCCCTGGAACTCGTCGCCCTGCGCCGGATGCCCGCCGCGACCTTCGCCATCCTCATGAGCCTGGAACCGGCCATCGCCGCCACCGCCGGCTTCCTCGTCCTGCACCAGGCGCTCGGCTTGCTGGACGCCCTCGCGATCGCGCTCGTCATCGCGGCGAGCATGGGCGCGGTACGGACCCAGGTGGCCCGCGCCACCCAGTGACGCCCGCGGACCGGCCGAACACCGAACACCGAACACCGAACACCGAACACCGAACACCGAGCGGCGGGGGGGGGGGGGGGCCCCCCCCCCCCCCCCCCCCCGCCCCGCGGGCGGGGGGGCCCCCCCCCCCCCCCCCCCCCCCCCCCCCCCCCCCCCCCCCCCCCCCCCCCCCCCCCCCCCCCCCCCCCCCCCGCCGCGGGGCCCCCCCCCCCCCCCCCCCCCCCCCCCCCGCTCTCGCATGCAGATGTACGGATGTACGGCCGCCCCGCCCGTGCCGCCCCGCCCGGGGCCCGCCCGCTCACGCCTCCCGCAGCGCCTCCACGATCACCATCCGCCGCACCCGCCGGGCCGGCAGCACCGACGCCGCGACCCCCGTGAGGACGGTGGCGGCGAGCAGCCCCAGGATCGTCAGGGCCGTACCGCCCGACGAGCCCAGGACGGCTAGCGGGGAGATCCGGCCGCCCAGGACGGAGCGGGCGGCGAGGGTGCCGTACACCAGGCCGAGCAGGGTGCCCGCGAGCGCGCCCGAGAGGGCGAGCAGGACGGATTCCAGGGTCAGCATGCGGCGCAGCTGCCCGCCAAGGAGGCCGATCGCCCGCAGCATCCCGAACTCGCGGGTCCGTTCCTCCACCGTCAGCATCAGGGTCGCCGCCACGCCCAGTGCGGCGATGGCCGTCGAGAAGCCGAGCAGTACGGTGACCACCAGCATCAGCCGGTCCAGCATCGCGCGTACGAGCCGCGCGTCGGAGCCGGTGTCCGCGACGCCGATGCCGGGGTACGCGCCGAGCGCGCGGTCCAGTGCCGCCCGGGCCTCGTCGTGGCTCGTCCCGTCCGCCGGGTTGACCAGCACCGTGGACACCCGCGCCGATCCCGAGGTCGCCCCCGATCCCGACCCCGCCGCCCCAGCGGCGCTCCCGCCCGAGGCCCCCGCCAGCCGGGCGAACGTCGCCCCCGTCACGTACAGCGACGCGTCCGGGTGGATCCCCATCGGCAGCGTCTCCCCGCCCCGTACGACCGTGAGCCCCGCCCCGGCCCGGCGCAGCGGCCCGAGCGCCTCGCCGTCCCGCAGTGCCCGCGCCTGGGCGACGCCGTCGGCGCGCGGGTTGAGGCCCGCCGGGTCGGCGGTGGCGACGACCGTGCGGCGGCCGTCGACGGTGAGGGTGGTGGTACGGACGGGGGTGACCGTCAGGTGCGGTTCGGCGCGCAGCGCGGCGAGCGCGCCGGCCGGGACGGAGGCGTCGTCCGGGTCGAGGGCGAAGACGGCCGGCATCCGGTCGGTCAGCATCTCCTCCAGACCGCCCTTGGTGATCCCGATGGCGGTCACCGCCGAGATGGCGACGGTCACGCCCACCAGCATCGCGGAGGCGGCGGCCGCGGTCCGGGCGCCGTTGGCGCGCAGTTGCTGCACGGACAGCCGGCCGACCGTGCCGAACGGGCGGCGCAGGGCGAGTCCGATCAGACCGACGACCGGCGGCAGCAGGTGGCGCGCGTACCGCAGAACGGCGAAGAAGGTGAGGATCGCGCCGAGCGTCACCGCGAGCAGCGCGATCGCCGACCCGCCGAACGCGCCGATGGCCAGCAGGCCCCCGCCCGCGACCAGCATCAGGACGGACACCACCTCGCGCACCGACCGGCTGCCCGGCTCGGGCAGGGTCGCCGCGCCGCTGGCGGCGAGGGCGGCGACCGGCGGTACGGCGGAGGCGGCGCGCGCCGGGCGGCGCACCGCCCACAGGGTGAGCAGGACGCCGAACAGCCCGCCGAGGAGGAACGTCCAGCGGCCCGGCATCAGCGAGATCTCGACCGGGCCGAGGTCGGCCAGACCGTTCAGGAGCGCCGTGCCGAGGGCGCAGGCGCCCGCGCCCGCCGCGAGTCCGGCGGCCGAGGCGAGCACGCCGAGGAGCAGGCCCTGGCGGCGGATGATCCGGCGGATCTGGTCGCGGTCGGCTCCGACGCAGCGCAACAGGGCGAGCTGCCGGGCGCGTTGGGCGAGGACGACGGAGAAGGTGTTGGTGACGACCATCCGGGCCACCGCCATCGCGATGAGGACGAAGGACAGCGCGGCGGTGAGCACGACCGCGTACATCGTCCGGCCGCTGCTCTTCGCCTCCTCGACGGAGGCGGCGTGGGTGCGGGCGGCGACGCCGTCGCCGAGCGCGTGGCGTACGTCCTTCGCGACGTCGTGAGGGTCGGCGCCGGGGCGCAGCGCGAGATCGAGGTGGGTGGTGCGCGAGCCGGTGGCGTACGTGGCGACGGCGGCCTCGGGGATGCCGAGCGCCGGGTGGGAGCCGAGGGTCTGCGAGGAGGCGGTGTCGAGCAGGCCGGTGACGCGGACGCGGGCGGTGGTGCCCTTGGCGGTGGTGATGCGGACGGTGTCGCCGGTGCGGGCGCCGACGCGGGTCGCGCTGTCCTCGTCCAGAGCGATCTCGCCCGGGTGTTCGGGCCAGGCGCCGGTGGCCAGGCGCTGCCAGCGCAGGTCGGGGCGGGCGGCGATGGAGGTCACCATGGCGCGGTCGTCGAGCGGGCGGCCGGCGGGGGTGAGGACGTTCGCGTGGCCGGCGACGCGCGGGGCGACGGCCGCCACTCCCGGGACCCGAGCGGCCTTGGCGGCGGCGTCCGCCGGGAGCGGCGCGCCCGGGACGTTGCCGCGCGGGGTGACCTGGACGGGCGCGTCGCCGACGTCGATCGCCGCCGACTGCTCGTACGACTGGACGAGCGCGCCCGCGCCGCCGACGGACAGGACGAGGAACGCGACGCCGACGGCGACGGCGGCGCCTGTGAGGACGAGCCGGCGCAGCTGGGCGCGGAAGTCCTTGAGCGTGAAGGCAAGGAGGGAGGAGCGGGACGAGCGGGAGGGCGGCATGGCGATAACGCTAGAGAGCAGAGGCCTTGGAGGTCGGCCCCATCAGGCACGATTCGGGGTCATCCCGGAGTCGGCGGTCCGGGGGCGGGGGCGTACCTCTCGGGGATGAGCGGGGGTACGACTCGGGGCGTGGGGCAGGGTCGGCGCCGGGCCGGACGGTCAGGTGGGAGGCGCGTGCACGGGGGCGGTGCGGGGCCCGGCGCGGATCACGCGGCGGGGCGCCGGGCTCGCGCCCTCGCGCTTCCGTGCGCCCGAAAACTCAAAGCAAGCACGCTTGATTGTTTCTATGGCGGCTGCCATGCTCCTCACGCACGTCCGTGACCCGCCCGTCCCCGCCCCGACCCGAGGGGAGCGCTCCGTGTCCGACCCTGCCGTCGTGCTCGACGACTTGCGTGCCGAGAGTGAGGAAGTCGACGCGCTTGTACGGGAGTTGAGCGAGCGCGAGTGGGCGTCGCCCACACCCGCGCCACGCTGGACCATCGCGCACCAGATCGCCCATCTCGCCTGGACGGACAACGCCGCGCTGCTCGCGGCGACCGACCCGGACGCGTTCGCCGGGGAGGTGGCGAAGGCCCTCGACGCACCCGACCGGTTCGTGGACGACGGCGCCGAGGAGGGCGCGGCGCTGCCGCCCGCCGAACTGCTCGCCCGCTGGCGCGTGGGCCGCGCCAAGCTCCACCGGGTCCTCGCCGAGGCCCCGCCCGGCACTCGGTTCCCCTGGTACGGGCCCGCCATGAGCGCCGTCTCGCTCGCGACCGCGCGCCTCATGGAGACCTGGGCGCACGGGCAGGACATCGCCGACGCCCTCGGGGTCGACCGGGTGCCGACGGCCCGGCTCGGGCATGTGGCGTGGATCGGGCTGCGCTCCCGCGACTACGCGTACCACGTGCGCGGCCTCACCCCGCCCGCCGAACCCTTCCGGCTCGAACTCACCTCTCCGGAAGGAGAGATGTGGGCGTACGGCCCCGAGGGCGCGCCGCAGACCGTCACCGGCCCGGCCCTCGACTTCTGCCTTCTGGTCGCCCAGCGCGTCCACCGCACCGACACCGCGCTCGTCGCCCACGGCGCCGACGCCGAGCGGTGGCTGGACATCGCGCAGGCGTTCGCGGGACCGGCGGGACCGGGCCGCGCGCCCGGCGGGGCGGCGCAGAACGGTGGCGCGGGGACAGGCGCGGGGGCAGGCATGGGGGAGGACGTGGGGGAGGGCGCGTGATCCTGCGGATCGGCAACGCCTCCGGCTTCTACGGCGACCGCTTCGACGCCGTCCGCGAGATGCTGACGGGCGGCCCGCTCGATGTCCTCACCGGCGACTATCTCGCCGAACTGACCATGCTGATCCTCGGTCGCGACCTCCTCAAGGACCCCTCGGCCGGATACGCCAAGACCTTCCTGCGGCAGATGGAGGAAGGGCTGGGGCTCGCCCACGAGCGCGGGGTGAAGATCGTCGCCAACGCCGGCGGCCTCAACCCGGCCGGGCTCGCCGACGCCCTCCGCGCCCTCGCCGCCCGGCTCGGCGTCCCCGCCCGGGTCGCCCATGTCGAAGGCGACCGACTCCCGCCCCGCCCAGGGGCGTTGGCGGTGAACGCCTACCTCGGCGGCGGCGGGATCGCGGCCGCGCTTACCGCCGGCGCCGATGTCGTCGTCACCGGGCGCGTCACCGACGCGGCGCTCGTCACCGGGCCCGCGCAGTGGTTCTTCGGCTGGCGGCCGGAGGACCCGGACTGGCACGACAAGATGGCGGGCGCGGTCGTCGCCGGACATGTCCTGGAGTGCGGCACCCAGGCCACCGGCGGCAACTACGCCTTCTTCACCGAGCGGTTAGGCGAGCTGTTGGGTGAGCGGTTGGGCGGGCAGTCAGGTGAGCGTTTAAGTGAGCGGTTCGGCGACCCGGCCGCGTTCCGCCGCCCCGGCTTCCCCCTCGCCGAACTCCACGCCGACGGCACCGCCGTGATCACCAAGCACCCCGGCACCGGGGGCTTCGTCGACACCGGCACCGTCACCGCCCAGCTGCTGTACGAGACGGCGGGCGCCCGCTACGCCGGCCCCGACGTGACCGCCCGTCTCGACACCGTACGGCTCACCCAAGAGGGGCCGGACCGGGTACGGATCGACGGCGTACGGGGCGAGGCGCCGCCGCCCACGCTCAAGGCGGGCCTGTGCCGCCTCGGCGGATTCCGCAACGAGGTCGTCTTCGTGCTCACGGGCCTCGACATCGAGGCGAAGGCCGCTCTGGTCCGCGCCCAGGTCGAGGACGCGCTCGGCACGTCCCGCCCCCGCCAGGTCACGTGGGAACTGGCCCGTACCGACCGTCCGGACGCGCCGACCGAGGAGACCGCCAGCGCGCTGCTCCGCCTCGTCGTCCGCGACCCGGACCAGGAGGCCGTCGGCCGCGCGGTCACCGGCGCCGCCATCGAGCCGGCGCTCGCGAGCTACCCGGGCTTCCATGTCACCGCCCCACCCGGCCGGGGCGCCCCCTACGGGGTCTTCGAGACCGCGTACGTCCCGGCGGACGAGGTCGCGCACACGGCCGTCCTGCCCGACGGGACCCGCGTCCCCGTCCCCGTACCGGCGCGCACCCGGCCCCTGGAGCCCGTACCGGAACCGCCGCTGCCTGAACCATTGCCCGAGCCTCTGCCCGAGCCCCCGCCCGGAGAGGGAAAGCCGGCCCGGCGGGTGCCGCTCGGGCGGATCGCCGGGGCGCGCAGCGGCGACAAGGGTGGCGACGCGAACGTCGGCGTCTGGGTCCGCACCGACCCGGCCTGGCGCTGGCTCGTCCACACCCTCACCGTCGACCGCTTCCGCGCCCTGCTGCCGGAGACGGCCGAACTCCCCGTACTGCGCCATGTGTTGCCGAATCTGTGGGCGGTGAACTTCACCGTGACCGGCCTTCTCGGCGAGGGCGTCGCGTCCCAGGCCCGCTTCGACCCGCAGGCCAAGGCCCTCGGTGAATGGCTGCGCTCCCGCCATCTCGACATCCCGGAGGAACTGCTGTGACCGTCCTCGCCTCCGCACTCGACACCGCCGGACCGGAGTACGCGGGCAACCGCGCGGCCATGCTCGACAAGATCGCCGCGCTCGACGCCGAGCACGCCAAGGCGCTCGCGGGCGGCGGCGAGAAGTACGTGGCCCGGCACCGAAAGCGCGGCAAGCTGCTTGCCCGTGAGCGGATCGAACTCCTCGTCGACCCCGACACCCCCTTCCTGGAGCTGTCCCCGCTCGCCGCCTGGGGAAGCGACTATCCCGTAGGGGCGTCCCTGGTCACCGGTCTCGGGGTGGTCGAGGGGGTCGAGTGTCTGATCACCGCCAACGACCCGACCGTGCGCGGCGGCGCCTCCAATCCCTGGACGCTGAAGAAGGCGCTGCGCGCCAACGAGATCGCGTACGCCAACCGGCTGCCCGTGATCTCGCTCGTCGAGTCCGGTGGCGCGGATCTGCCCTCCCAGAAGGAGATCTTCATCCCCGGCGGGGCGCTGTTCCGCGACCTGACCCGGCTGTCAGCCGCCGGAATCCCCACCGTGGCCGTCGTGTTCGGCAACTCGACCGCCGGCGGCGCGTACATCCCCGGTATGTCCGACCACACCGTGATGATCAAGGAGCGGTCGAAGGTCTTCCTCGGCGGTCCGCCGCTCGTGAAGATGGCGACGGGCGAGGAGAGCGACGACGAATCGCTCGGCGGCGCCGAGATGCACGCCCGCGTCTCCGGTCTCGCCGACCACTACGCCGCCGACGAGCGCGACGCGCTGCGCCAGGCCCGCCGGATCGTCGCCCGCCTCAACCACCGTAAGGCGCACGCCGATCCGGACGCTGCCGTCCAGCCGCCGAAGTACGACCCGGACGAACTCCTCGGCATCGTGCCCGGCGACCTCAAGACCCCCTTCGACCCGCGCGAGGTGATCGCACGGATCGTCGACGGCTCGGATTTCGACGAGTTCAAGCCGCTGTACGGGACGAGTCTGGTGACCGGCTGGGCGCGGCTGCACGGCTATCCGGTCGGCGTCCTCGCCAACGCGCAGGGCGTCCTCTTCTCGGCGGAGTCGCAGAAGGCCGCGCAGTTCATCCAGCTCGCCAACCAGCGCGACATCCCGCTTGTCTTCCTGCACAACACCACCGGCTACATGGTCGGCAAGGAGTACGAGCAGGGCGGCATCATCAAGCACGGCGCGATGATGATCAACGCGGTGGCGAACTCGCGCGTCCCGCATCTGTCCGTCCTCATGGGCGCCTCGTACGGGGCCGGGCACTACGGCATGTGCGGCCGGGCCTACGACCCGCGCTTCCTCTTCGCCTGGCCGAGCGCCAAGTCCGCCGTCATGGGCCCGCAGCAGCTCGCCGGGGTGCTCTCGATCGTGGCGCGGGCGAGCGCGGCGGCGAAGGGGCGGCCGTACGACGACGAGGCGGACGCCGGACTGCGCGCGATGGTCGAGGCGCAGATCGAGAGCGAGTCGCTGCCGATGTTCCTGTCCGGGCGGCTGTACGACGACGGGGTCGTCGACCCCCGGGACACCCGCACCGTCCTCGGGCTCTGCCTGTCCGCGATCCACACGGCACCGGTCGAGGGCGCGCGCGGCGGCTTTGGTGTCTTCCGTATGTGACCCGAGCGCCGCACGCGACCCGCATCCCGTATCCCGCATGCGACCCGTGACCGTGACCGTGACCGTGACCTGTGACCCGAAGGTGAGGCATTGCGCCATGTTGTCGACTCTTCTCGTGGCGAACCGGGGCGAGATCGCCTGCCGGATCTTCCGCACCTGCCGTGACCTGGGCATCGCGACCGTCGCCGTGTTCTCCGACGCGGACGCCGACGCCCTGCACGTACGGGAGGCGGACACGGCGGTACGGCTGCCCGGCGCCACCCCCGCCGACACCTATCTGCGCGGCGACCTGATCGTGGAGGCCGCGCTCGCGGCCGGGGCCGACGCCGTCCACCCCGGCTACGGTTTCCTGTCCGAGAACGCCGGCTTCGCGCGGGCCGTCACCGACGCCGGACTGGTGTGGATCGGCCCGCCGCCGGCCGCGATCGAGGCCATGGCGTCGAAGACCCGCGCCAAGGAACTCCTCGGGGTGCCGCCGCTCCCGGCCGCCGCCGTCACCGAGGCCGACCTGCCCGTCCTGGTGAAGGCGGCGGCGGGCGGCGGTGGCCGGGGCATGCGGGTCGTTCGGCATCTGGACGATCTGGCCGGGGAGTTGGCGGCGGCCTCGGCGGAGGCGCTGAGCGCGTTCGGAGACGGCGAGGTGTTCGTCGAGCCGTACGTGGAGAACGGCCGCCACATCGAGGTGCAGCTCCTCGCCGACATCCACGGCACCGTCTGGACCCTCGGCACCCGTGACTGCTCGCTCCAGCGCCGCCATCAGAAGGTGATCGAGGAGGCCCCGGCGCCCGGTCTGCCGCCCGGGCTCGTCGAGTCGCTGTACGAGCGGTCGGCGTCGGCGGCGAAGGCCGTCGGCTACACGGGCGCGGGCACGGTCGAGTTCCTGGTGGCGGACGGCCGGGCGCACTTCCTGGAGATGAACACCCGTCTCCAGGTCGAACACCCCGTCACCGAGGCTGTGTTCGGCGTCGACCTGGTCGCGCTCCAGATCGCCGTCGCCGAGGGCGAGGCGCTGCCGCCCGAGCCGCCGCGGCCGTCCGGCCACGCCGTCGAGGCCCGTCTGTACGCCGAGGACCCGGCCGCCCGCTGGGCCCCGCAGACCGGCCCGCTGCACACCTTCGAGGTGCCCGGCGGGCCCGGCCTGCGGGTCGACACCGGCTACGCCTCCGGTGACACCGTCGGCGTCCACTACGACGCCATGCTCGCCAAGGTCGTCGCCCACGCCCCGACCCGCGCCGCCGCCGCCCGGCTGCTCGCCCGCGCCCTCGAACGCGCCCGTCTGCACGGCCCGTCGACCAACCGCGACCTGCTCGTGGCCTCCCTCCGCCACCCCGGCTTCACCGAACCGGACCGGCTCGGCACCGGGTTCTACGCCGAACACCTGGACGCGCTGACCGCCCAGCCCCCGGGCGAGGAGTATGCGGCGGTCGCCGTCGCGCTCGCCGATGCCGTTGCCAACGTCTCTCGTTTCGGGGGTGGTTGGCGCAATGTGCGCTCGCAGGACGAGTGCCGGAAGTACGCGGGAGTGCGCGCCGGGGCGGAGGGTGCGTACGAGGTGACGTACCGCCCGACCCGCGACGGCGGCCACCGGGTGACCAGCCCGCCCGGAGTCCGGGTGGTGGCGGTCGCCGCCGACCGGGTGAGTCTCGAAGTCGGCCGTCTCGTGCGGCACTTCGACATCGCGCGGTACGGGCAGGGTGGGCGGGAGGTCGTGTACGCCGGACCGCACCGGCTCACCCCTGTACCCCGTTTCCCCGATCCCGACGATCAGCGGGAGCCCGGCTCCCTGCTGGCCCCCATGCCCGGCACCGTCGTCCGCGTCGCCGAGGGCCTGGCCGTCGGCGAACGGGTCGAGACCGGGCAGCCTCTGCTGTGGTTGGAGGCCATGAAGATGGAACACCGCGTCACCGCACCCGCCTCCGGCACGCTCACCGCGCTCCATGCCGCCCCCGGCCGCCAGGTCGAGGTCGGCACCCTGCTCGCCGTCGTCTCGACCTCGACCGATGCACAGGAGGAACCGTCCGTATGAGCACCCTCATCGAACCGGCCGAACACACGGCCCTGCGCGCCGCCGTCGCCGCCCTCGGCCGCCGCCACGGACCCGGCTTCGACCGCGCCGATCTGTGGGCCGAGGCCGGCAAGCTCGGCTACCTCGGCGTCAATCTGCCCGAGGAGTACGGCGGCGGAGGCGGCGGCATGGCCGAGCTCTCCATCGTCCTGGAGGAGGCGGGCGCGGCGGGCGCGCCGCTCCTGATGATGGTCGTCTCGCCCGCGATCTGCGGCACCGTCCTCGCCCGCTTCGGCACGGACGCGCAGAAGGCCGCCTGGCTGCCCGGCCTCGCCGACGGCAGCCGCACCATGGCCTTCGGCATCACCGAACCCGACGCCGGCTCCAACTCCCACCGCATCACCACCACCGCCACGCGGACGGCGGACGGCTGGGTCCTCGACGGCCGCAAGGTCTTCGTCTCCGGCGTCGACATCGCCGACGCGACCCTGATCGTCGGCCGTACGTCCGACGCCCGCACCGGCAAGCTCAAGGCCTGTCTCTTCATCGTCCCGCGCGACACCCCGGGCTTCGGCCGGCGCGCCATCGACATGGAACTCGACGCCCACGAGAAGCAGTTCGAGCTGACGCTCGACGACGTCCGGCTACCCGCCGACGCGCTCGTCGGCGACGAGGACGCCGGACTCCTCCAGCTCTTCGCGGGCCTCAACCCCGAGCGCATCATGACGGCCGCCTTCGCCATCGGCATGGGGCGGTACGCCCTCGCGCGGGCGGTGGAGTACGCGAAGGACCGGCAGGTCTGGAAGACCCCCATCGGCGCCCACCAGGCCATCGCCCACCCGCTCGCTCAGTCCCACATCGAACTCGAACTCGCCCGCCTGATGATGCGCAAGGCCGCCGCCCTCTACGACGCGGGTGACGACCTCGGCGCGGGCGAGGCCGCGAACATGGCGAAGTACGCCGCCGCGGAGGCGTGCGTGAAGGCCGTCGATCAATCCGTGCACACTTTGGGCGGCAACGGCCTCACCCGCGAGTTCGGTCTCGCCCGGCTGATCACGGCGGCGCGGGTGGCACGGATCGCGCCGGTGAGCCGCGAGATGATCCTGAACTTCGTCTCCCACCAGACGCTCGGGCTGCCGAAATCGTACTGAGAGGTGCGGATTGACGGCTCTGGCGGGAGCCCTGAGGGGCCCCTGAGGAACGCCTGAGGGGTATCAGGGGCGCGCGGGCATCCGCTCGGGCGCCCCTGCGAGCGAATCGGGGGCGCCCCGTAAGGGCCGAGGGGGCCGCTGCCGCGGGCGGTCGGCGCCGGTCCGGTGCGCCGGGCCGGTCATTATGCTGACGTCCCCGGCACCGGCGTACCGGCGTACCTGCGCGTCAGGACGCCCGCTCGTCAGGCACACCCGCACGTCAGGGCGTCCGCGTATCAGGACATCCGCGCGTCAGGACACCAGCGAACCGGCGCCGGTCCGGGCCCGACGACCCCTCGAACCGGGAGGACAGGACCCCGTGACCGTCGCGCCCTTCTCTGTCGCGCCTTCCCCCGTCGAACCCTCCGCGGTGTCGCTCTCCACCGGGGAGCTGTCCGCTTCCGACCGGGCGGAGAGCTGGCACGAGGCCGTGTCCCACACCTTCGTACCGATGACGGTGGAGCTCCTGGAGGACGAGCCGGCGGCCGGGACGATCGTCAGCCACCAGCTCGGCCCGATGCGGATCTCGCGGGTCCAGGCGGGCCCGCAGGTGGTGACACGGAGCAGACGTCTGATCGCCGACGACGACCGTTCGGTGCTCATCCTCAGCGTTCAGGAACACGGCACCGCCTTCAAGGAGCAGGACGGGCGGGAGTCGGTCATCCGGCCCGGCCAGTTCTCCCTCAGCGACTCCTCCCGGGCCTTCCGGAAGGTGATCGCGGAGGAGTTCGCCTTCACGTCCTTCCACTTCCCGCGCGCGGAGCTGGACGTACGGGAGAGCGACCTGCGGGCCCTGACCGCGACGGCGTTCGGTACGACCGAGGGCAGCGCGGCGCTGGTGATGTCGTATCTCGCGGGGATGGCGCGCCAGGCGCCCAGCCTGAGCGACACGGTCGGCCGCCGGGCCGCGGCCACGGCGCTCGATCTGCTGGCCATGCTCGTCGACGACCGCACCGGGAACGCCCGGCCGCGCGGGCAGCACACCGAGGCCATCCTTGAGCGGGTCAAGGATTACATCCTGCGGAATCTCCGCGACCCGGACCTGACCCCGGCCGCGATCGCGGAGGCGAACCACATGTCGGTCCGCTATCTGCACAAGCTGTTCCAGGGCGAGGACGTCTCGGTCGGCGGCTGGATCCGGGCACAGCGGCTGGAGCGGTGCAGCAGGGATCTGCTGCGGCCGCTGGCGGAGGAGGTCGGGGTGTCGGGGATCGCCCGGCGCTGGGGGTTCGCCAACTCCAGCCACTTCAGCCGCGCTTTCCGGGCGGCGTACGGGATGACGCCGCGCGACTGGCAGACGGAGCGCGGCGCGTGGGCGGCGTGACGGCGGGCGGGGATGGGGGCGGGATCGCGGGTCGGGGGCGGGGTAGCCGTGTCAGTCGGCGGCCAGGTCCCGCAGGGCGCCGTCCCAGTCGATCGCGTCGCCTTCCGTGCCGGGGCGGACCAGCGCGAAACTCTCCCGGCGGAGCCAGCGGCGTACCTCCCGGACCGGCAGATCGATCAGTACGGTCCGCTCGCGCCCCCGCAGCATGACCCGCAGCGAGGTACGGCCCTGGCAGGGGCAGGGCGGCCAGACGCGCACGTCGCCGAGGCCGCTGGGCCGGTGCAGCCCGTCCCACAGGAGGTCGCGGGAGAACCGCCAGACGCCGGCGCCGGCCGCGTCCCCCAGGAATTCGAGCGCGACGGAGAAGGGGTCGTCGCCGCTGTAGCCGAGGCGCACGGGGACGTCGGCGGAGTCGTGCTCGCCGAGGACGAGCCGGGCGTCGAGGTGGATCTCGGTGCTGCGGATCGCGGGGCTGGAAATCTCGGTGCCGGGGATCTCGGTGCCGCCGGCCTCGGGGCAGGGCTGGGGGCCGGGCGGCGGGTGAGGGGCGGACATGGGGTCTCCAGGGACGGTCGAACGGGTGGGGTGGCCAGGCGGCCGGCCCGTACGCGGGGTGTGACGCGTGGGGTGTGACGCGGGGCCCGGGGCGTGCCCGGGGCGTGCGCGGTGGGTGCGCGGCATGGGGTGGTGGCCGGCGTTCCCGCCTCGGGCTCGGGGGCTGCCGGGGACGGTCAGGTTAGGGCGCGCGGGGCCGGCGCCGATGTTCCGTCGGTGCACGGAGATGCGCCATTCCGTGCATCGTTCAACTACTAAGAGGGTGGGGTGGCGGGCCCCGCCGCGCCCCACGGGCGTCGTGGAGCCGCTCGCGCCCCGGCCGGCGGCCCGGCCGGATGTGTATCGCCGCTGGATCGCAAGTCCCTTTATTTACAGGTGAGTTGGGGCTCCGGTGGTTGGGTCCATCGACCTCCCCCGGGGATCTTGGACCCGAGCGCGGCAGCGGTCTCCCACCGCCCGGAGGCCCGATTTCACGGTTTGTAGAAAGGGGTCGTGCTCCATTCCGCGTCTTGTATGAATGCCGGAAGGAGGCATTCGAAGATGAAGAGGTGGATACAGCGCGCCCGCTCGGCAGGCGAGGTGCTCCAGTCGCTGGTGGACGGGTTGGCCGAGGACCTGGGGCGTTCCGTCGTCCTCGACGACCCGCTGGTACGGCTCATCTGTTCCAGCCGGCACTTCGGCGACGAGGACGGGGTGCGCGTTCGCACCCTGCTCCAGGGGATCGCCGACGACGAGGCCATCCGCTACGTGCTGTCGCAGGGCGTCGCCGAGTGGACCGCCCCCGGCATCCTGCCGGGGCGTGACGATCTCGGGCTGCTGCCGCGCTACTGCGTTCCCATCCGCGAGCGCGGCCACATGCTGGGCATCCTCATGGTCGTGGCGACCGGCGCCCCCCTCACGGACGCCGAGATCGAGGCCATCGGCAAGGCCGCCCGCGCCGTGGCCACCGAGATGTACGCCGAGCACCTGGCCTCGGACGCCGACGAGGAGCGCACCCGCGACCTCGTGTTCCGGCTGGTCGGCTCGGACGCGGCGCTGCGCTGCGAGGCGCACCAGCGCGTACTGGACGACGGTCTGCTCCCGGCGGGCCCGCACGTCGTGGTGACCCGGGTGGTCGTCGCCGGGCGGCGGGGTCCCTCCGGGCGGGGAGCGGTGGCGCTGCGCGGCGCGCTGGAACCGTACCAGCAGACCCGTACGGCCCGCGGTCTGCTCGGGGTCGAACAGGACCGGGCGGTACTGGTGCAGGTCTTCCGGCGGGAGCCGTCGGAGGAGGAACTGGAGGTCCAGTCCCGTGCCGTCCTGCGCTCCCTGGAGACCTTCCTGGACGCGGAGTCGACGGCCTTCGTGGGCGTGGGCGGGCGGCGGACGGAACTCCTGGACGCGTGGGTCTCAGACGACCAGGCCCGGGTGGCGGTGCGGGCCGCTCGCCGGCTGCCCCGGCTCGGGGGCGTCGGGGACTGGGAGCGGCTGGGGGAGTACGCGGTGCTCCTCCAGCTGCCCGACAGCGCGCTCGGTGCGTCCCTCGTACCCCGGCAGCTGCGGAGCCTGCTGGACGAGGGCGGCAGCGGCAATGGCAACGGCAACAGCAACGCCAACGGCGCCGGTCATGGCAGTGGTGGCGGGTCCGGGTCCGGGTCGGGGTCGGGGTCCGGGTCGGGGTCCGGGGCGGGGTCCCGGCTGGAGGAGACCCTGCGCTGCTTCCTGGAGAACGCCGGCTCCGTACCCAAGACCGCGGAGGCCCTGGGCGTCCACCGCACCTCGCTGTACTACCGGCTGCGGCAGATCCACGAGATCACGGGCATGGACCTGGACAACGGCGCGCACCGGCTCTCCCTGCACATGGGGCTGCGGCTGTGGGACCTGATCCAGGCGCCCAGGGAAGCCGATCGGGCCTGAGCGGCCGAGCCGCCAAGCCCCGAGCCGCCGTGCGCCCGTCCCCCTGCCTGCGTTGCTACAGAGCGAGGAAGCTTCGGTGGGCAATTCCTACGGTGGTCGGTGGTCAACGGGGCGGGTCCGCGGCAAGAATTCTTACGAGCCGCCACCCGGCTTCGACGAGGAACGGACGACGACGAGCACCATGCGCGAACTGATCACCAACGACGGTGTGACCCTGGCCTACCGGGACAGCGGGGGCGACGGAGTCCCCCTGGTCATGCTCCACGGCTGGGGCCAGACACAGGAGATGTTCCGCCATCAGGTCGAGGGGCTGGCGCCGGGCCGGCGCGTCGTGACGGTCGACTTCCGCGGCCACGGCCGCTCCGCCAAGCCCCGGCACGGCTACCGCATCGCTCGCCTGTCCCGCGACGTCCTCGAACTGGTCGACCACCTCGGCCTCGACACCTTCGACGCGCTGGGCTGGTCGATGGGCGCCTCGGTCTGGTGGAGCTTCGCCGACCAGTACGGCACCGGGCGCGTCCGCCGGCTCGTCTGCGTCGACCAGCCGGCGGCGGTGGCGGCGGTGCCGTGGATGGCGCCGGACGAACAGCGGGCGAGCGGAGCCATCTTCGACGTGGCGGGGCTCCTGGAACTGGGGGCCGCGCTGGCCGGCCCGGACGGCGAGAAGGCCCGCGAGGACTTCGTCCGCTCGATGTTCAGTGGGGACACCGACCCGGAGCTGCTGGCGTTCGTGACCGAGGAGATCCGCGCCACCCCGGCGTACGCGGGCGTGCCGCTGCTCTTCGACCACTGCGCCCAGGACTGGCGCGACCTGCTCGGCCGGATCGACGTACCGACGCTGGTGCTCGGCTGTGAGGGCAGCCATGTGGACCCCGCCTCGCAGCGGTTCATCGCCGAGCGGATCCCCGGCGCCCGGCTCCACGTCTTTCCGTCGAGCGTCGCGAGCTCGCACTTCCCGTTCCTGGAGAATCCGGCGGAGTTCAACGCCGTCGTGGAGAAGTTCCTCTCCTGACCTTCCTCCGGTACGAGATCCGCCTCTGATCTGCCGCCGCCACGGCGATCTCCCCCTTCGTCTCCCCTCCCCCTGTCGTCGAGCGACGAGCCGTTCTTGGCGACCCCCTGTATCCCCCTGTATCCCCCTGCATCCCCCCGCGCAGTCTGAACCGATCGGAGCCCCCATGATCCCGTCGGGTGCCTCACCCATGCCCGAAATCGACTTCCCCCAGCAGGACCGGGCCGCCGTCGCCACCCACGACGTCGGCAACGGCTGCATCGACGTCCTCTCCCCGCCGCCCGGCACCGACCCCGAGGACTGCCTGTACGTCACCCTCCACGTGCAGGGTGCGGCCTCCCTCCGGCGCGACGGCGTCAGCACCGCCCTCGCCCCCGGCGACCTGCTGATCGGTACGACCCCGAACCCGGTAGGCCTGCTCCAGGACGCCGAGGCGCGGATGCTCCGGTTCCGTGTGCCCTGCTTCTACTTGGGGGTGCGGGTCCGCGAAATCCGGCGTACGGGCGGGCTGATGGCGCGGGGCAGCGAGGGAGTCGGCTCGCTGGCCTCCCAGTTCCTCAAGACCCTCGCGTCCCAGCGCCGCAACCATCTCTCCCCGCCGTGCCGCCATCTCGCGCGCAGTGCGTGCGACATCGTCGCCGTCCTGGTGGCCGAACTCCTCGAAAAGGAACAGCCGGAGGCGCCGACCGCCGCGGCCGGGATCCTGGCGCGCGTCCACGCCCACATCGACGAGAATCTCGCCGACCCGGACCTCTCGCCCGACGCGATCGCCCGGTCGCAGCACATCTCGGTGCGCTATCTGCACCGGCTCTTCCAGCAGGACGGGACGACGGTGGGGCAGTGGGTACGGCAGCGACGCCTTGACGCCTGCCGCCGGGAGCTGGAACGCCTGCCCCGCTGGCGGACCAGCGTCGCCGCCATCGCGCAGCGCTGGGGCTTCGTGAGTCCGTCGCACTTCAGCCGGGCGTTCCGGGCGGCGTACGGGCTGTCGCCCCGGGAGTGGCAGATGTACGCCACGAGGGCCGACGGCGCCCCGGACCGCCCGGCCTCCTGACCCCGCCCCCCTTCCCTTCCCCTCGCCTCCTCCGCCCCGCCCGAAAGACCACCATGCCCTCCACCTGGCCCACGGTCGTGATCGTTCACGACGGCTGTTCCGACGCCACCACCTGGTTCGGTGTCATCGCCGAACTCCACCGGCGCGGGCTGACCGTCCTCGCCGCCGCGAACCCGCTGCGCGGCCTCGCCCACGACGCCGCCTACGTGTCCTCCGTCGTCGCGGGCATCGACGGCCCCGTCGTCCTGGTCGGCCATGCCTACGGGGGCGCGGTGATCACCCAGGCGGGAACCGCCCCCGGCGTCGTCGCGCTGGTCTACGTCTCCGCGTACCTCCCGGTCGAGGGCGAGAGTTACCGGGCGCTCGCGAGCCGCTTCGCCCCCGCGCCGATCCTCGCGTGCCTGCGGCGCACCCCGCTGGGGAGAAACGAGTCGGGCCCGGCGTCCGGCCCGGCGTCCGGTTCGGCGGGCGAATCGACGGGCCTACTGGAGGCGGAACTCACCGTGCCCGCCGACGCGTTCCGCGAGCTGGTCGCCGCCGACCTCGATCCGGAAGTCGCCCGCGCCCTCGCGGCGGTCCAACGCCCGGTCGCAGAGCGGGTGTTCAGCGACGCCCCGACCGAGGCGGCCTGGCGTCACAAGCCCGCCTGGGCCCTGGTGACCGGCGCGGACCAGGTGCTGCCGCCCCAGCTCCAGCGCTTCACGGCCGATCGCGCCGACGCCACCGTGCTCGAACTGCCCGAGGCCTGCCACGCCGTGGCCGTCTCCCAGCCGACGGCGGTGGCCGAGTTCATCCACGACGCCGCCCGCGTGGCGACGGGGTCCGGGGCCGGGATCGGGATCGGGACCGGGACTGGGACTGGGGTCGGCCATGCCCACTGACTGCGCGACCCCCGTCCTGGCGGGCCGACTGCTCCTGGACGAGGGGAAGTTCATCGAACTCCCGGTGCGCTTCCTTTACCTTCCCGAGGCGCCGTACTCCGTCGTGATGGAGTTCCCCGGCTTCGACGCGGCCGTCGGGGCCTGGGAGTTCTCCCGCGACCTGCTGTGGGAGGGCCTGCACACGGCGGCGGGCGTCGGGGACGTACGGATCTGGCCGCCGTGCCCCACCCACGGCCTGCGCCGACTGCGGATCATGCTCCAGGGCGAGGACGGCACCGCGATGGTCGAGGTCCCGGCCAAGCCGGTGCGGTCCTGGCTCCGGGGGCGCAGCTTCGCCCTCGTCCCCCGCGGCCGCGAGTCCGAACGCGCGGCCGTCGACTGGGACGCGGAACTGACCCGCCTGGTCCGGGGCCGCTGAGGTGACCCGCTTCGACCGGGCTGGGTCCCCCGGCCCGGCGCTCCCCGGGTCGGCGGAGGGAATCCCGGGCCCCCGTTCTTGCGGCGTCCTGCCAGATCGCTCGCCTCTACTCTCACCTGTATGACGACCGATTGGGTGGCAGAAGAGCGACGCGTCGCTGACGGGCGGCGCCTCGGTGAGCACAACCATCCACCCGCGCGGCGGGCCCCCGCCCCACCGCCGCTGTCCGAAGCGGAGATCTCCGAAGCGGAGGCGGAACTGGGCATCACGTTCCCCGACCAGTACCGGGAGTACTTGCTCCGGCAGAGCGCCGGCGGTGCGGTGAACCGGCTGTGCCGGTCCGCGGCAGGCTGGGGCTGGAGCGGGGATTCGCTCACCAACTACGACTTGCTCACCACCGACTTCCCACATCCGGACTCCTACCGTGCCTACGAGGCCGAGCTGGACGCGCGCGAACCGAGGGAGCGGGACTTTCCTGACCGCGACGCCTACCAAGCGGCCTGGGATCAGTGGGACAGCGAATTCGGGGTGCTCCAGGAGCGCAAGACATCCGGCGCTGTCGTCCTCCAGGAGAACGGCTGCGGCTTCTCGACCCTGCTCGTCGTCACCGGTCCCCACCGGGGCTCGCTGTGGTTCGACGCCCGGGCCACCTGCGACAAGATTCTTCCTCTGAACCTGAACGGCCGGCCTGTGTCGTTCATGGACTGGCTCGCTCGGGGGTCGATGAATTTGCTCACCTGGTGAACTCGCCGGGAAGGTACGGCGCCGGCCTACTCGAAGGGCGGGTCGGTGAGGTTGTCGAGGTCGTGCCCATGGAGGCCATAGACCTTCGGGGCGTTGACGGAGATGAGGCGGTCCCGGGCGGTCTCCGGTCCGGTCGGGCGGCCCGGGAACAGGTGTCCGTCAGCAAACCATGCATGCGCGCTTGCTTGTTTCTGGCGCCGGTGCCAAGGTCTCACCGAGCCGCCGCACCACCCGATCCCGATCCATCCTTCGCCACCACCGTCACCGTCCCATTCGAAGGGCCACGCATGGTGTTTCGCAGCGAGTACGCGGATGTCCCGGTCCTCTCCCTTCCCATTCACGACGTCGTCCTCGGGCGCGCCGCCGAGTTCGGGGAGACGCCGGCGCTGGTCGACGGCAGTGGTGGGGACGGGGCGCTGAGCCTCAGCTACGCCCGACTCGACGCCCTGCACCGGCAGGTGGCGGCCGGGCTCGCCGGGGCCGGGGTGGGCAAGGGAGACGTGGTCGCCCTGCACAGCCCCAACAGCGTGCTGTTCCCCGTGGCGTTCTACGCGGCGACCCGGGCCGGCGCCGCCGTGACCACCGTGCATCCGCTCGCCACCGCCGAGGAGTTCGCCAAGCAGTTACGGGACTCGGCGGCGCGCTGGATCGTGACCGTGTCGCCGCTGCTCGCGACAGCGCGGGCGGCGGCCCGGCTCGCGGGCGGTGTCGCGGAGATCTTCGTCTGCGACCGCGCGCCCGAACGGGACGGGAACGAGGCCGGGAGCGGGCCCGGCGTGCGGTCGTTGCAGGATTTCCTGGGAACGGCGGAGCCCGTCCCGGACGTCGCCGTCGACCCGGCCACGGACCTGGCGGCGCTCCCGTACTCCTCCGGCACCACTGGCGTCCCCAAGGGCGTGATGCTCACCCACGCGTCCATCGCCACCAACCTCGCCCAGCTCGAACCGCTCGTGCCGATGGGCCCCGGCACCCGGATCCTCGCGATCCTGCCCTTCTTTCACGCGTACGGCCTGACGGCCCTGATGAACGCCCCGCTACGGCTCGGCGCCACCGTCGTCGTCCAGCCGCGCTTCGAGTTCGACGGCTTCCTCGCCGCCATCGAACGGCACCGCATCACCGCCCTGTACGTGGCGCCGCCCATCGTGCTCGCTCTCGCCAAGCACCCTGCGGTCGCCGACCACGACCTGTCGTCCCTGGAGTACATCGTCTGCTCCGCCGCCCCGCTCGACGCGGCACTCGCCGAGGCGTGCTCCGCGCGGCTTGGTCTGCCGCCGATCCGCCAGGCGTACGGGATGACGGAACTCTCCCCGGCCACCCACCTGGTGCCGCTCGCCGCCGTCGCCCCGCCGCCCGGCACGGTCGGCAAGCTGCTGCCGTCGACCGAGATGCGGATCGTCTCCCTCGACGACCCCGCGAAGGACGTGCCGCCCGGCGCGGCGGGCGAGATCGTGATCCGGGGCCCGCAGGTCATGAAGGGCTATCTGGGGCGGCCCGAGGCCACGGCGGAGATGATCGGCGCGGACGGCTGGCTGCGCACCGGCGACATCGGGCGGGTCGACGAGGACGGCTGGCTGTACGTCATCGACCGCGTCAAGGAGCTCATCAAGTACAAGGGTTACCAGGTCCCGCCCGCCGAGCTGGAGGCCCTGCTCCTCACCCACGAGGGCATCGCGGACGCCGCCGTCATCGGGGTCGACGGCACGGACGGCACCGAGATCCCCAAGGCGTTCGTCGTACGCCAGCCGCACGCGGCGGAGCTGAGCGCGCAGGAGGTCGCGGCGTTCGTCGCGGCGCGGGTCGCCCCGTACAAGAAGGTCCGGCAGGTCGAGTTCATCGACACCGTGCCCCGGGCGGTGTCGGGAAAGATCCTCCGCAGGGAGCTGCGCGCACGGTAGGAATGGTATGAACCACAGGGAGCAAGAGTGACGAGCGAGCAGGGGGACCACGCATGAGCTTCGTCCGCACGGCGTCCGAGCGCGGGATCACCACTCTCACGCTCGACTCCCCAGCCGCTCGCAACGCGCTGTCCGCGGCACTCGTCACCGAACTCTCCGACTCTCTCGCCGCCTGTGGCGAGGACCCGGCCGTCCGCGCGGTGGTCCTCGCCCACACCGGTACCACCTTCAGCGCGGGTGCCGACCTGAAGGCGCCGCCCAGCCCGTACGCCTTCGTCGATCTGCTCCGACAGATAGTCGAACTCCCCAAACCCGTGGTCGGCGTGGTCGACGGGCACGCCCGGGCCGGCGGGCTCGGTCTGCTTGGTGCCTGCGATGTCGTACTGGCCTCGGACGGCGCGGACTTCGCGCTGACGGAGGTACGGATCGGGGTCGCCCCCGCCGTCATCGCCCTCACCCTGCTGCCGAAGCTCGAACCCCGCGCGGCGGCCCGTTACTTCCTGACCGGCGAGCGTTTCGGTACGGCCGAGGCGCGGGCGATGGGCCTGGTGACGGGGCCGCTCGCCGACCTCGAACCGGTCCTCGACGGGCTGCGGCGGGCCTCCCCGCAGGGGCTGCGCGCGACGAAGCGACTGGTCACGGCTAGAGTCCTGGAAACCTTCGAGCGCGACGCGGAGGAACTGGTCCAGTTGTCCGCCACGCTCTTCGCCTCCACCGAGGCGAGAGAAGGGATGACGGCCTTCCTCGAGCGACGGGACCCCGCGTGGCGACTGTGAGTGGCGGCGGCTCCACCGGACAGCCGGGAACCCCTACGGCCCGTACGGGTTCCACGGCCCCTACGAGCCCTACGGGATATGCGAGCCCTGCGGGTTCCACGGCCCCTAGGAGATCTGCGGCCCCTGCGGGTCCAGAGGACTCCGCGACCCCTACGGGCCGTAAGAGTTCCACCGGATCTCCGGGCCCGGGAAGCGCCGGCCGCGGTGCCGGGCCCAAGCAGGACCGCAGCCGGGCCACCCGCCAGCGGCTCCTGGAAGCGGCGGTCGCCTGCCTCGCCGAGTACGGCTGGGCGGGTTCCACCGTCGCCGTCGTCGCCGAACGTGCCGGGGTCTCGCGTGGTGCCGCGCAGCACCACTTCCCCACCCGTGAGGACCTGTTCACGGCCGCCGTCGAGTACGTCGCCGAGGAGCGCTCCGAGGCCCTGCGCACCCTGCCCACCCAGGACCGGCACACGGTCGTCGCGGGCCTCGTCGACCTCTACACCGGCCCGCTCTTCCGCGCCGCGCTCCATCTGTGGGTCGCCGCCTCCGACGAGGAGCAGCTGCGGCCCCGGGTCGCCGAGCTGGAGGCCCGGGTGGGCCGCGAGTCGCACCGGATAGCCGTCGAACTGCTCGGTGCCGACGAGTCCCGCCCCGGCGTCCGTGAGTCCGTCCAGGGCCTTCTCGACATGGCCCGGGGCCTGGGCCTCGCCACCCTCCTCACCGACGACCGGGCCCGCCGCGAGCGGGTCGTCGCGCAATGGGCCCGGCTCCTGGACGAGGCCCTGGGCTGAGAGGCCCGGGGCTGAGGGGGTGGCGGGGGCCAAGGGGTCGGGGGAGTGACAGGCCCCGCCGGCCGAGGGACGACGTCGCGGGGCGTCCCCGACGGACGCCCCGCACCCGCCACCCGTAGCGGCCGACCCGTACCGGCTGGCGGGTACGGGCAATCCCGTACTGGCGAATCCCTACGGGCAGTTCCCTACCGGAAGACCCCTACGGGCAGCCCCTCATCAACAGCCCTCCGCTCAGCGAACCGAGTCGGCGATGTCGGCGAAGCCCTCGATCTCGCGCGGGTCGCGCTGGCCCGGGCCGATGTAGCGCGCGGACGGGCGGACCAGCCGGCCGGTGCGCTTCTGCTCCAGGATGTGCGCCGACCAGCCGGCCGTACGGGCGCACGTGAACATCGAGGTGAACATGTGCGCCGGGACCTCGGCGAAGTCGAGCATGATCGCGGCCCAGAACTCCACGTTCGTCGCGAGCACCCGGTCCGGGCGGCGGTTGTGCAGCTCCTCCAGGGCCGCCTTCTCCAGGGCCTCCGCGACCTCGAAGCGCGGCGCGCCGAGCTCCTTGGCGGTGCGGCGCAGGACGCGGGCGCGCGGGTCCTCGGCGCGGTAGACGCGGTGGCCGAAGCCCATCAGCCGCTCGCCCTTGTCGAGGGTCTGCTTCACGTACGCGGTCGCGTCGCCGGTGCGCTCGATCTCCTCGATCATGCCGAGGACGCGGGACGGCGCGCCGCCGTGCAGCGGGCCGGACATCGCGCCGACCGCGCCGGACAGGGCGGCGGCCACGTCCGCGCCGGTGGAGGCGATGACGCGGGCGGTGAAGGTGGAGGCGTTCATGCCGTGCTCGGCGGCCGAGGTCCAGTAGGCGTCGACGGCCTTGACGTGCTTCGGGTCCGGCTCGCCGCGCCAGCGGATCATGAACCGCTCGACGATCGAGCCCGCCTTGTCGATCTCGCTCTGCGGCACCATCGGCAGGCCCTGGCCGCGGGCCGACTGGGCGACGTACGACAGCGCCATGACGGCGGCCCGGGCGAGGTCGTCGCGGGCCTGCTCGGCGGAGATGTCCAGGAGCGGCTTCAGGCCCCAGACGGGCGCGAGCATGGCGAGCGCGGACTGGACGTCGACGCGGATGTCGCCGGAGTGCACCGGGATCGGGAACGGCTCGGCGGCCGGCAGTCCGGGGTTGAAGGCACCGTCGACGAGCAGGCCCCAGACGTTGCCGAAGGAGACATGGCCGACCAGGTCCTCGATGTCGACCCCGCGGTAGCGGAGCGCGCCGCCCTCCTTGTCGGGTTCGGCGATCTCGGTCTCGAACGCGACGATTCCTTCGAGCCCGGGTACGAAGTCGGACATGGGGCGGCTCCTCGGTCGATCGATGGTGCTGGCTGATGGTCTGGCTGATGGGCGGGGCTGCGGCGCGGACGGTATGGACCGTTGGGCAGCCGGACAGCCGGACAGCCGGACGGTCGGGAACGTTTGATCGATGATCAATCATTCGGTCGTCGACTCACGCCGGCTTGGGGGAGAGCGACAGTGATTCGAAGCGATTCAGGGGACGAGTCTGTACGGTTCCGACGATGCGGGGAAGCGTGACATCCGGCACACTGCGCCAATCCAGCGGAGAAGGATTGGCACTGCGTGCCACTGGGCAGAATGAAGCGCTGCGGCAGGATGGGGCATGTGACCGACGCCCTCGATCCCGCCGACGCGCCTCGCCCTGCCCGCGATTCCCGCGATTGCCCGAACTCCCGCGAATCCGGCGGCTCTCGCGCTTCCCTCGACCCGCTCGATCCCACCGCCCCGCCGGGCCCCGCCGATCGCCTCGGTTCCGCTTCCGCCGCCGTTGATCCGCTCGACCCCGCCGACATGCGCGAGCAGTACCGGACCCGGGAGCTGGCCGCGGAGGATCTCGCACCCGGGCCGATCGGACAGTTCGCCCGCTGGTTCAAGGAGACCGCCGGCAACCCGGCGATCCACGAGCCGAACGCCATGATCGTCTCCACCGCCGACGCCGACGGCCGCCCTTCCTCCCGTACGGTGCTGCTGAAGCACTACGACGAGGCCGGCTTCGTCTTCTTCACCAACTACGGCTCCCGCAAGGGCCGTGAACTGACGGCCAATCCGTATGTCTCGCTGCTCTTCCCGTGGCATCCACTGGCCCGCCAGGTGATCGTCGGCGGTCGCGCCGAGCGCACCGGCCGGGACGAGACCGTCGCGTACTTCCGCACCCGCCCGCACGGCTCCCAGCTCGGCGCCTGGGCCAGTTGCCAGTCCACGGTGATCGGGTCGCGGGCCGAACTGCTCGCGCGGTACGAGGAACTGGCCGCCCGCTACCCGGAGGGCGAGCAGGTGCCGGTGCCGCCGGAGTGGGGCGGCTTCCGGGTCGTGCCGGAGACGGTGGAGTTCTGGCAGGGGCACGAGAACCGGCTGCACGACCGGCTGCGGTACGTGGCCGAGGGCGGGTCCTGGCGGGTCGAGCGCCTGTCCCCGTGACGTAGCCCCGTGGCGTACAGGCCTGACTCCGGCCGGGCCTGTCTCTCGCCGGGCCGGGCGACCGTCCCGGAAACGCGAACGACCCGTGGGCCTTGGTCTCGTCCGCCTAGGTTCGGACGGGAGCCGGTCGGACTGACCGGCGGCCCACGGGTCGGGTGACTGCGGTGGTGTCGGCAGACAGCCTGCCGAACCGCACAGGAGTGCGACGGCAGGCCTTAGCCCGCAGTCACCTCACGAGTCCGAAAAGAAATCATTTTTCCGGATCACCTCCTTTCGCGTGTAGCCCCACCCTAGGAAGCGGCCGCCGGCCGGCTCAACCGGTTTTTCCCGTCCTTCCTCCCCCGTGGATCCGGCGGCGGATTTTTTGTGGCTTACTTACGCCGAACTTCACCGAAGGGGCTGTGTCCTGGGTCACGTTTCGAGTTGAATGAGACAGGGGGTGGCCTGATGAGTGGCTCTATGCGCGACACGACCGACACGGCGAGCGTCCCGGAGGTTCCGGGCGTCGATCTTCTCGCCGCTCTGCTCGACGGGATGGACGCGGCGCTCTGCGCGCTGGACGCCACCGGCACCATCACCCACTGGAACCGCGAGGCCGAACGCATTCTCGGCTGGAGCGCCCGGGAGGCCGTCGGGCGGCGCGGTTTCGACGGATGGGCGGCCCGCAGCGCCGACGCCGAGGAGATCCTGGCGCGGCTGATGTGCGCGATGTCGGCGCCCGGCCGGCAGGTCCACGAGTTCGCCCTGCTGCGCAAGGACGGCGGACGGGTCCTGGTCCGCACCCAGACCACCGGGGTGCGCGGCGCCGACGAGCGCCCGGCCGGGGTGTACTGCGCCTTCGGCGAGACGCACGTCCAGATCGACCTGGAACGCTCGCTCGCGCTCGGCGAGGCGCTGCTCGCGGACGCCGCCTGGGGGGTCGTCCTCGTCGACCCGGATCTGCGGCCCGCCGTGCTGAACGGCCACGCCGCGCGCGCGTTCGGCGCGCCCCGCGCCACCCTGCTCGGCCGCCCGCTCGGCGATCTCGTCGGCCAAGGGGTCGACGAACTGGAGAGTGCCCTCCTGCACGTCCTCGCCACCGGCAGCGCGCCCGAACCGGCCGACGTCTGGGTGACCCTGCGCGGCCCGCACGGCGACCGCCGCCGCTGCTGGCGCTGCGGCTTCGTCCGGCTCGCCTCGCCGTTCGCCGAGGCCGACGACCCCGTACCGCTGGGCGCGGGCTGGATCTTCCAGGACGTCACCGACGCCCGCCGGGCCGCCCGGGACGCCGACCGGCTGACCCTGCGCTTCGCCCGGCTGCACCGCGCGTGTGCCGCCGCCGCCGAGTGCGAGGACCCGGAGCGGGCCGCCGCCGCGCTCCTCGACACGGTGCTCACGGGCTACGCGGACCACGTCCTGGTCGACCGGGCGACCTCGGACGGACGGCTGGTGCGGATCCTCGCCAGCCTGTCCGGCACGGCCTCTCCCGGGCCCGTCGCGACCGTCTCCTCCGGCGGCATCCCGACCCGCTACCCCGCCGCCCATCCGGCGCTCCTGGCGCTCGCCCACCCGGCCCCGGCCCATGCCGAGGCACCCGGCGCCGCCACGCCCCGAACCTCCGCCACGCCCGGCACGCCCGCCTCCGGAACCCCTGCCCCAGGCACCTCCGCCGCCGACGCGCCGCGCTGGGCCGCCGACCACCGTTGGCCGGCGGACACGGTGCGCGCCCTGTGCCTGCCACTGCGGGCCGGCGGCCGTACGCTCGGCGTCCTCACCTTCCTGCGCTCGGCGTTCCGGCCGGCCTTCTGCCGTGAGGACACGGCATATGCCGAAACGGTGGCGGCCCAGGTAGCGGCGCGGCTGGCGGCCGGGACGGCGCCGCGGGCCGACGAGACCTGAACAAAGGAGCGGGGGCCCTGGCGGATACTCGCCACGACCCCCGTACGGCTGAAGTTTCCGGGCCCAGGGGCCGACCCCGGCGGTGACACCGCCTCAGGATCGGGATCTCGGGGCCGGCGCATCGGTCCGGCCGCCTGCCCGCCGCCCCGGCCCTGCCGCCGCCTCAGTGGCGGTAGAAGATGCGGTCCCCGTACTCCGTCATCACCCGGCCGTTCCACTCGTGGCCGCCGTCCACGTTCCCCGAGCGCAGCAGCGGCGGCTCGATGCCCCGCCGGACCAGCTCCTCGACCGCCGCCGCCGTCATGGCCTGCATCAGGGCGCTGGTGACGACCGTCGAGGCGGGGCCGAACGGCGCGTCGACGGCCTCGTGGGAGAGCTCCGCGTCCCCGACGGGGATCTTGGAGTCGAGGAGGATGTCGCAGTGGTCCATGAGGTACGTGCCCGAGGCGTGCCGGGAGCGGGTCTTCGTCGCGTACGCCACCGAGGTCACCCCGATCACGGTCAGGCCGAGGGCGCGCGCGTTCATCGCCATCTCGACCGGCAGGGCGTTGCGCCCGGACAGGGAGATGATCACCAGGACGTCGCCGGCCCGGGCGGGGGAGGAGTCGAGGACCGCGCCCGCGAGGCCGTCGACCCGTTCCAGGGCCGAGCCGAGGGTCGCGGGTACGACGTCGACGCCGACGGTGCCCGGCACCGCGAGCAGGTTCATCAGGGCCAGTCCGCCCGCGCGGTAGACCACGTCCTGCGCGGCCAGCGACGAGTGGCCCGCGCCGAACGCGAAGAGCCGGCCGCCCGCGGCGACGGTGTCGGCGATGGCGGTTCCGGCGGCGGCGACGGACGCCGTTTCCTCGTTCCGTACCTTCTCCAGCAGGCCGATGGCGGCGTCGAAGAACTGCCCGGCCAGCTTGCTCTCGCCCATGGCGGCGGCTCCTTCTCCCTCGTGGTCGCGGATCACGGTGCGGTCCGGACCATTGCTCTGTCAATACCGCCTCGTCCGGCGCGCCACGGTTGTCGGTGCGATGCGTCAGAATTGGGGCAGGGCCAGCGCACGACTCATCGAGGGGCACGTATGTCCGGACTGATCGACACCACCGAGATGTATCTCCGCACCATCCTGGAGCTGGAGGAGGAAGGTGTGGTCCCGATGCGTGCCCGGATCGCGGAACGGCTGGACCAGAGCGGTCCGACCGTGAGCCAGACCGTGGCCCGCATGGAGCGGGACGGCTTGGTGGCCGTCGCCAGCGACCGCCACCTGGAGCTGACCGACGAGGGCCGCCGCATGGCCACGCGCGTGATGCGCAAGCACCGGCTCGCCGAGTGCCTGCTGGTGGACGTCATCGGCCTGGAGTGGGAGCAGGTCCACGCCGAGGCGTGCCGCTGGGAGCACGTGATGAGCGAGGCCGTGGAGCGCCGCGTCCTGGAGCTGCTGCGGCACCCGACGGAGTCGCCGTACGGCAACCCGATCCCGGGTCTCGAAGAGCTGGGCGAGCGGTCCGAGGCGGAGTCCTTCCTGGACGAGTCGATGGTGTCGCTCGCGGACCTGGAGGCCGGCGTCGACGGCAAGACGGTGATCGTGCGGCGGATCGGCGAGCCGATCCAGACGGACGCGCAGCTGATGTACACGCTGCGGCGGGCGGGCGTGCAGCCCGGCTCCGTGGTGTCGGTGACGGAGTCGCCCGGCGGTGTCCTCGTGGGCAGCAGCGGCGAGGCGGCCGAGCTGAACGCGGAGATCGCGGCGCACGTCTTCGTCGCCAAGCGCTGAGCCGGAGCCGGCCCTCCGCCCCCGACCCGAGCCGGCCCCGAGGCGCCCCCGACCCGGGCCGCCCCGAGGCGCCCCCGACCCGAGCCACGCACCCGGCCCGGATCCCGACGCCGTCCGCCGACCCGGCCCCTGGGAAGTGTTTTTCCTGTGACCCCGGCGCTTCCCGCCACTATTCACGGCGGAACGGCCGCGCGTACGCCCCTTTTTGTGCCACGCTGAGGGGATGAGGGCCGCCCTCCCGACCACGGACACGGACACGGACGCGACAGAGAACCCCGGCGCCGCATGGCGCCGGGGTTCGTCCTCCCCTGTGCTGACCCGGAGCCCCGAGCTCTCAAGGTCATTCCCCGCGGACCGGTTTCCCCGAGCGGTCCGCCCCCCGTTCAAGATCTCCCCCCGGCCGAGGTCGTCAACCCTTGAGGGCTGTCACTCGAAGGTGGGGTGTCACGTGGCAGAAGAGTGTTTTCGAATACGGGTTCGATAATCTGACGCAGTTCCACGGATCAGGCGGGGTCATGGGGAAAGAGGGGGTGTCGAGGGGCATGGTGCGACGACTCGACGTCAAGGGAGCCGACGGCGTACGCCTGGTGGCCTGGGATTTCACGGAACCGGGCGCGCCCGCGAGCGGCCCCGGCGTGCTGCTGCTGCACGGGCTGATGGGCAGCGCCTCCCACTGGGCGCCGGCCGCCGAGTGGCTGGCGCCGCGGCATCGCACGATCGCCCTGGACCAGCGCGGTCACGGCGCGAGTGAGAAGCCGACAGGCCCGTACACCTGCGAGGCGTACGTGGCCGACGCCGCCGCCGTCGTCGAGGATCTCGGCATCGGCCCGGTGACGCTGGTCGGCCACTCCATGGGCGCGCTCACCGCCTGGCGGCTGGCCGCCGAGCGCCCCGACCTGGTCCGCGCGCTGGTCATCTGCGACATGCGGCCCTCCGCGCTCGGCGCGGCCTCGCAGCGCGAGTGGCAGGACTGGTTCCACCACTGGCCGGTGCCGTTCCCCTCGCTCGACGCCGTGCACCGCTGGTTCGGCGAGGACGACCCCTGGGTGGAGCGGCCCCGGCCGGCCCGGGGCGCGTTCTTCGCCGAGGTGATGGCCGAGCACGCCGACGGCTGGCGGCCCGTCTTCGACACCTCCCAGATGCTCACCTCCCGCGAGATCTGGGCCCGTGAGGCGCACTGGGACTCACTGGCCCAGGTCGCCTGCCCGACCCTCGTCGTCCGCGGGCTCGACGGCGAACTCGGCCGCGCCGAGGCCCAGGAGATGGTCCGGGTCCTGCCCCGGGGCGAGTACGCCGAGATCCCCGACGCGGGCCATCTGCTGCACTACGAGCACGCCGAGGCGTGGCGTGAGGTCGTCGAACCGTTCCTGAACGGCGTCCTCGCCGTCTGAGCCCGGGGGCGGGGGCGGGGGGCGTACGCACACAGCGCGCGCCCCCGGAGCCGTACCCCCGCTGCCCGTACCCCCCGGCGCGCCCTTATCCACGCCCCGCGCCCCCGCTCCCGAGCCGCGCCCCGCCCCGGACAGCGCGAAGGCCCCCGCCGAAGCGGGGGCCTCGTCAACACCGGCCCGGTGGCACTGTCGGCCCTGGAGCCGTCAGCCCTTGCTCACCGCCGCCAGGATCTCCGGCAGCCGCTTCGCGACGCGCGGGGCCGCCAGCTTCACCCCGGCCCACACGATCAACGCGCCGTACAGCGTGCCGCCGAGCAGCAGCCACACGCTCGTCACGGCGCCCTGGTCGAGCAGGAGCGACGCCGCGATCAGCGGCCCGCACAGCACCGAGGCCGCGATCATGCTGCCGAAGATGGACAGCCAGGCGAGCCCGCCCTGCCCCGGCGCCACGTTCTTGTAGGCGCTGTCCTGCGGGATCGAGTACGGGAAGTTCGCCGACGCCAGCGCGCCGAGACCCACCATCGCGCCGAGTATCCCGAACGCCACGCCCAGGATCCTCGCGAAGCCGCTCCAGTCGCCGAGGACCGACGCCGTGATCACGAACGCCAGGAGCGTGTACGGCACGGTGATGGCCAGCAGCGCCAGCGCCCGCGCCCGCAGTTCGGCGTACGCGTCGGCCTTGGTGGAGATGGTCTGCGCGACCATCCAGAACGCCGAGGTGTCCTGGCCGAACTGGTTGAACATCTGCATGCCGAGCATGCCCGTGGCGAAGCACGCCCAGTAGAGCGTGCCGACGCCCTGCACGGCGTTGACCACCGGGATGATCAGACCGACGGCGAGCGAGGTCACCCACGACGCCTTCGTCTTCGGGTCGCGCCAGATGTAGCGCAGGCTGCGCTCCATCACGGCGCCGGTGCGCCCGGCCGGCAGCATCCGGCCGAGCCGGCCCGAGCCGGCCTTCGCGTCCTTGGCGCCCGCGCCGCCCCCGGCCGCGCCGATCGTCGAGCCGTCCGGCTCGGTCATCAGCCGTACGAGGCTGCGCTGCCACCAGGCGACGAGCCCCACCAGGGCGGCCCCGGCGATCAGCAGCTTCACGACGGCGATCGCGTAGTCACCGTCGGCCGCCGCGTCGATCGCGGAGAGGGCGGAGGCCGGCGGCAGCCAGCCCACCACCTCGGCGGCGGGCCGGAGCGTGGAGAGCCCGCCCGCCTGGCTGAGCCGCTGCGCGCCGAAGTTCACCAGCTGCATGCCGACCGCGATGATCAGACCGGACAGCAGGGCGAGGTCGCGTCCCTTGCGGGAGGTGAGGAGCCGGATGTTCGCGGCGGCGACGGCGCGCGACAGGGCCACGCAGCCGACGACCGCCAGCGGGACGGCGAGCACGGCGACGACCGTCGCGACCGCGCCGTGCGCGAGCGCCAGCGCCGCGCCCAGTATCAGCACCAGGGTGAGCACCGGGCCGATGCCGACCAGCGAGGCCACGAGCAGGGCCCGGGTCAGTGGCCGGGGCCGCAGCGGCAGCATCACCAGACGCGAGGGGTCGAGCGTCTCGTCGCCGCTCGGCACGAACAGCGGCATGACCGTCCAGGCGAGCGCGAACACGCCGGTGAGCAGCACCGCCACCGTGCTCGCGTCCGTGTGGCCGCGCAGCCCGAGGAAGGAGAGCAGCATGCCGGCGGCGAAGAGCGCGGCGAAGACGACCGAGGCGATGAACGCGGCCGTCCGGCCGCCCGACTGCTTCAGCCCGTTCTTCAGGATCGACAGCTTGAGCCGGACGAAGACCGCGGTCAGTGACGGCGCCTTCGCGGCGGACGCCGGAGAGGACGCGGGGGAGGGCGCCGAAGGGGACACGGGAGGAGTGGCGGTGGTCATCGGGCAGGCCCGCCCAGCCAGTCCAGGGACTCGCCGCTGTCCCGCCCGTTCGCGCCGACCAGTTCCAGGAAGGCGGCCTGGAGCGACGGCGCCGAGCCCCGTACGGCTTCCAGCGGGCCCTGCGCGCGGATCTGTCCGGCCGCCATGACCGCGACCCAGTCGCACAGCGACTCCACCAGCTCCATGACATGGCTGGAGAAGACGACGGTGGCGCCGGAGGAGGTGTAGCGCTCCAGGACACCGCGGATGGTCTGCGCGGAGACCGGGTCGACTCCCTCGAACGGCTCGTCCAGGAAGAGGACTTCGGGGTTGTGCAGCAGCGCGGCGGCCAGGCCGATCTTCTTGCGCATGCCGGTCGAGTAGTCCACGACCAGCTTGTGCTGCGAGCCCGCGAGGTCGAGGACGTCGAGCAGCTGGGTCGCGCGCTTGTCGACCTCGGCGCCGGGCAGCCCGCGCAGCCGCCCGCTGTACGCGAGGAGTTCACGGCCCGAGAGCCGCTCGAACATCCGCAGCCCCTCCGGCAGCACGCCGATGCGCGTCTTGACCTGGGCGACCGACTCGGGGTCGGCCCAGACGTCGTGCCCCGCGACCCGGATGCGTCCGGCGTCGGGTCGCAGCAGGCCCGTGATCATCGACAGCGTGGTGGTCTTGCCCGCCCCGTTCGGGCCGACCAGACCGATGAACTTGCCTGCGGGCAGGACCAGATCGACCCCGTTCACCGCGATCTGCTGGCCGAATCGCTTCCACAGCCCCTCGACCTGGACGGCGGGCGTGGCGCCGGTCTCCGGCGCACCACCCTCCGTATCCAACGAACCGTCATATGCCTGGTCAGGTGCCATATGCGTCTACCCCCTCCGTTGCCCCATGTGGTCGGGACAACCTTACGGGCGGGGTGGGATCAGGCCATTTAGCCACTTTGTCGAGAAGCGCGTGAAGCGTGAGAGCGAGGAGGGACGAGGAGGGATGAGGAGAAGCGGGGAGGGGCGGGGAGACGCGGGGGCGATACGGCGGGGCGCGGGGAGGAGTACGGACGCGGGGAGGGGTACGGACGCGGGGAGGGGCACGGACGCGGGGAGGGGCACGGGCGAGGGGAGCCGCCTTTGGCGGGCCTCGTTACAGGTGCGGAGTCGCGGGCCCGGTGTGCCGGGTCGTGGGTCCGGGGCGCTGCGGCAGCCGGGGCCGGTCCGGCGGCCCCGGGCGCCTCGTGGCCTCGGCGCGCTCCGCCCGGTCCGCGTGCTCCCGGCGGTCGGCGCGCGAGACCCGCTCCATCCGTTCCATGCGCTCCTTGCGCTCCGCGTGTTCGCGGCGCTCGGCGTGCTCCCTGCGCTCGGCGCGTGCGGCCCGCTCGGCGGCGTACGTACGCCCGGCGCGCTCGACCCGGTCGATGCGCCGCGCCTCCTCCTCGTCCCGGTCCCGGGCGTCCGCCATCTCCCGGCCGCGCGCGTACGCGAGCGGGGCGATCAGCTCCTCGACATCGGGCAGCCAGCGGTTCGCCGGGGTCGGCTTGCGCGCCCACTGCACGAGGCCGTAGCCGCCGACCCGGGTCGGCGGGGCCACCACGTACCGCCCCTCGCCGTATCCGACGAGCCCGAGCACGGACGGCAGCCAGCCCAGGCTGCGCACCAGGTCCGGCATTTTGCCGGCGGAGCCGGGCAGGACGAAGAAGTACATCCGGCGGTCGGGGGTGTGGGTCACCGGGCCGAGCATCGCGTCCATCCGCTCCATCCGGGCCAGCGCGAGCAGCCCGGCCGTCTCGGAGACCTCGATGGCGTCGAACGTACGGCCGGTGGGCAGCAGGATGGACGCGGTCGGATGTTTCGACCACAACCGGCGCGCACCGCCGGCGCTGCCCGTGGCCTGGGTCGACCAGTCGGGCCTGACCGGGTGGGCGCCGGGCATGCGACATGCTTCCGCGTCACAGGAACAGCGCATGAGGCCGCCTGGCACGGCCTCCAGCCAGGTCCCCGGGAACACGTCCCAGTGCCGCTCTTCCGCGTACCGCACGGCGTTGTCCAGAAGCGACTCTCGTCGTTCCTTGGGGATCTGTGCGGATTTCGTGACTCCGATGGTCTCTTCCACACCGCACTCAACTGCCGCCGTCACCCGGGGTTACGGGCGTCACGCTCTGGTGGGTGGCGCATCGTTCCCCTGCACGGGGCGCACGGGTGCACGGGCGGGGGCGCGTGGTGAGGTGGGGGCGGTGGGGCGGGTACGCAGTGCTGGGGCACCGACGCGGGAGCCCTGGAGACCGTCGCGGCCGGCGTGTCCGGTTTCGCGTGTTCACATCTGCATTGACCGGAATTCGGCCGGGCAGTGATCAGCCAGTCGATCGACGGGATCGACGAAGGCGACCGACCGACCGGCCGGATCGACGAACGTGACCGACGAACGCGACCGACGGGCCCGGCCGAAGCGCCGGGACCGCGGACCGGAACCGCCGGGACGACCAGGCAGGCCCGCACCGTACGCCGGCCTCAGGGGGTAACAACCATGGCAGTCAGGCCACTCGTCGCCCGCCAGCCCAACGAACGGCTGCAGGCGCTCATCCAGGAGGCAGGGTGCTCCAACGCCGGCCTCGCCCGCAGGGTCAACATGGTCGGCGCGGAGCGCGGCCTCGACCTGCGGTACGACAAGACGTCCGTGGCGCGCTGGCTGCGCGGGCAGCAGCCGCGCGGCCGGGCGCCCGGGATCATCGCGGAGGCGCTGGGCCGCAAGCTGGGCCGTACGGTCACCATCGACGAGGTGGGCATGGCCAACGGCCGCAACCTCGCCTCCGGCGTCGGCCTCCAGTTCGCGCCGACCGTCCTCGGTGCCATCGAGCAGGTGTGCGAGCTGTGGCGCAGCGACGTCGGCCGCCGGGACTTCCTGTCCGGCTCGGCGGTCGCCGCCTCCGCGCTCGTCGAGCCCAGCCGCGACTGGCTGATCACCGGGCCCGACCCGATGGTCGCGCGGGCCGCCGGGGCGCGGGTCGGGGCCTCGGACGTGGCGGCGGTACGGGCGATGACGGGCGCGCTGGTCCGGCTCGACCGGCAGTTCGGCAGCGGGCATGTGCGTCCGGTGGTCGTCCACTACCTCAACAGCGTGGTGTCGGGGATGCTCTCCGGCTCCTACCGGGAGGCCGTGGGGCGCGATCTGTTCGCGGCGGTCTCGCGGCTGACCGAGCTGGCCGGGTACATGGCCGTCGACACCGGTCAGCCGGGGCTCGCCCAGCGCTACTACATCCAGGCGCTGCGGCTCGCCCAGGCGGCCGGGGACCGGGCGTACGGCGGCTATGTGCTCGCCGCGTCGATGAGCCATCTCGCCGCCCAGCTCGGCAACCCGCGCGAGATCGCCCAGCTCGCGCGGGCGGCGCAGGAGGGGGCGCGCGGGCAGGTGCCGCCGCGCGCCCAGGCGATGTTCCTGGCCGCCGAGGCCCGCGGGCACGCGCTGCTGGGCGACGGGCACGCCTTCGACCTGGTCGGCGGGCGGGCCGAGGAGGCGCTGGAGCGGGCCGATCCGGAGCAGGGCGACGACCCGGACTGGATCGCCCACTTCGACGAGGCGTACCTCGCGGACGAGCTGGCGCACGGTCACCGGGACCTCGGGCGGGGGCGGGAGGCTGCGCTCGCGGCCCGGAAGTCGCTGGCCGGGCACCCGGAGGGGCGGGCCCGGCGGCGCGCCATCGGGCTCGCGCTGCTCGCCGCCGCGCAGGTGCAGCAGCGCGAGGTGGAACAGGCGGTGCACACCGGCGGACGGGCGCTGGAGCTGCTGCGGTCGCTGCGGTCCTCACGCGGGATGGAGTACCTGGGTGATCTGAAGGAGCGTCTGGAGCCGTTCGCGGGGGAGGTGGTGGTACGGGAGTTCGGGACCCGGCTGGATCTGTACGCGGCGTGAGGGGCGCGCGCGGCCGTGGGGAGCGCCGGGGAGGCGCCGGGGGTGTATCGGGAAGGGGCAAGGAAGGGACAAGGAAGGGGCAGGGGCGGTCAGCGGGCGCCGGGGATGCGCCGGGAGGCGTCTGGAGGTGTCTGGAGGGGGCGCGCCGGGGTGGTGAAAGGTGTGAAGAGGAGTGAAAGCGCGGGTACCGGGCGCCGGGGCGGAGGCCGCGTGAAGGAGCGGGACACGGAGAAGGCGGCCCCGGGGAGGCGGTGTGAAGAAGGAGGCGTGACGGAGATCACCGACATCACACCTCCGTTACACCTGGGTCGGACGTGTGTGCGGGGTCCCTGGCCCACCCGGTAGCGTGAGCCGACGGTTCCGTAGGTAGGCCGACGCAGACACAGTCCAGCAGTAGGAGTCCCGGTGACGCACAGCGGACAGGGGCCGGAGCAGCAGTATCCGGCCGCTCAGCCCCTCCCCCCTGAGGTGACCCCTGGTGGCTCCTCGGACGCCCAGGCGACGCAGTACCTGCCGCCGATACCGGGCGCGGGGGCGCCGCCGCAGCCCGGCTACGGCTATCCGCACCCGCACGCCGCCCCGCAGCAGGGCGCCCCGCAGCCCGGCTACGGCTACCCGCACCCGGCCGCCCCGGTCGGCCCGGACGCGCAGTCCACGCAGTACCTGCCGCCGGTCGCGGCGACCCCGGACAACCAGTCCACGCAGTACCTGCCGCCGGTCCCCGCGGCCCAGGACAACCAGGCGGCGACGCAGTACCTCCCGCCCGTACCCCAGCAGGGGCTCCCGCAGGGGCAGCCGCCGCAGGGCCCGCCGCCCGGCGCCGTACCGCCGCCGCACGCGACGCAGGAACGGCCGCCGCTCGCCGACTTCGACAACCTCTTCCGCAGCGACACCCCGCGGCAGGCGCCGCAGACCCCGCCGCCGGGGTACGGCTACCCGCACCCGCAGGCCGCGCCGCCCGCCGGCCCGCCGCGACAGCAGCCCGGTTACGGCTATCCGCATCCGCAGGCCGCCGCCCCGGCGCCGCAGCAGCAGCCGTACGGCGGCTACCAGGACAGCTACCAGCCCCCGCAGTACGCCGAGCCCGAACCGCCGCGCCGCAAGCCGCCGGTGAAGCTGATCGCGGCCGTCGTCGCGGGCTGCGCCGCGGTCGGGCTCGGCGCGGGCGCGCTGCTCAGCGGCGGTGGCGGCGACGACAAGAAGGACACCGCCGCCAAGGACAGCCAGAACGTGGCCGCCGGCTCGCCCGCGCCGCCCACCGCCACGGAGGAGAAGCCGTCGGAGCCGGCGCCCGTCGACCCCGTGAAGACCCAGGCGGAAGGGCTCGACAAGCTTCTCGCGGACAGCAACAGCAGCCGCGACGCGGTGATCCGTTCGGTCGAGCTGATCAAGCGGTGCGACGACCTCGACCAGGCCGCCACCGATCTGCGCGGCGCCGCCGCCCAGCGGCGCGGTCTCGTCACCCGCCTCCAGGCGCTGCCCGTGGACAAGATCCCGAACAACGCGGCGCTCAAGGTCTCCCTCATCAAGGCCTGGCAGGCGTCGGCCGCGGCCGACGACTACTACGCGGGGTGGGCGGTCCAGGCGAAGAAGAACCACAAGGTCTGCAAGGGCGGCCACGCCGGCGCCACCAGCCAGTCCAAGGCGGGGGACAGGAAGAGCGGCGAGGCGACCGCGGCCAAGAAGGAGGCCTCCGGGCTCTGGAACCCGACCGCCGACAAGTACGAGCTGACGCGGCGCGAGTGGTCCCAGCTCTGAGCGGGCGGTTCGGCCGGCGGGGCTGCCGGCCGTAGGCCGGTCCGGCTGTCGCCTGTCGACTGCCGGCTGACCGCCCGTGGGTCTGTCTGTCCGTCCGCCCGCTCCTTCACGGACCGGGCGTCAGGACGGGCCGGCCACGATCGTCTTCCCGACGTCGACGAAGCCCGGCCGCTGTGTGACGAGCCGGCCCTGCCGGACCACCTGGAACGTCACCGCGTGGTTGACGATCCGGGGGAAGTCGGGGGCGCCGAGCAGATCGTCGTACCGCCAGCGCAGCGGGGGCGTCAGGCCCCCGGTCTCGATCCGCGCGCCCTGGTCGAGCGCGTGCGACAGCTGGAGCGGGGTGATCCGGTCACTGTCGAGGGATTCGACGAGCCGGCGCAGCACGGTGTACGCGATCCAGGTCGTCTGCACACCGGCGTCGGTCGGGTCGACGCGGTTGTCGGCGAAGGCGTGCTCCTTGATCACCTTCCGCATCGGCTGCCACGCCGGGTCGTCGGCCTGCGGGTACCAGCCGGTGACGTACGCGCCCTCGAACGGGCCGTGCGCGCCGCCCGTACGGTCGATCAGCGGCTGGTCGACGCTGCCGAGCACGGAGGAGATCCGCGGGGCGCCCTCGCCCGGCGGCGACACGGTCCCGCCGTCCGCCTGCCCGTCCGCCGCCCCCTGCCCGTCCGCCGCCCCCTGCCCGTCGGCGGGCAGCCGCCGGTAGGAGTCGAAGAACACCTGGGTGCGTTCGCCGAGGACGGCGGCGACACAGCCGTCCGTGCCGCCCGCGCGGGTGCGTGCCTGGCCGGCCTGCCGGGTGTACTCGTCGGCGTCCTCGGGCGCCGGGATGTCGAACGCGCCGTCGTGGCCGGTCCCGCGCAGCCCGGCGTTCAGCAGATCGGGCAGCCGGTCGCCGGCGATGGTGTCCGGCCGGACCAGGGCGACCTCGCGGCAGGACGCGGCGAGCTGGGTGCCGTGGCCGGCGACCAGGGCGGCCACCCCGCCGTTGACCGGATAGGACAGCGAGCTGGTGAACTCGTCCTCCGAGATCCCGTAGCCGCCGATATAGGGGATGCCGGCGGCCTCCAGCGGCGCCATGAAGGCGTTGCCGTGCTGGCTGTACGAGCCCACGACGGCGACGGCCCCCTCGCGGGCGGCCCGGCGGGCGCACGCGGCGGCCCCGGCGCCGGTGTTCCGCTCGTTGCAGGTGAGGACGCGCAGTTCGTGTCCGTCGATGCCGCCGTTGGCGTTGACCCAACGGGCATATGCCTGGGCCATGGCCGGCATGCCGGGCATATTTGTGGCGCGCGTACGGTCCGGGGCCCAGGTCATGACGGTGACGGGCTCCCTGGAGCCCGCCGTCACTCCGGGGAGTACGCCACAGCCGGTCAGCGGGGACGCCGCTGCCGCCATGGTTGTCGCATATGCGAGAAGTGAGGTGAGTCGCCTGCCGGTCATGGACACGCACCATTCCTCCCGATAGGTAACGCGGGAGTGAGCCGGGCCCAACGCAGGGTGACCACGGGGTGAATTACGAGAGTCGGCACCGGGCCTGTCGGACCCGGAACGTACGATCGACCGGTGTCCAGCTCCACCTCCCCTTCCGAGAACCCTTCCCGCCGCGGCCGTCGCTCCTCCACCATGGGCGGCATGCCTCTCAACGACATGCCGTGGTGGCGCTGGCGCGTGAACGTGCGCTCGGCGCTGCACATGCTCTCGGACCCGGGGTTCCACGAGACGACCTGGCGGACCGGCCAGGAGGGGTACGGCGACGTCACCGACGCCGTCTACCGACTGGTGGAGGACACCTGGCTGGACAACTGGTCCGCGGAGAAATACGTGGGAGCGATATTCCGCGACTCCGGCGAGGCGGCGCTCGTCGACATGGTCGTGCTGCGCGTCCTGCGGATCATGCACCAGGTCGGTACGGACGCCCCGGTCTCCGCGTTCCTCGACCACCCCGAGTGGCCGGACGCCGTCCAGGCCGCCCGTGAGGCGCACATACGGATGGCCGCGGCGGACGGCGACGAGCCGGACGCGCCGCCGCACTCGCTCGACGTCATCCGCATCATGACGCGGGCGGCGTGAGGCGCGGCTGAGGCGAGGCTGGGGCGCGGCCGAGGCGGGAGGGGGCAGGAGCGATCTCCGGCCCCTCGGCCCAAGGCCCCCCGGCCGGCCGGCTCGGGCGTCCGTCGGTGCTCGTCCGGCGTCCGTCCGAACCGCCCGTCCGAACCGTCCCTCCGACATCCGTCCGAACCGTCCGTCTGACGGACGGTTCGGTGAAGCGGCCCATCGGGTGTGGCAGGCTGGGCCAATGACCGACCAGTACGTCCTCACCCTCTCCTGCCCCGACAAGCAGGGCATCGTGCACGCCGTGTCGAGCTATCTCTTCATCACCGGCTGCAACATCGAGGACAGTCAGCAGTTCGGAGACCGGGACACCGGTCTCTTCTTCATGCGGGTCCACTTCTCCGCCGAGGCGCCGGTGACGGTGGACAAGCTGCGGGCGAGCTTCGCCGCGGTGGGCGACTCCTTCGCGATGGACTGGCAGCTCCACCGGGCCGACGACCGGATGCGCGTCGTGCTGATGGTGTCGAAGTTCGGCCACTGCCTGAACGATCTGCTGTTCCGCTCGCGGATCGGCGCGCTGCCGGTCGAGATCGTCGCCGTGGTCTCCAACCACACCGAGTTCGCCGAACTGGTGGGCTCGTACGGGATTCCGTTCCGGCATATTCCCGTCACCAAGGACACCAAGGCGAGCGCCGAGGCCGAGCTTCTCGACCTGGTGCGGACGGAGAACGTCGAACTGGTCGTCCTCGCCCGCTATATGCAGGTGCTCTCCGACGACCTGTGCAAGCAGCTGACCGGGCGGATCATCAACATCCACCACTCCTTCCTGCCGAGCTTCAAGGGCGCGAAGCCGTACCACCAGGCGCACGCCCGGGGCGTGAAGCTGATCGGCGCGACGGCGCACTATGTGACGGCCGACCTCGACGAGGGCCCGATCATCGAGCAGGAGGTGGCCCGCGTCGGCCACGAGGTCACGCCGGACCAGCTGGTGGCGATCGGCCGCGACGTGGAGTGCCAGGCGCTGGCCCGCGCGGTCAAGTGGCACGCGGAGCACCGCATCCTGCTCAACGGCCACCGCACCGTCGTCTTCGACTGACGTCTTCTCCCCACTGCCTTCCCCGTCGCCCCGTCCCCTGCCCCCACTCCCGTACGCACGGGGGCAGGGGACGGGGGCGGTCGGTCACTGGCAGACCGGCGGGTCCGGGTAGGAGCAGCCGCCGTAGGTGTCGCCCTCGTAGGTGATGCCGCCCTCCATCGGCTCGTCGCAGGTGGCGCAGCGGACGTCGAAGTGCGGGTTGACGCGCACGAAGGCCGTGTCGCGCAGCTCGAAGATCGCCTTCACCGTGTCCCTGCCGTGCGCCCGCACCCCGTGCCGGAGGAAGTCGAGCGCGGTGAAGACATGGCCGTTCTTGCAGCTGAAGCGGCCGAACCGGAACGTACCGAGGTCCGCGACCCCCAGCTCCGCCTCGATCAGCGCCTTCTCCTCCGCCGACACCTCCTTCAGGTGGGAAGCCCGGACGAGTTCGGGCGTCCAGTGCAGCTCCCGGAGGGTGCGGGCCTGCGCGCGGGAGAGGTAGAAGGAAGCGGTCCTGCCGCTCTTGATGGCCTGCTGGACGAGGGCCACGATCGTGTCGTCGTCCGCGGCGACGACGACCTTGCCGCCGCCGACGGCGGCTTCGATCCGAGCCAGAGTCGAGGTGTCCACGAGGTGCCTTCCTGGTCTGCCCCCCCTCGGTCCGGCCTCGGTCCAGCCTCGGTCCGGGCCGCGTGCGCGGAGAACTATGCCGCGCGGCGGGACCGGCCGGGCCACCGCCGCGCGGCGCCCGCGCGCGCCCTCACCCGCACGGCAGGTACGGCGGGTCCGTCGGATACGGGCAGGCCCGGCGGTCGCAGCACTAGATACGGCTCAGGGCAGCCGCCGCCGAGAGGACGTCGCGGATGGCCTCGCGGTCGCCGTCCTGACCCACCGCCGCCTCTTCCGGCGGTACGTGCCCGGCGACCAGCTGGCAGAACTCGACCCCGTCCATGGCCACCTGCGCCACCGTGTGCTCGCGCGAGCCCCGCGCCGCCGGCGAGTCGAGCGCGATGAACCAGTGCCCGCCGCCCGCGCCCTCGATCTCCAGATGCAGCGAACGCCCCGGCGCGCCCGCCGCCACCAGCTCGCGGGCCGGTGCCGCGAGACCCGAACGCCGGCGCCCGGCCAGGGCCGCCGGGAGCTGCCGCGCCGCGAGGTCGATCATGCCGTGCAGATGGGCGCCGCTGGGCGGCTCGTACGGATACGCCACCGCGTCCGCGATGTCCTCGGCGTGCACCCAGCACTCGAAGGCCCGCTCCAGGAGCGCGTCCCGCAGCGGCATGGCGAAGTCCCCGTAGGTGACCGTCAGGTCCGCGATCCCGCGTCCCGCGAACGACACCGTACGGATCAGGGTGTGGCTCTGCTCCCGCCAGGGCTCGCGGACCGCGCGGGTCGGCGGCTCGGCGGAGCCGCCCCAGTACGCCTCCGTCCGCTCGGCCGGCGACAGCTCGCCTATGCCGGGACCGAGCGGGTCGTCGAGGCCGAGGGAGGCCGCGACCAGCCCGTCGACGGCGAGCAGATGGCCGATCACCCCGGCCACCGTCGTCTTCCGGTTCACCCTCCGCTCGCCCTCGAACCAGCGCAGCCGCAGCGGCGCGTGCCACTCCGCCTCGCCGATGTCCCGCAGCAGCGCGTCGAGCCGCGCGGTCTCCGCGTCGTACGGTGTCGCCCACGTGGGCACCGGGATCCGGGCCGGGCGGCGGCCCAGGCAGTTCTCCAGGACGCGCGAGCGCAGCAGCGGGTCCAGGTCCAGATCGCGTTCGGCGTGCAGCAGTCCGACGGCGTCGCGCAGCCGCAGCGCCTCGTCCGCGCAGGTCGCGCACTCGGTCAGATGGGCCTCGACGGCCAGGGTCTCCGAGGCCGAGCAGGCCGACAGGGCCCAGGCCCCGAGCAGTGAGGTGAGCACCCGGTGCGGCAGCTCCGGTTCCGGTTCCGGTTCCGGTTCCGGTTCCGGTTCCGATCGCGGTTCGGATTCCGCTCCCGTGCCCCTTCCCGTGTCCGCTCCCGGCAGCGTGCCCGATGGCGCCGATGCCGGTGCCGGCACCGGTCCCGATGACGACGAGGGCGAAGAGCCGGGCACCGGCGGCGCGGTCAGATCCGCGTGGTCGTCGGCCGCCAGGCGCGGCCCCGGTATCCACGGAGCGCGGGCGACCCCCTCGTGATCGTCACGCCCGGTGCTCACAGCGCCCGTCCGTAACCACCGTGGCCGGGCGGCGAGGAGCCCTCCAGCGGCCTGGCGTTCGCGGTCGACAGGAGCTGGAGACCGAGCCGCAGCCGGCGGCGCGCCTCGTCCTCGGTCACCCCGAGGTCGGCGGCGGTCTGCCGGTAGTCCCGGCGCTGGAAGTACGCCAGTTCCAGGGCTTGGCGCAGCGGCGTCGGCATGGAGGTCACGATGAAGTCGGCGCGAGCCGCGACCGAGGCCCGGCGTACCTTCAGCTCCACTTCCTCCGCCGATCCCTCGCCGCGCTCCGCGTACGCCCGTGCCTCCGCCTCCCGCAGCCGGTAGACGGCCTGCCGCTGGGTCAGCCGGGCCACCCAGGCGCGGAGGTTGCCCTCCTTGGGGTCGTAGGCGTCGGGGTTCTCCCAGATGTAGCCGAAGACTTCGCGGGTGACCTGGTCGGCGGCTTCGTCGTCGTCGAGGACGCGGTGGGCCAGGCTGTGCACGAGGCTGGCGAACTTGTCGTACAGCTCGCCGAGCGCCGCCGCCTCTCCGCGCGCCAGTCGCTGCTGCATCCTGCGGTCCCAGCGCAGGGGCGTGTCCTTCGCCGCCATCCGATGCCCTCCCGACAGCGCGTCCGGCCTTTGTCCCTTCCAAAGTAGTGCGCTCCGGGGCGGCGCACTCCGGTTTGTCGCAAGTGCTCCCTTGAGGGGGTACGGGGTGGTAAGGAACGCGTCAAGGGCGACCGCGGGGGTTTCGGACGGCCGGGAGCGGGCAGCGGGAGGGGACAGGAAGACTCGCCTCCGTTTGCCCCCGTTCGGGCCTTTCCTCCTCTGCTCCACCGCCCCCGCCGCCCCACCCCGAGAGGTGCCGCTCGTGACGATCCAGCTCGACGAGGACGAGCAGGAACCGTGGACCGTGCTGCGCGTCCGGGGGGAACTCGACCTCGTCACCTCCCCCCTGATCCGCAAGCGGGTGCACGCGGCCGTCGCCGGCGGCCGGCACGACGTGGTCCTCGATCTGTCGGCCGTCCGCTTCTGCGACTCCAGCGGCGTCGGTGTGCTGATCGCCGCCCGCCGGCTGATGCGCTCGTGCGGCGGCCGGCTCCGGCTGATCCTGCCCGCGCCGGGCCTCGACGACGGCGCGCAGATGAACCGGGTGCTCGCCGCGCTCGGGGTGCGCCGCCTGTTCGACGTGTACGCGGACGTCCCCGCGGCCGTCGCGGTCGAGGGCCGGCCCCGGCCGATGTCGGCCTGACCCTCGGACAGCAGCCCTCGCCCCGGCACTCATCGGGGCGCGGGGGCTGCCGCCCGCCTCTGCGTACCGGATCGGGTCAATCCTGTCCCCCGGCCTTGACCACCACGGTGCCCTCGACCAGCGTCATCATGCGCAAGCGTCCGCAACTGCTGGACAGGGGAGATCGCCATGGATCTACAGTTCGTCGGGATGGATCCCCACACCGGTGAGGAGGGCTCTCCCACGGTGTGGGTGGAGGAGGAGACCGCCGACCTGGTCATCCAGGGGGTGACCGCCGAGGAGGTACTTCGGGCCCGGATCGACCGGACCCAGTGGGTCCCCGGCCACGCTCCAGGCATCCCCGCGCACGAGTCAGTGATCCGTATCCCGGCCCGCATGGTGCCGATGTTGAGGGAGGCGTGCAATGCCGCAGAACGTGCCCAGCTTCGCGGATCTACTGGAGCGGACACAGACGTCAGCGGTTCATCTGGAGATGCGTGACAGCTACGGGGTAGCCGGCGAGGCCGACATCTTCGCGGCGTTCCGGCGCGGCGAGTGGGACGAGGAAGCGCAGCGGGCAGAACGCCGGAACTGGCTGGAGATGGTCTCGTCCGCCGCTTCCCGTGGCGTCGTCATCCGCCGGGCCCGGATCGTTTCCGAACCGGTCACCGACTACATCCGATACGAGCACGCCGGCACCCGGATGAACATCGACGCGGGCGAGAGTGTCCGCTGGCTGCCCCGCCGCCGCGCCTTCGACATCGCCTTGCCGGGGACGGACTTCTGGCTGTTCGACGGCCGGTTGGTCCAGCTGCACAACTGGACTGGTGACGGCGACTGGCACCCCGATGAGCCGAAGGTGTGGAGCGAGGAGCCCGCCGTGGTGAAACTGTGCGAGGTGGCGTTCGAGACGGTGTGGGAGCGTGGCATCCCGCACGACCAGTACGCCGTCTGACCCTCGGCGCGTTCCCATGGCCGCATCCCCCTCCTCCAGCGCCCAGGCCGCCGGGAAGCCCTCGGCGTGCGCCTGTCGCACCTCCGCGAGGACGCCGCTCTCACCGGTCGGGAACTCTCCGCCCGGTGCGGCTGGCATCCCGCGAAGACCACCCGTATCCAGAAGGGCGAGGCTGCGCCGTCCGGCGCGGACATCCGCGCCTGGTGCGCTGCCTGCGGTGCCGAGGACCAGGTGGACGACCTGATCGCCATCTCCCGTGCCGTCGATTCGATGTACCAGGAGTGGCGCAGACTCCACCGGAACGGACTTCGCCAGTCTCAGGAGAACGCCTACACCTCCAACGCCCAGGCGTCCCTCCAGCGCGTCTACGTCTCCAACGTCGTGCCCGGCTTCCTCCAGACCCCCGCCTACGCGACGGCCCTCCTGGGAAGCATCACCCGCTTCCAGGGCACCCCCGACGATGTCGCCGAAGCAGTCGCGGCCCGCGTCGCCCGGTCCCGCTTCCTCTACGAGGGCGGCCACCGGTACGCGGTGCTCATGGAGGAGTGGGTGCTGCGCGCCCGCGTCGGGAACGCGGAGGCCATGGCCGGTCAACTCCGCCACCTGCTCACCGTCATGCCGCTGGCCTCGGTCTCCCTCGGGATCATCCCCTTCACCGCCGAGCGCACGGTCTGGCCTCTTGAGGCGTTCTACCTGTACGACGACCGTCGGGTGGCAGTGGAAACCCTCACCGCGAGAATCGGTGTCGTTCAGCCATGCGAACTCGCCGACTATGCGAAGGCGTTCGAAGAGCTGTCGAAGATGGCGGTCTACGGAAACGACGCTCGCGCGCTGATCACCGCGGCGCTCGGCTCCCTGGGATGAATTTCCGCAATAAGTCGCAACTTCGTTGAGATCGACTCCTCTGGCTTTCTACGGTGTTCCACCCCGGAGCCGTCCACTTGCTCCGGGTGGAATCACCCCTGCACCACTCGAAGCACGATCGAGAGGAGCACCACATGACCATCGCGCTCGACACCCCCGTGAAGCAGGACGTCGGCGAGTACCGCGATCCCCGCGACTACGTGAAGCCCGAGGTCTGGGACCGCGAGGTCACCCTCCTCATGCGGGACTACCCGTTCGACGAGGTCATGGCCACCCGCCTGTTCCACGCGGCCATCACCTACCTGATCACCGCGATGGAGAAGTGGGACGAGCCGACGCCGTCGGAGATGTGCTGCGGCCGGATCGTCGACATCGCCGTGCACGTGTTCATCCTCGACACCAAGAACTACCGCGAGTTCTCCCACGAGCACTTCGACGGCCGGTTCCTGGAGCACATCCCCGAGGTCGCGTTCAAGCACGACGGCTCGGTGGAGCGCACCGCGCAGATCATCCACGGCAACGGGTTCGAGGTGGACTGGAAGCTGTGGGAGGCCGACTACGCCAAGTGCGGCCCGTGCCGCCCCGGCGCGAAGTGCCACTGATCCCGTAGGCGCGAGGCCCGCTCACACCCGGAGGCGCCCCGCGCGCCTCCGGGCTCCCTTTATCCCTGTATGTGGGAGTTCTCGGCTTTCTCCTCCGCCACGGGAGTGCCGGCGGTAGCGTCGCGAGCACCGGAACCGAGAACCTCCCGAGGAGCCTCATGTCCAGCGCCCCCGACACCCCCGCCGAATACTGGGACAAGTACCACCCCCACCGCGGCGAGGTGCCCCAGCGGCGCCCGGCGGCCGACCGGTTCGACTGGACGGGTCTGCCCGGTATCGGCCCCGGCGCCGAGATCCTCGGCACCCCCAAGACCGCGCTGGACCTCGGTCCGGCCGAAGGTGGGAACGCCGCCTTCCTTGCTCGTTCCGGCATCGAGGTGACCGCCGTCGACTTCTCCGCCGTTCAGGTCGACCGCGCCCGCGGGTTCTGGCACGACACCGCCGGCCTGGAATTCGTACACGCCGAAGCCTGTGCCTTCCTCGACCAGGACATGCGGCTGTGGGAGGCGATCTACTCCACGTGGGGCGCCGTCTGGTTCACGGACCCCGACGAACTGTTCCCCCGCATCGCCCGCCGCCTCGCCCCCGGCGGCGTCTTCGGCTTCTCTCACCGCGAGCCCCTCACCGGCCAGTACGGCGCCCAAAAGATGGGCGGCCCATGGCTGGAAGGCCGCGAGACCGAGCTGACGGTATTGCGCTGGCAGTACACCCCCGAGCAGTGGGCCGATGCCCTCAAGCGCCACGGCTTCACCGACGTCCAAGCCGATGTCATCCCATCGCCGGATGGCTCCCTCGGCACCCTGATGGCCACGGCGAAGGCTGCCTGAGCCCCGCGTCTCCTCCGTCGCGGTCCGCCTCCTCCTCTGCCTCCGCCTCCGTTTCCGCTTCAGTCCGGCCCCGGGCCCGCCCCCGTCCCGTACCACTCACGCAGCTTGTACTTGAGCACCTTCCGCAGGGTGTCGTTGCGCGGCAGCGCGTCCACCACCTCCAGCTGCTCCGGCAGCTTGACGGGGGACAGGCCCGCCCCGCGCAGGAAGTCCGTGACCGTCTCCAGGGTCAGCGGCGTGGCGCCCGGCGGCTGCTCGACCACCGCGCACACCCGCTCGCCGCGCTCGGCGTCCGGGAGCCCGATCACGGCCACGTCCCCGACGCCGGGGTGTTCGTGCAGCAGGTCCTCGATCTCCTTCGCCGAGACGTTCTCGCCCTTGCGGATGATGACGTCCTTGAGGCGCCCGGTGAGGACGAGATGACCGCTTGGTGTCAGCCGCCCGAGGTCGCCGGTGCGCAGGAAACCGTCCGCGTCGAAGGCCTCGGCCGTCTGGTCCGGGTCCAGATACCCCCGGCACACCGCCTCGCCGCGCAGCCGGACCTCGCCCACCTCGCCGGTCGCGCGGGGCCCGCCGTCGCCGGCGGTGATCCGGATCTCCATGCCGGCGGGCGGGCGGCCCTCGGTCGTCGCCAGGTTCTCGGGGGTGTCGGCCGGGTCGCCCATGGTGATCATCGGGACCTCGGTCATGCCGTAGCCGTGGGCGAGCCGGCAGCCCAGCTCGCGGACCACCGCGTGGTGGAGCTCGGGCGGCTTCGGCGCGCCGCCGCCGGCGAGCAGCCTGAGGGCGGGGAGGAGCGGTTCGCCGGGCCGCTTGCGCTGCTCGGCCAGGAACATCGCGTAGAAGGCGGTGGAGCCGCCGGCCGTCGTGACGCCGTGGCGGCGGTACTCGGCGAGGGCGGCGGGAAGCGCGAAGTGTTCGACCATGACGGCGGGGAACCCGTACAACAGCAGCATCACCGTGTAGTCGAGGCCGCCGATGTGCGCGTACGGGAAGGCCATCGAGCCGACGTCGCCGGCCGTGAGGCGCAGCGCGTGGGCGAGGCAGGAGCCGCCCGCGATCAGTGAACGGTCGGTGTGCAGTACGCCCTTGGGGTCGGAGGTGGTGCCCGAGGTCCAGTAGATCCAGCGCACGGCCGTGCCGTCGGCGGGCGCGGGCGGCGGTGGGAGGGCGGCCGGGTCGCCGTCGGGGAGGGTGCCTGGCCCGTACACCTCGAAGACTCCGCGCGCGCCGAGCCGCCGGGCCATCGCCGTGTGCTCGAAGCCGCGCCAGAGGCCGGGGACGGCGAAGAACGCGGCGCCGGACGCGCGGAGCGCGTGGCCGGTCTCCTTGTCGCGGGAGAACGGGACGATCGGGGTCTGTACGGCGCCGAGGCGGGCGAGCGCGAGGGCGAGGACCGCCGTCTCGATACGGGTGGGCAGCTGCCAGGCGACGACCGTCCCGGCGCGTACGCCCTTGCCGTACAGACCGGCGGCGACGCGCTCGGCGCGGTCGCGCAGGCCGCCGAAGGTGAGAACGCGGTCGCCTTGGAGAAGGACCGGGCGGTCGGGGGTGCGCTCGGCGCGGCGTACGACGAGTTCCCACAGGGTGCGGGAGGCGCCGAGGGCGTACGCCTCCGCGACCGGATCGTCCGCCTCGGTTGCCGCGGCCACCCCGTCCGCCCCGTGCACGTCGTCCACCCCGGTCACGTCGGCCGCGCCGTCCACCCCGGCCGCACCGCCGTCGCTCTCGGACATATCCGTTCCCCCTCGCCCCGGACGTACGGCACACCCACACATCCTGACGCCGCGTCAGATCGATGGGGGAGAGCGTAGGGGGAGGGTCCTTGTCGGTCCAGGGGTGCGGGGCTAGCCTGGCTCAGTCGCCATCTGACGCACCATCAGATCCCGGGAGGGGTCATGACGGAACTGCCCCGCATCATCAGCGTCGACGACCATGTGATCGAGCCCGCCCATCTCTTCGCGACCTGGCTCCCGGCCCGATACCGCGATCGCGGCCCCCGGCCGCTCACCGCGGGGATCGGCGAACTCGCCTACGTCGGCGGCGCGTACCGCATCACGATGGACCCCGACGGGCCGCCCACCGACTGGTGGATCTACGAGGACCTCCGGTTCCCGTACAAGCGCAACATCGCCGCCGTCGGCTTCGACCGCGACGAGATGACCCTGGAGGGCATCACCCGCGAGGAGATGCGGCGCGGCTGCTGGGATCCGATCGCCCGGCTCGCGGACATGGACCTCAATCACGTCGAGGCGTCCCTGTGCTTCCCGACCTTCCCGCGCTTCTGCGGCCAGACCTTCGCGGAGGCGCACGACAAGGAGGTCGCGCTCGCCTGTGTACGCGCGTACAACGACTGGATGGTGGAGGAGTGGTGCGGCGGCTCCGGCGGCCGGCTCATCCCGCTGTGCATCATCCCGCTGTGGGACATCGGGCTCGCCGTCGCCGAGATCCGGCGCAACGCGGCCCGCGGCGTCCGGGCCGTCACCTTCTCGGAGATCCCCACCCACCTCGGGCTGCCGTCGATCCACTCCGGCTACTGGGATCCCTTCTTCGCCGTGTGCCAGGAGACCGGGACCGTGGTCAACATGCACATCGGCTCGTCCTCGCAGATGCCGGCCGCCTCCCCGGACGCCCCGCCCGCCGTCCAGGCGTCACTCAGCTTCAACAACGCCATGGCCTCGATGATGGACTTCCTCTTCTCCGGCGTCCTGGTGCGCTTCCCGCAGCTCAAACTCGCTTACAGCGAGGGGCAGATGGGATGGATTCCGTACGCGCTCGAACGCGCCGACGACGTCTGGGAGGAGCACCGCGCCTGGGGCGGGGTGCGCGAGCTGATCCCCGAGCCGCCGTCCACGTACTACTACCGGCAGATCTTCTGCTGCTTCTTCCGCGACAAGCACGGCATCGCCTCGCTCGACGTCGTCGGCCGCGACAACGCCACCTTCGAGACCGACTACCCGCACGTCGACTCCACCTTCCCGCACACCAAGCAGGTCGCCCTCGACCACGTCCGCGGCCTGGACGACGCGACGATCCACAAGCTGATGCGCGGCAACGCCATCCGCATGCTCGGCCTGGACCTCGTCTGATGGAGCTTGTCCGAGGTGTCTTGCCTGATGGACCTCGTCTGATGGATCTCGACTGGGGGGCCTTGTCCGATGGAACTCGCCTATTCCACCGAGGAAGAAGAGTTCAGAGCCCGGCTGCGCCACTGGCTCGGCCGCGCACTGCCCCAACTCCCGCCCCGCCCCGACCCGTCGGACTGGCCCGCCCGGCGCGCGTACGACTGCGGCTGGCAACGGCGGCTCTACGATGCCGGATACGGCCACGTCCGCTGGGACGCCTCCCCGACCCGGCGGCTGATCTTCCTGGAGGAGACCGAACGGGCGGGCGCCCCGTACGTCGGCGCGGGCTTCGTCGGACTGCTCCACGCCGGCCCCACCATCGCCGCCGAGGGCACCCCCGAGCAACAAGGCCGCTGGCTGGAGCCGGTGTTGCGCGGCGACGAGGTGTGGTGCCAGGGCTTCAGTGAACCCGAGGCCGGTTCCGACCTGGCCGCGCTGCGCACCCGTGCGGTCCGCGACGACGATCACTACGTCGTCACCGGCCACAAGATCTGGACCTCGCACGCCGAGGTCGCCGACTGGTGCGAACTCCTCGTCCGCACCGACCCCGACGCCCCGAAGCACCGCGGCATCAGCTGGCTCGCCATGCCCATGGACGCCCCCGGGATCACCGTACGGCCGCTGCGCACCCTCGCCGGGACGGCCGAGTTCGCGGAGGTGTTCCTCGACGAGGTACGCGTCCCGGTCGGCAACCGGGTCGGAGCGGAGAACGACGGCTGGCGCGTCACCCTCGTCACGCTCTCCTTCGAACGCGGCACCGCTTTCGTCGGCGAGGTCGTCGCCTGCCGTCGCGTCCTCGGCCAACTCGCGGTCGCGGCAAGGAAGAACGGCCGCTGGGGCGACCCCGTCCTGCGCCGCCGGCTCGGCAGGCTCGGCGCCGAGTTCCAGGCCCTGTGGCGGCTGATCCAGTGGAACGTGAGCGAGGCCGCCGCCAGTGGCGGGGTGCCCGGGGCCGGTGGCTCCGTCTTCAAGTTGCGCTACTCGCACGTCCGTCAGGAGCTGTACGACGCGGCCGCCGCCGTCCTCGGCCCCGACGCGCTCGACCTCGGGCGGGAGTGGAACCGGGACCGGCTGTCCTCGCTGTCGTACACGATCGCCGCCGGGACCTCGCAGATCCAGCGGAACATCGTCGCCGAGCGCGTGCTCGGCCTGCCGAAGGGCCGGTGAGACACCCCATGGATTTCCGGCTCACCGACGACCAGCGGGCGCTGGTGCGCGGGATACGGGATGTGCTCGGCCGCCGTTTCGGGCCGGAGGTGCTACGGGCCGCCGTCGACGCCGCTGTCGACGGGTGCGGTGTCGCGGGCGGCGGGGGCGGCGGGGGTGGCGCGGCGCTGGACCGGGGGCTGTGGCGGGAGCTGGGCGCGGCCGGGTTCTTCGCGCTGCGGCTCCCTGAGGACGCGGGCGGGGTCGGGCTCGGGCTGCCCGAGGCGGTGCTGCTCTTCGAGGAGGCGGGCCGGGCGCTGCTGCCGGGGCCGCTCGTCGCGACCCACCTGGCGGCGGGGCGGGTGCCGGGCGCGGCGGAGGGGGCGGTGGTGGTGACCCGGGCCGCCGGCGGGCTCGTGGAGTGGCGGGACGCGGCGGACGTGGTGCTGGGGGACGCGAGGGACGGGGAAGCGGTGCCGATTCGGTCGGTCGACCCGCTCACGCCCCTGCACCGGCTGCCGGGGGGCGGGGCCGGCCGGGGAGGCGAGCGCGGCGAGGCATATGCCGGGGACGGGTACGGGAGCGTGGATGGGTACGGGAGCGTGGATGGGTACGGGTGCGGGGATGAGTACGGGCACGGGGATGAGCCCGGTGCCGAGGAGACCCGGGCGCGCGAGGCCTCCCTGCTCTCCGCCGCCGAACAGCTCGGGAGCGCGGGCCGTACCACCGCCCTCGCCGTCGCCCACGCGCGCGTACGCGAGCAGTTCGGGCAGCCGATCGGCGCCTTCCAAGCCGTCAAGCAAATGTGCGCGCACATGCTCGTCCGAACGGAAGTAGCCCGCGCCGCCGTCTACGCCGCCGCCGTCACCGCCGACCCGGTCGAGATCGCGGGCGCCCGGCTGCTCGCCGACGAGGCCGCCGTGGAGTGCGCCCGCGACTGCCTTCAGGTGCACGGCGGAATGGGCTTCACCTGGGAAGCAGAGGTCCATCTGCATCTGAAGCGAGCCTGGGTGCGGGCCGCCCGCCCGGGGGGCGGCGCGGCGGCGGAGGAGGCGGTGGCGGCGAGCCTGCCGGGCACCTTCTAGCGGGCGTCACGCAGCGTCCGCGCCCGATCGGGGCCCGTACCGGAGCCGTCACGGCCTGGAGTCGGCGGCCTGCTCCGGTACGCTCCGTTGGATGCGAGTGCTTGTGGGCCCGGATCACGCCGGTGCCGCCACCGAGGCGGCTCCGGATCCCGGGATGCCCGCGATTCACGCCCTTTCGAGGGGGTTTACGCGCCCTCGTTCGACTCCCCGCAGCGTGCGTCGCACAGTATGGACCATGCGTACTCCTTCGCGCTGGAATATGCCCGAAGCGCTTGTTGCGGTGACTGTACGTCAACCATGCTGTCCCACAAGGGAATCACGTTCCGTTAGGTCGTCGGTGACGCCGGTTCGGATGGTGTGAACGGTGCAGGTGCTTCAGGTTCAGTTGGAGGTCGGGGCGGACCCGGCCGAGGTGGGGCGTGCCCGCCGGTGGGCGCGGTCGCGGCTCGCCCGGTCGGGCATAGAGGAGGACGAGCCGCTGGCGGAGACGTTGGTGCTGCTCATCTCCGAGCTCGTGACCAACGCGGTGGTGCACACGGGCTGCCCGGCCGTGCTGCGGATGCTGTTCGGCGGGGCGGGGGTGCGGGTCGAGGTCGTCGATGTGAGCGACCGGCCGCCGGCACCCCGGCGCGCGGACGGCGACGCGACGAACGGGCGCGGTCTGGAACTGGTCGACGGTCTGGCCGACCGGTGGGGCTGGCAGCGCGAGGGCGCGGGCAAGAGCATCTGGTGCGAGGTCGACCGGGTGGAGCCCGTGCGTACCGAGACCGTCGGTGTCGAGTCCGGACGTGCCGGGACGGAGGAGGGTGAGGTGGCCGGGTCCGGCCGTACCGAGTCCGCCGCCGGGCCTGCCGTCACCGGGCCCGCCGTCACTGGACCCCGCGACGAGCGGCCCGCCGTGCCGGCCCCCAGCGCGGGGACGGCCCAGGGGACAGGCGCGGGACCGGCGTGGTGGATGTCACCCGGTCGGGTGCACTGTTGACGGGCCATGGCGCACTGATCACCCTGGGGTGAGCGATTCGTTGTGCGAGGGGAGTCGAGGGGCGTGCCCCCTCGGCGAGCGCGGGTCGTGACGGGTGGCGGCTGTCGTGCCGTGCTCGGGGCGCGCGCGAGTGCGCCGCCACCCGCGGTCTTCCCGCCCGGTCCGCGCGCCCGGTGCGCGCGCTACAGTTCACGGCGCGCCGACGTGCCGGCGGACGCGTGGGTGCGCGGCCGCGGGGTCCGGTTCACAGCAGGGCCACCGGTGCGACCGGTGCGCCGGTGCCACCCACGAAGGGTTCGGGCGTCGCCGACAGCAGGAACGCGTAACGGCCTTCCTGTGCACAGGTTGTGGACAACTCTTCGAGATTCCAGTTCTGTCCCTGGAGCATGCCCATCTCGACCAGGTCGAGGGCGTGCACGGGCATCCACAAATCCTCGATCTCAGGCGGGAAGATCTCGAAGGTGAGCGTGTCGTTGGCGACCGCCGCCACATCCCGCGCGTGGAACCACTCGGGTGTACGGACGGACAGGCCGGGGGACGGGAAGGCGTAACCGTGCCGGTCGCCGCCCAGATAGGACCGCAGTTGACCGGTCCGTACGAGGACGAGGTCCCCGGGCCGTACGGCGACCCGCCCGAACTCGGCTGCCTCGTCCAGGTCTTCGGGCGTGACGGCGTGACCGCCGGGCAGCCGGTCGACCCCCTTGGCCGCGGCCACGTCGAGCAGCACGCCCCGGCCGATCACATGCCGGGCGGTGTGGATGCCGCTGAACGCGGACCGGCCGTGGGCGGTGACGGTCGCGGCGGGGCGTCCGTTGTAGATCCGGCCGGAGTGCGAGGCGTGGGTGAGGGCGTCCCAGTGGGTGCCCGCCTGGAGTCCGAGGGTCACCATGTCGTCGCTGGTCGCGATGGTGCCGGGGCCGAAGAGTTCCTGATTGACCTGGACCATGACGTGCAGCGGATTGATCCGCCCGGGGATCACCCCGGTCTGGACGCCGTCCTGCTTCAGCTCCAGCGCGAGCGGTATGCGCAGCCCGCGGCGGACGGTCACGGCGGCCTCCCGTACCGACTCGTCGGTGATCAGGTTGAGCGTGCCGATCTCGTCGTCCCGGCCCCAGCGGCCCCAGTTGTTGACGCGTGCGGCGATCTCGTGGAACTCGGCGGGGAGGGATGCGGGCGGCGGGGCGAGCGGTGACGCGGGCGGCGTCGCGGGGCGCGGTTCGGGGGAAGGGGCGGGAGAGGGTGCGGGAGAGGGCATCGGGCGGCTCCGGGGTCTTGTTCTCCGGTATCTGACGGGTCGTAGAATCCAGCCCACGCATGAATCTAACGGGCCGTCAGAAAGTGCGGGAAGGGGTCGGCGTGGGGAACTTCTTGACAGGAAAGGTCGTCGCCGTGACGGGCGCGGGGCGGGGGATCGGCCGCGCGGTCGCCCTGGCCTGCGCGGCCCACGGGGCCAAGGTCGTCGTGGGTGACTACGGGGTCTCGATCGAGGGCGGCGAGCCGACGAGCGCGGTCGCCGAGGCGGTCGTCAAGGAGATCGAGGCGGCCGGCGGCACCGCGGTCGGCGTCGCCGACGACATCTCGACCATGGCGGGCGGGCAGCGGCTCGTCGATGTGGCACTCGCCGCGTATGGCCGGATCGACGGCGCCGTGTGCGTCGCGGGCATCCTGCGCGAACGGATGCTCTTCAACATGTCGGAGGAGGAGTGGGACCCGGTCGTCGCCACCCACCTCAAGGGCACCTTCACCGTCTTCCGCGCCGCCTCCGCCGTGATGCGCCGCCAGGGCTCGGGCACCCTCATCGGCTTCACCAGCGGCAATCACCAGGGCTCGGTCGCCCAGGCCAACTACGCGGCCGCCAAGGGCGGTGTCATCTCGCTGGTCCGCAGCGCGGCGCTCGGGCTCCACAAGTACGGCGTCACGGCCAACGCGGTCGCGCCCGTCGCCCGTACCCGGATGTCCGCCAACGTACCCGTGGAACTCACCGAGATCGGCGAACCGGAGGACGTGGCGGCCCTCGTCGTCTATCTGCTCTCCGACCGCGCGAAGGACGCCGGGGGCGAGCGGATCACCGGGCAGGTCTACACGATCGCCGGGCCCAAGCTCGCGGTGTGGGCGCAGCCCAGGGAACTGCGGGCGGGGTACGCGGAGGGCGGCCCGTGGACGCCGGAACGGATCGCGGACTTCCTGCCCGGGACCGTGGGCACGGACCCGATGCCCCTGCTGCGACAGGTGGAGGCGATGGCCCGCGCGGCGGCGTCCGGCGCGCGGCCGAACCGAGCGGGACGTGGGGGAGGCGCGGAAGGCGCGGGCGGTTCGGAGGGCTCGGGCGGTTCGGAGAGTTCGGAGGGTACGGAGGGTTCGGAGGGTACGGAGGGTTCGGGTCACGTGAACTCCCTTGAGGAGGACGGGTCGTGAGAGGGGTCGTGTTCGACGGCGCGGAGGTGCGGGTCGTCGACGATCTGGAGGTACGGGAGCCGGGCCCCGGCGAGGTGGCGGTGACGATCCGGGCCGCCGGGCTCTGCCACAGTGATCTGGCGGTCGTCGACGGCACGATCCCGTTCCCGGTGCCCGTCGTCCTCGGCCACGAGGGCGCCGGGGTCGTCGCGGCCGTCGGCCCCGGCGTCACCCATGTCGCGCCCGGCGACCATGTCGCCCTGTCCACCCTCGCCAACTGCGGGGCCTGCGCCGATTGTGACCGGGGCCGGCCGACGATGTGCCGGAGGGCGATCGGGCGGCCGGGCCGTCCGTTCATTCAAGCCGGCGTGCCGCTCTTCCAGTTCGCCTCCAACTCTTCCTTCGCCGAACGCACCGTCGTCCAGGCCGTCCAGGCCGTACGGATCCCCACCGGTATCCCGTTCGCCCCGGCCGCCCTGCTCGGCTGCGGTGTCCTCACCGGCGTCGGCGCCGTTCTCAACCGTGCCCGCGTCGCGCCCGGCGACACCGTCGTCGTGATCGGAACCGGCGGCGTCGGTCTCAACGTCCTCCAGGGCGCGCGGATCGCGGGCGCGGCGACGATCGTCGCCGCCGACACCAACCCGGCCAAGGCGGACACCGCCCGCCGCTTCGGTGCCACCCACTTCCTGACCTCGGCCGACCCCGCCGCCGTCCGGGAGATCCTGCCCACCGGCGCCGACCACGTCTTCGAGTGCGTCGGCCACACCGGACTCGTCCGGACCGCCATAGACCTGCTCGACCGGCACGGCCAGGCCGTCCTGCTCGGCATGACCGCCCCCGCCGCCGAGGCGGCGTTCGCGCCCGCCGCGATGTTCCTCGACAAGGCGATCCTGGGCTGCCGCTACGGCTCCTCCCGCCCCCAGAAGGACATCGCGCTGTACGCGGACCTCTACCAGGCCGGGCGGCTGCTGCTCGACGAACTCGTCACGGCCGTCTATCCCGTCGAAGAGTTCACGCGGGCGGTCGCCGACGCGGAGGCGGGGAGGGTGGCGCGCGCGGTGCTCACGTTCTGAGGAGGGGGGCGTGCGGGGGCGGAGTGCGGGGCGCGCGGTCCGTGCGGTCCGGGCGGTCCGGGCGGTCCGGGCGGTTGGACATACGCGGTTCATCCGGCGGGAACGGCCTTTCCGGCATGCGCGCTCCGGCGCACCTCCCCTACGGTCGCACCCATGTCCTACCGCCAGCTCGCCACGCGTTCCGTCCTCTCCTGGTCCGGCGTCGTCGTCTTCTCCCGTCTGCCCGTCGCCATGGCCCCGCTCGCGCTGGTCTTCCTCGTCCGCGAGCAGCCCGGCGGCTACAGCCTGGGCGCGGTGCTCGCCGCCGCGTACGTGATCGGCGAGATCGTCGCCGCGCCTCTGTTCGGACTGAGGATGAACCCGGAACGGGCGCGCCCCCAGCTGGCGGCCGGACTCGCCGCCGGAGCGATCGGCTTCGGCGGGCTCGGGCTGCTGGGCGGCGGTGGGCAACCGGTGCTGCTCGGCGTCTTCGCGTTCCTCGCCGGGGCCGGTCCGGCGGCCGTACCCGGCGGGCTGCGCGCCCTGCTGACCAGCCTGGTGCCGGAGCGGGCCGTCACCCAGGCGATGAGCATGGAGTCGATGCTGACCTTCGCCACCTGGTCCGTCGCCCCGGCCCTCGTCACCGGTCTGGCGCTCGGCATGGACCCCGCCGTACCGCTGCTGCTCCAGGCGGTGCTCCAGGCCCTCGGGGGTGCCGGGCTGTGGCTGCTGCCGGTCGGCTGGCAGGACGAGGGCACGGCGAAGCGCGCGGGCCGGGGGAAGAAGAGCGACAGCTCGCTGGGCCGTCTGATCGCCCGCGCCTGGCCCGTGTACGTCACCGGTGCCGCCGGGCTCAGCCTGCTCGCGCTCGCCGAGCTGATCTTGCCCGCCCTGCTCGAACAGCGCGCCATCACGATCGGCTGGTCCGGGCCCCTGCTCGCCGGCTTCTCCCTCGGTTCGGCGGTCGGCGCGTTCCTCTACGGTCTGCGCGGTTCCTGGCCTGGGCGGCTGCCGGTCCAGGCGGCCGTCCTGACGCTGGCCGTCTCGGTCGGAGTCGCGCTCGTGGCCGTCCTGCCGTGGACCGCCGCGATGGCCGTCGCCCTGGCCGTCGCCGGAGTGCTCCAGGCCCCGGCCATGCTGACTCGTAACCTCGCCCTGCGCGCGGTCCTGCCGCCCGGGGCCGTCGCCGCCGGGTACTCGGTGATGTACGCGGCCGTCGGCGCCGGTTACGCCGCCAGCGGCACCCTCGCGGGCGGCCTTCTCAAGGTCGTCGCCCCCTCGACGGCGATCCTGTGCGGCGTCGCGCTGACGGTGACCTTGACGGTCCTCGGATTCTGGGGCGAGCGCGGGCTCCCGGCGCGCGGGGAGCGCCGGCCGGGGGAGGCAGGGGAGAGCGAGGTGCGCGAGGAGGTCCACGAGGGGGCCTACGAGGAGGAGAAGCCGCGTCCGACCGCGTGAGCGGAGCCGGACGGCGGGTTGGCGGGTTGGCGGAGACGGAAGGCGGCTGGGCGCCCGGCGCCCGGCGCCCGGCGCCGCGCCGGTCAGCCGACCGGCGCGCCCGTGCGGAAGGTGCGCCGGTAGGCCCGCGGTGTCACCCCGATGGCCGTCTGGAGGTGGGTGCGCAACGACTGGGCGGTCCCGAAGCCCGCGTCGCGGGCGATGTGGTCGATGGGCAGGTCGGTGGATTCGAGCAGGTGACGGGCCCGTTCCACGCGCTGCTGGGTGAGCCACTGCCCCGGGCTGAGGCCGACCTCCTCGCGGAAGCGGCGGGTGAAGGTCCGTACACTCATCGCCTCTTGGGCCGCCAGGTCGCGGAGCTGGAGCGGTTCGTCGAGGCGGGCCAGCGCCCAGGCGCGGGCGGCGGCCGTACCGCTGCTGCCGGGTTCGGGCAGTGGGCGGGCGATGTACTGGGCCTGGCCGCCGTCGCGGTGCGGCGGCACGACGGTGCTGCGGGCCACCCGGTTGGCGACGGCCGCGCCGTGGTCGCGGCGCACGATGTGCAGGCACAGGTCGATCCCGGCGGCCACGCCGGCGGAGGTGAGCACGTCGCCGTCGTCGACGAACAGGACGTCGGCGTCCACCCGGGTCCGGGGGAACAGCCGTTGGAAGTGGTCGGCGAGGGCCCAGTGGGTGGTGGCGGGACGGCCGTCGAGCCGGCCGGCGGCGGCGAGTACGAAGCTGCCGTTGCAGATGGACACGAGCCGGGCGCCGGGGCGGATGTGGGCGAGCGCGGCGGCGAGTTCGGCGGTGAGCCTGCCCTCCTCGTACACCGGGCCCAGCTCGTAGGAGGCGGGGATGACGACCGTGTCGGCGGTGGCCAGGATCTCGGGGCCGTGCTCGACGTGGACGGCGAAGTCGGCGTCGGTCGCGACCGGTCCGGCGGCGGCCACGGCGCAGGTGAGGATCTCGTAGAGCGGGCGGCCGTGGGGATCCGGGGCGTCCTTCGCCCGGCCGAATATCCGGTGCGGTATGCCGAGTTCGAAGGGGAGCAGACCGGGCAGGGCGAGGACGACGACACGGTGCGGACGCATGGCGGACGGCCTCCGTAATTCAGTGGTGGTCCAGACCACACGCTGGTACGTGTGTCTGTTCGTGACGGACAACACCCATCAGTCTGAGGCCACCGGACCGTTTCCGGCCCGGTCCGGCCCGCTCGCCGCCCCTTCCTCTTCCGCCGCACCTTCCGCACCTTCCGCCCCTTCCGGATCCTCCGGCTCCGCCGAACCCGGTGGTTCAGGCGGGCCCGCCGGCGCGAAGCCGGGCGCGGAGGCGCCCGCGTCCCTCTGGGGCCGTAACTTCCGACTCTTCTTCGTCGCCCGAGCGGTCGCCGTCTTCGGCGAGGGCATGGTCCCGGTGGCCTTCGCCGCCGCGCTGACCGGCGCCGGATACCCGGACGCCTCCGTCGGCTACACCCTCGGCGCGTGGACGGCCGCTTTCGCGCTCTTCGTCCTCTTCGGCGGGGTCCTCGCCGACCGGTTCACGGCCCGCCGGATGATGATCCTCGCCGATCTGCTGCGGCTGCCCGGCGCCGCCGTCCTCGCGGTCTCCTTCAGCCTCGGCAGCCCGCCGCTGTGGGCCGTCTACGCGCTGTCCGCGCTCAGCGGTGTCGGCTCGGCCCTCTTCCAGCCGGGCGTCGCCTCCACCATTCCGCGGATCGCGCCCGACGTGCAGCGCGCGAACGCCGTCATCCGGGTCATCGAGGCGCTGATGGTGATGGCGGGCCCGGCCGCCGCCGGTCTGCTCGTGGCGCTGTCCGGCGCGGGCCCGGTGTTCGCCGTCAACGGCGCCTGCTTCGCCGTCAGTGCCCTCTGCTTCACCCTGATGCGGCTGCCGGCCGTTCCCGCCGATTCCGTGCGGCGCGAGTCGCTGGGGCGCGAACTGGCCGGAGGCTGGCGCGAGTTCCGTTCAAGAAGCTGGCTGTGGGGCGTCATCGCCATCTGGACGGTGCACGGTCTGGTGGTCGGCGGGCCGATGGTCCCGCTGACCGCGACGCTGGTGACCGGCGACCACGGCTCGACCACGTACGGCATCCTCATGACCGTCCAGGGTGCGGGCAGCGCGGTCGGCGGCCTCCTCGCGGTCCGGCTGCGTCCCCAACGCCCGCTCGCGGCAGGCGCGTTGGCGCTGCTCGGGCTGCCGGTGTTCCTGGTGCTGCTCGGAACGGGCGCCCCGGTGCCGCTGCTGTACGCGGGCGCGCTCGTCGAGGGCGCCGCCTTCGCGTTCTGGCTGGTGATGTGGTCGACGACGGTGCAGACCCACGTACCGCAGGACGCGCTCAACCGGATGCACGCGTACGACGTCGCCGGCTCGCTGCTCATGATGGGCGTCGGGCGCACCCTGTCGGGGCCGGTGGCGGCTCAGGTCGGCACGGAACGGGTACTCCTCGCCGGGTCAGGGGTCGCGCTGCTGGTGGTGGCGGCGCTGCTCCTGGTGCGGCCGATCCGTACGCTGCGGCGGGTGGCCTGAGGCGGGGGCCGGCGGGGCGGGGACCGGCGCGGGGCGGGCGGTCCGAGCGGCCCGAGGCGATGGGCGGCCGGGTGCCGGAGCCGTTGGCCCGATCCTTTGGCCCGATCCTTTGGAAAGCTGTCATCCGGGCCAATGGATCGCGGGGGCGGGGGGCCGGATGCTGTGTGACGTGACCCAGACAACCGGGACCTCTTCGTCCTCCGCCTCGCCGTCCCCGTCCTCTCCGTCCGCCTCACCCTCCCCGTCTCTCCGATCCGCCGCCCCCGCCCCCGGCCGCCCCGCGCGCGTGCACCGGGCGTGGTTCGTCGCGGCCGTCACCTTCGTCACGATCATCGGGGCGGCGGCGTTCGCCTCCCTCCCCGGACTGCTGATCGAGCCGCTGCACGAGGAGTTCCGGTGGTCGCGCGGCACGATCGGGTTCGCGGTGTCGGTGAACCTCGCGCTGTACGGCCTGACGGCGCCGTTCGCCGCCGCGCTCATGGACCGGTTCGGCATCCGCCGGGTGGTGGCGTGCGCCCTGACCGTGATCGCGCTCGGCTCGCTGCTCACGGTGTGGATGACGGCCGCCTGGCAGCTGGTCCTGCTCTGGGGCGTGCTGGTCGGCCTCGGCAGCGGCTCGATGGCGCTGGCCTTCGCCGCGACCGTCACCAACCGCTGGTTCGTGGCCCGGCGCGGTCTCGTCACCGGCATCCTCACGGCGGCTGCCGCGTCGGGTCAGCTGATCTTCCTGCCGTTGCTGTCCTGGCTGGTCGAGCACCACGGCTGGCGTCCCGCCGCCGTCACCACGGCACTTGCCGCGCTCGCCGCCGTACCGTTCGTCTGGCTGCTGCTGCGCGACCACCCGGCGGACGTGGAACTGGCCCCGTACGGCGGTGAGTTCGTCCCCAAGCCCGCGCCCGTGCCCGGCGCCGCCCGCCGCGCGGTCACCGTGCTGTTCCGCGCGGCCCGCACCGGCCCGTTCTGGCTGCTCGCCGGCTCCTTCGCGATCTGCGGCGCGTCGACGAACGGACTGGTCAAGACCCACTTCGTGCCCGCCGCCCACGACCACGGCATGCCGATGACGGCGGCCGCCGGACTCCTCGCCGTCATCGGGGTCTTCGACGTGATCGGCACGATCGCCTCCGGCTGGTTCACCGACCGCTTCGAGTCCCGCCGGCTGCTCGCCGTCTACTACGCGCTGCGCGGGATCTCGCTACTCTTCCTGCCGATGCTGCTCGCCCCGTCCGTCCACCCGCCGATGCTGTTCTTCATCGTCTTCTACGGCCTCGACTGGGTCGCCACCGTCCCTCCGACGATCGCGTTGTGCCGTGAGCACTACGGCGCCGACAGCGCCATCGTCTTCGGCTGGGTCCTCGCGTCGCACCAGATCGGCGCCGCCGCGATCGCCTTCGCGGGCGGCCTGGTCAGGGACGTCTTCGGCGCGTATGACGTGGTCTGGTACGCCTCCGGCGCGCTGTGCGCGGTGGCGGCCCTGATGGCCCTGGTGATCCGCCGTCCGGGCGGGGACGGGGCGCTGCCCGCGCCGGAGGCATCCGCGGCGCGAGGGGCGGGCGCCTGAGGCAGAGGCCTTCAGTCGGCGGCCCGGTCCCTGGGCTCGAATTTGATGCGCAAGCGCATGCCGAGCGCTGCCGCGAGACGTTCGAGCATGGGGAGGGTGGGCATGGTGCCACCGGCCTCGAACCGGGCGATTGAGGGCTGTTGGAGTCCGGCCGGGCGGGCGAGACCGGTCTGTGTCATCCCCAGCGCCTCGCGTCGCTCACGCACGGCGCGCCCCAGCTCGAACCGGACCCGGGCGGCCTCGTACCCGGCGGCGGCCTCGGGGGCGCGCAAGGCGTCCTCCCTGAGTGCGTCCCGGTTTCCGCGGCTGGTCATGGCGTCACCCTTCGCCGGCGGTGTGTTCCTGCGCGACGCACCGGGCCCACGCCCGGACGGCGCGCTCGCCCTCTTCCACCGGCCTGACTCGTCGCTTCCCCAGGGCATAACGCGGACGTTATGGCCGACCTGGCCCCTCATGGACGCGGACAGGTGAGGGTTCCCCCGAAGGTGGGGCAATCGGTGAGGAGCGGCCGGGGCGCGCCGGTCTTGGCCCCTGGCCTGGGTCGACGCCGCCCCGGGCGCCGTGAAAGGGCCCCGGTCGCATGGGCCCGTCCCACAAGGAGGAGGATGCGGGACGGGAGGGGATTTGAATGCGTTCAGAAAATCCGAGGAGTCGGTGGGGCGAGCGGGGGACGGGGGCGGGGGCTGTGCCCGCCCCCACGCAGACCTGGGCACGGGTGCACGAACGGGCAGGCGCGATCTTCTCGGCGTCGATGCTCGTTCTGCTGTCCGAGACGGTGACCGGCGGGATCGGGCTGGTCATGTGGAGCCTGACCCAGGAGAGTCCGGTCCCGCCCTTCACGGCCAGTTTCCTCGGCTGGGTGTTCCTGGTGTTGCTCATGGTGTTCGCCGCCGTGATCGTGCCCCTGGGGAATGTCGTGCTGTCGGCCGGGGTGGTGCCCCTGGTGGTCGTGCTCGCGGGCTGGGCGGGCCGACGGTTCGGCGGACGCGAGGCCTGGTACTGGGTGCCGATGGTGGCAGCCGTCGTTCTTCTGCCGGTCCCCGGCGCGCTGTCGGCGCTGGGGACCGGCGTCCTCGCGGCGCTGGTGATCTGGCTCGTGGGCACGGCCGGAATCGCGATCGCGGCGCTGGTGGCCCGCCGTCTGCTGCTTCCCGGCCGCCCGCACTTGACCGGCGGCGTGATGTTCCTGCGGGTGGGGCTGTGGGGAACGCTCGCCGTCGTCACCGTCTTTGTGCTCAGCGGCATCGGTCTGTGTGCGGGGATGGCGTACGAGCCGCCTCGGCTGACGCGGGCGGGTGCCGTCGGCGCGTACTCCGACGGCAAGGGCGGCACGCTCACCCTGATGGCGGACGGCAAGGCCACGGCGCGTGGCGTGCGGGGGTACGGGGGCTTCAGGGAAGCGGGTGAGCCCTGCGATGGAATTGGGTCCTGGAGTTTCTCCCCGGGGCGCGGGCCGTGGGATCAGACGGTGGAGGCGGTCATCGAGGGCTGCCCCGACTTCGGCGCGTGGTCGGTGTTCGGGTCCGGCGAACGCCCCAAGCTCTTCATCAGCATCGGTGATCCGGACTCCATGGATTTCTACGTCCTGGAACGCGGAGCCCCGGCCGGCGCGTGATGAAGGTGGGGGTGAGGCCGATGGCGGCTGGGACGGAGACGGGGACTCGGCGTTCCTTCCGGGAGATGTGGCTGGTCTCGACGCTGGTGCTGTTCCTGGAGGCCGCGCTCGCCGTGGTCCTGATCGTGCTGTTCGGGGACGTGCGGGGGACAGGTACGGGCGCGGGCGCCGGGGCCGGGCCGGACACCGGCGGGGGCGGCTTCGGGATCGTGTTCGGGGCCGTCCTGCTGCCGTTGCTGCTGGGGGCGGTCATGGTTCCGCCGGCGGCGGTCTCGGCGGCACTGGTGGTCCCGTCGGTGCTCCTCGGCGAGCGGTTCGCGGGGCGTGCCGGAGGGCCTGCGCTCGTCTGGAACCTGTTGCTCACGGCGGTGGCGGCCGGGCTCGTGATCGAGCCGTTCGGGAGCTGGCGGGAGTGCCTCGCGGGGTGGGCCGGCCTGTCCGTCGCGGCGCTGATCGCCCGCCGCGCGCGACCCGGCGAGCGTTATGCCCTCCGGGTGTTCCTGTGGGGCCTGTTCGTCGTCGTCGCCGTCCTGGTCTTCGGTGGCCTCGGCGAGGCCACCGGCCTCATCGGGGGCTGAACCGCCCGAACCGGCCCTGGTGGAACAGCAGCGGCCCGCCCTCGGCGGTCGCGGGGTCCTCGGCGGCCCCGGACTTTCCGGCCGTCCCGGCGGCGTCGGCCGCCGTCCCCAGGGCCTCCACCCGGCCCACCACGATCAGATGGTCTCCACCCGTATGGACGGCGGAGATCACGCAGTCGACCCAGGCCGGCGCGCCTGGCAACCGGGGCGAGCCGGTGGCCGGTGCCGGATCCCACGCCACACCCGCGAACTTGTCGGCCCCGCTCACCGCGAACGCCCGGCACAACTCGCCCTGTTCCGCGCCCAGTACGTTCACGCAGAACCGCCCGGCCTGTGCGATCCGGGGCCAAGTCGTCGACGTACGCGCCACCATGAACACCACCAGCGGCGGATCCAGCGACAGCGACGCGAAGGACTGGCAGGCGAACCCGGTCGGCCCGTCCTCGTCCAGCGCCGTCACGATGGTGACCCCGCTCGCGAAGTGCCCGAGTACACGCCGGAATTCGGCGCCGTCGACCGCCGGAGCGCGCTCGTCGTCCCGTACCGTCCGCAGCGCGGGCCGCCGGTGGCGCGCCGGTGCGTCCATGGCCGTGGGCGCACCGGCCGACCTGAGGTATCGAACGGCGGTGGCCGCCATTTCCGCGTGTCCCATCACACCGTCCATTGAAACCGCAGTGCTGTCAGATGACTAGTCCTGTGCCGGCCCCGTCGCATTTCGTCCGCGCCGCCCCAGGTCTCCCGAAGGCCCCATCCGAGGCGCCGCCCGCACCCCACCCCCGCCCCCGCCCGCGCGACGGAACCGACCCCCGTGCCCCGGCCCCGCTCACCGTCCCTCGTACGTCGGTGTCCGCCGTTCCACGAACGCCGCCACGCCCTCCCGCGCGTCCCGCGTCGTCATGCACAGCTCCTGGGCGGCGGCCTCCGCCGCGAAGGCGGCGGTGCGGTCCGCGTCCAGGGAGGCGTTGACCAGGTGCTTGGTGAGGGCGAGGGCGCGGGTGGGGCCCTGGGCGAGACGTTCGGCCCAGGTGCGGGCCATCTTCTCCAACTCTCCCGCCGGGACCACCCGGTTGACGAGCCCCAGCGCCGCCGCGTCCGCCGCCGGCACGGCGTCGCCGAAGAACATCAGCTCCTTCGCCCGCTGCGGACCGATCAGCCGGGGCAGCAGATACGCCCCGCCACCGTCCGGCACGATCCCGCGCCGGACGAACACCTCCACGAACCGCGCCGTGTCCGCCGCGAGCACCAGATCGCACGCGAACGCCAGATGCGCGCCGAGCCCGGCCGCCGTGCCGTTCACCGCCGCGATCACCGGCTTCTCGCAGTCCAGTACGGCACCGATGAAGCGCTGCGCGCCACGCGCGATCATCCGCGCCACATCTCCCTGGACGCGTTCCCCGGCCGAGGCGGGGCCGCCGCGCAGATCCGCGCCCGCGCAGAAGCCGCGCCCCGTCGCGGTGACGACCACCGCCCGTATGTCCGGGTCGGCCGACGCGTCGGCGAGTAGCGCGATGATCCGTTCCCGCTGGTCCCAGGTGACGGCGTTCATCGCCTCGGGCCGGTTGAGGGTGATCCAGGAGACGCCGTTCTCGACGGTGTGCAGGACGTCCGGCGTCCGCGGCTCCTCCGCTGCGTCCGGCTGTGCCTCCGCCATGTCCGTATGCCTCCTCAGCGGCACACCGCGAGCGCGTCCAGGGCCACCGCCCCTTGCCCGCGCGGCAGCACCATCAGCGGATTGATGTCCAACTCGGCCATTTCGCCGTCGAGTTCGAGGGCCATGCGCTGTACCCGCAGAACCACTTCCACCAGGGCGTCCACATCTGCCGGCGGTGCGCCCCGTACCCCGTCGAGCAGGGCCCGGCCGCGTAGCTCGGCCAGCATGTCGCGGGCCTCGCGTTCCCCGAACGGCGGCACCCGTACGGCCACGTCGTCCAGGACCTCCACCAGGACCCCGCCGAGTCCGACCGTGACGGTCGGCCCGAAGAGTTCGTCGCGCCCGACGCCCACCACCATCTCGACGCCTCGGCCGACCATCTGGCACACCAGGATGCCGTCGAGATCGATCTCCTCGTAGCGCGCGATGTCGGTCAACTCCTTGTAGACATCGCGCACTTGGCTGGCAGAGGTCAGTCCGACCCGCACCAGGCCCAGTTCGGTCTTGTGGGCGATCCGGGTGCCGGACGCCTTCATCACCACCGGATAGCCCACCAGACCGGCCGCGCGTACGGCCGCCGCCGCGCTGGTCACCAACTGCTCGCGCGGGACGCGGATTCCGTACGCCCGCAGCAGCTGCTTCGCCGCGTGCTCGCTCAGCCGCTCGCCGGGTCGCAGCAGCGCTTGGGCCTTGCGCAGCGACGGCGAGGGGGTGCGCGGGGCCTCGTCGAAGGGGGAGCGGTAGCCGGTGCTGAAGCGATGGTGGTCCAGATACGCCGTGACCGCGGTCACGCAGTTGCCGAACGTACGGAAGGTGGCCACCCGTGACGAGCCGAGCAGCGTCGTCCGGTAGGCGTCCTCCGTTCCGACCGGCGAGCCCCACACCACGCACACCAGCTTGTCGGTCCGCTCGGCGGCGTCGACGAGATCGCGCGCCAGCTTGTCGCTCATCGGCGGGAACGGTCCGGTGATCGGGCAGATCAGCACGCCGACCTCGGGGTCCGCGAGGATCGCGTCAATGATCTTCGGGCCCCGCCAATCGCCGACCGGATGACCGCCGTTGTCGACCGGGTTCGCCACGCTGAGGTACTCGGGGATCCACTGGTGCAGCTCGTCCTGCCGAGCGGGGGAGAGGACGGGCAGCCGCAGCCCGGCGGCCGTGGCCAGATCGGCGAAGTGGGCGCCGGTGCCTCCGGAGATGGAGTAGACGACGACACCGTCGGCGACCGGCCGGCGGGCGCGGGCGAGCAGGGTGGCGGTGTCCTGGAGCTGGTCGAGTCCGTCGACCCGGATCACCCCGAACTGCCGCATGGCCGCGTCGACGACCCGGTCCGCGCCGGTCAGCTTCCCGGTGTGGGAGGCGGCCGTCCGGGCTCCGGTCTCGGTGCGTCCGACCTTCACCGCGACCACCGGCACCCCCCGGCGGGCGGCCTGATCGGCGGCGAGCAGGAACGAGCGGCCGTCCTTGAGCCCCTCCACGTAACAGGCGATCGCCCCGACCTCGGGCCGGTGCGCGAAGTACGAGAGGAAGTCGGCGGTCTCCAGATCGGCCTCGTTGCCGGTGGGCGCCCAGTGCGAGAGCCGCACGCCGAGCTCCTGGAGGGCGAACACGGGGCGGCCCTGGTGTCCGGACTGGGTGATCAGCGCGATCGCCGGTCCTTCGAGGTCGTCGCGGAACCGTTCGAAGGCGTTGAGGTTGGTGTTCGGGCCCAGCAGCCGCAGCCCGGAGCCGGCCGAGGCCGTCCGCGTGACGGCCGCCGTGAGCCGCTCCTGCGCCGCGGCGCCCTCCGCCCCGGTCTCGGCGAAGCCGGAGGCGAACGCGACCGCGAACTTCACCTTGGTGGCGGCGAGTTCCTCGACGACGGGGAGCGGGTCGGCGACGAGGAGGACGGCGAGATCGACGGACGCGCCGCGCGCTTCGAGTTCCGTGACCGACGGCACGCAGTCGATCCCGAACACGGTCGTACGGGTCGGATGCACCGGCACCACGCGCGCGCCGACCCGCCCGGCCCAGTCGATCAGCTGCCGGGTGATCCCGGTGTGGGGCCGCCCCTCGGTGTCGGACGCGCCGACGACGGCGACGACTTCGGGACGGAAAAGCCGGTCCAGATCGGGGACGGGCGCGTGCAGCGGACGGCCGCTGACGTCGGTGTCGCCCTCGACGGCGGCGGTGCCGTGCACGGCCGCCCGGCCGCCGGCGGGCTGTTCGCCGCAGGCGACGACGCGGGCGCGGAGGTCCGAGGTGAAGGTGCCGTGGGTCGATCCAAGCATCGTGTCGCTCCGCCCGTCTGCCGATCGTGGCGAGAACTGCTCTGACTCTCCGTCAGATTACAGAACTGACGGAGAGTCAGGAATGCTTGTGACGCGACTCCATTCCGTTGCCCTCTTTCCCCCTATCAGACTTTCGCTATCCGTGCTTCAGCGCCTTCTCCGCCTTCCCCGTGTTCCCCGTCTCTCGCGCCTTCGCTGCCTTGGGCGGACTCGGGGCCTTGGAGGTCTTCGGGGTCTTCGGCGGCTTGGGCAGCTTCCGGGTCCTCGGGTGCCTCTGGATCTTCGGGCTCTTCGGGGTCTTCAGGTTCCTCTGAGCCGTCAGGGGTTGTCCCGTGCGGGAGGGGGCGTGGGTGGTCCGGGCGATGCGACGCGCGATGCGGTCGGCGTCGAGGCCCAGCTCGCGCAGCATCCCGCTGAGCGGATTGGTGAAGCCCTGGAAGTAGATCCCGGGCGCCTGGCGCGCGCACCGCCCGCCGCGCACCCTCGGCCGGCCGCGTTCGTCCAGTACGCCGAGGTGCCCGACCAGCGGTTCCAGGGCCCGCCGGTAGCCGGTCGCGGCGATCACGGTGTCGGGGGCTATCCGGGTGCCGTCCACGAGCAGTACCTCGCCGTCCTCGAAGCCGGTCACGGCGCCGACCGGCTCGACCTTGCCCGCCCGTACCGCCGCGACCAGGCCCACGTCCTGTACGGGGATCGCACCCGCCCGTGCCCGCGCGTACAGCCCGCCGGCCGGGCGGGCCATGCCGTACGCCGACAGGTCGGCGGTCAGGAACCGGCCGAACAGCCGCATCCCCGCGTCCACCAGCCACACCGGCAGCCGCCGCGCCAGGATGCCGTTGCGCTGGCTGGGCCAGCCCAGCGTGGAGCGGCGCACGATGTACGGCGCGGTGCGCACCGCGAGCCGCACCCGGGCGGCGCCGCCCTCCGCGAGATCGGCGGCGATCTCGGCGCCGGTGTTGCCGACGCCGACGACGAGGACGTCCCGGCCCGCGTACGGCTTCGGGGTGCGGTACGCGGAGGCGTGCAGCAACTCCCGCCCGGCGGTCGCCGCGTACGCCTCGGCGCCCGGCCACTCCGGCATGCGGGGCGTGTGGTTGAACCCGGTCGCCACGACCACGGCGGACGCGACGAGCCGCCGTCCGCCGGTGGCGTGGAGGGTCCAGGTGCCGTCGCCGCCTCGGGGGTTGGCGCCGGTGCCGGTGCCGGTGCCGCTGTCGTCGCCGTTGTCGTCCTGGGGGGTGCGCTCGACGCGTTCGACTTCGACGCCCGTCACGATCTCCAGGTCGTGGACCTCGGCGTACCGCTCCAGATAGCGGACCACGTCCGCGCGCGCCACCCAGCGGCCGAACGAGCGCGGCATCTTCAGCCCGGGCAGCGCGGACAGCCGGCGGGTGGTGTGCAGCCGCAGCCGGTCGTAGTGGCCGCGCCAGGACGCGCCGACGGCGTCCGCCCGCTCCAGCACGACGGTCCGGACGCCGCGCCGGGTGAGCGCGGCGGCGACGGCGAGTCCGCCGGGGCCGCCGCCGATGACGTAGACGGGATGGGGCAGGGGGGTGGTCATGAACGCTGAGGGTAATGACGCGTACACGCCGTGGGGTTGCGGTCGCGAGGGGGTTCGGTTGCGAATCGATCACGGGCGCCGGACTCCGGGGTCTTGCGGCCGGGGCCGCCATCCGCTGCACTGAAGGAATCTGACGTGTCGTCAGATCGAGTGGGTGGAGGGGGAGTGGCCATGCGCGCGATCGGACTCACGGGGGCGGAATGGCTCGCCGTTCTGCGGATCGGCCTCGGCCTGTGGTGGCTGGAGAGCTGGCGCCACAAGGACAAGAAGGGCTGGTTCGAGCGCGGCACGGGCATCGCCTGGGCCGCCGACGTCGCCGCCAAGCACCGCTGGCCGGTGGTCGGTTCGGGCTACCGGAAGGTCGTGGCGCCGCGCCCCCGGCTCATGGCGTATCTCGTCGTCTACGCCGAACTCGCCCTCGGCCTGGGCCTGATCGGTGGCCTCCTCACCCCCGTCGCCCTCGCCGCCGGCCTGCTCCTCAACCTGCTCTACCTCACCCTGATGATCCACGACTGGGCCGAGCAGGGGCAGAACGCGATGATGGCGCTGATCTCGCTGGTCGCCCTCTTCGCCGTCTCCTGGCAGACCTGGTCCCTCGACCACGCGATCGGACTCTTCACATGACGGCCACCCCCGAAGCCGACGCCTTCAGCCGCACCTACTGGGACGCCGCGGCCGAGGGCCGCCTCCTGCTCCGCCACTGCGCGGACTGCGACCGGAGCCACCACTACCCGCGCGAGTTCTGCCCGTACTGCTGGAGCGAAGCCGTCACCTGGTACCCGGCGAGCGGCCGCGCCACCCTCTACACCTGGTCCGTCGTCCACCGCAACGACCTCCCGCCGTTCGGTGAGCGCGTCCCGTACGTGGCGGCGGTGGTCGACCTCGCCGAGGGGCCGCGGCTGATGACAGAGGTGGTGGACTGCCCGGAGGAACGGCTGCGGATCGGGATGGAGTTGATGGTGACCTTCCGCCCGGAGGGGGCGGAAGGGGAGTTCGCGGTCCCGGTGTTCAGGCCCCGCCCCGGCTAACGGCGCCCGCCAGGCCCCCAGGCGTGCGCCTCGATCGCCGCGTACCGCTCGTCCGCCGCCGTCAGCACGGAGCGCGCCGCCTCCGCGTCCGGCGCCCGCAGGATCGCCGCCGTACCGAGCCAGGTGGTCCCGTCGTCGGACAGCATCGGACCGTACGCGATCAGGTCCCCGCCCAGATCGGCCGGAACGGCCAGGTCGGGCGCCCTTCCCGCGTCCAGCGGGAGGGGGACGCCGAGGCCGAGGACCAGGAAGAGGGCGCTGTCCTCACCGAGGCTGCCGAGCCCGCCGGGGAACTCCCACATCGTGCGCCCCAGCAGGTTTCGCCACCGCCGCAGCAGTACGTCCCGGTAGCCGCCCGCCTGGTACGTCGGCTCCTCGAACGCGAACGCCCGCGCGGCGGCTGGCCCGCCCGGCAGGTCGACGATGTGCACGCTGCCGGTCAGGGTCTCCCCGTCTTCGGCGACGGTCGGCCCGCGCGCGATCAGCTCCTTCTCGAAGCCGTCCATGTACGTCCAGTGCGCTTCCAGCAGATCCATGCGCACCGGCAGGGAGCCGGGCCGGTCGCGGTGGTAGCAGAGGAATTCCATGGGGCGAGGATGGGCGGGGAGGGGGCCGGCTGTCGAGGGGTTTGGGGGAGGGGTGGGGTTTGAGGCGGGACATGGGGTGGGGATGATCTTCGGCGTGCCTGGCCGTAGGTGGTGATGCTGAAAGCCTTGCGGCGGCGATGGACATGCGGGTCGGGAAGTGTGGTCCCCGCGTGCGCGGGGACATCCGCCGCCCTCACGCCCTCACTTCCTCGTCTTCGTCACCACCGCCCCGAACAGCGCCAGCCCCTTGATCACCACGCGCGGGGTGCCCGGGGTGGTGATGTGGTTCTTGGCGCGCTTGTCGAAGAAGCCGAAGAGGCCGAAGCCGCGGATGTCGACGTCGATGTCCTCGGGGACGACGATCGCGGTGCCGCCCCAGAGGGCGAACGCGCGGATGACCGTGTCGTGGCTGGTGAAGCGGGCCTTGGTGAGGTCGAGCCGGCCACCGCCCCACATGGTCCAGGTGGTCATGCGGGCGGGGACGACCCAGGAACCCGCGCGTTCGAAGCCGCCGAAGACGGCCGCGACGAAGCTCCGGGAGGTGGCGGGCCGGTCGACCACGAGGCTGTCGCGCGGGCCGGGGACGGGCAGGCCCCGGCAGGCGGTCTCCAGGTCGCCGAGGGTGCGGGCAGCGTGGACCTGGTCGAGGCGGGAGTCGAGTTCCGCGAGGTCGAGCCGGCCCGTCTCGACGGCGGCGCGCACGCGTTCCTCGGCGGCGGCGCGTTCTGCGTCGGAGGTGCGGATGCCGAGGCCGGGGACGTCGTCGGTGCCGGGGCCGGGACGTCCGGGCTGGGGCAGGGTCATGGCGTGCGTCCTTCGAGATAGTCGGCGAGCGTGGCGGCCAGGGCGGTGCGGAACGCGTCGTCGCGGCCGGGTTCGTCCGGGTCGTGTCCGAGGTCGGTCTGCCAGGTGCGCCGGCCGAGGGCGTAGCCGTACCCACCGGACATGGCGAGCAGGACGACCGTCTCGATCCGTGCCCGGTCCGGTCCCTCCGGCGGCGGGAGCACGGTGTGGATGCCGTCCTCGATGGCGTCCACGAGCCGGGAGAGATGGGTGGGGGTGCCGGGGGTCTTGTCGGTGTCCCCGTCGTGGAGCTGGGACCACGCCCACAGTCGTACGTACCGCTCGTCGGCCAGGATCTCGAAGAGGACCCGTGTCATCCCGTCCGCGTACGGCACCTGCCCGTCCGCGCGCATGCGGTCGCGTACGAGTTCCCGCTTGCGTTCGTTCTCGCGGTCCAGCACGGCGCGCACGAGTGCGCGGTACGTGCCGAAGTAGTGCGTGACCAGCCCGTGTGTCACCCCTGCCGCCTCGGCGACCTTGCGCAGTCCGGCTCCGTCGGGCCCGTGGCGGGCGACGAGTTCGGTGGCGGCGTCCAGGATCTCGGCGCGGGCCTGCTCGGGAGTGCGCCGCCTGCGGCGGCGCGGTGGTTCCGTGACCATCCTGAATGAGCCCCCCTTGTTGGCAGGGTGGACAATAACCTGTTGTCCACCCTGCCAACAAGGCTTGGGGGTGTTGAGTTGGGGGATCTCTTCTGTCCGTCGCCTATCTCCTTGAAGGTTCACGGGGAGATGTGGTCTGCTGGCGGCAGCATCGCGTGCCGGTGACGGTCTGCGTCAGGCATGGAGGTGCGGAACCGAAGGGACTGCCCTCCGTGGCCTCCCGTAACGAGGGCGACCGTGTCGTCGCCCTGAGCCTTCAACTCTCCCAAGCGCATGAAGAACTGCTGCGCCGGCTCCGCGAGATCCGCTCCCACCTCGGCCGTCGCCGGCTGGACGACGACGTGCTTCTCACCCACTGCCTGGCCTTTTGCGCCGCCCTCACCTCGCACCACGAGGGGGAGGACGGGGGCCTGTTCGCCGAGCTGGTGAGGGTACGGCCGGACCTCGCCCCGACGATCGAGAAGCTCGTCGAGGACCACGGCTTCATCTCCTCGATCCTGTCTCGTGTCGGAGAACTCGCCGACCGGGCCGTTGGATCGCAGGGGCCGACGCTGGAAGCGATCGGCGGGGAGTTGGACGGACTCGCCGCGATCATGGAATCCCACTTCGGCTACGAGGAACGGGCGATCGGCCAGGCTCTCGACAGCGGGGTGGCGGAGGGCGGCTGGTCGGACCGGGTGTTCCGGTTCGCGGGCGAGACGGATTCGCCGAGCCGCCGCCGAGCGGCCCCGTAGCTGCCCGGGCCCCAGGCCCAGGCCCCAGGCTCGGGCCCCTGCCTCACACCGCCCCCAAGGCCTCCGTCGGGGTCAGCCGGGCGGCCCGGCCCGCCGGGTAGAGACCGGCCGCCGTTTCTGTGGGGTTCTGGTGGTGGCCCGCCCTCTTTCCGAGTGTGGCCCCCTCCGCCGGCCCCTCAAGGGCGCTCCCTTCGGTCGCGTCGCTTGCGCGATGGGCTGCGCCCACCCTTGACCGCCCGGCTGCGGGAGCCTTTTCACACTCGGAGGGCGGGCCCGGGGAAAGGGTCCACGCGGGGGCTGTTCTGTCCGCTGGCCGCCGTAGGCGAGTGGCAGGCCGGTGGGTGGGGTGGGGTCCGGGTATCGCTCCGGTCTGCTTGTCGGGTGCGCGTGGGCGGGGTGGGGGCTCGGTTTGTGGCCGGGGTGGGCGGGGCTGTATCCGTCGGTTCTGGGTGCGCGGTCGTGGAGTGGGCCGGCCCCGGCTGTCTCGGCGGCCGGCCGCCGTCGTACGGCGGGGATTCATGCCCCGCTGGTCACCCCCGGCGGGTGGGGGTGGGGGAAACCCCGCTCGCGCGGCGGCCAAGCCCGCCTGGATCGCCTCTGGAGTCACACGAGTTCACTCCGGCCCCATTTTCGGCGGGGATTTCGACTTACGTCGGGCCTTGGCAAAGTGGGTAAAATCCGGGGTCTGACGATGGGAAGCCGCGGGTCGGCTCCTGTGCTCCCCGCGCACGCGGGGGTGGTCCCCACCAGCCGTCATCCTGCATGCGGACCAGGTGGTGCTCCCCGCGCACGCGAGGGTGGTCCCTGTCGCTTGTCCGTGAGGCTCTCGGGCTGAGGACGAACTTCCCGCTGATGGGCTGGTGGGTGCGTAGCTCGGAGCGAGTCCGGCCGTACGCCGGCTGCGGACCGCATGCGGAAGCCCCGGCCGGCGTGGAAGCTGGCCGGGTGATCCGGGCGTTGCCGGCTTCGGGCTGGGTCTGACGCAGCAGCCTCAGCCAAGCAGCGCTGACGTGAGGCTGGTCGAAGCGGGCCTCCAGATGTGCAACGCTTCGTTCTCCTGGTTGAGCATCAGTCTGGAGCCCTTCCTGTGAGCACCGAGCGCCGCATCCCCAACGACTTTCGCCTTATCGTCACAGGCGGGGGCACGGGAGGGCACACCTACCCCGCTCTCACGGCGATCCGCGCGATGCGGGATCGCCTCGCAGCTCTCGGCCAGAGTTTGGAGGTGCTGTGGATCGGCACCGCCGACGGTCTTGAGGCCAGAGTGGCGCCGGCCGAAGGTATCGAGTTCGCGACGGTCGCCACGGGAAAGATCAGGCGGTCAGGTAACCCCTTGAAGATGCTGTCCGCAGCGAACGTGCGGGACATGGCCAGGGTCCCCCTCGGCGTCGCCCAAGCGCGCAAGCTGGTATCAGACTTCGCGCCCCACGTGGTGCTGGCCACAGGTGGCTACGTCGCGGTCCCGGCAGGACTCGCCGCCCGCATGTGCAAGCGCCCCCTCGTACTGCACGAACAGACGGTGCGCCTCGGTCTCGCCAACCGAAAGCTCGCCGGCTCGGCGACCCGGATCGCGGTGTCGTCGGAGTCGTCACTGCCACTCCTACCGGAAGCCGTACGCGGCCTCGCAGTCGTCACCGGCAATCCGGTTCGTCCTGAGGTACTGACCGGACATGCCGACAAGGCCGTTCAGGTGCTCGGGCTGGACGGATTCGACCGGCGGCTGCCCACGGTGTACGTCACCGGCGGGGCGCAGGGTTCGCAGCAGATCAACGACCTGGTCGCCGGCGAGCTGCCGTGGCTGCTGGAGCGCGCGAATGTAGTCCACCAGTGCGGCCCCGCCCACCGCGAGGCGCTGGCTGCGCGGGCGGCCGGGCTGCCCACGGCTCTCGCTGCCCGCTACCACGTCACGGGGTTCGTCGGGCCGGAGCTGCCGGATGTGTTGGCGCTGGCCGATCTGGTGATCTCGCGCAGCGGCGCGGGCACACTGGCGGAGTTGACCGCCCTGGGCAAGCCCGCCGTCTTCGTCCCGCTCGCCACGGCAGCCGGCAACGAGCAGGCGCACAACGCCCGTCACCTGGAGACGTCTGGAGCAGCGGTCGCCCTGCTCGGCGACGTCACCGGCGGACACCTCCGCGACGCGGTGGGACCGCTTCTGGAGGACCCGGTACGTCGGGAGGCAATGGCGACCGCGGCCCGGGCGCACGGACGCCCGGATGCCGCAGACAGGCTGGTCGACGTGCTCCTGTCCGCAGCATCCGGGTGACGCCCCGGAGAGGGCCGCTAGGTGATGAGGCCGCCGCCGTGTAGAGCGGTGCCCGCCTCGATCATCACGGCGCAGTCGAAGAACGCGGCGTCGTCCTCGCCGATCGGGTCGGGGACGTCGCGGCCGTCGAGGTAGAGGCACAGTTTGCTGTCGTGCTGCGGGCCGAAGACGGCCCGCAGCGTCGCCAGGACGGAGGCGTCCATGGCGAGGACGGTGTCCGCCCAGCCCAGCATCTCCAGGGTGATGTGCCGGCCACGGTGGGCGCTGAGGTCGAAGCCCAGACGCCGGGCCGCTTCAACCATGGACGGATGGGCGGGCTTGTCCTGCCACTTGCTGATGAGTCCGGCGGAGCGGACCGCCAGACGCGGCCCGCCGCGGCGACTCAGGGCGAGTTGGGCGAACGGGCTCCGGCAGTAGTTGCCGAGGCACACGGTGAGCACCTTGGTGGGCATCAGGCACCTCCGGCGTGCTTGAGGGCGTCCTGGAGGATGTTCACGACGTGGTGGATGTCGGCTTCGGTGAGGTGCTGGTGGAAGGGCAGGCTCAGGATCTCCGCGCCGGCTTGCTCGGTGACCGGCAGGGGGCGCTGCCAGGGTGCGAAGGCGGGTTGGAGGTGGTTGGGCGGGTAGTGCACGCCGACGCCGATGCCCGCCTCGCGCAGGTACGCGAAGACCTCGTTCCGGTGCTGCACGCGAATCTGGCACAGGTGCGGCACGGCGTGGTCGGGGTCGACCTCGATGAGCCTCACGCCTTCGAGGTCGGTGAGAGCGTCCTGGTAGGTGTGCCAGAGGTGGCGGCGGGTGTTCGCTGTGGTGTCGAAGGTGTCGAGCTGGGCCAGGCCGATGGAGGCGTTGAGGGCCGAGAGCTGGTAGCGCAGGCCGAAGCCGGCCACCTGGTAGGTGGTGGTCTCGGCGCGCTCGCTCTGGGACTGGACGACACCCAGGAGGCGTAGCCCGCGGAGGGTCGCGGCGTCTTCGGGCGTGCGGGGGATGATGGCGCCGCCCTGGCCGCAGGTCAGGTTCTTGATCGGCCCGAAGGAGAAGCACGTCAGGGCCTGTCCGTCGGCGCCGACGAGCCCGGTGCCGCTGCGGGAGCCGAACGCGTGCGCCGCGTCCTCGATGACGCTGATGCCCCGCTCGGTCAGGTTCTCGTGGATCGGGGCGAGGTCGACGGCCCGGCCGCCGAAGAGGACCGGAAGGACGGCGGCCGTGCTGTCGGTGACCGCCTCCATGAGGAGCTGCGGCGTGGTGCACAGGGTGGCGGCGTCGACATCGACGAACCGCGGGGTCGCTCCGGTGGCGAGGATGACCTGCACGGTGGCGCAGAAGGTCATGGACGGCACGATCACCTCGTCACCGGCGCCGATGCCGGCGGCGAGCAGGGCGCAGTGGAGCGCGGCGGTGCCGGAGGTGACGGCCACCGCGTCGGGCACGCCGAGGTAAGCGGCGATCCGCCGCTCGAACTCCTCGGTGACGTCGGTGTGCCCGTACTGGCCGCTCTCCAGCACGCGGGTGACAGCCGCTGCCTCAGCCCCGTTGAGGAACGGGCTGGCGTTGCGCCTGTGGTCGGGACGGATCGGGGTCATACGGCGTCCTCCTCAGCGGCGGTGCGCTCCAAGTCGGCGGCGTCGCCGACAGACAGCGTCTCGACGTAGTTGGTCAGGTACATCCCCGGCCGGTAGGTGAGCCGGCTGTGGTCGACGGGCAGGCCGAAGAGCCCGCGCACCATCTGGCCGACGAGGTCGGCGCCGGCGGCCTCCGTCAGCGGGAAGCCTCCGGCGATCCGGACGTTCAGCTCGGTGATGGTGATGGCGCCGTTGTCCTGGATGAAGCCCTGTACGCAGCACAGGCCCTCGGCGCGGACGGCGCGCAGCGTGCTGCGGACGAGGTCGAGGACGGCGGGGTCGTGGAAGGTAGTGGAGACCGCGGCGAGTCCGGCCTTGACCAGGTCCCGGCGGCGCAGGATCGCCGAGGCCCGTCCGGAGCGGTCCACGAGGCAGTCGGCGGTGAACTCGACGCCGTGCACCCGCTGCTGTACCAGCGCGTCCGGCACCAGCTCGTCCAGCATCAGGGCGTGGCGCCGGTTGTCGACGAAGTGGACGTGCTGGGCTCCGTGGCCGCACCGGGGCTTGACCACCAACTCGGTGTCGTCGGGGACTTGACCGAGGGTGTCACCCCACCAGGAGCGGGGGGTGGGCACGCCGTGCTCGGTGAGCACCTGGTGGAAGGCGGCCTTGTCGATGCACGCGTGGACGGAGGCGGGCTCGGGGAGCCACAGCCGCACTTCGGCCTCCTTCAGACGCGCGGCCATGCGCAGCAGCGGCGGGAGGTCGTTCTCGATGGCCGGAACGATCGCGTCGACCTTGTGCATACGGCACAGCTCGGCCAGGCGGGCGCAGTAGCCGGGGTCGGTGGCCAGGGGAATGCGCTGGGGGGTGATGCAGGGCAGGAGGAAGCCGGGGGCGAGCGGGTTGGCGTCGGCGGCGACGACGTGGTGGCAGCCCATGCGGGTGAGGCTGCGGGTGAGCGCGAAGCCGGGGTTGGCGCCGACGCCGGTGACGAGGATGCGGCGCGCTTCGATCTGGTCAGTGGCCACGGGGCATCTCCATTGGGGCAAGCAGCGGGTGGGGGGCGGAGGGCTGGATCGTGCGAGGGCCGGCGGTCGCCAGCGGGGCCCAGCGGTCGGGGTTGCGGCGGTACCACTCGGCGGTCTCGGCGAGCCCGTCTACCAGACTGTGTTGTGGCCGGTAACCGAGCAGGTCACGGGCCTTGGTCCAGTCGATCGAGTAGCGGACGTCGTTGGCCGGCCGGTCGGCGATGTAGGTGACCGCGTCCCAGGAGGCGTCGCAGATGGCCAGCAGGTGACCGGTCAGCTCCTTGGAGGAGAGGTCGGTTCCGCCACCGAGGTTGTAGATCTCCCCGGCCTCGCCGTTGCGCAGCACCGCCTCGATCCCGGCGCAGTTGTCCTCGACATGCAGCCAGTTGCGCACGTGCTGACCGCGGTCGTGGAGAGTGACGGGCATGCCGCGCAGGAGTCGGGTGACGAACAGAGGGATGATCTTCTCGGGGTACTGGTACGGCCCGTAGTTGTTACTGCTGCGGGTCACGCACGCCGGAAGCCCGAGCGTCCGGTGTGCGCCCAGCGCGACCAGGTCGCCCGCTGCCTTGGACACCGCGTAGGGGACGGTGGGGCACAGCGGCGCCTCCTCGGTCGCCGTGCCCTCGACGAGCGGGCCGTAGACCTCGTCGGTCGAGACGTGGACGAACCGGTCGACACCGTGGCGGTGCGCGGCCTCCACGAGGACTCGGGTGCCAAGCACGTTCGTGGACAAGAACCCGTCGGCCGCGGCGTAGGAGCGGTCGACATGGGACTCGGCCGCGAAGTGCACCACGGCGGTGGTCCCGTCCCCCATCAGCGCGTCGACGATCGCGGCGTCGCGGATGTCGCCGTGGACGAAGCGCAGCTTGTCGGACAGGAAGGCCGTGCCCAGGTTCTCGATGTGACCGGCGTAGGTGAGCGCGTCGAGGACGGTCACGCGGGTGACATCCTCGGCCTGGATGATCCGCTTCACGAAGTGCGAGCCGATGAAGCCGGCTCCGCCCGTCACAAGGACTTTGTCCATGGAAGCCTCCGGGGAGGTGCGAGCAGCGGGACGGCTCGGTGTGCCGTCCGTCTGCGAGACCACCGTGGCGCCTGCCTGATGCGGCTGGCACTAGTCAGAGTGCTTCCCGCACACAGTGTGCGGGACTGGCACGTGCCGTGCTTCCGCACGCCCCTGTTCGCACCGGGGTAACGGCGCTAGCGTCGTGCGCCCCGCCGGTATGCAGGAGGTGCCAGGGCATGCCCGAGAAGGACGACTTAGGGGCCGTAATTCGTGGTGCGCGCAGCGCCCTTCGACTGACACAGACGCAGGTTGGCGAGATGATTGGCTACTCGGCGTCGGCTATCTCCCGGATCGAGAGCAACCGGATGCGGGTAGACCTCGATACGCGGCTGCGCTTGGCCCGAGTCCTGGGTATCCCGCCCGAGAGGGTGGGCGGGTTTCCTGACCCTGCGGACCCTGTGATCGATACGGTGGTGACCGGCCCGATGCCCGACGAGGAGGACGCGATGCGTCGACGGAACCTACTGGCCGGAGCGCTCGCTGTTGGTGCGTCGGCCGTCGCCGCCGGTCCCGGTACAGCGGCGGCCGCAAGCCTGGAGGACGCGCTGTTCCACCTCCCGGCCGCCGAGCCCGCACCGCTCCATGCCTTGGCGGCCCGGACCGCCGCCGCGCGTGAGGCGTTCACCGCCGCCCGCTACAGCCACCTCGCCACCGTCCTGCCCGGCCTGCTGGCCGCCGCCGAGGCGACCCGGGACGCCGCCGGCGGCCGAGCCCGCCAGCAGGCGAACGGCATCCTCGCCCGCGTCTACGTTCTGGCCGCCGAACTGGCCTCGAAAGCGCACTCCGACGCGGCATGGGTCGCGGCAGACCGCGCCCTTGCCGCCGCACGAGCCAGCGGCATGCCGGTACCCGTCGGCGAAGCCGCCCGGGTGCTCGCCATCAGCATGCGCCGGTCCGGCCACTGCTCCTCCGCCGTCCGGCTCCTTACTCACGAGGCGGCCGGGCTTGCCCCGTCCGAGGTCCGTACCGGCGCCGTCAGGGCCACGCTGCTGCTGACCGGCGCCTATTCGGCGGCTGTTGGAGGCGACCGCACGACAGCCCTCGCCCTGCTCGACCAGGCGGACGAGGACATCAAGCGCCGCCCGCAGTCCCCCGCCGGGCTGTTCACCGTCGACGCGACCATGACCCAGGCCGCTGTCTACCGCATCGGTGTCCACACCACCCTCGGCACCCCGGACGAGGCCGTCGAGATCGCACGGGGTCTGAACGTCGACCTCATGCCGACCGCCGAACGCCGGGCCCGCGCCTGGACCGACACGGCCCGCATGTGGCACGCGCTCGGCAACGGCGAGCAGACGTTCGCCGCGCTGCGCCACGTCGAACAGGAAGCCACGCAGGAGGTCCGACGCCCTGCGCTGCGCGCGCTGACGGCGAACCTCCTCTACGGCCCAGCCCGAGTGCAGGGGCTGAGAGAGTTCGCGGTCCGCACCGGGGCCGTGCCTGCGTAGGGGGTGGGGTGTCCGGGCCCGCCTGGATCGCCTCTGGAGTCACGCGAGTTCACATCCGCCCCATGGCGGGTGCGGAGTAGCGTCTTCCGCCCCGGGGTGGGTGAGTGCGCTCGCGAGCGTCCGAGGGTGCCTCTGGAGTCAAAGGAGTTCACAATTGCCCTGTTTAGGGATGAAATGTTGGCTTAAGTCGCGCCTTGGTAAAGTGGGTAAAATCCGGGGTCTGGTGATGTGAAGCCGCAGGTCGGCTCCTGTGGTCCCCGCGCACGCGGGGGTGGGGCCAGCTCTGGCGTCTTCTGCCAGGGCATGGCGGAGTGATCCACGCGCAGGCGGTCCGCCGGGATCGGGATCGGCGCCTTGATTTCGTGTCCGCGCAGGTAGAGGCGGTTACTGCGGGCGTCGTACGCCTGGTCGGCCCGCACCCGGTCCGGGCGACGGCTGCCGCACTGGTCATGTTCTCGGTCAACATTCGTGGATTTTTCGGTCATTCCGATAGAAAGGCCCTGTCGTGCGGGCGTGGACGCCCCACCGTGGAAGGAGTCTGTCCCGGTTCGGGGCGGAACGGGGTGATCGAAGAGCACGGAGGAAGGGACGCCATGGAGGTACGTGCACGACTGCGCGGGGGCGCGGTCGCGATGGGGGCCGTGGTGCTGGCGGTTGGGGCGCTGGGGGCCGGGGTGGCTCCGAGTCGGGCGGCGGCTGCCGACCAATGGCGGCCCCAGCCGGGGACCCTGTACATCTCCGACCTGCCGAAGACCGAGTCCTGGCGCGCCAAGCCGACCGTCCGGGGGTGGGGCGACGATTTCGACTGTCCGGTGGGCTGGCCCGCCGAGCCGGCCGAAGTCAACGTATGGCACCGGGACTTCACCACTGCGGAGACCGCGCTCGCCCAGCAGAAGGTGGCGGTCTTCGACACGGAAGCCGAGGCCATCGCCTTCGCTGACAAGGCCCGGCAGGACTACATCGCGTGCGCGCACGCCCCGCAGCGGCCCGGCGTGACCGCGACCTACCGCGACCACGGGGTGATCAACGTCGAGGAGGGCGCCACCCTTCAGGGGATGCACACCTTCGACTCCAACGCCACCGAGCGCCCCGACTACAACTACCTGTGGGGCGTGGGCCGCGACGGCGACACGGTGACGCTGGTCCTGTGGCAGAGCTACTGGGGTGATCCGCCCGTGATCCCGTGGAAGAACACCCTGAACACCGCGGTGAAGAAGCTGTACTGAGCACTAGTGCGGTCACAGCACTAGGAAGCGGGCAGAACGTCGTGGCCTTGTTCGGCGAAGCCCCGGTTGTGGGGATGCCTCGACGTGTCGGTAGGGGGGAAGAATGTGTTCGTTCATTCGCCGTCACACCGCGGTTGCGGTCGTGGTAGCCGCAGCCGGCATGTTCGGTGCTGCGACCTCACCCGCGCAGGCGGCCACCAATCCGAACCCCATCAGCTGGACCGTCTACTCAACACACGTCGGTCCTCATGGAGAAGACGTCCCCCTCCGCGTCGGGCAGAAGGATGCCGGCGGCGTCGACGGGTTCGGAAAGCGCCACATCGAGTCCGGTCATGCCGATCAGATCTCAAGCTGGTCGAATATGAAGCAGGACATCGACAAGACCTTGCACCGGGGGAAGTGCACGACCAGCGGCAGCAAGATCACGTGCAAGCTGAACAGCCACACCTTCCGGAACACCAACGCCAGCGGCATGACAGTGGTATTCACGGAACGGGTGGATTCGCGATCGAAGGATCGCCGTCCCGTCGGCGTCATCACTGCGTACTACTACAACTGCGGATGCTAGGGATCGCATGACGAAGATCGCAGAGTACCAAGCGTATCTCGAAGAGTTCCGCGCCGAGGTCATCGAGGGGCTGAGGCCGACGCTCGCTGAGCACTTGGCCACTCTGAGTGATCTTTCGTACTCGGAGGACGATGACGGCGTCTGGGCGGAGGCGGTGGTGCGTCTTCCCAGGCGGAAAGACCCTTGGGTCCGGCGACGCCTGATCATCCCGGCTCAAGGCCCCGACAAGGACGCGTGGCTGGCAGGAACCATCTTTTCCTCTGCCCTCACCGAAGAGCTGGACCTGGGTCGTATCTGAGCCCCTGCACCATGACGCCACACGAGACAGAGTCCGTAACCGCCGACAAGCTATCCAGCCCCATGCAACGACACCTTCGGACACTCCGCCCACCCAGGCAGGTCACCCGATCAGTGGCTCCCCTTCCCGTCGGAGTGGCTCTCGATCACCATGGAGTCCACCCACCGCGGTCGAGTACATCCGTTCCACGAACGGCCCAATCCCGGCTCTCATCACCGCCGGAGTCATGGCTCCCAAATGACCCGATAAAAACGCCAGCCCGAGTGCAGGGGCTGAGAGAGTTCGCGGTCCGCACCGGGGCCTGCCTGCGCCTGCGTAAGAGGCACGGTCGTCTGGCTCGCCTGAATCGCCCCCTGGGTCACACGAGTTCACTCCGGCCTCAAGGCGGGTGCGGAGTAGCGTCTTCCGTCCCGGGCTGCGTGAGTAAGTGCGCTCGCGAGCGTCCGAGGGTGCCTCTGTTGTCACAGGAGTTCCCACCCGCCCCATTTCCGGCGGGGATTTCCCCTTACGTCAAACGGGTGGCGAAGTGGGTAAAATCCGGGGTCTGCTGATGGGAAGCCGCAGGTCGGCTCCTGTGATTCCCGCACACGCGGGGGTGATGTCCATGCGGGCGCTTGCCGGTTCTTCAGTGGCACCGGCGGTGATCAGCGGGGCATGAATCCCAGCCTGCCGACGGCCGTCACTCGCCGAGCCGAGCCGGGCCGCCCCATTCCACGACCGCGCACCCCGGGCAAGCGGGCACGGTCCCACCGGCTCGGACCGCGAACTCAGCCCCACCCCGCCGGCGGACGGGCAACAGAACCACCGGAGCGATACCCGGACCCCGCCCCGACCCCCCGGCCCGCCACCCGCCCACGGCGGCCAGCGCAAAAGCATCGCCCCCGCGTGGACCTTCCCCCCGGTCCGCCCTCCGAGAGTGTCTTTCGCGCCTGGAGGCGCTGGGTCAAGGGTGGCCGAAGGCCATCGCGCGAGCGACGCGACCGAAGGGAGCGCCCTTGACGCGGCGCTGGAAGGTGCGACTCTCGGAAGGAGGGCGGACACCACGCCAAGCGCACTCGGACCTTGCGCTATGACACGTCCCCGCCCACCCCGTGCGGGTCGCCCCGACGGGCTACGCCGTCCGCCGGCCCTTCGGGGCCGTCAGGACCTGGGACGTTCCGATCAGTGCGAGGCCGAGCATGAGGGTGGTGACGTCGACGTCGATGGGCAGGAGGCGGGCGGCTCCGACCGCCGCTGCCAGCAGCAGTGCTCCCGTACCCCAGACGCGGGGCCGGTTCACCGAGCGGCCCAACCGGGCGACAGGCACTCGGTCGTTCACGAGCGCCAGTACACCCATCGTCGCGAGAATCAGCGCCATCAGCGTGATGACGGCCGTGTAGATCATCATGGTGTTCCCCCCGAAAACCGTTTCTACGACCATGCTCGCAGCAACCGTCCGGCGGGGCCATGCCGTACCCCGGCAGAATCCTGCCCCACCGCCTGCCCGCCCACGGCAGCACATGCTGCCGTGGGCGGCGGCATCATCAGGCGGTCGCGGCCTCGGTCGCGAAGGCGGACCAAGCCGCCGTCGCAACGGCGAGCTGAGGGCCGTCGATGTTCTTGGAGTCACGGACGTGGACGGTGGTGGGGTGCACGGCGACCTCCACGACTGGCCGCCTTCGCCGCCGCTGTAGCTGCTCTTGAACCAGGCCAGTTCTGAGGACTCATGGCTCTCCCGGCGTCTTCTCGATGAAGTCCTCTTCCGGCGCCGTGATCAGCCAGGAATGACCGAAGCTCTCGATGTACGCGACTCATGGCGACCCTTTGACGGGAGCAGGGTGAACGCCACCATCTGGGGGGGGTGAAGGACCGCTCGGTCGGCAAGACGGTCTGGGCGATTCTGCCGAGACACCGATGAGTTTTCGGCGCCGGTCCCGTCTACTTCTCTGAAAGCAGCGAAGCCAGCAGCAGCGAGGAGACCCGAGATGCCCTACGCCGACGTCAACGGAATGTCCCTGTACTTCGAGGAGCACGGTTCCGCCCCCGCGGCGGCCGTCCCCCTGGTCCTGCTGCACGGCGGCTTCGGCGCCGGGGAGAGCTTCGCGCCGCTGCTCGCCGCCGGGCTGGGGGAGGGGCGGCGGGTGATCACCGTCGATCTGCGGGGGCACGGGCGTACGCCGGATGTCGCCGGTCAGGCCCTGACGCTGGAGGCGATGGGGGACGACATCGCCGCCCTCCTCCGCCACCTCGGCGTCGCGAAGGCCGACGTCCTCGGCTACTCCCTCGGCGCCGGCGCCGCCGCGCGGTTCGCCATCCAGCACGAGGAGTTGGTGAACCGCCTGGTCCTGGTGTCGATGCCGGCGCGCCGCGACGGCTGGTTCCCCGAGATCAAGGCGCAGATGGACGCGATGAACGAGGGCGCGGCGGAGGCTCTGAAGGGCTCGCCGATGTACGAGCTCTACGAGCGGATCGCGCCCCGCCCCGAGGACTGGCCCGTCCTCGTCGGCAAGGTCGCCGCGATGAACCGGCAGGACTACGACTGGTCCGACGAGCTCGCGGCGCTCACCGTGCCCGTCCTGCTCGTCTTCGCCGACGCCGACGGCATCCGCCCCGCCCACATGGTCGAGGTGTTCGCGCTGCTCGGCGGAGGTCTGAAGGACCCGGGCTGGGACGGCGCCGGCCGCCCCGCCTCCCGGCTCAGCGTCATTCCGGGGGCCTCGCACTACGACCTGATGTCCTCGCCGCTCCTTGTGCCTACGGTGCTGTCCTTCCTCCAGTGACGTTTCTGCGGTGAATCCGGTCCCCCGGAAGAGTGAGTAAAGCGCGCGTAACGAGACATTCCCCCTTCTCTCCAGAAAAGATCAGGTTTTGGCAAAGTCCTTGTGTCGAAGACCTGCTGAGGAGTCGGAGCATGAGTTACGGCAACGCCCTGCGTGACCGGATCGCCGGGCCCGGGACCACCCCGCTGATCGGTGTGTACGACATGTACTCGGCGTCCGTCGCGGCCGAGCACTACGACGGGATGTTCGTGTCCGGGTTCGGGTTCGCCGCCTCGTACTACGGGCTGCCGGACATCGGGTTCATCGCCTGGCCCGACATGCTCGGCTTCGTACAGCGGCTGCGCGGCGCCTTCCCCCGCCACCACCTGCTGGTGGACATCGACGACGGGTACGTGGACCCCGAGGTCGCCTGCCACGTCGTCGAGAGCCTGGAGCGGATCGGCGCCTCCGGCGTGATCCTGGAGGACCAGAAGCGGCCCCGCCGCTGCGGGCACGCGGACGGCAAGCAGGTGCTGCCGCTGGACGAGTACCTGGCCAAGCTGGAGATGGTGCTCCAGACCCGGCGGGACCTGGTGGTCGTGGCCCGCACCGACGCGACGGACGAGGACGACATCCTGCACCGCGCGGAGCGCCTCGCCGCCACGGACGCGGATGTCGTGCTCGTGGACGGCGTACGGAGCGTGGAATGGATCCGGCGGATCCACGAGGTCGTCGACGGCAAGCCGCTGCTGTTCAACCAGATCGCGGGCGGCAAGTCGCCCCGCCTGTCGCTCGGCGAGCTGTCCGATCTCGGCGTGGCCGTCGCGATCTACAGCACGCCGTGCCTGTTCGCCGCGCACGTGGCCATGGACTCGGCCCTGTCCGAGCTGAAGCGGGCCGACGGCCGGTTGCCCGTCTTCGACGCGACCGCCGGCGTCGGGGTCGCCGCCTCCACCCGGCTCCTGGAACGCAACATCGCCCGCAACCAGGAGCAGCGGGCGCGGACGCGGGTGGGCGCGTGAGAGACCCGAGAGAGCCGAGGGAGCTGAGAGAACCGAGGGACCCCTGGGGTACGGGCCGTGCCGGGAGTCCCGGCCGTCCCCGGCGGGTGCGGCCGTTCGTCGTGCTCGGGCTCGCGGCGGCGGCGCTGGCTGCCGGGACGGCGCCCGCCCTCGCGGACGGCAGCCTCGTCACCGTGATCGACAACCGCGACGCCGACTCGATCCTGGAGGTCGACCGTACGGCGAACGTGCAGTCCGGCAGCAGCGGCAGTACGGCGGGCAGCGATCACGACGGCAGCGCGGTCGACGCCATCCAGGCCCTGTTCGGCGACGTCGAGCCGGACGGCGACTGACCGTGACCACCGGAGAAGGACCCGGAAGGGGGTGCGGGGCCTACGGGGTCAGCGGCGCCGTTCTACGATGCCGCGCACGAACGCCGCCTGGCCCGCGTGCTGGTTGCCCTCGGCGACGAGGCTGATCAGGCGCGGGCCGAGGGTGACATGCGGAGTCCAGCGGGTGTCGACGACCCGGTCCAGGTCGGCGTCGGTGAGGCCGCCGACGTGGTCGAGAGCGCGGGCGTGCACCGCGTCGTGATAGCCGAGAAGCAGCTCCGCGTCGGCGCGGACGGCCGCGACCTGCTCCTTCTCGTGGCCGAAGCCGATGTCCCCGTCGGCGAAGGGTAGTTCGAACCGGCCGGACCAGCCCTCGGCGGTCCACACCTGTTCGGTGCCGAACGCGTCGGCGAAGTGGTCGTCCGTGACCCGGGTCAGATGCCAGACCAGCCAGGCGATGGAGTTGGCGTCGGGGTCGACCCGTACGGTCAGCTCCTCGACCGACAGGCCCTCGACGGCCTCGTGCACCGCCTCCTGGATCCTGCCGAAGGCGTCCAGCAGCAGCTCGGAGCTCTTCATGGGCCCTCCGGCCTCCTCGTCGCGGTCCGGTCCGTGGCGGTCCGTGGCGGTCCGTGGCGGTCCGGTCCGTGGCACAGCCCGCCATGCGACGGACCGCCGGGGCCGGCGCCGTCCGTCACGGCTCTGCGGCCACGGTACGACGGGGGCGGGCGGCCCGCCGGGCCCGTCGTACCCCGGTTACGCCGTTCAGCGGCAGCCCGGCACGAGGCTCCGGCAGCCTGCCCCGCGCCCCGCGCCCCGCGCCCCGGGCGGCCGGCGGGTGACCTCAGCGGCGCCCCGGGTGGTCGCGGCGCCACTCGGCCACCGCCGCCTCGACGTCGAAGGGCTTCAGGTTCAGCGGCGGGCCCGCCGGGGGCCGGGCCAGGGCCTCGGCGATACGGGTGTTGATCTCGCCCAGGACGCGCCGCAGCTGGGACTCGGAGGCGGCCGTACGGGCGGCCTCGGCGGCGTCCTCGGCCGCCTTGCGCAGGGCCAGGGCCGGCGGCAGCGCGGCGAAGCCCTCGCGGTGCATCTTCTGCTTGACCCACCACAGTTCGTCGTACGGCGCGTCGTCGCCGGCGAGCGGCTTGCCGAAGCCGGACAGCCGGGCGAACTCGCCGCGCTCGGTGGCCTCGCGGATCTGCTTGTCCACGAAGGACTCGAAGCTGACCCCGGGGGGTTTGCGGTCCGTCATGACTCCAGAGTAGGGAGTTCCGGCGATCCGCTCCAGGGTCTGTTGCGGCACCTGATCTTCCGGCACCCTGTCCTGGCCGACCTCGAACACCTATCCGCCTTCGAGGCCGGGCTCTGTTCAACGCGCGTCAACTTCTCAATCCCCATGGGAGCCACGCATGCGTTCCAGAACCACCCCCACTCCAAGCAGCGGCATCACCCGGCTCACCGCGCTCGGCGGCCTGCTCGCCCTGCTCGCCGGACTGCTCACCGTCCTTACCGCCGCCCCCGCGCAGGCCGCGCCGCTCTTCAAGGCGCCGTTCCCCTGCGGCCAGAACTGGACGTACAGCCATCACTCGGCCGAGGTCCGGCTGGCGCTCGACTTCGTACGGAACGACGGCGGGACCACCGCCGGAACCCCGGTGCTGGCCTCCGCCGCCGGCACGGCCCACCGCTACTCGCAGCCCACCGGCGCCGGGAACTACATCGCCATCGACCACGGCGGCGGCTGGACGACGTACTACTTCCACCTCAGCGCGTACTCCGTCGCCGACGGCGCCTCGGTCGGCCAGGGGCAGCAGATCGGAGTCACCGGCTCGACCGGCAACAGCTCCGGCGCCCACATCCACTACGAGCAGCTCTACAACGGCGTCGGCCAGAACATCGTGATCAACGGGGCCTCGCTCGCGCCGTACCCCGGCTCGTACGGCTCGAAGTCGCTGACCAGCGACAACGGCTGCTCGGGCGGCGGTGGCGGGACGTACTGGGTGGACACCTACGCCAACGCCATCGGCTACGCCCAGGCCAACACGAACGACGCCCAGGGCGTGCTGAACGCCGGCACGAACTACGTCTCCTGCAAGGTCTGGGGCCAGGAGGTCCGCGGGAGCTCCGGGAGCTTCAACCACTGGTGGCTCAAGACCGACCTGGACACCGTCTACGCGGGGAAGAACGGGCGCGGCGCGTATGTCTCCGCGTACTACCTGTCCCGCTGGGGCAACGACGAGGCCCGGGACAACAACGGAGCGGTGATTCCCACCTGCTGATGTCCGCTCACTGATCCGGCCCGCCCGGCGGGCCCGTCCCGAAAAGGGCAGGAGCCCCACTCGTGCGCGTCGCGCAGCGGAGTGGGGCTCCTTGGGTACTGCTATAGAAAGTCTGCGATCGTCCCAGCGGCCTTAGGCCGGGGTGACGTTCTCCGCCTGCGGGCCCTTCGGGCCCTGCGTGACGTCGAAGGTCACGGCCTGGTTCTCCTCAAGGGAACGGAAGCCGTTCGCGTTGATCGCGGAGTAGTGGACGAAGACATCCGGGCCGCCGCCTTCCTGGGCGATGAAGCCGAAGCCCTTTTCAGCGTTGAACCACTTCACGGTTCCGGTAGCCATGAGCCCTCCTATGGGCCAAAGGGTCGCCCTGCTCCAGAACCTGCAAACAAGTCTGAAAACTACAAAAGCCTGCGGGTTACATGCTCCGCAGGCTCTGTACTGCAAGGGAAACCAAACTGCAACTTGCGGCGAGCCTAGCACGCGACATCCGCGAAGGGGTAGAGGGAAGGATCACGTCACTCGCATGTTTGACGCGCCTCCCCGCCGCTGACGTACGACTGACGTACGACCCGGCGCTGCCCGGCGCGCGGGGCGGGTCTAGCCTCGCGTTGTGGACAATGCAACCGATGACCACCAGAGCAGCCGGCCACGAGTCGGACACATCCAGTTCCTGAACTGCCTGCCCCTCTATTGGGGCCTCGCCCGCACCGGGACGCTCCTCGATCTGGAGCTGACGAAGGACACCCCGGAGAAGCTCAGCGAGCAGCTGGTGCGCGGCGACCTCGACATCGCCCCCGTCACCGTCGTCGAGTTCCTGCGACACGCCGACGAGCTCGTCGCGCTGCCGGACATCGCCGTCGGCTGCGACGGCCCCGTGATGTCGTGCGTGATCGTCTCCCAGCGGCCCCTGAACCAGCTGGACGGCGCGCGGGTCGCGCTCGGCTCGACCTCGCGCACCTCCGTACGGCTCGCGCAGCTCCTGCTCGCCGAGGTGCACGGCGTGACGCCGGACTACTACACCTGCCCGCCCGACCTCGGTCTGATGATGCAGGAGGCCGACGCGGCGGTGCTGATCGGCGACGCGGCGCTGCGCGCCTCGCTGCACGACGCGCCGAGGCTCGGCCTGGAGGTCCACGACCTCGGCCTGATGTGGAAGGAGTGGACGGGGCTGCCGTTCGTCTTCGCCGTCTGGGCCGTCCGCAAGGACTTCCTCGCGCGCGAGCCGGAGACCGTCCGCGAGGTGCACAAGGCCTTCCTGGCCAGCCGTGATCTGTCCCTGGAGGAAGTCACCAAGGTGGCCGAGCAGGCGGCGCGCTGGGAGTCCTTCGACGCCGAGCTGCTGGAGCGATACTTCCGGACGCTCGACTTCCGCTTCGGTCCGGACCAGCTGGTGGGCGTGCGCGAGTTCGCGCGCCGGGTCGGTCCGACGACCGGCTTCCCGGCGGACGTACGGGTCGAGCTGCTCGGCGAGCAGTAGGCCGGAGAGCGGCAGGCCGGCGAGCGGGAGGACACCGCCTCTCCGGCGGCTGGAGAGCAGGAGAGCTGGAGACAGGGGCGGGGCCGACAAGGCCCCGCCCCTCCTGCGCGCCGGGCCCCGGGCAGGGGTGCGAGGGTACGGGGGTGGGCCGACCGGGTCAGGACGAGGCCGGGATCGGGCCCTGGAGGTACTGGCTGATCCAGGCGATCGTGCCCTCGTCCATCCCCTTCATATAGCTGCGGGCGTTGTGCGCGCCGCCCTCGATCACCTGGAGGTGGGACTTCACCGGACCCTTGTTCGTATAGGTGCGGATGAAGTCCTTCAGCGACTCCATGATCCCGGTCTCCAGGGTGCCGATCTGGAAGGCCAGGTACACCCGGTTGGCAGGGGTGTCGGGCTTCCGGGCCAGGGCGGTGGCCAGCTCCTCCGGGTCGTTGGCCTCCCGCTCCTCCTCGTACCCCTTCCACAGGGGCGAGTCCGGGACGGTGTCCGGACCCGAGGCGATGGCCGCTTTGAACTTGTCCGGTTTCTGTAGCACGGACTTGAGCGCGGCGAAGCCGCCGGAGGACGAGCCCATGAAGGCCCAGCCGTCCCGGGACTGGAATGTACGGTAATTCGCCCGGACGAAATCCGGCACGTCCTCGGTCAGCCAGGTGCCCATTTTCGGCTGCCCCGGGATATCGCTGCCGTCGTAATAATGCTTGTTGTTCGGATTGAGTACAGGCATTACGACGATGAACGGAACGCTCTTCCCCTGCTCCGACCAGCGGGCGACGTTCGATTCGAAGCCGAGATGGGTGCTTTTCCAGTAATTCACCGGATAGCCGTAACTTCCGGGCAGCGAGATCAGCACCGGGAAGCCGCTCTTCGCGTACGCCGGATCGGAATACTGCTTCGGCGTCCACACCCACACCTTTCCGGTGAATCCGGACTTGGCGCCGTGCAGGTCCGTGACCCGGATCCGGGTGCCGTCGGCGAGGGTGGTGGCGGTCGTGAAGCTCGCCGCCGGGCCGGTCGGGAAGAGCGTCCGGGGCACCGCGGCCTTGCTTGGGTGCAGACCGGCCCGCGGCGGGGCGACCGTGTCCGGCGTCGCGCACCCGGCGAGGGCGGTGGCCGGCAGGGCGGCGGCGATCACGAGGGCGGTGGCGCGGAAGGTACGGAAGGCGCGGGAGGCGTGGGAGGCGCGCGGGGTGCGGGAGGCGCGCGGGGTGCCCGAGGCGGGGGAGGCGTACCGGCTACGGAAAGGGCGGCGGCGTGACATGACTGCTCCGGCGGTGCGTGCGGACGTACGCCCGTACGTCCGCGTCGGCTTGTGGTGGCGCTGGCGCGAGATGTGCTCTTCCTGCCTAACGCCGGTGGGGCCGTTTACGGAGCGGGAAATCGGCGAAGCCGCCCGCCCCGACCCCGCGGACCCATCGGATCCGGCCGGATCCCGCCGTCTCCCTCCCTCCGATCGCCCCGACCCCCTCCGATCACCCCGATCCGGCCGCATCCCTCCGATCCGGCCGCGCGGGACCGGCCCGAATCCGCGCGGGGCGCTGGCGTAGGCTGGTTCGGTTCGTTCCGTACGCATCCGCACTCCTCCGTACTCCTCCGAAAGGGACACGCCCGGTGACCGAGAAGGCCGAACTCCAGTCCGTTCTCGACCGCGCCGCCGCGGGTGGCCGGATCACTCCCGAGGAGGCGCTCGACCTCTACCGTTCGGCTCCGCTGCACGCCCTCGGCGCCGCCGCCGACGCCGTGCGCCGCCGCCGGTACGCGGGCACCGAGCACATCGCGACGTACATCATCGAGCGCAACATCAACTACACGAACGTCTGTGTGACGGCGTGCCGGTTCTGCGCCTTCTACGCCGCGCCGAAGGACACCAAGAAGGGCTGGACCCGCGACCTCGACGACATCCTGCGCCGCTGCGCGGAGACCGTCGAGCTGGGCGGCACCCAGATCATGTTCCAGGGCGGCCACCACCCGGACTACGGCGTCGAGTACTACGAGCGGCACTTCTCGGCCATCAAGAAGGAGTTCCCGCAGCTCGTCATCCACTCCCTCGGCGCGTCCGAGGTCGAGCACATGGCCCGCATCTCCGGTGTCTCCGTCGAGGAGGCCATCACCCGGATCCACGCGGCCGGTCTCGACTCCTTCGCCGGTGCCGGCGCCGAGCTCCTGCCGGAGCGTCCGCGCAAGGCGATCGCCCCGCTGAAGGAGAGCGGCGAACGCTGGCTGGAGATCATGGAGATCGCCCACAAGCTGGGGGTCGAGTCCACCTCCACCATGCTCATGGGCACCGGCGAGACCAACGCCGAGCGGATCGAGCACCTGCGGATGATCCGCGACACGCAGGACCGGACGGGCGGCTTCCGGGCCTTCATCCCCTATACGTACCAGCCGGAGAACAACCACCTGAAGGGCCGCACCCAGGCGACCCTCTTCGAGTACCTGCGCATGATCGCCATCGCGCGCATCTTCCTCGACAACGTGGCCCACATCCAGGGCTCCTGGCTCACCACCGGCAAGGAGGTCGGCCAGCTCTCCCTGCACTACGGCGCGGACGACCTCGGTTCGATCATGCTGGAGGAGAACGTGGTCTCCTCGGCCGGTGCCAAGCACCGCTCGAACCGCCTGGAGATCATCGACCTCATCCGCAAGGCCGGCCGCGTCCCGGCCCAGCGCTCCACGACGTACGAGCACCTCGTCGTGCACGAGGACCCGGCGAACGACCCGGTCGACGAGCGCGTGGTCTCGCACATCTCGTCCATCGCGATCGAGGGCGGCACCGCCCACCCCGAGCTGAAGCTCCTCGACGCGAACTGACCCGAGGGCGACGCGACCATGCTGACGCTGCACGCGGCCGATCTGCTGCTGCCGGGCGGGGACCGGTCCCCGGTCCGCGACGGCGCCGTCCTCGTACGGGACGGCGAGATCGCGGCCGTCGGCCCGTACGAGGAACTGGCGGCGGCCCATCCGACGGCACGGGTGCGCCGCTGGCCGGGCGTGCTGACACCCGGTCTGGTGAACCCGTACGGGCCCGAGCTGCTGGAGCGGGCGTATCACCCGGACCCGCGCGAGGCCGACGCCTTCGAGCACGGCGTCGAGCCGGTGACGGGCGAGGCCCTCGCGGCGCTCGCCATGGACGACAAGCGCTGGGGAGCGAGTGCCCGGCGCGGGGTTCAGCGGCTGCTCGCGCACGGGTGCGTCGCCGTGGCGGGCACCCTGCGGCGGCCGGCCGTCGTCGACGCGGTGGACCGGGCCGGTCTCTCTCAGGAGGAACGGTTCACGACACCGGACGGGCCCGCCGCGCTGGACCCGCTGGAGGCGGGACGACCGGTCGAGGAGTCCTTCCTCATGCCGCTCGGGCTGATCGGCATGCGAGCCGATTTCGCCGCCTTCGACGCCGAGGACGCGCGTGACCTCGCCGCGAAGGGCGCGGGCTGCTGTGTGGCCACCGTGGTCGCCGGACGGCTGGTGTTCCGCCGGAGGTAGGAGGTACGGCGGTCCCCCGACCGGCTCATCCGCCCTTGACCGGCTCACCCGCCCTTGACCGGCTCCCCCTTCCGCTGCACCGGATACTCGTCCGCGTAGTGCAGCAGCTCGGTGAAGCGCTGATCGCGTACCACCGCGAGCAACTGCGCCGGCGTCACCGGCGCCGAGACGTTCTCCGACGGGCCGACGGAGAACAGCACATGGCTTCTGCCGTACGCGGTGACGACCATCGCCCCCCGCGTCTCGGTCTTGTTCACGGGCATCGCCCACACCTGCGCGGTCCGGTTCCCCTCCAGGCCGACGACCTCGCAAGTGGTCTTCTTCTGCGGGGAGTTCAGGCATCCCTGGAGCCGCTCGCCCTCGGCCGGCCGGATGGACAGCTTCACCGGGAACGCCGTGCCGTCCACCGTGATCCGATAGTCCGACACCTCGCCCGCGACCGGCCGGATGTCCGTGACGGACGCCGGGAGCAGTTCGTCGAGGAGTGCCGACACCTGCTGCTGGAACTGCTCCCGCCGGGTGCGTTCCCCTTCCGGGAGCTTCTCGGGCGCGGTCTGGCCCGGGGACGGGCGGATCTGTACGGGCGTGTGGTACGCGGAGGGGAAGACGGCGGGCGGGGCCGCGGGCGCCGCGCCGCCGGGGTCGCCCCCGGACAGCAGGGAGAATCCGAGCGTGGCGGCGGTCACCGTGCCGAAGACCCCGCCGACGGTGGCGATCCGGGCCCGCGCGCGGCGTTTGCGGCCCAGCCGCACCGCGACGGGCGTGAGGTCGGGAAGCGGGGGAAGCTCGTCGGTCGTGCGGTCCATGGCACGTCGGAGCATCATGACGTCGGTGTCGTCCATTCGGGCTCCTCAGCTTCCGATGGGGTGGCGGTGGTGGTGGTCGAGACGGGGATCGGTGGATGTGTAGAGCTCGGCCTCACCAAGGTGTTCCCGGAGCCTGGCCAGTGAGCGCGAACACTGGCTTTTGACCGTCGCCTCGCTGCAGCGCAGGAGCGAGGCGACGGTCTCCACACTCAAGTCTTCCCAGTACCGCAGGACGACCATGGCGCGGGCTCTGGGCGGGAGCTCGGCCAGCGCGGCGAGCAGCGTGACCCGGAGGTCGGGCTGCTCGGTGGTCCGCGCCGGGCCGAGCCCGCCGGTCTTGGTGAAGGCGAGCAGATCGCGCAGGCGGCGTCGCCGTTCGGCGAGGAACGTGCGGGTGAGCACGGTCTTGGCGTAGGCGTGCGGGTGGTCCGCCGCCGTGGCCCGCCGCCAGTGCTGGAAGAGTTTGGCGAGGGTCGTCTGCGTGAGGTCGCGGGCGGTCTCCGCGTCCCCGCACAGCAGGTATGCGGTGCGGTACAGCCGCGTCTGCGCGGAGCGGGCGAACTCCTCGAACCCGGCCTCCGTGCCAAGCGGTGACGGCATCTCGCTCCCTTCGTCTGCACTGTCACCCCTCCTTGAGCACGCTCGTGGGGGAAAGGTTGAAGCGGTTCGCGAGATTTTTTCCGGCGGGAGTGCCGGGCCCGGGGCCCGTCCCCGCCCGGCCGGGGGACGGCTGCCACAATGGGTTGGTGAGCCGAGCATCCCTGGACAAGCAGCCGCACGAAGTCGCCTCGATGTTCGACGACGTCGCGGCGAACTACGACCTCACCAATGACGTGCTCTCCCTCGGGCAGGACCGGCGCTGGCGCAAGGAGGTCGCGAAGGCGGTCGACGCGCGGCCCGCGCAGAAGGTCCTCGACCTGGCGGCCGGGACGGCGACCTCCTCGCAGCCGTTCGTCCGCGCCGGGGCGTACGTCGTGCCCTGCGACTTCTCGATCGGCATGCTCCGGGTCGGCAAGCAGCGCCACCCGTGGATGCCGTTCACCGCCGGCGACGGCATGCGGCTGCCGTTCAAGGACGATGTTTTCGACGCGGTGACGATCTCCTTCGGCCTGCGCAACATCCAGGACACGGACGCCGCGCTGCGCGAGCTGTACCGGGTGACGAAGCCGGGCGGACGGGTCGTGATCTGCGAGTTCTCGCACGCGACGTGGAAGCCGTTCCGGGTCGTGTACGAGGAGTACCTGATGCGCGCCCTGCCGCCGGTCGCGCGCGCCGTGTCGTCCAACCCCGACGCGTACGTCTACCTCGCCGAGTCCATCCAGGACTGGCCCGACCAGCCGACCCTCGCGGGCAAGATGACCAAGGCGGGCTGGTCGAAGGTGGCGTGGCGGAACCTGACGGGCGGGATCGTCGCCATGCACCGGGGCTTCAAGGCGTAAACCGCCGCAATAGACTGCGATCGCCGCGATTCCGCGACCGCACGCCCCCTGATCTTCCGATCCCTTGATCCGGGGGGCCTTGATCCCGGGTCCCTGATCCTGGGGTCCCTTCGTTCCTTTGTTCCTTTGTTCCTTCGACCTCTCCGGGAGACTCTGCCGTGACCGAGCAGCCCCTGTCCGAGCACACCGCGGACGTGATCGTCGTCGGGGCGGGCCCGGCGGGCTCGACCACCGCGTACTACCTGGCCAAGGCCGGACTCGACGTCCTGCTCCTGGAGAAGACCGCGTTCCCGCGCGAGAAAGTCTGCGGCGACGGTCTCACCCCGCGCGCCACCAAGCAGCTCGTGTCGATGGGCATCGACATCTCCGAAGAGGCCGGCTGGCTGCGCAACAAGGGCCTGCGGATCATCGGCGGCGGCGTCCGGCTGGAGCTGGACTGGCCGGACCTCGCCTCGTACCCGGACTACGGTCTCGTCCGCAAGCGCGACGACTTCGATGAGCTGCTCGCCCGGCAGGCGCAGAAGGCCGGCGCGCGGCTGTACGAGCGCTGCAACGTCAGCGGCCCCGTCATCGACCAGCGCACGGGCCGGATCACCGGCGTGACCGCGAAGCTCGGCGAGGAGAAGCGCCAGGTCACCTTCAGCGCGCCGCTGGTCGTCGCCGCCGACGGCAACTCGACGCGGCTGTCGCTCGCGATGGGCCTGCACCGGCGCGAGGACCGGCCGATGGGCGTCGCCGTCCGGACGTACTTCACCACCCCGCGCCACCAGGACGACTACCTGGAGTCCTGGCTGGAGCTGTGGGACCGGCGCGGCGCCGAGGACCGGCTGCTGCCCGGCTACGGCTGGATCTTCGGCATGGGCGACGGCACCTCCAACGTGGGCCTCGGCATCCTCGACTCCTCCTCCGCCTTCCGCGAGCTGGACTGGCGCGAGGTGCTGAAGGCGTGGTGCGCTTCCATGCCGGAGGACTGGGGCTTCACCCCGGACAACATGACCACCCCGATCCGCGGCGCCGCGCTGCCGATGGCCTTCAACCGGCAGCCGCACTACACCCGCGGTCTGCTGCTCGTCGGCGACGCGGGCGGTCTGGTCAACCCGTTCAACGGCGAGGGCATCGCGTACGCCATGGAGTCCGGCCAGATCGCGGCCGACGTCATCGTCCAGGCGCACGCCCGCTCCACCCCGGCCCAGCGCGAACTGGCGTTGCGCAACTACCCGCAGATCCTCAAGGACACCTACGGCGGCTACTACACGCTGGGCCGCGCCTTCGTGAAGCTCATCGGCAACCCGAAGATCATGAAGATCGCGACCCAGCGCGGTCTGACGCACCCGCTGCTGATGAAGTTCACGCTGAAGATGCTGGCCAACCTGACCGACCCGACGGGCGGCGACGCGATGGACCGCATCATCAACGGTCTGTCGAAGGTGGCGCCGAAGGCGTAGGGCGGGGCTGGGGCTCGTCGCTCTGGCCCGTCGCTACGGTCCGCTGCTGTGGCCCGTCACCATGGCCCGTCACTGTGCTCCGTCGCTGGCGGGCACGGTGGCGGGCCACGGTCGTCGGGCCTGGACGCAAGGGTCTACGACGGGCGGGCCGGTCAGCGGCGGGCCGGGGCTACCGGGGCGCCGGCGCGTGCGCGGTGTCAGCCGGCGAGCAGCAGGGACCCCGGGGCCCGCTGCGCGGGAACGCGCAGCTCAGTGGCCACGGCCGGGGCTCCGCCCAGGACCTTTTCCGGCACCTTCTGGCGGCACGTCTGGCACAGCCAGACCGCCTCGGTGAGCAGGGCGAGCAGATGGAGCTGGGCGCGGGACAGACCCCCCAGTTTCTCCCGCATGTTGGTGACATGGAATTTGACGGTGCGCTCGGTGATGCCGAGGTACTCGGCGAGATCCGTGTTGGACTCGCCGCCGGGCATCGCGGAGAGGACCTCGACCTCGCGCTCGGTGAGCGAGTCGAGGTGGTCCAACGCACGGGTGACCGGGTTGATCCGGGCGGATCGGGTGTTCGGCTGAGCTGGAATGGGACCGCAATACGGGCAGCAACGAAGCATGTGTCTCCCCCCAGAGACGGCGTTCGCGGACACCGGCACGACGGAGTCGACCGGCGTGGCTCCTTGCGGAACGGTAACCGGATCGCGTCGCGGACCATTGCCCATATCAACGGACCGAAATGTTTCCGCGACATCCCGGTGGCCGGATACTGCCCTGGAAGGGGGCGGTCCGGGGGCGAAGCGCCCCGCCCCGTGTCCCGCCCCGGAACTCAGCCGGCCAGAGTGGCGGCGAGCTTCAACCGCTCGTCGAGCTCGGCCTTCGCCTGGTTCAGGGCTTCCGCGTTCTGCTCCATGTTCCGCTTCTGGTAGGCGGTTTCGACGGTGTACCAGATGCCGACAAGGTTGGCCCGTTCCTTACAGGCGATGTCCTGCCGGGCGGCGGCGATGGCCCGGGGACTTCCGTACGTGTTGGCGTCGAGACCGAGATCCTGCTGCGGGCTGACCGGATCGTCGGTCTTGTAGCCCTTCTCCGCCATGCAATCGGACCACGCCTTGATGGCGGCGCTGACCCGGGAGTCGTCGTGGGCACGGGAGAAGGCGTCCATCCCCATGTTGGTGACGAACATGACGTCCACCGCCCCCTTCTTCGGCGCGTAGATCTTCAGGTAGCCCTCCCGGATGCAGCCGCCGATGGGCACCTTCTTCCCGCCCAGTGTCTTGCCGCTGTCCTTGGCCTCGGACTCTTCCAGGCTCATGGGCTGGGCACCCTTGTAGTCCGGCCCGTTCAGCGCGAGTTCGCCGCTCGCGCTGAGCTTCGGGGCGATCGGCTTGGCAGGCGGCGCTACGCCCCGGTTCGGGGTGTAGCCGTAACGGGCCGCGGCCGCCGCGTCGGTGAGACCGTAGTGGCCCTCGTTGCTGGAGCGGCCGGACGAGGGCACCTGAGGCAGCGTGTAGGTGAAGCCGAAGCGTGCCATGCAGGCTGTGGTCACCCGGGACTGGGCATGGTCCAGCTTGCGGCGCTGCTCGGCGGTGGCCGCGTAGCCGTCGAGGGGGTACGAGAGGTCGGCCGCCGACAGCAGCTTGGGAATCGTCCCGATCGCGGGTTCCTTCGCGTTGTCGCCGCCCTTGTCGCCGGGCTCGGAGGAACAGGCGGTGAGGAGCGCGGCACTCAGGAAGAGGACGGTCGCGCGAGCGGCGAAGGGACGCATGGGTGCTCCAAGGGCGTGTGCGTGTCTACCATGGGAGCAGCCGTTGCTCTGCCCGCCTCATTCGGGCGGAGCAACGGCTGCTGTGGTGCCGCGTGTTGCTTGCCGCGTGCTTCAAGGGAGCGAGGCTACCCCGACGGCGCGGCGATGAAGCCGACCGTCAGGATCAACGGGCCTTGTAGTAGTACGCGGAGGAGATCGCGTTCTTGAAGGTCGCGGACGCGTTGCCGATGTGGCCCACCGGCAGGCTGCCCTCGTAACCGCCCGCCCCGGCGTTGGTGTACACCCACCACGTGTTGCTGTCGCGGTTCCAGTACGACGCGGTGTTGTCGTTCGCCGACTGGCCGGCGCCGTTGCCCGGGCCCGCGAAGTAGTCGCCGTTGAAGTTGGTGTCCTCGAGGAAGAGGTCGAAGACGGCCCCTGCCTCGTTGGAGTTGTAGTACAGGCCGAACTCGCCGCTCTCCAGGTAGCCGTTCTTCCCGGTGGCGGCGGAGGCGGAGCCGGCGGTGGCGAGCGCGCCGGCGCCGAGCGCGGCGAGCGCGACGGCCGTGGCGGCGATCCGACGAAGTGCAGTGCGCTGCATGTCGTTGCCTTTCCCAAGCTGGTGATGGAGTGAACGCTGTGGCCCGATCGGGCCGGTTCACATACGACCACCGCCAACTCGAAGGACGCTACTGTCCGTTGAGACAGTTCCGGGGTGAGGCGAGCGGGTCTATCCTCGGCACTGTCGGGGCGCCTGCCGGGCGCCCGGCCATTCGCGCAGGGGCCTTGTACGTGGCGTAGCGCAACGTCGCGTCGGCCCCCCACCGCGCGTTCCCATGATGCCCCGTGACGGGTGATCTCCCGTTGGAAGGACCGTTTCTGATGAGACGCCTCATGGCTGTTCCCGTGCTGATTCTCGCCCTCGGGCTCGGGGGGTGTTCGAGCGACGGGGATGGCGCACCCCAGTCCGCACCGAGCACCGGCAAGACCTCCGCCGCCCCCGCCGAACCGTCGGCGGCTCCCTCCGCGGGTGCCTCGCCGGACGCCGCGGCCTGGGCCGCGTACTACGACTGCCTCGGCGCCCAGGGGCTCAAGCTCCAGGACACCAAGGCCGGCGAGAAACGCGTCGACAAGGACGCCAACACGAGCGAGGCCGTGGCCGCGGCGGAGAAGCAGTGCGCCACGAAGAGGCCCGGGCCGGCGAAGCCCGACTCCGCGAGCCTGGAAGCGGCGAAGAAGGTGTCCGCCTGCGTGCGAGGGAAGGGCATCGCCGACTACCCGGACCCCGATCCGGCGACCGGCGACGTCCCGCTCAGCGGTGACCTCGCCACCCGGATGAAGAGCGACCCGAAGGTGATCGCCGCGCTGAAGGCGTGCAGCCCCGCCGCCGCGGGTTCCGGCGGGACGGTCGTCGGTGGCTGACGACACCCCGCCCGGTACGGCGAAGGCTCCCGAGACCCCGGGGACCCCCGGGGCCTCGGGGGCCCCCGGCACCCCCGGCGGCGACGCCGGGGGTGCCCGGATGTCCCGGCGCCGCGTCTGGGTCGTCGCCCTCGTCGCGGGAGCGGTCGTCCTGACCGGCGCCGGAGTGGCGGCGACCGCGCTGATCCGGTCGCCCGCACAGGTCGCGGCGGACGCCGAACCGCCGCCGCAGGACGTGCTCATCGCGCGGGTCGAGAACCGGGTCCTCGCGGAGACCGTCGTGCTGCGCGGCTCGGTCGTGGCGGGCCAGTCCGTCCAGGTCGCCCCCGTCGCCGCCGGCGGCGAGGGCGGTGCCGCTCCCGTGGTCACCAAGGTGTCGGTCAAGAGCGGGGAGGCGGTGCGCGCGGGCAAGGTCCTCATGGAGGTCTCCGGCCGCCCCGTCTTCGTCCTGCCCGGCAGCCTGCCGGTGTACCGGGACCTCAAGCCCGGTGCCACCGGCGACGACGTGCGGCAGCTCCAGGACGCGCTCGCCGGCCTCGGCCATGGCCGGGGCGGCGACGCCGCCGGCACCTTCGGCCCCGGTACGAAGAGCGCGGTTAGGGCGTACTACTCCGCCATCGGCTACGACCCCAGGCCCGCCGTCGACGACGACGGCGCGGCTGTGACCGGCGCCCAGGCGTCCGTCACCGGCGCCGAACGGGCCGTCGTCGACGCCCGCGACGCGCTCGCGGCCAACAAAGACGAGGCGCAGGACAAGCCGCTGAAGAAGGCCCGCGATCGGGCCATCGAGGACCTCGGCACCGCGCGCCTGGCGCTCGCGAAGGCGGAGGCCGCCGCCGGACCGATGGTCCCGGCGGCCGAGGTCGTCTTCGTCCGGGCCTTCCCGGCCCGGGTGGCCGGGGTGTCGGCCCGGCCGGGGTCGCAGGTCTCCGGCACGGCGATGACGCTCTCCTCCGGCAAGCTGATGGCCCAGGGCTATCTCCAGGACTATCAGAAGGGCATGGTCCGCTCCGGGCAGAAGGTGCGGATCGTCGACGAGTCGACAGGGCGGGAGACGGCCGGCCGGGTGGTGTCGGTCGCGAACGACCCCACCCGGCAGGACCAGCAGTCCGCCCCGCAGGACTCGGGATCCGGGGGCAACGGCTCGGGAGGCGGGGGAGGGGACGGCGCCCAGGGCAACGGCGCCACCGGCTACCTCTTCACCGTCGACCCCTCCCGCGAACTCCCCTCCGGCCTCGCCGGGCAGGAGGTGCGCCTCACCATCGAGGCCGCCTCCACCGACGGCAAGGCACTGGTCGTCCCGATCACGGCGGTCTCCGCCGGAGTCGACGGCAAGACGGTCGTCACCACGGTCGACGGCACCGGCCGGCAGACCCGGATCGAGGTGCGCACCGGCACCACCGGCGACGGTTACGTCGAGATCGTCCCGCGCACCGCGGGCGTCCTCAAGGAGGGCGACAAGGTGGTCACCGGGGTGAACCCGGGTGCGGCGGCGGCCGGTTCGTCGGGGGCGGCCGGTTCGTCGGGGGCGGCGGGATCGGCCGGAGCGGCGGGGAACTCCAAGGGGTCGTCGTGAGCCGGGCCGTCGGCGACCGGGACGTCCCCGTCATCGAGTTCCGGGGGGTGAGCCTGACCTACCCGGGCCCGCCGCCCGTGGCCGCCTTGCGACCGTGCGAACTGATCGTACGCAAAGGGGAGTTCATCACCGTCGTCGGTCCGTCCGGCTCGGGCAAGTCGACCTTCCTGAATGTCGCGGGACTGCTCGACATGCCCACCGGCGGGACGTATCTCCTGGACGGCATCGACACGGCGGCGCTGCGCGACGGCGAGCGGACGGCCCTGCGTGGGCGGCGGATCGGCTTCGTCTTCCAGTCCTTCCACCTCCTGCCGCACCGCAGCGCCACCGAGAACGTGATGCTCTCGATGGTGTACTCGGCGGTGCCGCGTGCCGAACGCCGGGTCCGGGCCCGTAGGGCTCTCGAACGGGTGGGCCTCGCCCACCGGGCCGAAGCGCAGCCCGGCCGGCTGTCCGGTGGCGAACGCCAGCGGGTGGCCATCGCCCGCGCCCTGGCCGGCCGGCCCTCGCTGCTGCTGTGCGACGAGCCGACCGGCAACCTCGATTCGGACAACGCCGGTTCGGTCCTGGACCTCCTCGGCGAGCTGCACGCCTCCGGCATGACGATCGTGGTGATCACGCACGACTCGGAGGTGGCGGAGCGCGGCGAGCGCACGGTGACGATCCGCGACGGCATGCTGAGCGAGTCGGGTGGAGCGGGCGAACGCGGCTTGTCCGGCGCGCGGTTGGGTGAGGCAGCGGCGGGGGAGGCACGGGAATGAGACGAACCCGCAAGGAAGAACGCCCCCTTCTGGATGACCTCCTCGGCGAGGACGACGGCCGACCCGACGAAGGCCCCCGCGAGGAAGACGACAGCCCCGGCGCCGAGGCCCCACGTCAGAAGTCCGGCCCCCGCTGGAAGGCCGGCCGCCGGGGGCGGCACCGGATCGTCGAGCCCTCGCGGCTGACCACCCGCGACGTCCTCGCCGAGGCCGTCGCCGGCATGCTCCAGCGGCCCGGCCGCTCGGTGCTCACCGCGCTCGGCACCGTCCTCGGCGTCGGGACGTTCGTGGCGATCCTCGGGCTGACCGCGACCACGTCCTCGCAGATCGACGCGCGGTTCAACCTGCTGACGGCCACCGAGGTGAGCGTCGAGGACGTCGCCCAGGAACAGAACGAGTTCGCCGGACCCGCCTTCCCGGCGGACGCGGACGCCCGGATCGGGCGGCTCGGCGGGGTCGAGGCCGCCGGGGTCTACTGGACCGTCCGGCTGGCTTCCGGTACGGCCGTCCGTTCGGCGCCGGTCGGCGACAGCCAGGGCAGTGAGCAGATCGATGTCGTCGCGGCGTCTCCCGGGGTGCTGCGGGCGGCGTCGCCGACCCTTTCCCAGGGGCGTCTGTACGACGAGTTCACGTCCCGGACCGGGCAGCCGGTCGCGGTGCTCGGCAAGTCGGTCGCGGCCCGCCTCGGCATCACGACCCTGGAGACCCGGCCGGCGGTGTTCATCGGCGACGAGCCCTTCACGGTCGCCGGGATCATCGACGACGTGAAGCGCCGGGCCGACGTCCTGATGTCGGTGACCGTGCCGAGGACCACCGCCGAGAAGCTGTGGGGGGCGCCCGACCCGGGCGAGGCGAAGATGCTGATCACGACGGCGACGGGCGCCGCTGCCCAGATCGCCCATGAGGCGCCGGTCGCGCTGCGCCCGGACCACCCGGAGTATCTGAAGGCGATCCCGCCGCCGGATCCCAAGACACTGCGCGCGGGCGTGACCGGGGACCTCGACCAGCTGTTCCTGCTGCTCGCGGCGATCTGTCTGGTGATCGGCGCGGTCGGCATCGCCAACACCACGCTCGTCGCGGTCCTCGAACGGACCGGGGAGATCGGCCTGAGACGCGCCCTCGGTGCCCGAGGCCGGCACATCACCGTCCAGTTCCTCACGGAGTCGGGGGCACTGGGCGCGGTGGGCGGTCTCGTCGGCACGGCGCTCGGGGTGTCGACGGTGATCGTGGTGGCGCTCGTACGGGACTGGACCCCGGTCATGCACACCGGGATGGTGGCCGCGGCCCCGGTCGTCGGCCTCGTCACGGGAGTCGTCGCCGGTCTGTACCCGGCCTGGCGGGCCTCGCGCATCGAACCGGCGGAGGCGCTGCGCCGCTGAGCCCCCACCGTCACCCCGTCACCCCGCTGCCCTCGGGTACGCGGGTGCTCCGCCACCTCCGCGAGGCGGCGGAGCACCCGCACGGGGGCTGGGAGGATCAGCGGGCCTTGTAGGAGTAGGCGGCGATGATCTGGTTTTTGAAGGTCGACGACATGTTGCCGACGTAGCCGGCCGGAATACTGCCTTCCATGCCGCCCGCCTGGAGATCGGTGTAGACCCACCAGGTCATGCTGTCGCGGTTCCAGACCGACGAGACATTGCCGTACACCGGCTGTCCCTGGCACGAACCGGCGACGAACCGGTCGTCCCTGAAGTCTCCGTCACCGTCGTACAGGTCGAACACGGAACCTGCTTGGTTGGAGGAGCAGAAGAACCCCATCTCGCCGCTCTCCAGCACCCCGTTCTTCCCGGTGGCGGCGGAGGCGGAGCCGGCGGTGACGAGTGCGCCCGCGCCGAGTGCGGCGAGGGCGACGGCCGTGGTGGCGATCCTGCGGAGTGCGGTGCTCTGCATGACAGTGCCTTTCCGGTGCTGTCGTTGGTGCTCTCCATGAGGCGGCCGCCGCTGACGCGGTCGCCGCGGCCGACGATGGACCGGTCCTCATGGAATCAGCCCGACCAGGCGGCGCCTACTGCCCCTTGAGACAGTCCTGGGTGCGACGGCGGGCCGGTGACGCTTGCGCCCGTCCTCCTGATGAGCCTCGCCGCGCGCCGGAGGTCCTCACCACTCCCGTTCCGCCTGCTGCCGCGCGCTTTCGGGGACGGGACCGAACGCCTCGCGGTCGGCGGCTACGACCTCGCGAAGTCTCCGGGCCGCGTGCCCATTCTTCAGGGCTTCGGTCAGCGCGGAGAAGAAGCCCCTCTCGCGGGTGCGCTCGGCGCCCTCAGGGGATACGTGGCTGCTCACGCCCTGAAACGTACCGTCAGGGAGTGAGAGTCCTCCGACGTGACGCGGAGCTTCCCATGCCCCGACCACGCCGAAGGGCCGCCGCTCCCCCCAAGGAGCGACGGCCCTTCGCCGTACGAACGTATGCGTGCGTGCGTCCGTGCGAGCCGTGCCGGATCAGCGGATCCGGACCGTGCCCGAACGTCGTCGGATCAGAGGATCCGGACCGCGCCCGACGGCGGGTCGTAGCTCAGCGGGCGCTCGACGACGCCGGTCGAGGAGTTCTGCGCGCCGACGAAGTTGCCGCCGCCGACGTAGATGGCGACGTGGTACGAGCTGCTGCGGCCGCCCCAGTAGAGGATGTCGCCCGGCTGAAGGTTGCTCAGGGAGACCTCGGTGCCCCGCATCGACTGCGAGCTGGAGACGCGCGGCAGGTCGATGCCGGCCTGGCGGTAGGCGGCCTGGACGAGGCCGGAGCAGTCCCAGGAGTTGGGGCCGGTGCCGCCGGAGACGTAGGCGTCGCCGATCTGCGCGCGGGCGAAGGCCACGATCGCGGCGGCGGAACCGGTGGCGACCTGCGAGCTGCTGGAGCTGGAGCCGGCCGAAGTCCCGTTGGAGGTCGGGGCGGAGGAGACCGTCGAGCCCGCGGAGTACGAGGTCGTCTGCGCGAGCGAGGTGCGCTGGGCGTCGCGGGAGGCGCGGGCCTCGGCCTCGGCACGGGCCTTGGCCTCCTTCTCCGCGCGGGCCTTCTCGGCGCGCTCCGCCTCGGCCTTGCGCTCGGCCTCGGCCTTGGCCTTCTTGGCGTCCTTCGCGGCCTTCTGGAGGGCCGCGTCCTCCCGCTCCGCGAGGTCCTGGTGCAGGGCCTCCTGCTGGCTCGCCTCGACGGAGGCGGAGACCGCGCTGGCGATGTCGACGTCGATGGAGGCCAGGGTGGGCATCTCCAGGGTCGTCTCGGTCACCGTTTCGGCGGACGCCGGGGTGGCGGCGCCGGCCACCGCGATGGTGCTGAGCACGCCACCGGCGACTCCGGCACGCAGCGAGAGCTTCGAAGCGCTGCGGCGGGGCTTCCGGTGGCTGGGTATGTGAGCGGTGGTGTGGGACATGGGAACAACCGCTATCAGGGCATCAGGGTTCCCTTCAAGAAACGTGGTCTGCGCCACAGTTGCCCTCGGAGGGGTTGAATCCGCTTCTTCCCGGGCCTTATTGACGGCGTAACGGGCAAAACGGGCACGACCTCGGAGGCTCTTGATCACGCACTTTCAATGAAAAGTCCGAATTGCCCGCCACTTACCATCTCTTCACTTCGATGGCCAAGCCCCGTTCTTGAGGCCCCGACGGGCGTGTGACGCAGGTCACGATCTTGGTCGCCCTGGAGCCTTCGCGTCCACCTCGGTCCAGCGAGCCCCCCGACCGGGCGATGGCCGGTTCTTTATCATCAGGGCCCGTCTCGTCGCCAATTTGCGTGCACTCCCCACCTCTTGATAGAGCGACACCCCTTCCGACCAGCGAATTCGAGCGCGAATCTCACCTCCAGTGATCACTTGCGCGCTTGGCGCGACAAGATCACCACTCATATGGCTTCATGATCGTTCGTCAGGTGGTGAAGATCACAAAGCTGTTGGCGTACCCCGTGTCGCAGATCACAGAAGGTCAGGCTTAAGATACGCGGACGTCGGGCTTGTGAACTGCCTCACATGGTGGCGATCTTCCGCGAGGCTCCCCGAAGCTCCGCGACCCGGCAGTGCGGTCCAACGGTCAAGGACGACTGGAAGGAGCGAGGAGCGTGAATGCGTACGCGCCCATCCTCGTGCTCGGTGCCCTGGGAGCGGGGTTTGCGATCTTCTCCGTGGTCATGGCCACGCTTATCGGGCCAAAGCGGTACAACAGGGCGAAACTTGAGGCGTACGAGTGCGGCATCGAGCCCACTCCGACGCCGGCCGGAGGCGGTCGCTTTCCGATCAAGTACTACCTGACGGCGATGCTCTTCATCGTCTTCGACATCGAGATCGTCTTCCTCTACCCCTGGGCGGTCACCTTCGACGCCCTGGGGATTTTCGGGCTCGTGGAGATGCTGCTCTTCGTGCTCACCGTCTTCGTCGCCTACGCGTACGTGTGGCGGCGCGGCGGCCTGGAATGGGACTGAGGGGCTTTAGGAGCACTCATGGGACTCGAAGAGAAGCTGCCGAGCGGGTTTCTGCTGACCACCGTCGAACAGGCCGCGGGCTGGGTACGGAAGTCCTCCGTCTTCCCCGCCACCTTCGGCCTGGCGTGCTGCGCCATCGAGATGATGACGACCGGCGCGGGCCGTTACGACCTGGCCCGGTTCGGCATGGAGGTGTTCCGCGGTTCCCCGCGCCAGGCGGACCTGATGATCGTGGCCGGCCGGGTCAGTCAGAAGATGGCGCCCGTGCTGCGGCAGGTATACGACCAGATGCCGAACCCCAAGTGGGTCATCTCCATGGGCGTGTGCGCGTCCTCGGGCGGCATGTTCAACAACTACGCGGTGGTGCAGGGCGTCGACCACGTCGTCCCGGTCGACATCTATCTGCCGGGCTGTCCGCCGCGCCCGGAGATGCTGATGGACGCGATTCTCAAGCTGCACCAGAAGATCCAGACCTCCAAGCTCGGCGTGAACGCGCGGGAGGCGGCCCGTGAGGCGGAGGAAGCGGCGCTGAAGGCGCTGCCGACGATCGAGATGAAGGGCCTTCTCCGTTGAGTGACGAGACTCCGAATCCAGAGAAGGATCTGAGCCGTCAGAACCTTCCCGGTCAGCGTGGCGACCACGGCGAGGAGGTCCGCGTCCAGCGCGGGATGTTCGGCGCCGACAACGGCGGGGACACCTCCGGTTACGGCGGGCTCGTACGTCCCGTACGGCTGCCGGGGCCGGCCTCCCGCCCGTACGGCGGCTGGTTCGACGAGTTCGCCGACGAGCTGGAGGGCGCCCTGGAGGAACAGGGCCTGGTCCCCGACAACGCCATCGACAAGACGGTGATCGACCGGGGCGAGCTGACCCTCCACATCGAGCGCGAGCACCTGCTCCGCGTCGCCCGCACCCTGCGCGACGACCCGGCGCTCCGGTTCGAACTGTGCATGGGCGTCTCGGGCGTCCACTACCCCGGCGACAAGGGCCGCGAGCTGCACGCCGTCTACCACCTGCGGTCGCTCACCCACGGCCGGACGATCCGGCTGGAGGTCTCGGCGCCCGGCGCCGACCCGCGGATCCCGTCGATCGTGTCGGTCTATCCGACCAACGACTGGCACGAGCGCGAGACGTACGACTTCTTCGGCATCGTCTTCGACGGCCATCCCGCCCTCACCCGGATCATGATGCCGGACGACTGGCAGGGCCACCCGCAGCGCAAGGACTACCCGCTCGGCGGCATCGCCGTCGAGTACAAGGGCGCCCAGATCCCGGCTCCGGACCAGCGGAGGTCGTACTCGTGACCACCAGCCACAGCACCCCCGGCACCACCCCCGATGCCGATCCCGACGCCACCCCCGGCCCCGACGCCTCGTCCGCGCGCGAGACGACGGAAGGCACCGTCTACACCGTCACCGGCGGCGACTGGGACGAGGTCGTCCGCTCCGCGGCGAAGGCCGACGACGAGCGCATCGTCGTCAACATGGGTCCGCAGCACCCGTCCACCCACGGTGTGCTCCGGCTCATCCTGGAGATCGACGGCGAGACCGTCACCGAGGCCCGCTGCGGCATCGGCTATCTCCACACCGGCATCGAGAAGAACCTCGAATACCGGACCTGGACGCAGGGCACCACCTTCGTCACGCGCATGGACTACCTCACCTCGTTCTACAACGAGACGGCGTACTGCCTCGGCGTGGAGAAGCTGCTCGGCATCACCGACCAGGTCCCGGACCGCGCCAGCGTCATCCGTGTCCTGCTGATGGAACTGAACCGGCTCTCCTCGCACCTGGTGTGCATCGCCACCGGCGGCATGGAGCTGGGCGCCACCACGATCATGATCTACGGCTTCCGGGACCGCGAGCTGATCCTGGACCTGTACGAGCTGATCACCGGCCTGCGCATGAATCACGCGTTCATCCGGCCCGGCGGCCTCGCCCAGGATCTGCCGCCCGGCGCCGTCGACGCCGTCCGCGAGTGCGTGAAGACCCTGAAGAAGAACCTGCCGGAGTACGACAAGCTCGCCACCGGCAACCCCATCTTCAAGGCCCGGATGCAGGACGTCGGCTATCTCGACCTCACCGGCTGCATGGCGCTCGGCGCCACCGGACCGATCCTGCGCTCGGCGGGCCTCCCGCACGACCTGCGCAAGACCGACCCGTACTGCGGCTACGAGAACTACGAGTTCGACGTCCCGACCGCCGACACCTGCGACGCGTACGGCCGCTTCCTCATCCGTCTGGAGGAGATGCGCCAGTCGCTGCGGATCGTCGAGCAGTGCCTGGACCGGCTGGAGCCCGGCCCGGTCATGGTCGGCGACAAGAAGATCGCCTGGCCCGCGCAGCTCGCCCTCGGCCCCGACGGCCTCGGCAACTCCCTCGACCACATCAAGAAGATCATGGGCACCTCCATGGAGGCCCTGATCCACCACTTCAAGCTGGTCACCGAGGGCTTCCGGGTGCCTGCCGGGCAGGCATACGCGGCGGTCGAGTCGCCCAAGGGCGAACTCGGCGTGCATGTCGTCTCCGACGGCGGCACCCGCCCCTACCGGGTCCACTTCCGCGACCCGTCCTTCACCAACCTCCAGGCCATGGCCGCGATGTGCGAAGGCGGCCAGGTCGCCGACGTCATCGTCGCCGTCGCGTCCATCGACCCCGTGATGGGAGGCGTCGACCGATGACCGACGGAAGCACCGCCGGACGTACCCCCGTACCCCCGGCCGGGCCCGGTTTCGAGTCCGAGTCCCCGGCCGAGTCCGCCGCGCGCGCGACCCGCGGGCAGACCAGTCTGGGCATGCCCCAGCTGCCCGCGCCCGACTACCCGGCCGAGGTCCGCGCCCGGCTGGAGGCGGACGGCAAGGAGATCATCGCCCGCTACCCGGACTCCCGTTCCGCGCTCCTGCCGCTGCTGCACCTGGTGCAGGCGGAGGAGGGCTATGTGACCCGTACGGGCATGCGGTTCTGCGCCGAGCTGCTCGGCCTGACCACGGCCGAGGTCACCGCCGTCGCGACCTTCTACACGATGTACCGGCGCAAGCCGTCCGGGGACTACCAGGTCGGCGTCTGCACCAACACCCTGTGCGCGGTGATGGGCGGCGACGCGATCTTCGAGACGCTCAAGGAACACCTCGGCGTCGAGAACGACCAGACGACCGAAGACGGCAAGGTCACCCTCGAACACATCGAGTGCAACGCGGCCTGCGACTTCGCGCCCGTGGTGATGGTCAACTGGGAGTTCTTCGACAACCAGACGCCCGAGTCGGCCACGGCGCTCGTCGACGACCTGCGCGCCGGCCGCCCCGTCTCGCCCACCCGCGGCGCGCGACTGTGCACCTTCAAGGACACCGCCCGGATACTGGCCGGCTTCCCCGACGAGCGCCCCGGCGCCGTCGCGGAGAGCGGTGGCGCGGGACCGGCCTCGCTGGTCGGTCTGCGGCTCGCCAAGGGCGAGACCCCGCAGCAGGCCACGCGGCAGGCGGCCCGCCAGGCCACACGCCAAGCACAGCAGCAGGAACAGCAGCAGTCGCAGGCCCGAGTCGTGAGCCCGCGCGGCGAGGCAGCCAGCGAGGAGGGGGAGTGATGACCTTGGCGGCCGAGATCAACAACAGCAGCCCCGAGAAACTGCTCTCACCCGTCCTGTCGGCCTTCTGGGACCAGCCCGATTCCTGGACCCTGGAGACCTACCGGCGGCACGAGGGCTACGAGGGCCTGCGCAAGGCCCTCGCGATGCCGCCCGACGACCTCATCGCGTACGTCAAGGCGTCCGGTCTGCGCGGACGCGGCGGCGCCGGCTTTCCCACCGGCATGAAGTGGCAGTTCATCCCGCAGGGAGATGGAAAGCCGCACTATCTGGTCGTCAACGCGGACGAGTCGGAGCCCGGCACCTGCAAGGACATCCCCCTTCTCTTCGCCAACCCGCACTCCCTCATCGAGGGCATCGTGATCGCCTGTTACGCGATCCGGTCCAGCCACGCCTTCATCTATCTGCGCGGCGAGGTCGTGCCCGTGCTGCGCCGGCTGCACGAGGCCGTGCGGGAGGCGTACGCGGCGGGTTACCTCGGCCGGGACATCCTGGGCAGCGGTCTCGACCTCGACCTCACCGTGCACGCCGGCGCCGGCGCGTACATCTGCGGCGAGGAGACCGCCCTGCTCGACTCACTGGAAGGACGGCGCGGCCAGCCCCGGCTGCGACCCCCCTTCCCCGCGGTCGCCGGTCTGTACGCGTGCCCCACTGTGGTGAACAACGTCGAGTCCATCGCCTCTGTTCCCGCGATCCTGAACCGGGGCAAGGACTGGTTCACGTCGATGGGCACCGAGAAGTCCCCGGGCTTCACGCTCTACTCGCTCAGCGGCCATGTCGCCTCGCCCGGCCAGTACGAGGCCCCGCTCGGTATCACCCTGCGCCAACTGCTCGACATGAGCGGCGGGATGCGGCCCGGGCACCGGCTGAAGTTCTGGACCCCGGGCGGTTCGTCCACCCCGATGTTCACCGACGAGCACCTCGACGTCCCGCTCGACTACGAGGGCGTCGGCGCCGCCGGCTCCATGCTCGGCACCAAGGCGCTCCAGTGCTTCGACGAGACGACCTGTGTGGTGCGCGCCGTCACCCGCTGGACCGAGTTCTACGCGCACGAGTCCTGCGGCAAGTGCACGCCCTGCCGGGAAGGCACCTACTGGCTCGTCCAGTTGATGCGCGATATCGAGGCCGGCAAGGGCGTGATGTCGGATCTCGACAAGCTGAACGACATCGCCGACAACATCAACGGCAAGTCCTTCTGCGCCCTCGGCGACGGCGCCGCCTCGCCGATCTTCTCGTCCCTGAAGTACTTCCGCGACGAGTACGAGCAGCACATCAGGGGCAAGGGCTGCCCCTTCGACCCCGCCAAGTCGACCGCCTGGGCCGACAGGAACCGGGAGGTGAACGCATGACCGTCAGCACGTCCGCCGCCTCCGGGAGCGGCGCCGAGGCAGTGCCCGAGGACCATGTCACGCTGACCATCGACGGCGCCGGGATCTCCGTCCCCAAGGGGACCCTGGTGATCCGCGCCGCCGAGCAGCTCGGCATCGAGATCCCCCGTTTCTGCGACCACCCGCTGCTCGATCCGGCCGGCGCCTGCCGCCAGTGCATCGTCGAGGTCGAGGGCCAGCGCAAGCCGATGGCCTCGTGCACCATCACCTGCACCGACGGCATGGTGGTGCGCACCCAGCTGACGTCGAAGGTCGCTGAGAAGGCCCAGCACGGGGTGATGGAGCTGCTGCTCATCAACCACCCGCTGGACTGCCCGGTCTGCGACAAGGGCGGCGAGTGCCCGCTGCAGAACCAGGCGATGTCGCACGGGCAGGCCGAGTCCCGCTTCGAGGGCCGCAAGCGTACGTACGAGAAGCCGGTCGCGATCTCCAGCCAGGTGCTGCTCGACCGCGAGCGCTGTGTGCTGTGCGCGCGCTGCACCCGCTTCTCCAACCAGATCGCGGGCGACCCGATGATCGAGCTGATCGAGCGCGGCGCGCTCCAGCAGGTCGGCACCGGCGAGGGCGACCCGTTCGAGTCGTACTTCTCCGGCAACACGATCCAGATCTGCCCGGTCGGCGCGCTCACCTCCGCCGCGTACCGCTTCCGCTCCCGCCCCTTCGACCTGGTGTCGTCGCCGAGCGTGTGCGAGCACTGCGCGGGCGGCTGCGCGACCCGTACCGACCACCGGCGCGGCAAGGTCATGCGGCGGCTCGCCGCCGAGGACCCCGAGGTCAACGAGGAGTGGATCTGCGACAAGGGGCGGTTCGGCTTCCGGTACGGGCAGCAGCGCGACCGGCTGACGACGCCCCTGGTGCGCAACGCGGACGGCGTGCTCGAACCCGTGTCCTGGCCGGAGGCCCTGGAGGCGGCGGCCCGCGGTCTGGTGCGCGGGCGTACGGGCGTCCTGACCGGCGGCCGGCTGACCGTCGAGGACGCGTACGCCTACGCCAAGTTCGCGCGGGTCGCCCTCGACACCAACGACGTCGACTTCCGGGCCCGGGTCCACTCCGGCGAGGAGGCCGACTTCCTGGCCGCCACCGTCGCCGGACGGGGCCGGGATCTGGACGGCAACGGTGTCACGTACAGCTCGCTCGAAGCCGCCCCGGCGGTGCTCCTGGTCGGCCTGGAGGCCGAGGAGGAGGCGCCCGGCGTCTTCCTGCGGCTGCGCAAGGCATGGCGGAAGAAGGGGCAGAAGACCTACTCCATCGCGGCATATGCCACCCGTGGTCTGGAGAAGGCGGGCGGCACCCTGCTCGCCGCCGCGCCCGGCACCGAGACCGAGTGGCTGGACGCCCTCACCTCCCGCGCCGGCCTCTCGCAGAGCGGTGTCGCCGCCGCCGAGGCGCTGCGCGAGGAGGGCGCCGTGATCGCGGTCGGCGAGCGGCTCGCCGGCGTCCCCGGCGCGCTCACCGCCGCCGTCCGGGCCGCCACCGCCACCGGCGCGTCCCTGGTGTGGATCCCGCGCCGGGCGGGCGAGCGCGGCGCCGTCGAGGCGGGCGCCCTGCCGACGCTGCTGCCCGGCGGCCGGCCCGCGACCGACCCCCGCGCGCGCGAGGAGGTCGCCGCCGCCTGGGGCGTACGCGAACTGCCCACCGGGTTCGGCCGCGACACCGGCCACATCGTGGAGGGCGCCGCGAGCGGCGAACTCGCCGCGCTGCTCGTCGCCGGTGTCGACGTGGACGACCTGCCGGACCCGCTACGCGCGCGTGAGGCGCTGGAAGCGACCTTCGTCGTCTCCCTGGAGCTGCGCCCGGGCGCGGTCACCGAGCGGGCCGACGTGGTGCTGCCGGTCGCGGCGGTCGCGGAGAAGGCCGGCACCTTCCTCGACTGGGAGGGCCGGGCCCGGCCGTTCGAGGCCGCGCTGAAGCCGGAGCAGATGACCCGCGCGCTCGCGCCGACCGACGCGCGCGTCCTGCACATGCTCGCTGACGCGCTCGACGTCCATCTCGCCCTGCCCGACCTGGTGTCGATCCGGCGCGAGCTGGACCGGCTGGGCGGCTGGAGCGGCGAGCGGGCCCCCGGACCCTCGGAGCCGGGCCGGTCCGCGGCCCGTCCGGGCGAGGGCGAGGCGGTGCTCGCCGGCCACCGGCTGCTGCTCGACCTCGGCCGGCTCCAGGAGGGCGACGAGGCCCTGGCCGGCACCCGGCACGCCGCCGTCGCCCGGCTGTCCGTCGCGACCGCCGAGGCCACCGGCGTCAAGGACGGCGACATCCTCGCCGTCACCGGCCCCGCCGGGACCACCGAACTGCCGCTGGCCGTCACCGAGATGCCCGACCGGGTGGTCTGGCTCCCGCTGAACTCGGGCGGCCGCGGCGTCCTCGCCGACACCGGCGCCCGCCCCGGCGACCTGGTCCGGATCGGTCCGGCCGCCCCGGCCGCCACCCCGACGGAGGTGCAGGTGTGAACACGCCGCTCGCCGCCGAAGACCTCTCCCTGTTCGGCACGGACCCCTGGTGGCTCGTCGTCGTCAAGGCCGTCTTCTGCTTCGCGTTCCTGATGGTGACCGTGCTCTTCTCCATCGTGTGGGAGCGCAAGGTCGTGGCCTGGATGCAGCTGCGCGTAGGCCCCAACCGGCACGGCCCCTGGGGCCTCCTGCAGTCCCTCGCGGACGGCATCAAGCTGATGCTGAAGGAGGACGTGATCGTCAAGCGGGCGGACAAGGTCGTCTACGTCCTCGCCCCGATCGTCGCCGCCATCCCCGCGTTCATGGCCATCGCCGTGATCCCGTTCGGCCCGGCCGGCAACGAGGTGTCGATCTTCGGCCACCGCACCACGATGCAGCTGACCGATCTGCCGATCGCGATGCTGTACGTCCTCGCGGTCGCGTCCGTCGGCATCTATGGCATCGTCCTCGCGGGCTGGTCCTCCGGCTCGACGTACCCGCTGCTCGGCGGTCTGCGCTCGGCCGCGCAGATGATCTCGTACGAGATCGCGATGGGCGCCGCGTTCGCGTCCGTCTTCCTCTACTCCGGGTCGATGTCGACCTCGAAGATCGTGGAGGCGCAGGCCGACCGCTGGTACATCGTGCTGCTGCCGGTCTCGTTCATCATCTACATCGTCACGATGGTCGGCGAGACCAACCGCGCCCCCTTCGACATGCCGGAGTCCGAGGGCGACCTGGTCGGCGGCTTCAACACCGAGTACTCGTCCATCAAGTTCGCGATGTTCATGCTCGCCGAGTACGTCAACATGGTGACCGTCTCGGCCGTCGCGACCACCCTCTTCCTGGGCGGCTGGCGGGCCCCGTGGCCCGTCTCGGGCTTCTGGGAGGGCGCCAACCACGGCTGGTGGCCGATGCTGTGGTTCGTCCTCAAGGTGCAGCTGCTGCTGTTCTTCTTCATCTGGCTGCGCGGCACCCTGCCCCGCGTCCGCTACGACCAGCTGATGAAGCTCGGCTGGAAGATCCTCATCCCGGTCTCCGTGGTGTGGCTGATGATGGTCGCCACCGTCCGGGCGCTCGGCAACGAGGGCTACGACTTCCGGACCATCGTGCTGTCCGTCGCCGGAGCCGTCCTCGGAGTGCTCCTGCTCTCCTTCGTCGTGGACGTCTTCCGCGACAAGAAGGCCAAGGCGGGCGCCGGGGCCGAGGAGACGCCCTTCGACCCGATGGCGGGCGGATTCCCCGTACCGCCCAAGCCCGGACAGTCCCTGCCGCCCGTACCGAGGCGCCGGTCCCGCCAGGAGCGGGAGCTGATTGTCAGTGGTGGCCCCGATACTGCTACTGCGAGTGAGGGAAAGGAGACGGACGGTGTCTGATTTCCAGAATCCGGTGGCCGGTTTCGGCGTGACCTTCAAGGCCATGTTCAAGAAGCGGCTGACCGAGCAGTACCCGGAGCAGCAGAAGACCACGGCGCCCCGCTTCCACGGCCGGCACCAGCTCAACCGTCACCCCGACGGTCTGGAGAAGTGCGTCGGCTGCGAGTTGTGCGCGTGGGCCTGTCCGGCCGACGCCATCTACGTGGAGGGCGCGGACAACACCGACGAGGAGCGCTACTCCCCGGGCGAGCGGTACGGGCGGGTCTACCAGATCAACTACGCCCGCTGCATTCTGTGTGGCCTGTGCATCGAGGCGTGCCCCACGCGCGCGCTGACGATGACCAACGAGTTCGAACTGGCCGACTCCTCCCGCGAGAACCTGATCTACACCAAGGAGCAGCTGCTCGCGGGGCTCGACGACCAGATGGTCGACACCCCCCACGCCATCTACCCGGGCATGGACGAGCAGGACTACTACCGGGGCCTGGTGACGGAGGCCGCGCCCGGCACCGTCCGCCAGGTCGCCGTCTCCAAGGGGGAGACGGGCGAGCAGGGTGAGAAGGGCGAGACGGGCGAGCACGAGGAGGTGGACGCGTGAGCGCGCACCTCGACCTCGCGACCGCTCCGCTGGCCGCGGCTTACACGACCTCCACGGGCGAGGCGTTCCAGTTCTGGGTCCTCGGAGTCGTCGCCGTCCTCGGCGCCCTCGGCACGATCCTGCTGCGCAAGGCCGTCCATTCGGCGCTCTGCCTCGCCGGCACCATGATCGTCCTGGCGGTCTTCTACCTCGCCAACGGCGCGTACTTCCTCGGCATCGTCCAGATCGTCGTCTACACCGGCGCGATCATGATGCTGTTCCTCTTCGTCGTCATGCTGGTCGGCGTCACCGCCGCCGACTCGGTGAAGGAGACCATCAAGGGGCAGCGCTGGTGGGCCGCCCTGTGCGGGCTCGGCTTCGGGATCCTGCTGATCGCGGGCATCGCGCACGCCTCCCTGAAGGACTTCACCGGCCTCGGCGCGGCGAACGCGGCCTACGGCGGGAACGTCGAGGGCCTGGCCGCCCTCGTCTTCACCAAGTACGTCTTCGCCTTCGAGATCACCGGCGCGCTGCTCATCACCTCGGCGGTCGGCGCGATGGTCCTCACCCACCGCGAGCGCACCGAACGCGCGCGTACCCAGCGCGAGTTGTCCGAGCAGCGGGTCCGCGAGGGCGCGCACCTGCCGCCGCTGCCCGCGCCCGGTGTCTACGCCCGGCACAACGCGGTGGACATCGCCGGTCTGCTGCCCGACGGCACCCCGGCCGAGCTGACCGTGATCTCGACCCTGCGCAAGCGGGGCCAGATCCGGGACGTGTCCCGCGAGGCGATGGCCGACCTGAAGGCGCTGGAACAGCGCTCGGCGGAGCGGCTCGGCCGAGGCGGCCGGGACGAGAACCGCGACGCGGCGGACGTCCGGGGCGAGGCCGGCATCGGCCTGCGGGACAAGCCCGGGGTGCGCGGCGAGGGCCTGGCCGACCGCCGGGACGAAGAGGAGGCACACCGGTGAACCCCGTCAACTACCTGTATCTCTCCGCCCTGCTGTTCACCATCGGCGGTGTCGGGGTGCTCATCCGGCGCAACGCGATCGTGCTCTTCATGTGCGTGGAGCTGATGCTCAACGCCTGCAACCTCGCGTTCGTCACCTTCTCCCGTCTGCACGGCAATCTCGACGGTCAGGTCATCGCGTTCTTCACGATGGTCGTCGCCGCCGCGGAGGTCGTCGTCGGACTCGCCATCATCGTGTCCGTCTTCCGTGCCCGTCACTCGGCCTCGGTCGACGACGCCAGCCTGATGAAGCTGTGAGGGGCTGACCGTGGACAACCTGATTGCGCTGCTCGTCGCGGCGCCCCTGCTCGGAGCGGCCGTCCTGCTGTGCGGCGGCCGCCGGCTCGACAAGATCGGGCATCTGCTCGGTACGGCGCTGGCCGGCGTCTCGTTCGTCATCGGCGTCGTCCTGTTCGCCGACATGCTCTCCAAGAGCGCCGACGACCGGGCCCTGCACCAGCTGCTGTTCACCTGGATCCCGGTCGAGGGCTTCCAGGCGGACATGGCCTTCCAGCTCGACCAGCTGTCGATGACCTTCGTGCTGCTGATCACCGGCGTCGGCACGCTCATCCACGTGTACTCGATCGGGTACATGGAGCACGACGAGCGCCGCCGCCGTTTCTTCGGATATCTGAACCTGTTCGTCGCGGCGATGCTCCTGCTCGTCCTCGCCGACAACTACCTGCTGCTGTACTTCGGCTGGGAGGGCGTCGGCCTCGCCTCGTACCTCCTCATCGGCTTCTGGCAGCACAAGCCCAGCGCGGCGACCGCCGCGAAGAAGGCGTTCCTGGTCAACCGGGTCGGCGACATGGGCCTGTCGATCGCGATCATGCTGATGTTCACCACCTTCGGGACCTTCGCCTTCAAGCCGGTCCTGGAGGCCGCCGGCGGTGCCGGCGAGGGCAAGCTGACCGCGATCGGTCTGATGCTGCTGCTCGCCGCGTGCGGCAAGTCGGCCCAGGTGCCGCTGCAGTCCTGGCTCGGTGACGCGATGGAGGGCCCGACCCCGGTCTCGGCCCTCATCCACGCCGCCACCATGGTCACCGCCGGCGTCTATCTGATCGTCCGCTCCGCCGACATCTTCAACGCGGCGCCGGACGCCCGGCTCGTCGTCACCATCGTCGGCGCGGTCACGCTGCTCTTCGGTGCGATCGTCGGTTGCGCGAAGGACGACATCAAGAAGGCGCTCGCCGGCTCCACGATGTCGCAGATCGGCTACATGATCCTCGCGGCCGGTCTCGGACCGATCGGCTACGTCTTCGCGATCATGCACCTGGTCACCCACGGCTTCTTCAAGGCCGGGCTCTTCCTCGGCGCCGGTTCGGTCATGCACGGCATGAACGACGAGGTCGACATGCGGAAGTTCGGCGGCCTGCGCACGTACATGCCGGTCACCTTCGTCACCTTCGGCCTCGGCTATCTGGCGATCATCGGCTTCCCCGGTCTGTCCGGCTTCTTCTCCAAGGACAAGATCATCGAGGCGGCGTTCGCGCAGGGCGGCACCGAGGGCTGGATCCTCGGCTCGGTCACCCTGCTCGGCGCGGCCATCACCGCGTACTACATGACCCGCGTGATGCTGATGACCTTCTTCGGCGAGAAGCGCTGGCAGCCCACAGCGTCTGATAGCGGCTCCGCCGCGGGAAAGGGCGAGCTGCCGCACCCGCACGAGTCGCCGCGCTCCATGACGCTGCCGATGATCCTGCTCGCGGTCGGCTCGGTGGCCGGCGGCGCGGTCTTCGAGTTCAGCGGCTTCACGGAGTGGCTGGAGCCGGTCACCGGCTTCAGCCACGGCCACCCGCCGATCAGCGCCGGAGTCGTCACCACCGCCACCATCGTGGTGATGCTCCTGGGCGTCGGCCTCGCCTATCTCCACTACGGCCGCGCCGAGGTCCCCGCGGTCGCCCCGCGCGGCTCGCTGCTCACCCGGGCCGCCCGCCGCGATCTGCTCCAGGACGACCTGAACCACGCCGTCTTCGTGGCCGGCGGCACCCATCTGACCCGCTCCCTCGTCTACGTCGACCACACCCTCGTGGACGGAGTGGTCAACGGCAGTGCGGCCTCGGTCGGGGGGCTCTCCGGCCGGCTGCGCAAGCTCCAGAACGGCTACGCGCGGTCGTACGCGGTCTCCATGTTCGGAGGCGCGGCGGTACTCATCGCCGTGACCCTGCTGATGAGGGCGGTGTAATCCCCGATGTCCTTCCCGCTCCTGACGGTGACGGCAGCGGTACCGGCGGCCGGTGCGATCCTCACCGCCGCCGTGCCCGCGGCCCGCCGTACCGCCGCCAAATGGCTGGCGCTTCTCGTCTCGCTCGCCACGCTCGCGTGCGCCGCGGTCGTCTTCGCCCGCTTCGAACCGGGCGGCGCCCGCTACCAGCTCGTCGAATCCCACTCCTGGATCCGGGAGTTCGGCGTCCGCTACGAACTGGGCGTGGACGGCATCGGGGTGGCGCTGATCGCGCTCACCGCGCTGCTCATCCCGTTCATCGTGCTGGCCGGCTGGCACGACGCCGACCCTTCCCCAAGCTCTTCGAGCAGGGGATACCCCAATGACCGCGTCGACAGCCGATGGCGGCCCACCCAGGGCTTCTTCGCCATGATCCTCATGGTGGAGGCGATGGTGATCCTCTCCTTCGAGGCCACCGACGTCTTCCTCTTCTACATCCTGTTCGAAGCCATGCTCATCCCGATGTACTTCCTCATCGGCGGCTTCGGCGACCGCGCCCACGCGGGCAGCGACAGCAACGCGGCGGCCCAGCGCTCGTACGCGGCGGTCAAGTTCCTGCTCTACAACCTGATCGGCGGACTGATCATGCTGGCCGCCGTCATCGGTCTGTACGTCGTCGCCGGCGGCTTCTCGCTCCCCGAGATCATCGCGGCGCGGGCGAACGGCACGCTGGACATGGCGACCAACACCGAGCGCTGGCTGTTCCTCGGCTTCTTCTTCGCCTTCGCGGTGAAGGCGCCGCTGTGGCCGCTGCACACCTGGCTGCCGAACGCGATGGGGGAGGCGACCGCCCCGGTCGCCGTCCTCATCACCGCGATCGTCGACAAGGTCGGCACCTTCGCGATGCTCCGCTTCTGCCTCGGGCTCTTCCCGGAGGCGTCGAAGTGGGCCACGCCGGTGATCGTCGCCCTGGCGCTCGTCAGCATCGTGTACGGCGCGCTGCTCGCGGTCGGCCAGCGCGACATCAAGCGCCTGATCGCGTACGCGTCGATCTCGCACTTCGGCTTCATCGTCCTCGGCATCTTCGCGATGACCAGCCAGGGCCAGTCCGGTGCCACGCTCTACATGGTCAACCACGGCATCTCGACGGCCGCCCTGATGCTCGTCGCCGGCTTCCTGATCTCCCGGCGCGGCTCGCGGCTCATCGCCGACTACGGCGGCGTGCAGAAGGTCGCCCCGGTGCTCGCCGGCACCTTCCTGATCGGCGGTCTCGCGACCCTGTCGCTGCCTGGACTCGCCCCGTTCGTCAGCGAGTTCCTGGTCCTGGTCGGCGCCTTCGCGCGCTATCCGGTGGCCGGGATCATCGCCACCACCGGCATCGTCCTCGCCGCGCTCTACACCCTCGTCCTCTACCAGCGGACGATGACGGGCCCGGTGAAGGAGGAGGTGAGGAAGCTCCCCGACCTGCGGCCGCGCGAGCTCGCGGTGGTCGTCCCGCTGATCGCCGTACTGATCTTCCTCGGGGTCTTCCCGCAGCCGCTGACGGACATCGTCAATCCGTCGGTCCGGCACACCATGTCCGACGTCCAGCAGAAGGACCCGGCTCCGTCCGTTCCCGCTAAGAACCTGGAGGCGGCCAAGTGAGTTCCTCCGCCGTCGCCCCCGCCGTCCACAGCCTGTGGACGGCGGCGGCCGGGCCGATCGACAAGATCCCGGCCCCGCACATCGAGTACACCCAGCTGTCCCCGGTGCTCATTGTCGTCGGTGCGGCCGTCCTCAGCGTCCTCGTCGAGGCGTTCGTGCCGCGCCGGGGCCGGCACGGCACCCAGGTGTTCCTGAGCGTCCTCGCGCTCGCCGCCGCGTTCGCCGCGGTCGTCGGCCTCGCCGCCGGCGGCTACGGCTCCACCAAGGCCCACATCGCGGCCATGGGCGCCATCGCCGTCGACGGGCCCGCCCTGTTCCTCCAGGGCACCATTCTGCTGGCCGCGATCCTGGCCGTCCTCACCTTCGCCGAGCGCCGGCTCGACCCGGCCGACCACGGCCACAAGGTCGACTCCTTCGCCGCCGAGGCCGCCGCCGTCCCCGGCAGCGAGCAGGAGAAGGCGGCCGTCAAGGCCGGCTTCACCACCACCGAGGTCTTCCCGCTGGCACTGTTCGCGGTCACCGGCATGCTGGTCTTCCCGGCCGCCAACGACCTGCTGACGCTCTTCATCGCGCTGGAAGTCTTCTCGCTGCCGCTGTACCTGCTGTGCGCGCTCGCCCGCCGCAAGCGGCTGATCTCGCAGGAGGCGGCGGTCAAGTACTTCCTCCTCGGCGCGTTCTCCTCCGCCTTCCTGCTGTTCGGCACGGCACTGCTGTACGGCTACGCGGGCTCCGTCACGTACGCCACCATCGCCGACGTCGTCAGCGGCGCCGTCACCTCGGCCGACCCGGCGCTCGCCGGGACCATGGGCAACGATGTCCTGCTGCTCATCGGATTCGCGCTGGTGGTCATGGGACTGCTCTTCAAGGTCGGCGCCGTCCCGTTCCACATGTGGACCCCGGACGTCTACCAGGGCGCCCCGACCCCCGTCACCGGCTTCATGGCCGCCGCGACGAAGGTCGCCGCGTTCGGCGCGCTGCTGCGGCTGCTGTACGTGGTGCTGCCGGGGCTCACCTGGGACTGGCGGCCGGTCATGTGGGGCGTCGCCATCGTCACCATGCTGGGCGGTGCGATCGTCGCCATCACCCAGACCGACATGAAGCGGCTGCTCGCCTACTCGTCGATCGCCCACGCCGGGTTCATCCTGGCCGGTGTCATCGCGGCGACCCCGAGCGGTGTCTCGTCCGTGCTGTTCTACCTGGCCGCGTACTCCTTCGTGACGATCGGCGCCTTCGCCGTCGTCACCCTGGTGCGCGACGCGGGCGGCGAGGCGACGCACCTGTCCAAGTGGGCCGGGCTCGGGCGGCGTTCGCCGCTGGTGGCGGCGGTCTTCGCGGTGTTCCTGCTGGCCTTCGCCGGTATCCCGCTGACCTCGGGCTTCGCGGGCAAGTTCGCGGTGTTCAAGGCGGCGGCGGAGGGCGGCGCGGGCGGCCTGGTCGTGGTCGGTGTGATCTCGTCGGCGGTCGCCGCGTTCTTCTACATCCGGGTGATCGTGCTGATGTTCTTCAGCGAGCCGAAGCCCGACGGCCCGACGGTGGCCGTGCCGTCGGGCTTCACGTCGTTCGCCATCACGGCGGGTGTCGTGGTGACGCTGGCGCTGGGCTTCGCGCCGCAGTACTTCCTGGACTTGGCGAGCCAGGCGGGGGTGTTCGTGCGGTAGACACGATTTCGGCAAGGAGGGGCCCGGCTTCGCAGCCGGGCCCCTCTTCTTTTGTGGCGCCCCGGTGCCTACGGGCAGGACAGGTGCGGGTTGAAGCGGGCGAAGAAGCCGGCCGGGTTCTTCTCGTAGAGCCAGACATGGCGGTCGTAGACCCGGCCGAGGCCCGCGATGTCGAAGGGGCCGTCGAACTTCCGGCCGAACATCCGCGGTGCCGGCTGCCCGGTGCTCGGGACGATCCACTCGGCGCCGACCAGCCGCCTCTTGCCGTCCTCGCCGGTGACGTAGAAGAGGGCGGTCGGGCGGTCCGGGTCGGTGGAGCCGAGGTTCGTGAGCTTGGCGTAGTGGTAGCCCATGCCGCCCAGCACCGGGTCCGACTTGCAGTCGTCGGCGGGGAGGAAGCCGTCCTTGGCCGCGTTCGGCTCGTACCGGTACTTCGCCGTGGCGTGGTACGCCCGCCCCAGGTCACGGGCCACGGAGCCGTCGTCGGCCGCCCGGGCGGAGCCCGGCAGGAGCAGGGACGCGGCGAGCGCCAGGACGGCGGCGCCGGAGGCGGCACCAAGGGAACGGGGCATGCGGAGACTCCTCGTGGGCGAGACGGGGCGGGGTGAGAGGGGTGGGGTGGGCGCGGGTGACAGAAGCGTCACCCTAGGGCGGGGCGGGCGCATGCCGGGGGAGTCCACGCGGGGGTGACCCGATGGGGTGAGGCGTGTCATCGTGGGGCGACGGATTGGTCTCGACCAATTGCGTCGTGCTGTGTCTCCACCGTGCCTCCACCGTGTCTCTGTCGCCATGTCTCCATCGAGCCCCCGACGAGGAGGGAGCCGCCCGATGCGCGGGACCGCCCGGTTACCCGACACCCCGCCCGTACACCGCCTGGAACTGCGGCTGCCGGACGATGTGCCGTTCGCCATCGGCAGCTTCGACGAGATCGGCCCGTACTCCCGGGCCGCCTTCCCGCACCGGCACACCTTCTTCGAGATCGTCCATGTCACCCGGGGCACCGGCACCCATGTCGTCGATCTGGACCGCTGGGAGCTGAGCCCGCCGCATCTGGGGGTGATCGTGCCCGGACAGGTCCACCACTGGGAGGACACCCGCGGGCTCGACGGCTCCGTCGTCCTGTTCACCCCGGACTTCCTGGTCGGCCAGAGCGGTGACACGGATCTGCTGCGCCGGATCGGCGCGCGGCCCTGGCACCGTCTCGACCCGGTCGCGCACGCCCGCACCGGCCGGCTGCTCGCCGAGCTGAGCGAGGAGTACGGGCACGGGGACCCCGGATTCGCCACGGTGCTGCGCTCGCTGCTGCGCGTACTGCTGGTGCGGATGACCCGGCTCCCGGACCGGCCGGCGGACGGGGTGCCGGGTGGGTCTTTAGGCGCGGAGGCGGGCGAGGGTGCGGGCTCGGGGGCGGGTTCGGACGCGGGGGGCGCCGAGGTACGGGCCGGACGGCACGCCGTCGCCGAGGAGTTCGCCCGGCTGCTGGCCGCGACCGAGCCGGGCGCCCTCGGTTCGGTACGGGAGTGCGCCGACCGGCTCGGTCTCACCCCCGGCTATCTCACCGAGGCGTTACGGGCGGCCGTCGGCCGCACCCCCGGCAGCCTGCTCCGCGAGGCCCGCACCCGCGAGGCCCAACGCCTGCTCGCCCGCACCGACTTGTCCGTACGCCAGGTCGCCGCCCGGACCGGCTTCGACGACCCCGCGTACTTCTGCCGCTTCTTCCGCCGGGAGACCGGGATGAGTCCCGGCGGCTTCCGAAAGCACCACGACAGCCGCGCTCCGTCCATCGAAGCGGGCCCGGGTCCCGCCTAGGTTTCTGCTCGTTCCGTTCAGCCACCCCCCACTCCCCAGGAGCAGGCATGAACCGAGACGAGATCGGAAACGACGACGCCGGTGGCGGCATAGGCGGCAGCGGTCGTACGGGCGCCGGGCACGTCACCCGCAAGACGGTGCTGCGGGCCGCCCTCGCGGCCGGCATGGCCGCGCCCGCCGTCCTCATGGGCGTCCCCGCGCTGGCCCGCAACCTCACCGAGGGGGCCACCCCGCCGCAGCTCACCCCCGAGTGCCACGACGGCGACGGACCCACCGTCGAGCAGATCGAGGGCCCGTACTTCAAGCCCAACTCCCCGCTGCGCACGAGTCTGTTGGAGGCCGGGACGCCGGGTGTGCCGCTGACCGTCAGCGGCTATGTCTTCGGCCGCGCCTGCCGGCCGGTGTCCGGGGTCCTGCTGGACTTCTGGCAGGCCGACACCAACGGCGCCTACGACAACACCGGGTTCAGATTCCGAGGCCACCAATTCACCGGCGCCGACGGGGCGTTCAAGCTCACCACGATCGTGCCGGGGCTCTATCCGGGCCGCACCCGGCACCTCCACGTCAAGGTGCAGGCGCCGGGCCGCCCGGTGCTCACGACGCAGCTGTACTTCCCGGGCGAGCCCCGCAACAACACGGACGCGATCTTCGACGCGCGGCTGCTGATGACGGTGCGGGACGCGGGCGGCGGCGCGAAGGAGGCGGCCTTCGACTTCGTCCTGGACCTCCCCCAGGACCCGGGGACCCCGACGCCGACTTCCACTCCGACCGCGCCGGGCGGCACCTGGGCGGTCGGCACCGCGTACCGCGCGGGCGACACCGTCACGTACGGGGGCCGCGCGTACGTCTGCCTCCAGGCGCACACCGCCCAGCCCGGCTGGGAGCCGCCGTCGGTCCCGGCCCTCTGGCGCGTGGCCTGACGCACGCGCGGGGGCGGGTTCGAGGGTGGGTTCGGGGCCGGGGTGCCGGAGAGGGCCGCCACGGATGGCCCATCCCCGGGGCGGGGCCGTGACGGTCCGCGTATATCTGATGACGCGACCATCGTCTGTTTTGTCGGGTTTTTCTTGGGTTCTCTCGGGTTTTCTCGGATTCCCGAGGATTTCCCGACGTCCTCCCCAGTCCTCCTCCCCCCGAAAGGGCATGAATCCATGACCCTACGACGCATCATCCGCCCTCTGGGCAGCGTCCTGGCGTCCCTGCTGCTCACCCTGACCGCCGCGGGAGCCGCGTCGGCCGAGGGCGGTCAACGCGACGCCCGGGCGCCGCGCGCCGTACCCGACATCACCGTGAGCATCGACGCGCCGACCGCGCACCGAGTGACCATGACACCGATCCCGCTCGCCACGGGGGAGCTCGGGATCGGGCTCTCCGCGCTGGGGGCCGACAACATTCAGCCGGGCTGGCGGGACAGCTGGACCGGTGTCGTCGTCAACCACACCAACCGGCCGATGGAGGTGTTCTTCGAGGGCCTGTGGCTGGAGGGCACGATCGCCCCCTTCATCGAGCTCGGATTCGAGGGCTGGCATGACGTGACGTTGCAGCCCGGTGAGAGCTCGGCGCAGTTCACCATCAACGCCGCGATGCCGCCGTGGGTCGGCAATGTCGCGCAGGGCACCAGCGGCACCATCCATGCGGCGTGGGAGGTCGTCCCCGTGGGTCCGCCGGAGCCGCCCGAGCCCCCGTGCGAGCCCGGTTACGGCACCGGCCACGGCGCCGGCTACGACCACTGCGTCGAGACGCCCGCGAGGGCGCGCGGGTAGGGCGCCGGTGCGGGGCGCGCGTGTCGGCCCCGGAGTGTGTCCCTCTGTCCGCCCGGCCTCCAGGCCGGGCGGACAGACGCGTTCACTTCCGCCAGAACAGGTGGTGCGTCACGCCGCTCGGGCTGGGCACCACGTCCCGGTGGAAACGGTCGAGCAGGTCCTCGGGGGAGTCCCACAGCCGCTGCCCCTCCCCGAGCTCGAACGGCGAGACCGCCACGTGCAGGGTGTCGACGAGATCGGCGTCGAGGAACTCGCGGATGGTGCTCACCCCGCCGCCGAGCCGCACGTCCTTGCCCCGCGCCGCCTCCTTGGCCTGGGCGAGCGCCGTGACCGGGTCGGCGTCGACGAAGTGGAACGTGGTGTCGGAGAGCGTGATCGACGGCCGGGTGTGGTGGGTCAGCACGAACACCGGCGTGTGGAACGGCGGGTTGTCACCCCACCAGCCCTGCCAGTCGTAGTTCTCCCAAGGTCCGCGCTGCGGGCCGAACTTGTTGCGGCCCATGATCTCGGCGCCGATGTTGTGGTGGAAGTCCCGGGTGAGGTAGTCGTCGAGCCCCCGGCTGCCGCCGGGGTCGGTCCGATTGGGCCAGCTCGCGGTGGCCCCGGCCCAGCCGAACAGCCGCTCCGGCTTCTCGATCCCGAAGGGGCTCTCCAGGCTCTGGTCCGCGTCGAATCCGGCGGCGACGCCGTCGCTGGAGACGTTGAAGTTCTGCACTTTCAGGAGCTGGGCCACGTGTTCCTCCGTGTCGTCGGGCAACAGGGGGTGAGACTCTCCGCGTCGGGGAATCTCATCGGTGCGTCCATGATCGGCCGGTCGGCCCGGGATCCGGCCGGACGCCGGGTGTCGTGACCGGTGAAGGGGCGGGGTTCAGCCGTCTGCCGTCGCGCGCGGTGCTCCCCGGCGGCAGCATCTCATACACATGTTCGATTATTGGGGCCGGCAGTCGGTCGGGGTGTTGTGGCGTCCCCGTGGCGGGGTGCGCTGCCGCCTGGGCGTGACGGTTGTCGCCAGGGTGCCGCGACGAGGCTGGGAATCGATCACTCGTTTGGGTGAAGTCGGTCAATCGATGGCGCTCCGAGTGACAAGGCAATCCAAGGTGATCATCACTGATCGCACGTGACCCACGGATATCCGGCGGGACGCGCTCAAGCAGAGAGGCAGCATCATGCAGGCATCCATAGGAGACCGCATCATCATCAAGGGCGGGCTCCCCGGCCAGGAAAGGGCCGGAGAGATCATCGAGGTCAAGGGGTTCGACGGAGCGCCGCCGTACCTGGTGCGGTTCGCCGATGGGCACGAGGGCCTCGTCAGCCCGGGCCCCGACGCTGTGATCCTGCCCGCCGGCGCTTAGAACCGGTGTGACCCTCCCGGCCTGGCGGTCGAGGCCGGGGAGGCCGAGATGCCATCCGGGTAATGAGCCGCTGAACGCACTCCGCGCGGAAGCCGGAGCCGTTCGGACCCGCGCCCGGCGAGGCCTCTGACGCGTGGCGGCCCGGCACTCCTGTGCCGGGCCGCCACCCGTTGTCATGGGCGGGCGCGCCCCCCCGCCCATGGTCGACGGCCCACCACAGCCCGTCACC
>NZ_JBICVG010000001.1:427478-629659 GCF_043198875.1 Streptomyces sp. NPDC048718
CGTCCCCCCCCCCCCCCCCCCCCCCCCCCCCCCCCCCCCCCCCCCCGCGCCCCCCCCCGCGCCCCCCCCCCCCCCCCCCCCCCCCCCCCCCCCCCACGCTTTCTCATGGGCGGGCTCGCCCCCACGCCCTTGGTCGACGGCCCTCCTCAGCCGGTCACCGGAGTCACGGTGCCGTTCGGGCCGCAGCGGATGGTCCAGGGAGCCTGGGAGGGGGTGAGGTTCTCATGGACGCGGATGTCGACCTGGGTGGCGGGGCGGCCGCCGGGGACGTGGGCGTGGGCCGCGGTGCAGGCGAGCTGAGCGATGGCGGTGACATCGAGGTCGCCGCTGCTGACCGTGCTGGGCACGTATATGTCGACGGCGCCGCGGCCGGCGGTCGCGGTGAGCCGTCCGGCCATCGGGGGGACATGGGTGGTCAGGCCGCGGTCCCGTTCGGCGGGGGTGGGGCCTTCCAGGAGCAGGTCGAGGGCCTGTTGGGGGCTGAGGGGGCGGTCGGCGGGACGGTTGACGGCGCGGACGCCGTACGGGCCGGCGAAGTAGAGCTGCGCGGTGCGGGCCGTGGTGCCGGGGCGCTGGATGCCGGAGGCGGGTGCTCCGGCGGGGGTCGGGGCGGTGGAGGTGACGCCGCAGCCGGCGGCGGTCACGGCCAGAAGGACCGACAGGACGAGCGGGGCGAGCGGGGCGAGCGGGGCGAGCGGGGCGGTTGCGGGGAGGCGCCGGGTCATCGGGGTTCCGGTGGGGCTGGAGTGGCGGTGGCGAGGGGCAGGGTGAGGGTGAACACGGCCCCGGCGCCACCAGGGGCGTTGGCGGCGGTCAGGGTGCCGCCGTGCAGGAGGACGTTCTCGCGGGCGAGAGCGAGACCGAGACCGCTTCCTTCGGAGCGGGTGCGGGCCGTGTCGGCCTTGTAGAAGCGGTCGAAGACATGGGGCAGGGCGTGTTCGGGGATGCCGGGACCGTGGTCGATCACCGTGACGACCGCCTGGCCGCCCTCGGCACGTACGCGGATGGTGACCGGGGGGCGGCCGTGGCGCAGGGCGTTGCCGACGAGGTTGGCGAGGACGACATCGATGCGGCGCGGGTCGACGTGGACGGGGACGGGATCGCCCGGTTCGACGGTGATCCGTTGGTCGCCATGCCAGCCGCGCACGTGCAGGGTCTTGTCGACGAGGAGGCGCAGGTCGACATTCTCGGCCCGTAGCGGGGCGGTTCCGGCGTCGAAGCGGGAGACCTCCATCAGGTCCTCGACCATCCGGGCGAGCGTACGGGTCTCGTCGCTGACCAGCTGTACGGCGTCGGCGGTGTCGGGCGGCAGGATGCCGGAGGCCGCGTCCTCGTCGAGCACTTCGGTGACCGCGCTCATCGCGGCGAGCGGGGTGCGCAGTTCGTGGGAGACGTCGGCGGCGAAGCGGCGGGCGCCCGCTTCCATCCGGCGCAGCTCGGCGTCGTCGTGCTGGAGGGTCTCGGCCATGGTGTTGAACGTGCGGGTGAGGTCGGCGAGTTCGTCGTGCCCTTGCACATCGAGCCGGGTGCCGAGTTCGCCGGCGGCGATCCGTTCGGCGCCGGCATGGAGGCGGCGTACGGGGCGCAGCACGCGGCGGGCGGCGAGCAGGGCGGGCGCGAGGGCGAGGGCGAGGGCCGGCACCGCTCCGACCTCGGCTGCGGTGAGCAGCGCCGCGATGTCGGCCTCGTCCGCGTCGAGCGGGAGGGAGGCGTAGACGGTCAGGCCGGAGGGGGTGCGGGAGGCGTCGGCCGCTCCCGGCTCGTCGGCGTACACGACGGGCATCGCGAGCGTCAGCCATGGACGGCCCGCGTGCTGGACGCGCTGATACGCGGCCCCGGACCCGTTCCGTACCGCCGCCTCCGCGCGCAGCCCGGCGGGGATGGGCGGGTTTCCGCGGGTCGCGGAGACGAGCGGACCGTCTTGGTAGGTGGCAGAGGTGTGCCAGGTGCGGGCGCCGCCCGTCCGGTCGAGCTGGCGGGTCAGATCGCGCAGGTCCTCGGCGCGGGGTGGGAAGGGCAGGCCGGGGGCGAGCGAGTCGAGTTGGGCGCGCAGGTCGGCGATGGCGCCGGCCCGAGTGCGGTCCAGGATCGCCGAGCGCGCCTGCTGGAAGGTGAGTCCGGCCGTGAGCAGCGAGCCGAAGGCCACGGCCAGCAGGAAGGTGACCACGAGCCGCACGCGCAGGCCGCGGGGGAGGCGGAGCCGGAAGGTCATCCGACAGGTCCGAAGCGGTAGCCGAAGCCACGTACGGTCCGCACGTACAGCGGCGCGCGCGGGTCGTCCTCGATCTTGGCGCGCAGCCGCATCACGCAGGCGTCGACGAGGCGGTCGTCGCCGTAGAAGGAGTGCTCCCAGACCTGTTCCAGGAGCTGCTGCCGGCTGTAGACCTGTCCGGGGGCCGCGGACAGGAAGAGCAGCAGTTTGAGTTCGGACGGGGCGAGGGGCAGCTCCGCGCCGTTCCGGGTCACGATCAGCGCCGTACGGTCGATGACGAGGTTCCCGTGACGCTCCGGGCCAAAGGGCGCCTGGGCGGCGGGGTCGGCCGCCGCCCCGTCGGGGGAGGGGGCGACCCGGCGCAGGACCGCCTTGATGCGGGCTTCCAGGATCTCCCCGCCGGCCGGCTTGACGATGTAGTCGTCGGCTCCGGCCTCCAGGCCCACGACCACGTCGATGTCGTCGCCTCGGGCGGACAGGATGATGATCGGGATCTGCTTGCTCTCCCGGATGCGGCGGCAGACCTCCAGACCGCTCATGCCCGGCAGCATCAGGTCCAGGAGCACCAGATCGGGCCGGTAGCGCTCCAGCGCGAGCAGGCCGGTCTCGCCGCTGGCCGCGATCTCCACCTCGTGTCCGCGGCGCTTGAGCGCGAGGGACACGCCCTTCTGTACGGCGAGGTCGTCTTCGATCAGCAGGACTCGGGGCATGGCGGGGGTGCTCTTCTCCGGCGGGCTGTTGTCTGAGGTACTTCGACCAGAGTGCTCGAAGCGTATGACGGGCGGCTCCGCTTTTCGTGATGAAACGATGACAGCCTCCCATATCGACCGTTCCCGCTGATTTCGTCGAAGGCATGAGCGACGCACGGCACACCAGCGGGACGGCCCTCCCGGCGACGGCACACCACCGGGCGAGGACTCGCCGTACCGGCGCCGTCCGCCGAGGGGTGACGGCGGCGGCGGTGATCCTCGCTCTGGGCGGGGCCGCGGTCGTCACGCTCTTCACGGCAGGAGGTTCCCCGGGCCTGGCCGCCGCTGCCGCGGGCCACGGCCTGGACGAGGTCTCGGCCTCGCTGCCACGACCGACCGTGGACATGGCGATCGTCCGCGAGTCCGAGGTCCCCGGCCGGACGGTGAACATCACCCTGGACGACGGCCCGGATCCCCGCTGGACCCCGAAGGCCCTGGAGCTGCTGCGCGAGCACAAGGCGAAGGCCGTGTTCTGTGTGACGGGCCCGAACGCCGCCGCACATCCCGACCTGGTCCGGCGGATCGTGGCCGAGGGCCACCGTCTGTGCGACCACGCGGTCAGCCACGACACCGCGATGGACGGGAAGCCGGTCGCGTACCAGCAGAAGGAGATCGTGGACGCCAAGCGCATGATCGACCAGGCGTCCGGCGGCGCCCGCGTCTGGTACTACCGGGCACCTGGCGGCGCCTTCACGCCCGAAAGCCGGCAGATCGCGGCCGCTCACGGCATGCGCAACCTGGGCTGGAACGTCGACCCTGCCGACTACGAGCGGCCCGGCACGGACCAGATCGTCCGCGCTGTACAGCGGCAGATCGCCAAGGGCCCGACCGTTCTCCTCCATGACAGCGGCGGCAACCGCGCGCAGTCGATGGAGGCCCTGGAACGACTCCTGCCCTGGTTCACCGAACGGGGCTACGCGTTCGCCTTCCCCCAAGCCGGCTGAACCCCCCTCTTTCCTCTTTTCCACTCACCCCCGTGAAAGGCCCCGCACCCGTCATGAAGCTCTGCACCCGCACGCGTTCCCGGGCACTTTGTCTCACCCTCGTCGCCACCTCCGCCGCACTCGGCCTCACCGCCTGCCAGGACTCCGCCACCGGAACCAGGAGCGGCGTCGCCGCCACGACCGCGCGGACCGGGACGGCGCAGGACACCACACCGCGCCGGCTGCTCTGGATGGGCGACTCCATCGGCGAGGCCGAGGCGCCCGCCCTCGGCGCCGCGATCAAAGCGGGCGGGGCCGAGTTCGCGTCGATGGCCGCCGCGGGCGGTGGTGGTGTGATCGGCGAGATCGCCGCCCCGACCTGGGACGAACTGCCCAAGAAGCTGGCTTCGTTCAAACCGGACCTCGTGGCGTACCAGATCACCACCTACGACTGGGGCACCGCGAAGGAACAGCGTGCCGGATACGAACGCCTCGTCAAGACGGTGAACGACGCGGGCGCCGACCTCCTGATCGTCTCCGCCCCGCCGTTCAAGATCGACGACTTCTACAAGCCGCACGAGGCCGCCATCAAGACGGCCCCCCAGTCCGCCCGCGAGGTGGCCGCGCGGCATCCGGACACCGTGCGCTTCCTCGACGCCTCCGCCCTCTGGGGCGCGGACGGCACCGCCGCCAAGGCGCGGCGCGGCGGGGACGGCATCCACTCCTGCCAGCAGGGTTCGGCAGCCTTCGCCGCCTGGTTCGGCAAGGAGCTGAACCAGCGGTACGGCTTCACTCCCGCCGCCCCGGAGCAGTGGGCCACCGGCTCGTGGACGGGCGCCAAGGTGTACGGCTCACTCGGCTGCGCCTGAGCCTCTCCGAAAACGGCCCCGCCTCCCTTACCCGAAATCCCGCTTCACCCGCCGACCAAGGAGACCCGTGTCCGCGCCGCCGTCCCCGCCATCGCCCCCACGGGGCACGCACCGCCGAACGCCCGCCGCGTCGCCGGCCGGCTCGTCCCCCACCTCGCGCACCCGTCACATCGCGGCGCTCGACGGGCTGCGCGGAGTGGCCGTTCTGGGCGTACTGCTGTTCCACGCGGGGTGCTTCGCCGGCGGCTTCCTGGGCGTGGACCTCTTCTTCGTCCTCTCCGGCTTCCTCATCACCGGCCTGCTCCTGAAGGAGGCCCGGGCCACCCGAGAGACCGCCGGCCGGATCCGGCTGGCCGCCTTCTGGGGACGCAGGGCCAGACGGCTCTCGCCCGCTCTGATCGTGATGGTGGCCGGCACTCTGCTCCTGACCTGGGCATGTGGCGGCGGCCCCGTGCGGCGGCAGGCCCTCAAGGACGCCCCGTGGGTGGTCGCCAACCTCGCCAACTGGCACTTCATCGCCGATCAAGCCGGCTACTGGCAGGCGTCCGCGACCCAGGTCTTCAGCCATCTGTGGAGCATCGCGGTCGAGGAGCAGTTCTACCTGGTGTGGCCCCTGTTCCTCGTGCTCCTCGTGCGAGGCGGCGGGAACAGTGAGAGAGCCGAGCGCCGGGTCGCGGCGGTAGCGGCGGCCGGGGCGGCCCTCTCCCTCGGCCTCATGCTGGTGCTGCGCGATCCGGTCGACTCGACCCGGGTGTACGAGGGCACCGACACCCGCGCCTTCTCCCTGCTCCTGGGCTCGCTGGCGGCCACGACTCCCGTCGCGCGGCTGCTGGGCCGGCTCGGCGACCGGATGCTGGGCCGGTGCGCCCTGATCCTGGGATGTGCGCTCGCCGTGTACTGGTTCACCGCCGACGGACAGAAAACCCCCGGCCTGTTCCAGGGCGGCCTCTTCCTGCACGCCCTGACCGCGGCGCTGCTCATCGCCTGCCTCGCCCACGCCCCGCGCGGCCCCCTGGGCCGGGCCCTCGCCGCACCGCCACTGCGCGGCCTCGGTGTGCTCTCGTACAGCCTCTATCTGTGGCACTGGCCGGTGTACGTCCTGCTCTCCGAGGACCGGCTGGGGTTGACCGGCTGGTGTCGCACGGCCGTCCTCCTCGCCGTCTCCCTCGCGGCGGCCTGGCTCTCCAAGGTCCTGGTGGAGGATCCGGTCCGCTTCCGGGCCGGCTGGGCGCACGGACGCACGGGCGCGGCTGCCTTCCTCGCGGCTCTCCTCGCCCTCACCGCCCTGTGGATCCTCCTGCCCTGGCCTGAACTCGGCGCGGGATCCGTCGACCTCACCCAGCTCACCGCGGCGGACAGTCGCTGACGGCAGGCCGGGACCGGCCCGCCGGGCCGGCGCGTCAGCTGTAGTCGGCGGTCTTGCGTACCTCGCCGAAGCGCGGGAAGACCCGCTCCACAGCGAACTCGTGCTCGTCCGCGGCGAGTCCGGACATCGCGTCGGCCACGAACTCCAGCCGGTAGCCGTGGTCCGCCGCGGCCCGCGCGGTGGACTCGACGCCCATCGTGGTGACCAGCCCGGCGATCACCACGGTGTCCACGCTCCGTTCGCGCAACCGCTCGTCCAGGTCGGTGCCGTAGAACGCGCCGATGGTCCGCTTGACCACCATGATGTCGTCACCGTGGACGAGGCCGGGGGCGAAGCCGCTGCCCGGCGGCTGCTCGTCGACGTTCGGGCGCTCCACCCGGACCTGAATCACCGGCCGTCCGCTCGCCCGGAAGGACGCGGCCAACTCGCGGCAGCGGGCCAGTACTTCGTCGCCGGTGTGCGGGGCGAGGGGGAGGTCGATGATGCGCGGCATCAGGTCGACGAGAATCAGTGCGGAGGTCATGAGGGATGATCGTAGGTCCGCCGTCGAGGCGAGCAAGCAGGGGCGCACCGACACCAGTTGAAGTGGCACGGGGCGGGCGGGGGTGTCTGTCAGTGGCCGGTGTCAGGATCACCGGCATGGAATTCGTACGTACGACTCCGCCTCGGCCCGTCGAGGTGACCGAGGTCTTTCCCGAGCTGGCTCCGCTGGCCCGTCCAGCGATCCGGCTGCATCCCCGCCCGGGATCGCCCACGGTCGGGGACAGTTCGGTCGGAGGGCCGTTGCTGTGGCCCGCCGGGGAGCCATGGCCGCTCTGCCAGGACTCGCACCTGCACATCGACAGCGGGTTCCGCCAGTCGCCCGAGGAGGTGCGGCTGGAGAGACGCCTGCGGGACCGGTGGCACCCCGATTCCGGTGGCGTCGAGCCGACATCCGAGGAGGTGGCGCTCAGGGAACGCGCCGCCGCGCGACTCGCGGCGCGCCACGCCCTCGCCCCGCCGCCTGCGGAGTGCCCGGTCCCCCTGCTGCCCGTGGCCCAGCTGTACGTGCGGGACGTGCCCCTGCTGCGGCCGCCCGGCGGCGCCGATGTGCTCCAGGTCCTCTGGTGCCCCTACGACCACGATCCCGACCACAAGCCCGCGACCGCGCTGTTCTGGCGCTCGGCCGCCGAGGTCGTCGACATCCTCGACGCCCCGCCGGAGCCGTACGAGGTGAACTGGTCGGGCTATCTGCCGGAGCCGTGCCTGCTGGCACCGGAAGCGATCACCGAGTACCCCGACAGTCTCGATCTCGCCCCGGAGATGCGGGGGTTGGTGGCGGACTGGGGCAGATGGCAGGCGGCCGGCGCCGGGGTGGACAGCTCCTACGCGGACTATCCGGTGGAGTTCTACGACGCGCGTCTCGCCCACGCTCCGGGCTGGAAGGCCGGGGGTTGGCCGCCGTGGGGCCGCACCGACGCGTCCCCCTGGGACTGTGCCGTCTGCGAGACGAGGATGGTGCCGCTGCTGACCATCGCCTCCTTCGAGTGGGACGGTGACGAGGGGCGCGGCTGGGCGCCGTACGAGGACCGGGCCGCCGCCTACGGCGACTACTACGCCGCCCGGAGGCCCGATCAGCCGACAGCGGTCGAGGTGGGCAGCACCGACAACATGCAGATCTACGTGTGCCCGGCCTCTCCCGCGCATCCGCACATCGATCTGATCCAGTGACCCGCCGGTCCTGCCGCACCCGCACCCGCACCCGCGCCCGTACCCTTCCCGCAGCCGGTGAGCGGGCCGGGCTCAGGCCGGCACGGTCGCGCGCGGGGTCGTCAGGGCCAGCGGGATCAGGAGCGCCGTGAGCAGTGCGAGCGCCGTGAAGCCCCACGCGAGGCCCGCCCCGGTGGCGATCGCGGCGACGAACAACGGGCCGCCGGAGTCGCCCAGTTCGCGCCCGATCTCGGCCGTCCCCATGGTCTGCCCGATCCGCGCTTCCGGGGTCGTGGCGGCGAGCGCGGCGAAGCCGAGCGGGGTGATGAGGCCGGTGCCCGCGCCGGTCAGGAGGGCCGCGACGAGCAGTCCGGCCACCCCGGGCAGGACCGCGGCGGCCATGCCGCACGCGGTCACGGCGAGCCCGGCGGACAGCCCGGTCCGCAGCGTCAGCCGCCCCGCGTCCAGGGCCCGTCCGGCCCATGGCTGTACGAAGGCCGCGCACGCGGCCAGCGCGGACACCGCCGCCCCGGTCGCGACCGGCGACAGCCCGTCCGCCCGCCCGGACAGCGGCAGGAACCCGACGCCGACCGACAGCGCGGCGGTGGCCGCCGCCAGGGCCAGCACCGGCCGGACGAACGCCCCGTCGGTCAGCCGGCGGGCCAGGTCCGCGAGCGTCTGCCGGGCCCTCGGCAGCGGCGGTACGGCCGGTACGGCGAGCGCGGCCCACAGCGCGACCGCCGCGGCCAGCCCCGTCATCACGCCGAACAGCGGCGTCAGCCCGCCCGCCCACACCAGCACACCGCCGAGCAGCGGCCCCGCCGTGAACCCGGCGCTCTTCCAGAAGCCGTACGAGCCGAACGCCCGCCCGTGCCGGGCCGCCGGGTTCAGCCGTACCAGCAGCGCCGACGCGGCCGGTGAGAACGCCGACGCCGCCGCCCCCTGCCCCAGCCGCGCCGCCCACAGCCAGCCCGGCTGGCGCACCGCCACGTACAGCGCGGACGCGGCGGCGAACGCGGCGAGCCCGCCCAGCAGCACCGGCCGGGCCCCGATCCGGTCGGCGAGCGTGCCGAACACCGGCTTGAGGACGACCTCCGCCGCGTCGTACAGCGCGAGCAGCACCCCCAGGTACAGCACCGACCGGGCCAGCTCCGCGCCGCCCGAGCCGGAGCCGCCCGCACCCAGGTCCGCGCCCAGATTGGCCGCGATGCCGTGCGCGCCGAAGGCGGTGGTGAACCCGGCCGCGTACAACGGCCACATCCGCCGCCGGTCCGGCACGGGGGATACGGGGGCCGCGGCCGTGGGTCCCCCCGCCGTGGGTCCCCCGGCGCTTCCAAAGGCCGCTCGTCCGCTCATGGCGACGAGTCTGGCCGCACGCGCGCGTGGAGCTACGCGTAATGCCGCAGCCCGGGCCAGATGTCACCCCAGGGGCGGCGTGGCCCGGCACAGAGGTAGACGTGCCCGCCCCACTCGATGTTGTGGACGCCGGCGGTGTTGGAGAGAGTGGCGGCGACCGTGACGTGCCGGAAGAAGCGGCGCAGGTAGGCGGCGTACTCCGGGGCGTGCTCGGGCCCGGGCGCCACGGCCACCACCGTCGTCGCGCGCGGATCGCCGGGCCCCCACCACCACTCCGAGTCGTGCGGGCTGACGGCGGTGGGCAGCCCGCTGCCGCGCCCCAGCTCGTTGAGCGCGCCCGCCTCGCCGTAGTTCGCGGCGAAGAGCACCGCGTGCGCGCGCTGCCCGGCCGGCAGCCCGTCCCACACCTCCCGTACCGTGCCGACGAGTTCGGGCCAGCCGACGCTCTCCGCCGAGTTGCTGCTGACCCGGGACGTCAGGCCCGCCGTCGACGGCGGCAGCACCGGCAGCACGATCAGCGCGAACACCGCTGTGGCGACGGCCGTCCCGGTCAGCAGCCTCGGCAGACTCCCCGCGAAGACGGTCGCGCCCGCCGCGAGCAGGCACACGTACAGCCCGGCCAGGTAGTAGATCTGAGCGCCGGTCGTCACGGCGAAGAGGACGGACAGCACGGCGTACGCGATCGCCAGGCACCGCCACAGCGGACGGTCCGCGCGCCACAGCAGCCGCAGCCCCGCCACCCACAGCGGGATCAGCGCCACGCACGCCACACCGAGCTGTCCCACGACCCATACGACGATGTTCGCCGGGCCGCCGTGCTCCGCGTTCAGCGCGCGGGTCATCTCCGTCATGGCCCAGCCGTGCCGCGCCTGCCACCACAGGTCGGGCAGGACGATCAGGACGGCGATCGCCACGCCCGCGACCAGCCGGCGGTCCGCGACCGTCCGCCGGGCGGCCGGGACGAGCAGTGTCGTGGCGAGCAGGACGGCCCCGAGGATCGCGGCGAGATGGTTGAACTCCGCCCCGACACCGGCCAGCGCGCCCACGGCGAGCCACCACCGTGTGTCGCCGGTCCGGCCGAGCCGTACGACGACCAGCGCGATCGCCGCCCACGCGAGCGTCTCGTACGGGGTGGTGTTGGCGATGTGCCCGGCGCCGAGCAGCACCGGCATGGTCGCGGTCGCGAGCGCCGCGAGCAGTTGGGCCCGCCGCTCGCCGCCGAACTCCCGTGCGGTCAGGGCTCCTACGGCGACCGTGCCCGCAGCGGCGAGCGCCGCCCACAGCCGCAGACCGGGCGCTGAGACGCCGAAGAGGGTGAGCGAGACCCTGGCGAGCAGCGGGCCGAGGACCGGCTGGTCCACGTAACTCGCCTGGAGGTGGCGGGCGCAGTCGAGGAAGTACAGCTCGTCGCGGTGGAATCCGTAGCGCGTGGAGAGCGCCATCAGGACGGCGAAGACGGCGGCGGCGACGGCGAACACTCGTCGGTCGAGAGGCGCGAGAGGCGCGAGAGGCGCGAGAGGCGCGAGAGGCGCGAGAGGCGCGGGTGGTGCGGGTGGTACGGGCGGCGCGAGCGGCGCTCTCGGCGTGCGTGGTGCGCGGGGCGGTATGCCTGTCGGATCGGTCATCGGACGTCCCCCGGTTCCGGACCTGTTCGGACCGGGCCCGCCGTGCGCACCATACGGCGGGGTGGGGGCGCCGACCAGCCGTGCGACGCCTCCTGTCCCACGCCCGCGAGGGGTGGGGCAGGAGGCGGCCGGGAAGGGACGGACTCAGTGGGTGAAGCGGCCCGGGAACTGGGCGACGATCCCCTTGCTGAGCAGGTCGGCGACCGTCTCCATGTGCTCCTCCGCCGCGTCGAAGTCGGTGATCGCCTTCGTGTAGTCGGCGCGGGAGAGGTCCGTGGCGTAGACGCCGGTCTGCGTGATGTGCGTCTTGAGCGCCGCCTCCATCACCGGCCGGGGCCAGTGATGGGGGTTCGCGGCGGAGAGGGCGTCCGCGATCTGCTTGGCGTTGGCGTACCAGGCGTCCGACGCCTTCTTCAGGGCGGCGGCGTCGCCGTCCTTCAGGGCCTGGAGGACCGGGACGGCGTCGTTGACGTGGGTGAGCAGCAGATCGGTCAGTTTGTCGGCGGTGGCGCGGCCGTAGTACGGGGCGAGCGCGTCGCCGATGTCGCGCTGGTTTTGCAGCAGCCGGTTGGCCGTCGGCTGGAGGGCGGCCGGGTTGTGGAAGAAGGCCTCGAAGGTGGAGTACGTCCAGTGCACGTGCTGGGCCCACAGCTGGCGCATCGCGGCGTAGAGGGCGGTCTCGGCGGTCCGGTGGGGAATGGGGACGGCGTCCGACGGCGGTACCTCGGACGCCCCGACCGCCGGCGGCGGGGTGGTCGCGTGCGCGGCGGCGGTCCCCAGCGTGCCGAGGCCCGTGACGGTGCCGGCGGCCAGGGCGAGGCCGGCGAGGGAGGAAACGAGCCCGCGCCGGGCACGGCTGGTCCTCAACATGAATCGGTTCTCCTGGTGAGGTCTTCGGTGCCGCGGGCACATCCGGACGGGTGGCCGCGCGGCCGGCACGGATGGGTGCCACACGCGGGTATGTACCGCGCGGCCGGGGTGCCTCTACCAGGCTTCCCCCGTTCGGGGGGAGTGCGGAGGGGCGTACGGAGGTGGCTTACGGAGGTGGCTTACGGAAAGGGGCGCGCGGAAGAACGGCCGAGGGCCCGCCCCCTTCCGGGAGCGGGCCCTCGGCCGTTCGCGTACGTCCTGCGGCCTGGCGGCCTGTAGACCTCTCGGCCCGGGGCGGCCGTCAGCCGGCGTTCGGGGCGATCCGTCCCGTGACCTCGCCGAGCGCCACCCGCGTGCCGTCCGGGCCCGGGGCCCAGGCGGTCAGAGTGACCTCGTCCCCGTCCTCCAGGAAGGTGCGCTTGCCGCCCTCCAGGTCGATCGGGTCGCGCCCGTTCCAGGTCAGTTCGAGCAGCGAGCCGCGCTGGCCGACCTCGGGGCCGGAGACCGTACCGGAGCCGTAGAGGTCGCCGGTGCGCAGCGAGGCGCCGTTGACGGTCATGTGGGCGAGCTGCTGGGCGGCCGTCCAGTACATGGTGGAGAACGGCGGCTCGGCCACCACCTCCCCGTTGATCGCGACGGAGATCCGCAGGTCGAAGCCGCCGGGCTCGTCCTCGCCGGAGTCGTCGAGGTACGGCTGGAGCGCGAAGTCCCGCGCGGGGGGCGCGACCCGGGCCGCGTCCAGGGCCTCCAGCGGGGTCACCCACGCGGAGACGGAGGTCTGGAAGGACTTGCCGAGGAACGGGCCGAGCGGCACGTACTCCCACGCCTGGATGTCGCGCGCCGACCAGTCGTTGAGCAGCGTCAGACCGAAGACGTGCTCACGGAAGTCGCCGAGGCCGACCGGGCGGCCCATCGGGGACGGGGTGCCGACGAGGAAGCCGACCTCCGCCTCGATGTCCAGCTTGACGGACGGGCCGAAGACCGGCGCCGGGTCGGCGGGCGTCTTGCGCTGGCCTGCGGGCCGTACGACATCGGTGCCGGAGACCACGACGGTGCCCGCCCGGCCGTGGTAACCGATCGGCAGGTGCTTCCAGTTGGGGGTGAGCGCGTCGCCGTCGGGTCGGAAGATGTGTCCGACGTTGGTGGCGTGGTGCTCGCTCGCGTAGAAGTCGACGTAGTCGGCGACCTCGTACGGCAGGTGCAGCGTGACCGTGTCCAGCGGGTGCAGCAGCGGCTCCACGACGGGCCGGTGCGCGGGGACGGTCACCCAGCCGGTGAGCGCGCGCCGTACATCGCGCCAGACGGTGCGGCCCGCCGAGAGCAGCGGGTTGAGGCTCGGCTGGTCGAGCAGCGTGGAGTACGGGGAGCCGAGGGCGTGGGCGGCGGCGCCGGCGTCGAGGACGTATCCGCCGATCCGGACGCCGAGCCGGCGTCGCTCGGGTTCGTCGGCCGTGGAGAACACGCCGTAGGGCAGGTTGTGCGGGCCGAAGGGGTCGCCCTCGGGCAGGTCGAGCGGGCTCCGCTCAGGCTTCGGCATCGGCGTGGACATCGTGCTGACCTCGCTTTCCTGGTGTGTTGGGGGACACGTTACGGGTCCGGCGCCGAGACGCGGATGACATGTGTCACACGGAAAGTGCGGCCTCTATGGGCAACTGTCAGGATTCTTGGCATATGCCTCGTCGGCAAGGTCGCCGTATCGACATATGCCGCTCCCGCGCGGCAACGCCCTTACCCCATGCCCCGATTACGGTCATACGATTGCCGCAGCGTCGCGCCGCGTGAGTCCCTCCGCCGGCGCGGGCCCCCACGCCGCAGGCTGAATCTCTTCGTCCGACCAGAAAAGGTCCCCAGTGAAGATGCGACGTATCGCAGCGACCGCCGTGGCCGCCGCCGTGACCGCTCCGGCCCTGTTCCTTTCCGCCGCGCCAGCGTTCGCCGACGCCAAGCCGGCCGCCGGTGCGAGCCAGACCGCCCGGAAGCCCATCGCGGAGCTGAAGAAGGAGCTCGCCGCCGCCCAGGCCGCGTACGACAAGGCCGAGGCGGTCCTCGAAACGGCCGGGGATGCCGCCCGGGCCCTCGACAAGGCCGACCACCCGCTGGCGGTCGCCGCCGGCGCGGCGAAGAAGGCGTCCGACGAGGCCGCCGCCGCGAAGACCGCCGCGGACGCGGCCGTCACCAAGGCCGAGCAGGACCTGGCCGCGCTGCCCGAGGACGCCACCGAGGAGCAGAAGGCCGAGGCACAGAGGCTCGTCGACGACGCGAAGGCCGCCGCCGAGACCGCCCAGGCCACCGCGACCGCCAAGGCCGCCGAGGCAGCCACCGCGCAGAAGACGCTGGTCGACGCGCGCGCCGAGGCAGAGCGGGTCTACCGCCTGGCGGAACGGGACCGGGACGCCGCCGAGGCGGTGCGCGACGAGGCCAGGCGGGAGCTCAAGGTCGCCGAGGGCACGACGGGGGAGGAGGGCGATGGGTGCCACAGGGACGAGCACTTCCTTGCCTCCCTCACCGGGCCGAAGGAGATCGCCGCCGGTTCCAGCGAGGTCTTCACGCTCCGCCTGACCAACGGGGGCAGTACCTCCTACAGGGAAGTCGGCGGCTTTTTCGACGCATTCCTGGATCACTCCATGAGGGGGGCCTCTCTGCAGTGGTCCTCCTCCACCAGCCCGTCGTGGAAGACCACGTCCAAGAGCCCCATTCGCAGCGGTGCCCGGCTGGCCCCGGGCAAGTCGTTCGAGTTCAAGCTCAAGGTCTCGGTCGTCGCCACGTCCACGGCCACCGGGGGCTGGATCTACGCCGATATCAAGAGATGGAACGACGACAGGTCCTGCGCCGGGCCCTACGATGACCTCTGGCCCACCTTCAAGGTCGTCAAAGCCGCCAAGCCCGGCTCCGGCAACGGAAACGGCACCAACGGTGGTCACGACGACAACGGCTCCACCGGTGGTTCGGGCAGCCACGGGAACGGCAGCGCCCCGCAGGGCGGTTCCGGCACCACCCCGGTGGACACCACCTCCAGCGGCAACCTCGCGAGCACGGGTGCCGGTTCGTCCACGCTTTCGTTCGCTCTGGCGGGCGGTGCGGCCGTGGTCCTGGGTGGGGGCGCGATGGTGATGGTCCGCCGCCGCAAGGCCGGCGCGGGCGCCTGAGCGTGCGCGTGAAGTGCTGAAGCAGTGACCATGGGGTCGTTCCGGGAAACCGGGGCGGCCCCTTGGCGTGGGGGCGAGCCGTAGCGAGTGAATGGCATGTGTCACACAGAAAGTGCGGCCTCCGTGGGCAACTGACCGGATTCTTGGCATATGCCGGAGCCGGGTGCGTCCACATCCCCCTTCTGTGAACATTTCGCCGTCTTACGATGAACGGGATGGCGCGCCGCGTGAGTTGGCCCGCTGGCGCGGCCACCCCCCCTCAGACAACAGGTTGTTTTTGCTTCTTCGATTCGACCAGAAAAGGTCCCTTGTGAAGATTCGAGGTATCGCGGCGATCGCCGTGGCCGCCGCCGTGACCGCTCCGGCGCTGTTCCTTTCCGCCGCGCCCGCGTTCGCCGACCCCGAGCCGGCCCCCAGCGCGAGCAAGTCCGTCGATGAGGTCTATGAGGAGCTGAAGCAGGCGGTGGCCGCCGCCAAGGCCGCACTCGACAAGGCCGTGAAGGCCGAAGAGGCGGCCACGGGCGCCGTGGAGGCGCTCGTCAAGGCGGATCACCCGCTGGCGGTCGCCGCCGAGGCGGCCGAGAAGGCGTCCAAGGACGCGGCTGCCGCGAAGAGCGCCGCCGACGCGGCGCTGGCCGCTGCCGAGAAGGCGCTGGCCGAGCTGCCCGAGGGGGCCTCGGAGGAGGAGAAGGCCGGGGCGCGGCAGGCCGTCGACACGGCGAAGAGCGCTGCCGCCACCGCCGAGGCCACCGCCGGCGCCAAGGCGGCCGAGGCCGCCGCCGCGGGCAAGGCCCTCGATGACGCGCGCGTCGCGGCTACCCGGGCCCTGCATCTGGCCCAGCAGGACCGGATCGCGGCCGAGGAGGCGCTGGCCAAGGCCGAGAAGGCGCTCAACAGCGCACCGGGCGGCGAGCCGACGCCGGGTGAGCCCCAGCCGGAGTGCCGCTGGAGGAGCGGGGAATTCCCCGCCACTCTCACCGGGCCGGAGCGGATCGCGCGCGGTTCGAGCGCGGTGTTCACCTACCGCCTGACCAACGCGAGCAGCACCAACTTCAAGAAGGTCTCCGTCGAATTCGACGCCTACGGACGCGAGGGCAAGCACCGGGAGGTCTTCCCCGTGGAGTGGGCCTTCGCCAACAGCTCTTCGTGGAGGCAGGTTCCGGCTCTGGGGAACAGGTTCTCCATTGGCGCCCTGGCCTCGGGTAAGTCCGTCGACCTCAAACTGAAGGTCTCGGTCGACGCCAAGTCCACCCTCCACAGGGGCTGGATCGTCGCCCTTGCCGAGTGGAGGAACGACGAGAAGACCTGCGGCGAGTCCGACGGCAGTTACCCCACGTTCGACATCGTCAAGGCGGGCAAGCCCGGGTCCGGCACCGGCTCTGACGGCGGCCACGGCACCAACGGTTCCACCGGTGGCTCGAACAGCGGCGGGAACGGCAACAGCTCCCCGCAGGGCGGTTCCGGCACCACCCCGGTGAACACCACCTCCAGCGGCAACCTCGCGAGCACGGGCGCGGGCTCGTCCACGCTTCCGTTCGCCCTCGCGGGCGGTGCGGCCGTGGTCCTGGGTGGGGGCGCGATGGTGATGGTCCGTCGCCGAAAGGCCGGCGTGAGCGCCTGAGCGCGTATGGGGACGGCTCGTGAAGAGCCGTTGAGCTGAAGTGGCGCAGAAGGGGCTGTTCCGGAATTCCGGAACAGCCCCTCATCTCGTTGGAACGTGCATGTAATTCTCTTGCCGTAGAGCGATGGTGACTTTCGGTCAGGCGCTTGACTCGGCGGCCCCCCGCATGTGGAATTGACTCTTCCCGTGCCGAGTGAAATGCGGCCCTTCCGCTGCCGGTGGCCGCGAGCGGGCACCGGGCCCGCCCCGTGGGTCGCGTACGTCTCGACCGCGCCCGACATGAGGTCCAAGCCGTCCGGATGACCCCGGCCGTCGCTGCGGCACGAGTGCCCCCTAATCGCCGCTCGCCCAGTGCCGCCAGTGGTTCCGTCCAGTCGCGAGGGCGTGAGGCGGGGCCGGGACGGCCCGTCCGGACACCGATGCGACGCCGGGGTGCGGATGACATGAGTCACACAGAAAGTGCGGCCTCCGTGGGCAACTGTCCCGGTTTTCGGCATATGTGCCGCGAGTGAAGTCACCGTGTCGACATATGCCGGCGCCACACGCCCCAATACCCCTATTCCACGGCCTTATTCCAGTCATACGATTACCGGGACGCCGCGCCGCGTGAGTTGACCCGCTGGTGCGGCCACCCACATACAACTGGCCGTATTTTCTTCGTCCGACCAGAAAAGGTCCCTTGTGAAGATTCGTCGTATTGCCGCGACCGCCGTGGCCGCCGCCGTGACCGCTCCGGCTCTGTTCCTTTCCGCCGCGCCCGCGTTCGCCGACACCAAGCCGGCCGCCGGTGCGAGCCAGACCGCCGACGCGCCCTCCATCCACGACCTGGAGCTGGCGCTCGCCGCCGCCGAGGCCGCCTACGAGACGGCCAAGAAGAACGTCGCCAAGGCCGACGCCGCCCTGGAGGCCCTGACCAAGGCCGACCACCCGCTGGCCGTCGCCCTCGTGGACGCGAAGAAGGCGTCCGACGAGGCCGCCGCCGCGAAGACCGCCGCCGACGCGGCCGTCACCAAGGCCGAGCAGGACCTGGCCGCGCTGCCGGAGGACGCCACCGACGAGCAGAAGGCCGCGGCCCAGAAGCTCGTCGACGACGCGAAGACCGCGGCCACCGCCGCCCAGGCCACCGCGACCGCCAAGGCCGCCGAGGTCGTCTCCGCTCAGAAGGCCCTGGACGACGCGCGCGTCGCCGCGGCCACCGCTCTGAGCGAGGCCCGCAAGGCAGAGAAGACCGCCGAGAAGGCGGTCGAGGACGCCGAGAAGGCGCTGGACGAGGCCGAGGGGAGCCTGCCGGACGACTGCCCGACGGACAAGAACCTCGGCACCTCCCTCACCGGCCCGAGCAAGATCGCGGTCGGCTCCAGCGGCGTCTTCACCTTCCGGGTGACCAACAAGGGCACGACGTCGTACGACGAGGTCGGCGGCTACGCCGCCGCCTTCGCCATGACGAACAGCTACGACTGGCAGGACCTCGGCATCACGTGGTCCACCGCCGGCACGTCGTGGAAGGCGCTGGACGACGAGGAGGGCTTCCACAGCGGTGCCCCCCTGGCCGGCGGCAAGTCCGTCGACTTCAAGCTGAAGGTCTCCGTTCCGGCCAAGACCAAGGTCGGTGACGGCGCGGTCATGGCGCTCGGCCTGCGTGTCAACAAGGACGTGGACTGCGGTTCCGCGGCCGACGTCAACTCCGCGACGTTCAGCATCGTCAAGCCCGCCAAGCCCGGTTCCGGTAACAACAACGGCACCAACGGCGGTCACAGCAACAACGGTTCCACCGGTGGTTCGAGCAACAGCGGGAACGGCAACAGCACCCCGCAGGGCGGCACCTCCACCACCCCGGTGAACACCACCTCCAGCGGCAGCCTCGCCAACACCGGCGCGGGCTCGTCCACGCTTCCGTTCGCCCTCGCGGGCGGCGCGGCCGTGGTCCTGGGCGCGGGCGCGATGGTGATGGTCCGTCGTCGCAAGGCCGGCATGGGTGCCTGATCGCCGAACCGAGGCGAACGGCTCGTGCTCGTACCCGCGCTCGTGAAGAACCGGTGAGCTGAAGCAGTGCGCGAAGGGGCTGTTCCGGACTTCCGGAACAGCCCCTTCGCGCTGGGCCCGTGCGGCGGACGATGCCCGCCGGCGGGCCCTCGGCCGGGCGGCGGCGGCTCACCCCGCTGTCCGCGGAATCCGTTCCTCCCATGTCCGGTGGAACACGACCTCCCCGCCCTCCCGGCAGACCACCTCGTCCGACGTCAGGAACGCGTCCGCGTCGCACGCGATCTCCGACCGGGTCTCGATCCGTACGTCCCAGGCCGCCTCGGGCCGGTGCAGCCGGATCGACCACCGCGACCGGGTACGGGCGGACAGCGGGTCCTTCTCGCCGATCGTGTACGTCTCGACGGCGTCCTCCGTGAACTCCAGGCCGTCCGGGTGGACCCGGGTTCCTCCGCGGCGCGGGCCGTCCTCCAGCCGCCACTCGCCCCTCGCGACGTCCCGCACCACCAGCCGCTCCGGCCGGGGCTCCTCCAGGGTGGCGGGCCGGCTCACGCCCAGCGGCGCGGACTGCTCGGGCTCGCCGAACTCGACCGCGTCCTCCGTACGCGCGCGCAGGGGCAGCGTGAGCGACGAACCGGCCGGGTCGAGGGTGAAACCACCCGTGTCGGGCTGGGGCCACAGCCAGGGCCAGTACGCGGAGGAGACGGCCAGCCGGATGCGGTGACCGGGCGGGAAGGCGTGGCCGGTGCCGTTCAGTTCGAAGACGTAGTCCTCCCACGCGCCGACGTCCGCCTCGACGGCCCGGTCCCGGCCGTAGCGGGCCGAGAGATTGAGCGCGCCGCGGGTGACGAGGGTGGACGTGCCGTCGGGCGCGACGTCGCACAGCCGGGCCACGACCTGCCCGGTCGGCGCGTGCGCGCGCAGCGAGAGCCGTACCGCCGGCCGCCCCAGGATCTCGATCGCCGCCCCGCGCCCGTCCCCGTCCCTGACCTCGCCCCCGCCCCAGCCCTCTTCCCCTCCCGCTTCCCCTCCCGCTTCCGCTCCCGCTTCCGGTACGGGGAAGTCGAAGCAGGCCGAGTAGGCGTCCTCGGCGCGCTGGTCGGGCGGCAGGTCGCCGTCGTCGCCGCAGGGGAGGAAGCGGCCCGCGTCGAGCCCGGTGTGCTGCGGCGAGTCCACGACGACCGGCACGCCCCGGAGGGCGTACGCGACGGGCGTGACGTGCGGCGACGGCCAGGCCGGATCGGTGACCCAGCGACCCGCCGACTCTTCGCCCACCGTGGCGGGCGGGTGCGACGCGCTGATCCACGAGCGCAGCAGCGGCTCGGCCATCACGTCGTTGTCCACGCCCTTGAGGTGGTGGTCCCACCAGCGCAGCGTCTCTTGAAGGAAGCCGATCGCAGGGCCGGACGTCAGCCCGCGGTCCGGGTACTGGTGCGACCAGGGCCCGATGATGCCGCGCACCCGGTCCTGAGGCAGGTGCTCGACGAGCCGGAGGACGGTGTCGCGGTACGGGTCGCGCCGGCCGCCGACGGCGAGCACGGCGGCCCGGATCGCGGAGTGGCTCTCGCGGACGTTGCCGCGCCGCCAGTAGTCGTCGCGGGTCTGGTGGGCGAGCCAGGTGGGGAGGAAGGGCCGCAGGGCCGCCAGGCGTTCGAGCCACATCGCGCGCCACTTCTCGCCCACGTACCGGGGGTCCGGCGGGCGGGCGGCGAAGGCGAGCAGCGTCGCGGCCCAGGCGGGCATGCCGGCGGCGAGGACGGAGCCGCCCAGGTAGTACGTGCCGTCGTCGTAGCGGTCGTCGGTCGAGCAGACGGTGACGACCGCCTTCAGCGGCGCGGGCGCGAGGGCGGCGATCCGGAGCGAGTTGGAGCCGCCCCACCCGATGCCCAGCATGCCGACGTTTCCGTCGCACCAGGGCTGCGCGGCGAGCCATTCGACGACGGCCACACCATCGGCGAGTTCGACGGCGTCGTAGGCGTCGCCGGGCAGCCCCTCGCTGTTGCCGTGGCCGCGTACGTCGACGCGTACGGAGGCGTAGCCGTGGCCCGCGTACCAGGGGTGGCGCTGCCAGTCGCGCGCCGCGGTCCGGTCGGTGAGGCGGTACGGCAGGTATTCGAGCAGCGCCGGTACGGGGGTGTCGGTGAGCGGCCGCCATACGCGCGCGTACAGCCCGGTCCCGTCCGGCAGCGGGATCCGGAGGTCCTCGTGGCGGGTGTCGTAGGGGAAGTCGGTGCGGATCTTCGTCATCGGCGGGTCACCTCGGGACTCGGGACTCGGAACTCGGGCTCGGGTCGACCGACAGTCGGGACAAAATACGTGCTCTTGGTCGTATCAGATGATCAGGAACATACCGTGGGTGACGGGCAAGGCGCCGCAATTCGAACAGTGTTCGTGCCGAGCGCGCGGCGCCCGCACCGCTCGCGACGTGCGGCGGTGGGACGAGAGGGGGGAGTGGAAGGGGGGTGTCCGGTCTCCGGGTGGGCCGCTCCGTGGACGCGTACGTCAACACCGGTACCGCAGGAGAGTGGACGGATCTCGGCCGGGTCGCGGGTGGCTTGTCCGCGTGGACGGGGAGTCGGTCCGGGCGTCCGGCCTCTGGCGCGGCTCCGTCCCGCGCCTGCCCGACCCCGGTCGCGCCGCCGTCCCGCCCTTGTCCCGCCCTGGGTCGGGGGCCGGAAACGGAGGCTGTCGTACCGGCTCCGCCAGGTGTGCGCGGCGACCGTGCAGCAGTGAGAATAAAACGCTCATTTATTGGCAGATTATGTGATCAAAGACATGTGGGGCGACGGGCGGGTGCCCACAGTGATCGAAACATGACCGGATACGCTGGCTTGAGTGAATCGACCGACACATCGACAATCCGAGTGACCATCCGGGTGACGTGCGAGTGTCGGCGCCCGTACGGACAGCGCAGTAGCCAGGCTTCAGCAGACAGGAGATCCCCTCGTGACCGTCGTCGGGCCGTTCGGTCTTAGCGTGCGGGACCAGGCTCTCGAAGCCGATGTCCAGACCGGTCTGGCCGCCGTGGAGGCCGGCCTCCTGGAGGCCACCAAGAGCGAGGTGCCGTTCATCACCGAGGCCGCCCAGCACCTGGTGCTGGCGGGCGGCAAGCGGTTCCGTCCGCTCCTCGTGATGCTCGCGGCCCAGTTCGGCGACCCCTACGCCCCGGGCGTCGTGCCCTCGGCCGTCGTCGTCGAACTGACCCACCTCGCGACGCTCTACCACGACGACGTCATGGACGAGGCGGCCGTACGGCGCGGTGTCGACAGCGCCAACAGCCGCTGGGGCAACTCGCTGGCCGTCCTCACCGGCGACTTCCTCTTCGCCCGCGCCAGCCACACCCTCGCGGACCTCGGCCCCGAGGCCGTCCGGATCCAGGCCGAGGCGTTCGAGCGGCTCGTGACCGGCCAGATCCTGGAGACCGCCGGCCCGCAGGAGGGCCGCGACCCGGTCGCGCACTACCTCGACGTCCTCAGTGGCAAGACCGGTTCGCTCGTCGCCGTCTCCTGCCGCTTCGGCGCCATGATGGCCGGGGCCGACGAGTCCGCCGTCGAGATCCTCACCCAGTACGGGGAGCGGCTCGGCGTCGCCTTCCAGCTCGCCGACGACGTCCTCGACATCGCCTCCGACTCCCACGAGTCCGGCAAGACCCCGGGCACCGACCTCCGGGAGGGCGTGCCCACCCTGCCGGTGCTCTACCTGCGTGCCGCGGCCGCCGCCGAGCAGCGGCCCGAGGACCTCGACCTGCTCGCCCTCATCGACGGCGACCTGACCGACGACGCCCGGCACGCCGAGGCCCTCGCCCGGCTGCGGGTCCACCCGGCCCTGGAGCGGGCCCGGCAGGACACGCTGCGGTACGCCGAGGAGGCGCGCGCGATGCTGGCGCCGCTGCCCGAGGGGTACGCGAAGGCGGCCCTGGCGGAGATGTGCGACGCGGTGGTGCACCGCGCGGGCTGACCGTGCGTGGGGCGCCCATGGGCGCATCGCCTCTGTGGGGCCCGGCCATGTGCGTACCACCCATGTACGGACGGTCCATGTGCGCACCGCCCGTGTACGTATCACCCGCATGCGGATGGTCCATGTGCGGACCGACCATGGGTGAACCGGCCACGTGGGCGGCCGCCCCGGTGCCACAAGTCCTGTCCCTGGCTTACCGGTTCCCTCGCTAGCCGAACGGCGGGGTGATCTCCGGGTGAGGTCATCCTGGAGAGGTATGCGGGGTTGGGCCCCGCGGCTGACGATTCCGCGTCCGTGCCCTGGTGGGATGGAGACATCGACCACGCAGGACATGGAGGTGGCGCACATCATGGCAACGCAGCGCAAGGCGAGCCGTTACATCGTTCCAGTAGCGGTGGCCGGAGTGGCCGCGGCGACCATCGGTCTCGTCCCGGCACTCGCGGCGTCCGGTGACCCGGATCTGCCCGACGTCACGGCACAGCAGCTCATAGAGAAGATCGCGGCGTCGGACACGCAGACCCTCTCCGGCACCTTCACCATCAGCACGGACCTCGGCCTGCCGTCCTTCGCCGGGATGCTCCCGTCCGGTGCCCTGACCGGTGGCGGCGGCGCGGGTGCCGACCCGTCGGCGAAGCTGACCGAGCTGGTGTCCGGCTCGCACACGCTGCGCGTCGCGGCGGACGGCCCGGACCGGCAGCGTCTGACGGTCCTCGATGGCTCGGACGAGTACACCCTGGTCCACAACGGCGACGAGGTCTGGGCGTACGACAGCAAGTCCCACGAGGCCTTCCACCAGAAGGGCGCGGCGTTCGCCGAGGGCAAGGGCAAGGGCAAGAACAGGGGCGAGAACGGGGCTCCCAAGAGGGAGCACGCCCCCGAGGGCATGCCCGCCACCCCCAAGGAGCTGGCGGACCAGGTCCTGAAGGCCGCGGGCGACACCACCTCGATCGAGGTCGGCGGTACGGCGAAGGTGGCCGGCCGGGACGCGTACCAGCTGGTGATCAAGCCGAAGCAGAGCGGCTCGATGGTCGACTCGGTGAAGATCGCGGTGGACTCCTCGACCGGCACCCCGCTGAAGTTCACGCTGTCCTCGGTGGACGGCGGCAAGCCGGTCGTCGACGCGGGCTTCACGAAGGTGGACTTCGGCAAGCCGGAGGCGTCGGCCTTCGACTTCAAGGCCCCGAAGGGCGCCAAGGTGACGGAGGGCGCCGGGGAGAAGGCGGACGGCTTCGGCCCGTTCGGCAAGGACGGTAAGGCCGGCAAGGACGGCAAGCACGAGCTGCCGGACGGCATGCACAAGGGCTTTGGCGGCCCCCTTGGCTCGCTCCTGGGCGTCCCCGGTCTGGACGGCAAGGGCGGGAAGGCCGGGAAGGACGGTCTGAACCACCCGGAGATCGTCGGCGAGGGCTGGACCACCATCGCGAAGCTCGACACCGGTGCCTCGGTGCCGAAGACCAAGGACGTTCCGAAGGAGGTCCAGGGCTTCCTGGACGGCTTCGGCGACAAGGTCAGCGGCACGTTCGGGCACGGCACCGTCTTCAAGACGAAGATCGTCAACGTCCTCATGACCGACGACGGCCGGGTCTACGTCGGCGCGGTGACCCCGAAGAAGCTCGTGGACACCGCGAACGCCGGGAACGCCGCCAAGTAACACCCGGCGGCTTCTGGGAAGTTGGGGCCCGGGTGGGTCGGGTCCATGGTCACCGGCCCACCCGGGAGTTCATGAGGTGCCGCGACGCGAAGGCGTCGGCGGAGGTGCCGGCGAACGAGCCGGCGGACGAGCCCCGGAGGTGAAGACACCTCCGGGGCCGAAGTCCCTTACGGGAACGTCAGCTTGAAGTTGTTGATGTAGCCGCTGTCGCCCGTGAACATGTCCTGCACCCGCAGTGTCCAGGTACCGTTCGCGGCCATCGCGGTCGCGTTGACCGAGTACGACTCCTGCACGTTGGCGGCCGAGTCGCTGACGTTCGCCGTCTTCAGGCCGTAGACCGTTCCGTTGGGGGCGATGAGGTCGATCTTGAGGTCGCCGCGCCAGGGGTGGACGATGTCCACGCCAACCTGGAGGTTGGTCGGCCCGTTGCCGGTCATTCCGGTGACGGTGACCGAGCTCGTTACCCCAGGGCCGCCGTCCGGGATCGGCACGTCGGTGGAGTTCTCGAAGACCTTGCCGGTCGACGGCGGGGTGCTGCTTCCGCCCGACAGGGTCCACACGGCGTACGCGATGGCGTCGGAGTGCCGGTCGAGACCGGTGTCGTTGATGTTCGCGAGGGTGTCGCAGGACGCGTGGTAGCAGCGGTCGAAGGCGAGGCCCGACGTGCCGCCCCACTTCTGCGCCTGCGCGGCCGTCTTGATGTAGTCGGCGCCCGAGAAGAGCCCGCCGACGGGGATGCCCGCGTTCTTGAAAGGGGCGTGGTCCGAGCGGCCGTCGCCCTCGGTCTCGATCTCCGTGGGGACGCCGATGCCCGCGAAGTAGGTCTTGAAGGTCTGCTCGATGGTGGGGTCGTCGTCGTAGACGAAGTAGCCCGGGTTCGGCGAGCCGATCATGTCGAAGTTGAGATAGCCGCTGATCTTTGAACGGTCGGCCGTGGGCAGGTTGTTGAGGTAGTACTTCGAGCCGACCATGCCCAGCTCCTCGGCGCCCCACCAGGCGAACCGCAGGTGCTTCGTGGGCTGGTACTGCGTACGGGAGACGGTCAGCGCCGTTTCGAGGATCGCCGCCGAGCCGGACCCGTTGTCGTTGATCCCGGGTCCCGCGGTCACCGAGTCGAGGTGCGCGCCGGACATGACGACCTGGTTCGTGTCGCCGCCCGGCCAGTCGGCGATCAGGTTGTAGCCGGTGGCGCCGCTGGAGGTGAACTGCTGGAGCGTGGTGGTGAATCCGGCCGCGTCGAGCTTCGCCTTCACGAAGTCGACCGACGCCTTGTAGCCGGTACGGCCGTGCGCCCGGTTGCCGCCGTTGGCGGTGGCGATCGACTGGAGGTCGGTGAGGTGCTGCTTGACGTTGGCCACGGATATGTCGGGCGGGGTGACGGCGAGGGCGCCGGTGGCGCCGGCCGGCTGCGCACCGGCGGGCGCGGCGGCGAAGGCGCCCACGGCGAGCGCGGACGCGGCGAGGACTGCGGAAAGTCTCGCGGAGATCTTCATGTGTGGGGGCTCCGGATTCCGAACTGGGGATGGGACGGAACGTGCGAGCGCCTCGCGACACGGGTGGTGCGCGAGGCGTTGTTGCTGTGCGGAGCTGTGCGATGTCGTACGGGTGCGCCGGGCCGCGCCTTGACGCGCGGTGCAGCGTGTGACGAATGTTCGACCCCAGTACAAGCGATCGTCAAGACGCAATCCGGTCACGGGCGTTCGCTCAACGGACACCTCCTGTTCGGACGGTCGGCGCCTTTCGGCTCGGTCGGCCGCATCCTCGCGCTCATGTCACTGATCGTTCCAGCCGGCACCCCCGCCGGAGAACGATCCCGGCACGCCCGACGTGCATGCGGAGGATCCTTCCGGCAGCGACGGAGAGGGGGCGCGACGGGCTTCCCAGCGTTCAGCAGACACGACCCGACCGTGAGAGCCGCCCGGCATGTCCCGAATGACACCTATGCACCCTTGCGTGCTGCCCCGTACCGCTCTTCCCGCTCCTCGCGCGCGTCACCGACCGCCTCGCGCACCCCGCCTCTCCTCACCGGGCGGTTAGGGCTCGGCATGGGTACGGGTACGTACCCGTACCCTGTAGGGTGGATTGCGTGGAAAGGAGAACGGCGATGTCCGATGCCAATATCCGCATCCCCGAGGAAGCGCGGGACCGTCTGGCCGCCGTGGCCGCCGACGAGGGCCTGTCGCTGCGCGCCTATCTCGCCCGGCTTGCCGACACCGTCCTGACGTCGACCGAGCGCGCCGAACGGGCGGCCAAGGCCAGGATCGCCCTCGCGGCATGGGCTGGGTACAACCCCACGGCCGCCGAAGTGGCCGCCCTCGACGACGAGCTCGACCGTCGCCTCGCGCAGGTGCAGCGCCCATGACCGAGATCTTGCACATCGTCCTGGACGAGACGGCGATGGCTGCCGCCGGAAGTGGCAATGTCCTGGCCTCTCGCCTCATCCATCGTGCGCATATCGAGCCCGGCTGGTACCTCTATGTGCCCGCCTGCGCGCTTGTCGAGGTCGACCGCGTCCGGCCCGGCACTGCCGAGCATCTGGTCGCGCTGCCGGGGATTACGGTTCTCGACCTCGATCTGCCCGCTGTCCTCGCCGTCGCGCGGCAGGACAGCTGGGCTCAGGCGCACGCTCAGTATGCGGCTCAGCCCACCCCCGACCGCCCTGACGGGGCGATCGTGGCCACCGTCGTCCCCGAACGCTGGAAGGGTGAAGCGGTCCGAGTGCTGGATCTCAGTCCCTGACGGAGCTGCTGACGGAGTTCTCGGCGGACGCGTGCGCGAAGACGGTCGATGTCGCGCCCGCCGCCTTCAACCTCCTTGATCTCAACTTGGGTTGAGGTCTTACGGTCGTCGCATCCTGACGATCTCTGGAGGCATGACATGAGCGTGCGGCTCAAGGAGTACACGCACGAGGAGCTGGCCGGGCAGCCCATCGGGGCCTGGACCGCCGAGGTGGCGCGGCGGGTGACCGGGGCGATCCGGGAGCGGTTGGCGGTGGAGGAGCTGACGCAGCCGCACTGGTGGACGCTGAACCACGCGGCCGGCGGGCCGGGGAAGTGGAACCGCGCGACGCTGACCGCCCGGCTGGAGAAGTACGACGATCTCGGCATCGGCTTCGACGGGGTCTACGACGACCTCGTCGCGCGCGGCTGGCTCACGGAAGACGCCGCCACCGGGGCCATGACGCTGACCGAGGCGGGGGAGGCCGGCCGGACCCGGGCCAGGGAACGGCTCACACCCGTGCTCCAGCGGACCCACGAGGGGGTGGACCCGGCCGACTTCGTGACGACCGTCAACGTGCTGCGCCGTATGGTCGCCAACCTCGGCGGCGACGGCGATCTGCCCGCGTGAGGTCCGGCGGGTCTTGTCGGCGGCGGCAGTCGCTCCGCAGGGGGCGCGGCGAGGCGGGGCCGAGGCCGGGTACGGGGGTCCGGGCCTCGGCGGTCCTTGTCGGACGGCGTGGCGGCCACCGGGCCGTGGACGACCGCGCCCCCGTGATGGCCGCGCCTGCCCCTGGCGGCCCCGCCCTACTCGACCGTGGCGGCGGTGACCGCCGGCCCCTGGGCGATCAGGACGTCGGCCGCGCGGTGCCAGCCGAGGGAGGAGTAGAGGAGCTGCCCTTCCTCGCTGGCGACGAGAAGGCCGGTGCGGGCGCCCTGGGATACGGCGGTCTCCGCGAGCGCGCTCATCAGCGCGCGGCCCAGGCCGCGCCGGCGGTGTGCCGGGTTCGTCTCGATGCGGTCGGGGACCGCGGCGGTACCGGAGACCGCGATCGTGCCGCGCGCGGCCACCGTCCCGGAGGGGTCGTACAGGGACACGACCGTGACCGGCCCCTCGGTGCGCACCTCGCGCTCGTACGGCGCCGCGGGCGCGTGGCGGGGGTGCGCGGTCAGGTCGGTCGTCATCAACCACTCGGAACGGAAGAGGAGTTCGAGCCCGGCGGCGTCCATGACGGCCTCCACGGCGTCGGGGCGCCGGGTCGCCACATGCAGCCAGGTGGTCCGCCGTGCCGCGGCGACGGCCGCCGCGAGGCGCTCGACGGACTCGGGTGCCTCGTCCGCCCGCAGCGCGAACAGCGCGACGTCGCGGCCGGGTTGGCGGCACTCGGACCGCAGCCCGTCCCCGGCGGGCTCGACCGGTTCCGCCTCGGGCAGGGAGCGGGCCAGGGTCCAGCCGCGCGTCCAGCGTTGTACCAGCTCTGGTTCGAAGGTGATGGCCATCCGGCGATCAGAGCACGGCCGCGACCGGCGGGCGAGCGAATAACCCACCCCGCCGGACCTGTTCCCTCGCGGCCCCTTCTCCCCAGCCCGGGGGAGGGCGAGGGTCAGCTCGCGTAGTGGACGTAGAGATCGCGCATGTTCGGATCGCCGGGGTACGCGAGGTCGCAGAAGTACTTGTCGATGTTGGGGTCGTTCGCCTGCATGGACTGGCCTCTGGCCTCGCATTCCCAGGTTCCGATCGCCCACGCCACCCGCTCCCACCTCTCGGCGGCGTGCGCGGCGGGGACGGCGGCGAACATCAGGCCGACGCCGGCGGCGACGGTCACGGAAACCTTGATCGACGTTCTGATCGACGTTCTGATCAATGTCTGGATCGGCGTCGAACGCATGACGGTCTCTCTTCTTCCGGGGCGGCTCGGGAGGTCAGGCCCCGGTCGGCGCGTCCTCGATGTCCGAGATGAGCTTGGTGGAGAGGTCGCTCTGCACGGCGAGCCGGGTGTGTCCGGCGTCGGGGCCGGTGCCCCAGGTCAGGGTGACCGTCGTGAACAGGTGCCCGGCGCCGGAGTCGTGGTAGCGCACCTCCCAGTGCGTGGGCACGTCCTGGGCGCGCAGCACGCCGTCGGCGTGGTTGGCCTCTTCCCAGGCCGCCAGCCGCTGCCGGAGGTCCTCGGTGAGGTAGTGCGCGCGGAGGTTCTCGCCGAGGTCGTCGGTGCCGTCGTCGACGGCGTCGATGTACGCGCCGTAGAAGTCGGCCACCCGGTCGACCGCCGAATCCGGGCTGCCGCTCCGTACCGGTGCGCCCGCCTGGGTCTCCGTGTCGATGTCTGTCATATGCCCTCCTCGGTGCGTGGCCTCAACCGGGGCCGTGGGGGACAACGAGCGCCCGCCCGCCCGCGCACCGGTCCTGGCGTGGTGTCGCCAACGTGATCACTCGATGGGCGGAAGGTCGCATAGACGATCTTTCATCTGATCAGAGTCCGTAGAGACCGCTATGGGCGGTTCGCGGATCCAGCGGAAGTCTCCGCGGCCTCCGCGACGGCTGAACAGAAGGGGTGGAGCAATGAGCATGATCCAGACCGGAAAGCTGAATCTGAGTTCGAACCAGCCTCAGGCGACGCAGGGCGGGAACACGTCGACGTTCACCAAGGTGACGTTCCCGACGCCGTTCCCGGCCGGCTCGGAGGTCATCGTGATTCCGTCGACCCAGACGTTCAACGGTCCGGACACGCCGGGCATCCGTATCGCGGACGTCACCCCCACGAGCTTTCTGATCCGTTTCAACGAGGTCCGGACGACCGGCGGCGGAAACAGCGACGGCCGGCACACGGAGGAGACGGTGGGCTGGATCGCCTCCACGGTCTGACGGCCGGTTCCTGTCCGGCGGGTCTCCGTCCGTCGGTCCCGGCCACCCGTGGCCGGCCCCGGGCCCTGATGGGGTCCCCCGCGACAGCGAGGGCCCCCGCCAGGCCTATGACCGTCGGATACGGAGGCCGGAGCCCAGGAGCCCGGGGTCCGGGCCCGGAAGGCGGTGCCGTTATCGGTGCCGACGGGTCAGCCGGCCACCTGGACCTTGTCGGCCTGCATGCCCTTCTGGCCCTGGACGGCCTCGAAGGTGACCGCCTGGCCCTCCTTCAGGGACTTGAAGCCGTTGCCTTCGATCGCACGGAAATGGACGAACAGATCAGCCCCGTTGTCCGGGGTGATGAAGCCGTAGCCCTTCTCGTCGTTGAACCACTTCACGATGCCGTTCTGGCGCTCCGCCATGTCTGCTGCTCCTGGATGGAATTCGTCGTCAAAGCGCCCCCCGCTCGACGCGAGGGGCGCCTGCCAGTTCTAAGCGCTATCGGGGAGAGACGGCGGCTGAACGAAGGGCTTTCACTCGGTGGGGTGAACCAGAAGAGCGGGTGGAGTAGCCGGGAGCACGGCGGGTCAAGACTCAGGATGTACGGGACGGAACGACCCCTTTCCCCGCATACGTGTTGCCTGGTTGCTGCTCTGCATGTGGTTTGTGGTTTGTGGTTCGTGGCGGGGCACGGGGTCGCCGCCGTCGTCCGTCGATGTCGTCGATGCCGTCGACGTCATCGGCACGTGCGTCTCTCAGGGATGTGACACACACCGGGTGAGGGAAAGGAGGCGATACGACGTATCGCCCGGGACTTTTTTGGCGGGACGGCCCGTCGGCCATCACTGGTCGGCGGGCCGTTCTGTTTCCGCGCCGGGCCCGCCCGCGCACGTCTCACCAGGCCGCCGAACGGGTGCGGATCACGACCCCGTGAACAAAGCGTTTCCCCTGCCCGTCCCCGGGGACCTAGCGTCGGCCGGGTGACCGGAACCGCAATCGGATACCGACAGATCCTCGGCGTGCCGGGCATGGCGTCCCTGCTGGGCGTCTCCTTCCTGGCCCGCACCGCGATCACCGCCGACGCCATGGCGCTGACGATGTACGTCGTCCTCGGTCTGCGGCTGAGTTACGGGGCGGCCGGCGCCGTCGTGGCCTCGCTGACCGCCGGTCTGGCGCTCGGCGGACCGCTGCTCGGCCGGGTGATCGACCGCCGGGGGCTGCGTCCCGTGGTCCTGGTGACGGTCGTCGTGCAGGCCGTGTTCTGGCTGGCCGTACCGGTCCTGCCGTACGGGGCGCTCCTCGCCGCCGCCTTCGTGGCGGGCGCGCTGATGGTGCCCGCGTCGTCGGTGACCCGGCAGGGGATCGCCGCGATGACGGCGGCCGGCCAGCGCCGGGCCGCGTTCGCGCTGGAGTCGGTGCAGGGCGAACTCTCGTACATGGTCGGTCCGGCCGTCGTGATCCTCTGCGCCGCACAGACGTCCCCGGGGAAGGTGGTGTGGGGTGTGGGCGCGGCCATCGTCGTCGGCGGCCTCGGGATCGCGCTCCTGGACCCGCCCCTGCGCGCCGCGTCCGAGACGGCGGATCAGGACCAGGGACAGGATCAGGGACAGGACCAGGGACAGGATCAGGACCGAACCCAGGTGGACACCGGCGCGGCGGCGGAAGCGGCGGACCCTCGCACCGGGAAGGCCACAGGCGCGGGCACGGGCGCCGTCACCGGTACGGGACGGCCCCGGCGGCGGGAGTGGCTCGGCACCGGCATGATCGCCGTCCTGGCGATGGTGCTCGGTACGACGATGCTGCTCGGCGGCGTCGACCTCGCCATCGTCGCCACCCTCCAGGCGTCGGGCCAGGTGGCGTGGGCGTCGGCGGTCGTGGCGGTGCTCGCCGTCGCCTCGGTCACCGGCGGACTGCTGTACGGGGTGCGGGCCCGGCCGCTGCCGATATGGCTGCTGCTCGGTCTGCTCGGGCTCGTGACGGTGCCCGCCGGGCTGGCGCGGGACTGGCCGTGGCTGTGCCTGGCCGTCGTCCCCACCGGCTTCCTCACCGCGCCGACGCTCTCCGCGCTCGCCGACGCGCTGGCCCGGCTGGCACCGCCCGGCGTACGGGGGGAGGCGATGGGGCTGCACTCCTCGGCGCAGAGCGTGGGCTTCGCGCTCGGCTCGGCGGTCATCGGGGTGGCGATCGACGCCTCGGTCCCGGCGGGCGGCTTCGCGGCGGCCGGGCTCGCCGGTCTCGGCGCCGCGCTGGGCGGCTGTCTGCTGGCCCGCCGCGCCCCGCTGCCCCGGCACGGCGCGCCGGAGACCGCGAAGGCCAAGCTGTAGCCGCAGCGGACGTGACCGTGCCCCGCTCCGACCGAGGTGTCGGGAGCGGGGCACGGTGATCAGAACGACAACGGCGCCTGGATTACGCGGACTTCGCCGCCTTCTTCCCCCGGCCGTGCGCGTAGCCGTCGGAGCCGGCGCCGGAGTCGTAACCGGCGTCGTAACCGTCGTGGCCACCGTCGCCGTTGCCGGTGGTGACCTGGATGGTGGCGGTGGCGGTGTCGCTGGTGATCGTGTCGCCCTGCGCGTCGGTCGCCGTGGCCTGAGCGGTGTTGGTGACGGGGCAGGTGGTGCCGTGGTCGCCGTAACCACCGTCCCCGCGCCCGTTGTCCCCGCGCGGGCCGCACACCGCGTCGGCTTCGGTGACGACGTACGTACCCCGGCAGCTCGTGCTCTCCCCGGGCGCGAGGGTGGTCGTACCGCAGTCGACGTCCGTCACCCGGTCGTCCGTGACGGCCACCGAACCAAGCGCGGATTCACCGGAGTTGGTGACCGTGTACGCGTACTCCACCGTGTCCCCGACCTCGAACGGGCCGCTGGACGTGGCCTGCTTGGTCAGGTGGAGCGCACCGGCCGGCGCCTGCTCGATGGTCACCGTGACCGGCTCGGAGGTGGAAGCGGGGCAGGTGTCGTCGCCCTCGTAGTGAGCCGTGATCGGGTGCGTGCCCAGCGGCAGGGCCGAGGTCGTCAGGATCGCCTCGCCGCTCGCGTCCAGCGGGGCCGTGCCGATCGGGGTGCCGTCACTGAAGAAGGCGACGTCTCCGGTGGGGGTGTCGACGTTGCAGGTGACGTGCGCGGTGAGGGTTACCGGTGCGCCCGGCGCGGCCGTGGTCGGGGACGCGGTGAGGGTGGTGGTGCTGGCCGCCGCGTCGGCCAGGGCCAGGCTGTGCAGCTCGCCCGCCGCGAGGGCGGTCACATGGAGTCCGGCGGGGATGAGTGTCTCGACCGGGGTGTCGGTGACGTCCATGGCGCCGTTCCCCAGTTGCCCGTTGAAGCCGTACCCGAAGGCGAGGACGTGGTTGCCGGACGTCAGCACCATGCTGTGGTAGTAGCCCGCGACGACGGACGCGACCCGGGTTCCGGCGGGGATGAGGGGTTCGACCGGTGTGCGGCGATCGGTGGTGGTGCCGTCGCCCAGCTGCCCCCAGGCGTTCCATCCCCAGGCGAGCACTCCGCCCTCGGCCGTCAGGGCCAGCGTGTGCCCGTTCCCCGCGGAGAGGGCGGTGACCTCGGTGCCGGCGGGAATGAGGGTTTCGACCGGGGTGGTCGAGTTGAAGACGAAGGTGCCGTCGCCCAGCTGTCCCGCGTTGTTGCTGCCCCAGGCCAGGACCCGGCCGTCGGAGGTCAGCACCACGCTGTGCGAGTACCCCGCGGTGAAGTCGGTGACCCGGGTTCCGGCGGGCAGGTTCACCTCGACCGGGGTGGTGCGGTTGGTGTGGGTGCCGTCGCCCAACTGACCGGCGGAGTTCGACCCCCAGGAGAGGAACCGGCCGTCGGCCGTCGTCGCCAGCGTGTGATTCGCTCCCGTGGTGAGGGCGGTGATCTCGGTGCCCGCCGGGATGTCCGCGTACACCGGGGTGAGGCGGCTGGTCGTGGTGCCGTCGCCGAGCTGCCCGTACGGGTTGTCGCCCCAGCCGAGGACGCGGCCGTCGGAGGTCAGCGCCAGGCCGAAGTTGGTGCCGGCCGAGATGGCGGTGATCCGGACGCCGGCGGGCAGGTCCACCTCGATCGGGAGGGGCCGGCGGGTGGTGGTGCCGTCGCCGAGCTGCCCGTAATCGTTGTTGCCCCAGGCCAGGACGCGGCCGTCGGAGGTCAGCCCCAGCGTGAAGCGGCCGCCGCCCTTGAGGGAGGTGAGCCGGATACCGGCGGGCAGCTCGACCCGGACGGGCAGGTCGCGGTCGGTCGTGGTGCCGTCGCCGAGCTGCCCGGACTCGTTCCACCCCCAGGCCAGGGCGATGTCGGTGGGGGCGACCGGCGAGGGGACGCGTGGGCTCGCGGGCGGTGCGGCGGCGCTCGCGGGCGGTGCGGCGAACCCCGCCAGATAGAGGGCGGCGGCCAGCATCGCGACCAGAGTGCGCAGCAGGACCCGCGCCCGCCCGTCACCCGGACGGGATCTCATCACATACGAGGGAAGTGTCACGATCCCTTCTCTCGTACGGGCGTACACGACGTCCCGCGCCACTCCCCGGCGTCACTCGCGCGCCGTCCGGAACCACCCGCCCGGCTCCCGTCAGGCTTGCGTCCGGCTCCCGTCCGGCTCCGGCTCGGCTCCCGTCCGGACAGTCCCGTGCCCCGCCCGGGAGGGTGGCCGGGCGGGGCACGGGGGTGGTGAGGGGAGGAGCTACGCGGTCTTCGTCTCCTTCTTCTTTCCGCGGCCGTAACTGTCCCCATGGCTGTCGCCGTAGCCGTCGTGGCCGCCCGTGGTGACCTGGATGGTGGCGGTGGCGGTGTTGCTGGTGACCGTGTCGCCGGCGGTGTCGGCCGCCGTGGCGTGGGCGGTGTTGGTGACCCGGCAGGTCGTACCGTGGCCGCCGTATCCGTCACCGTTCCCGCGTCCGTCGTTCCCGCGCGGGCCACACACGGCATCCGCCTCGGTGACGGTGTACGTGCCGTGGCAGGTCGTGCTCTGCCCGGCGGCGAGGGTGGTCGTACCGCAGTCGACGTCCGCGACCCGGTCGTCCGTCACGGTCAGCCCGTGCACGGCGGAGTCACCGGTGTTGGTGACGGTGTACGTGTAGTCGACGGTGTCGCCGGGCTGGAACGGCCCGGCCGTGTCCGCCCGCTTGGCCAGCGTCAGACCGGAGACCCCCTGCTGCTGGACGGTGATGGTCGCCGTGGCCTGCTCGCTGGCGACTTCCTGGCCGTTCGGCTGGTACGCGGTGGCCTGGGCCAGGTTGGTCACCTCGCAGCCGCCGCCCGCCGCCGGCCGGCACGGGGTGATGTCGGCGGTGGTGATCGTGTGGCTGCCCCGGCAGGAGGCGCTCAGCCCGACCGGGATGGTGGTCTCGCCGCAGGTCACGCCCGTCGCCAGGTTGTCCGTGACGGTCAGGCCGTGCAGCGGGGTGTTGCCGGTGTTCGTCGCCGTGTACGTGTACGCGACGGTGTCCCCGACCTGGAACGGACCGGTGGACGTCGCCTGCTTGGTCAGGGTGAGCGACGGGTTCGGCGGCTCCTCGACGACCACCACGACCGGCGTGGAGACCGAGGCGGGGCAGACGCCGTCCCCCTCGTACCGCGCGGTGATGGTGTGCGTGCCCAGGCCCAGGCCCGTGGTGGTGAAGGTCGCGTCGCCGCTCGCGTCGAGGGCCCCGGTGCCGAGCGCGGTCCCGCCGTCGTAGAAGGTGACGTTGCCGGTGGGGGTGTCGATGTTGCAGGTGACGTGCGCGGTGAGGGTGACCGGGGCGCCGGGGGCGACCGTGGTCGGGACGGCGGTCAGCGTGGTCCTGCTCGAGACCGGCTCGGCCAGGGCCAGGCTGTGCCACCAGCCCGCGGCGATGGCGGTGACGGCGGTGTTCTCGGGCAGGTGCGTCAGGACCGGGGTGCTGCGCTGGATGCTGGTGCCGTCGCCGACCTGTCCCCAGTTGTTGTAACCCCAGGCGTAGACGCGGCCGTTGGCTGTCAGTGCCAGTTCGGTGTAGACGCCGGCGGAGAGGGCGGTGATCCTGACGCCGTCCGGGAGGGCCGTGTACACCGGAGTCAAACGGCGGGTGGTGGTGCCGTCGCCCAGCTGCGCGAAGTTGTTGGCTCCCCAGGCCAGGACGCGGCCGTCGGCGGTCAGCGCCAGGCTGTAGTAGGCGCCCGCCTCCACGGCGGTGAGCCGGACTCCGGTGGGCAGGTTCACCGGGACCGGGGTGGAACGCTGGGTGGTGGTGCCGTCGCCAAGCTCCCCGGAGCCGTTGTATCCCCAGGCGAGGGCGTGGCCGTCGGACGTCAGCGCCAGAACGTGGGCCAGGCCCTCCGAGACGTCGGTGACCTCGGTCCCGGGCGGCAGGGACGCGTAGACCGGCGTGCGGTTGTAGCCGGCGGTGCCGTTGCCCATCTGGCCGTTGACGCCGTCACCCCAGCTCAGGACGCGGCCGTCGGACGTCAGCGCCACCCCGGTCCCGCCGCCGGCGGAGATGTCGGTGATCTGGACGCCGGCGGGGATCAGCACCTCGACGGGCGTACTGCTGTTGTCGGAGGTGCCGTCGCCGAGCTGTCCGACGGCGTTCAGCCCCCAGGCGAGGACGCGGCCGTCGGAAGTCAGCGCCAGGCTGAAGAACTGGCCGGTGTCGATGGCGGTGATCTTGGTGCCCGCCGGGATGTCCGCGTACACCGGGGTGAGGTGGTCGGTGGTGGTGCCGTCGCCGAGCTGCCCGAACTCGTTCTCGCCCCAGGCGAGGACGCGGCCGTCCGAGGTCAGCGCCATGCTGAAGTACCCGCTGGCGGAGAGGGCGGTGAGCTCGACGCCCTCGGGAAGGGCCACATTGCCCGGCAGATAACGGGTGTTGGTGGTGCCGGTCCCCAGCTGTCCTCGGCTGTTGTAGCCCCAGGACAGGGCGAGGTCGGTGGGCGGGGCCTGTTGCGCGCTCGCGGGCGGTGTCGCGAACCCGGCCACGCAGAGTACGGAGGCCAGGGCGGCGACCAGGGTGCGCAGAACCACGCGCGGAAGGGCGCGCGATACGGCGCGCGGGAGGGGCCGCGCCCGTCCCTCGTCCGGGCGGGGTCTCATCACGTATGCGGGAAGTGTCACGACGCCCTCTTTCCCGAACTTTTTCCGATACCCCCCCATTGAGTCGTTTTCCATCCATTTAGTGGGCTATGGGAGGGGATCTGCTTCACTCCCGTGGCGGTACTCGGGCGCCTTCGGGGATGCGGTCGCTTGAGGGGCGGTGTAGAGAGACGCGTGCCCCGCCCGGGAGGGTGTCCAGGCGGGGCACGGGGTGGGGGAAAGGGGGAGGCGGGTTACGCGGTCTTGGCTTCCTGCTTCCGGCCGTTGTCGCGGTCGGAGCCGGAGCCGGAGCCGCTGCCGTAGCCGCCGGAGCCGTAGCCGTCGTGGCCGCCGCCGTCGTCGTTCCCACCGTTCACCTGGATGGTGGCGGTGGCGGTGTTGCTGGTGACCGTGTCGCCCTGGGTGTCGGTCGCCGTGGCCGTGGCGGTGTTGGTGACCGGGCAGGTGCCGCCGTGCCCGCCGCCGTAACCGCCGTCCCCGCGCCCGTCGTTCCCGCTGTCGCGCGGGCCGCACGAGGCGTCGGCCTCGGTGACGGTGTACGTACCGTGGCAGGTGGTGCTCGCTCCGGCGGCGAGACTGGTCGCGTCGCAGTCCACGTCCGCCACCAGGTTGTCGGTGACGGCCACCGAACCGAGCGCGGAGTCACCGGTGTTGGTGACGGTGTACGTGTAGTCGACGGTGTCCCCGACTGCGAACGGTCCGGTGGACGTGGCCTGCTTGCCGAGGTGGAGCGACGGGACCGGTTCCGGTGTCAGGACGGTCACCGTGACCGGCTCGGAGACCGAGGCGGCGCAGGTGCCGTCGCCCTCGTAGTGCGCGGTGATCGTATGGGTCCCGGGGGGCAGCGAGTTGGTGGTCAGGGTGGCGCTGCCGCTCGCGTCCAGCGTTCCCGTACCGATCGGGGTGGTGCCCTCGTAGAAGACCACGTCCCCGGTGGGGGTACCGGCGGTGCAGACGACGTCGGCGGTCAAAGTGACGTCCTGACCAAGCACGACCACGCCCGGGGAGGCCGTCAGCGTGGTCATGCTCTGCGCCCGCACGGCCAGTGCCAGGCTGTGGAGGGTGCCGGCGGCGATGGCCGTGGCGCGGAGGCCGGCGGGCAGGTCCACGGTGACCGGTGTGAGGCGGTCGGTGGTGGTGCCGTCGCCCACCTGTCCGTGGTTGTTCAGCCCCCAGGCGAAGACACGGCCGTCGGAGGTCAGCGCCAGACTGTGGAAGTTCCCCGCGGCGATGGCGACGGCATCGGCGCCGGCGGGCAGGTGCGTCCGGACCAGCTCGTTGCGCTGGGTGGTGGTGCCGTCTCCCAGGCCTCCGAACGTGTTGTCGCCCCAGGCGTAGACGCGGCCGTCGGTGGTCATCAGCAGACTGTGGATCGCCCCGGCGGTGATGGCGGCGATCCCGGGACCGGCGGGGAGGATCTGGACCGGGGAATGGCGGTCGGTGGTGGTGCCGTCGCCCACCTGCCCGGAGCTGTTCAGCCCCCAGGCGAAGACGCGGCCGACGGAGGTCAGCGCCAGACTGTGACCGGCGCCGGCGGCGAGGGCGGTGACCTCGGTTCCGGCGGGGAGGGGCACCTCGACCGGGGTGTGGCGGTCGGTGGTGGTGCCGTCGCCCAGCTGCCCGAACCGGTTGAGGCCCCAGGCGAGGACGCGACCGTCGGAGGTCGCCGCCAGACTGAACTCGCCGTTGTCGCCGGCGGCGATGGCGGTGATCGCGGTACCGGCGGGCAGGTCCACCGGGACCGGGATGATGCGGTCGGTGGTGGTGCCGTCGCCGAGCTGCCCGTACGCGTTCCATCCCCAGGCGTAGATACGGCCGTCGGCCGTCAGCGCCAGCGTGTGGTTGCTGCCCGACGCGAGGGCGGTGATCGTGACGCCGGTGGGCAGATCGACCTCGACCGGGGTGGTGCTGCTGGTGGTGGTGCCGTCGCCGAGCTGCCCGTAGTTGTTGATGCCCCAGGCGTAGACGCCGCCGTCGGCGGTCAGGCCCAGGCTGAACCCGTGCCCGGCGGAGAGGGCGGTGAGCTCGACGCCGGCGGGCAGGTCCACCGGGGCCGGGGTGTGGCGGTCGGTGGTGGTGCCGTCGCCCAGCGCCCCGACCTCGTTCCATCCCCAGCCCAGGGCGATGTCGGTCGGCGGGGACTGCGCGTGCGCGGGCGCGGCGGCGAGTCCGGTCAGGCACAGGGCGGTGACCAAGGCCGCCACCAGCGTGCGCAGCGGGGTCGGCGCGCGGCCCCTGCCCGGACGGGATCGCTTCACGTACGAGGGAAGTTTCACCCCTCCCTTCTCCCGCACCTGTGAACGCGCCTTACTCGCGCCACTCTGCGGTCTCACCCGGCCGCCGTCCGCAACCACCCGCTCGGCCGCCGCCTCCACTGTGGCCGCTGCCGGTAACCCACCGCGCCCCGCCCCGGAGGCAGGCCCGGGGCGGGGCGCGGATCGATGAGGAGAAGGACCTGACCGACGGCCTTCCTAGGCGGACTTCGCCCTCCCGGAGCCGGGTGCGGCGCTGTAGCCGGAGCTGTCGCCGTAGCCGTCGTGATCGCCGCCGTCGCCGTTCTCGCCGCTCACCCGAATGGTGGCGGTGGCGGTGTTGCTGGTGATCGTCTCGCCCTCGGTGCCGAGCGCGGTCGCGGTCGCGGTGTTGGTGACGGGGCAGGTGGTGCCGTGGTCGCCGTAACCACCGTCCCCGCCGCCGCGCGAGCCGCACGAGGCGTCGGCCTCGGTGACGGTGTACGTACCGTGGCAGGTGGTGCTCGCTCCGGCGGCGAGACTGGTCGCGTCGCAGTCCACGTCCGCCACCAGGTTGTCGGTGACGGCCACCGAACCGAGCGCGGAGTCACCGGTGTTGGTGACGGTGTACGTGTAGTCGACGGTGTCCCCGACTGCGAACGGCCCGGCGGACGCGGCGCGCTTGGTCAGGTGGAGCGCACCGACCGGTACCGGCGGCCCCTGGATCGTCACGGTGACCGGCTCGGAGACGGAGGCGGGGCAGTCCTCGTCGCCCTCGTACCGGGCGGTGATCGTACGGTCCCCCGCGGGCAGCGACGTGGTGGTCAGGGTGGCGTCGCCGTTCGCGTTCAGCGGGGCCGTACCGATCGGAGTGGTGCCGTCGTAGAAGACCACGTCCCCGGTCGCGGTGCCGGTGTCGCAGGTGACGTGCGCGGTGAGCGTGACGTCCTCACCGGACAGGGCGGTGGTGGGGGAGGCCGTCAGGGTGGTGGTGCTCTGCGACGCCGTCACCAGGGCCAGGCTGTGCCAGCCGCCCGCGGCGATGAAGGTGGCGTGCGTGCCGGCGGGGAGGAGCGTCCGGACCGGGGTGTTGCGCTGGGTGAGTTCGGTGCTGCCGTCGCCCACCTGCCCGCTGCTGTCGAGCCCCCAGGCGTAGACGCGACCGGAGGAGGTCAGCGCGAGGGTGTGATAGCCGCCCGCGGCGATGGCGGTGAACCGGAGGCCGGCCGGAAGGGCCGTGTCGCCCGGCGTCGGGCGGTTGAAGACGGTGGTGCCGTCACCGAGCTGACCCCAGAGATTGATTCCCCAGGTGAGGACGTGACCGTCCGTCGTCAGCGCCACGCTGTGTCCGATTCCCGCGGAGAGGGCGGCGATCGCGGTGCCGGCGGGCAGGGCCACCGGGACCGGGGTGTGGCGGTCGGTGGTGGTGCCGTCCCCGACCTGACCCCAGGCGTTGCTCCCCCAGCCCAGGACGTGGCCGTCGGAGGTCAGAGCCAGGCTGTAGTAGCCGCCCGCGACGATGGCGACGATGTCGGTACCGGCCGGAATGAGCGTCTGGACCGGCGTGGGGTTGGGGACCGAGTTGGCGGTGCCGTTGCCGAGTTGACCGGACGCGTTGAACCCCCAGGCGAGGACGCGGCCGTCGGTCGTCAGGGCCAGACTGTGGTTGCCGCGCGCCGCGATGGCCTCGATCTCGGTGCCGGCGGGCAGGGCCACCGGGACCGGCGAGTTGCGCTGGGTGGTGGTGGTGCCGTCCCCGACCTGACCGTCCCGGTTCCACCCCCAGGCGAAGAGGTGGTTGTCGGTCGTCAGCGCCAGGTTGTGGAAGTTGCCCGCCGCGATGGCCTTGATCCGCGTACCGGCGGGGAAGTCGACGGGGCCCGGGACGCTGCGGTTGGTGGTGGTGCCGTCGCCCAGCTGCCCGTACTCGTTGTCGCCCCAGGAAAGGACGCGGTTGTCGGACGTCAGCCCGAGAGTGAAGGTGTTGCCGCCGGAGAAGGCGACGAGCTGGACGCCTGCGGGCAGGTCCACCGGCACCGGGATGTTGCTGCTGGTCGTGGTGCCGTCGCCCAGTCGCCCGAAGTCGTTGTCACCCCAGGCGACGGGGGCGGGGTCGGTCGCGGAGGCCGCACTCGCGGGCGGCGCGGCGAGTCCGGCGAGTCCGGCGAGTCCGGCGAGGAAGAGGGCGGTGAGGAGCGCCGTGGCCAGGGTGCGCAGCAGGGTCCGCGCCCGGCTCGCGCCGCCCTTGCCGCCCGTACGGGGTCTCATCAGGTATGCGGGAAGTGTCACGGCGTCCCTCATTTCCCGTAGGGGTGCTCGCGCCCCGCGTCGGGGCGGGATTCCACCCGGTCGGCGGGTTAGGCGGGCCCGGCTTCACTCCCGTGGCGGTGCTCGGGTGTCTTCGGGGATGCGGTCGCTTGAGGGGCGGTGTAGAGAGACGGGTGCCCCGCTCCGAGGGGTCCGGAGCGGGGCACGGGGGTGGGAAGGGCCGGGCTGGTTACGCGGTCTTGGCTTCCTGCTTCCGGCCGTTGCCGTACTCGGAGCTGTCGGAGCCGTAGCCGTCGTGGCCACCGTCGCCGTTGCTCACCTGGATGGTGGCGGTGGCGGTGTTGCTGGTGATCGTGTCGCCCCGGGTGTCGGTCGCGGCGGCCTGAGCGATGTTGGTGACGGGGCAGGTGGTGCCGTGCCCGCCGTAACCACCGTCCCCGCGCCCGTTGCTTCCGCTGTCGCGCGGGCCGCACACCGTGTCGGCCTCGGTGACGGTGTACGTACCCCGGCAGGTCGTGCTCTCTCCGGGCGCGAGGGTGGTCGTGCCGCAGTCGACGTCCGCCACCAGGTTGTCGGTGACGGCCACCGAACTGAGCGGCGCCTCACCGGTGTTGGTGACGGTGTACGTGTACTCCACCGTGTCCCCGGCCTCGAACGGGCCGGTCGACACCGCTTCCTTGGTCAGGCCGAGGGAGGCGCCCGGTTCCGGTGTCAGGACGGTCACCGTGACCGGCTCGGAGACGGAGGCGGGGCAGGTGCCGTCGCCCTCGTAGTGGGCGGTGATCGTATGGGTCCCCGGGGAGGAGAACAGGGCGGTGAGGGTGGCGCTGCCGCTCGCGTCCAGCGTCCCCGTCCCGATCGGGTCGGTGCCGTCGTAGAAGACCACGTCCCCGGTGGGGGTACCGGCGGAGCAGATGATGTCGGCGGTCAACGTGACGTCCTGACCGGGCTGGATCACGCCCGGGAAGGCGGTGAGCGTGGTCATGCTCTGCGCCCGCGCCACCAGAGCGAGGCTGTGCTCCAGGCCGGCGGCGATGGCGGTGACACCGTTACCGGCCGGAAGGAGCGTGGAGATGGGCGTGTGCCGGTCGGTGGTGGTGCCGTCACCGAGCTGCCCGTAGTTGTTGGATCCCCAGGCCAGGATCCGGCCCTGGGACGTCAGTGCCAGAGAGTGCTCGCCGCCGCCGGCGAGGGCGGTGAGCGTGGTACCGGCCGGAAGGTCCACCGGGACCGGGGTGTTGCGGTTGGTGGTGGTGCCGTCGCCCAGCTGTCCGTTTCCGTTGGACCCCCAGGCCAGGAGGCGGTCGTCGGACGTCAGCGCCAGAGTGTGGTGGCTGCCGGCGGCGAGGAGGGTGACCTCGGTGCCGGCTGGCAGGAGCGTCTCGACCGGCGCGTGGCGGTTGGTGAAAGTGCCGTCGCCCAGCTGCCCGACGGAGTTGAAGCCCCAGGCCAGGACCCGGCCCTCGGACGTCAGCGCGAGATTCCACGAGGCGCCGGCGGCGATCGCGGTGACCTCGGTACCGGCGGGAATCAGTACCTCGACCGGCGTGCTGCGGTAGTCGACGGCGCCCGTGGAGGTGCCGATCCCCAGCTGTCCGTAGCTGTTGGAGCCCCAGGTGAACACGCGGCCGTCCGAGGTCAGTGCCATGCTGTCCGTGGCACCGGCGCCGATGGCGGTGACCGTGACACCAGTGGGCAGATGCACTTCGACCGGGGTGCTGCTGCTGGTGGTGGTGCCGTCGCCGAGCTGCCCGGAGCCGTTGTAGCCCCAGGCCAGGACCCGGCCCTCGGACGTCAGCGCCAGAGCGTGTGAGAAGCCGGCGGCGATCGCGGTGGCCGTGACGCCGTCGGGAAGGAGCGTGAAGACCGGTGTGGTGCGCGGGTCGACGGTGGTGCCGTCGCCTGTCTGCCCGGAGTCGTTCGTGCCCCATCCGAGGACGCGGCCGTCGGACGCCAGTCCCAGGCTGTAGTAGCCGCCTCCGGAGACGGCGGTGAGTTCGACGCCGGCGGGCAGGTGCACGTTGACCGGCGTGGTGCGGTGGTCGAAGGGGCCCGCTGCGGTGCCGATCCCCAGCTGCCCGTAGTTGTTCCGCCCCCACGACAGGGCGATATCGGTCGGCGGGGCCTGGAGAGCGCTCGCGTGCGGTGCCGCGAACCCGGCCACGCACAGGACGCCGGCGAGGGTGGCGACCAGGGCACGCAGCAGGGTCCGTGTCCGGCCTCCGCTGCCCGTTCGGGGTTTCATCACGTATGAGGGAAGTGTCACGGCGCCCTTTTTCCCGAACTTTTGCCGGTGCATCGCTTTTTGGTTGATCTCCATCCATTCGGCAGGTTATGGGGGGCTTGCTTCACTCGCGCGGCCGTCCGCGGCAGGGCGGTTGCCCCAGGGGCGGTGTAGACAGATGCGTGCCCCGCTCCGAGGGGTCCGGAGCGGGGCACGGGGGTGGGAAGGGCCGGGCTGGTTACGCGGTCTTGGCTTCCTGCTTCCGGCCGTTGCCGTACTCGGAGCTGTCGGAGCCGTAGCCGTCGTGGCCACCGCCGTTCTCGCCGCGCACCTGGATGGTGGCGGTGGCGGTGTTGCTGGTGATCGTGTCGCCCCGGGTGTCGGTCGCGGCGGCCTGAGCGGTGTTGGTGACGGGGCAGGTGCCGCCGTGCCCGCCGCCGTAACCACCGTCCTCGCGCCCGCCGTTGCCGCGCCCGTTGCTTCCGCTGTCGCGCGGGCCGCACACCGTGTCGGCCTCGGTGACGGTGTACGTGCCCCGGCAGGTGGTGCTCTCTCCGGGCGCGAGGGTGGCGGTGCCGCAGTCGACGTCCGCCACCAGGTTGTCGGTGACGGCCACCGAACTGAGCGGCGCGTCACCGGTGTTGGTGACGGTGTACGTGTACTCCACCGTGTCCCCGGCCTCGAACGGGCCGGTCGACACCGCTTCCTTGGTCAGGCCGAGGGAGGCGCCCGGTTCCGGCGTCAGGACGGTCACGGTGACCGGCTCGGAGACGGAGGCGGGGCAGGTGCCGTCGCCCTCGTAGTGCGCGGTGATCGTATGGGTCCCCGAGGGCAGCGAGATGGTGGTCAGGGTGGCGTCGCCGCTCGCGTCCAGCGTCCCCGTCCCGATCGGGTCGGCGCCGTCGTAGAAGACCACGTTCCCGGTCGGGGTCGCCGCGTCGCAGGTGACGTGCGCGGTGAACGTGACCTCCTCACCGGGCCTGGAGACCATGGGGGAAGCGGTGAGCGTGGTCGTGCTGTTCGCCTCCGCCGCCAGGGCCAGGCTGTGCCAGGCGCCCGCGCTGATGGCGCCGGCGCGGATGCCGGCGGGCAGGTGCACCGGGACCGGGGTGGTGCGGTTGGTGGTGGTGCCGTCGCCCAGCTGTCCCGAGGAGTTGTCGCCCGAGGAGTAGACGGCGCCGGTGGACGTCAGCCACATGCTGTGGTGGGCGCCGGCGGCGATGCCGGTGGCACGGGTGCCCGCGGGCAGGTTCGGCTCGATCGGCGTGGGGCGGCTGGCGGCGGTGGTGCCGACGCCGAGCTGTCCGGACGAGTCGGCGCCCCAGCCCAGGGCGTGGCCGTCGGACGTGACCGCCAGACTGTGGTTGCCGCTGGTCGCCGCGTCGATGGCGGTGACCCGGGTGCCCGCGGGCAGGACCGTCTCGACCGGCGTGGGGGTGGGGGAGAACCTGATGGCGCCGTCCCCCAGCTGGCCGTTGTAGTCGGCGCCCCAGCCCAGGACGCGGCCGCCCGACGTCAGCGCCAGACTGTGGCTGTCGCCCGCGGCGACGGCGGTGGCCTCGATTCCGGCGGGCAGATCCGTCTCGACCGGGGTGGGGTTGGGCTCGACGCCGGTCGTGCCGTTGCCCAGTTGCCCCCAGTAGTTGTAGCCCCAGGCGAAGACGCGGCCGTCGGAGGTCACCGCCAGGCTGTGGTACCGGCCCGCGGCGATGGCGGTGGACTGGACACCGGCCGGAAGGAGCACCTCGGCCGGCGTCGGGTGGGGGTCGTTGTCGGCGGTGCCGATCCCCAGTTGCCCGGAGTCGTTCCACCCCCAGGCGTAGACATGGCCGTTGGAGGCTACCGCCAGGCTGTGGTTGGTGCCGGCGGAGATGGCGGTGGCCTTGGTTCCGGCGGGCAGGTGGACCTCGACCGGGCTGGTGCGGGTGGTGGTGGTGCCGTCGCCCAGCTGCCCGGACGAGTTGAAGCCCCAGGCGTAGACATGGCCGTCGGAGGACAGCCCGAGGCTGAACTGGTGGCCGCCGGAGACGTCCGTCAGCTTGACGCCCGCCGGGAGGTCCACGTCGACCGGCGTGGGGTTGGGGTTGTTGCCGCTCTCCGTTCCGTTGCCCAGCTCCCCGGTGTAGTTGCTGCCCCAGGCCAGGGCGGTGTCGGTCGGCGGGGCCTGCCGGGCGCTCGCGGGCGGGGCGGCGAGTCCGGTCAGACAGAGGGCGGCGAAGACGGATGCGGCCAGGGTGCGCAGAGCGGTACGCGGCAGAGTCCGCGCCCGTTCCCCGGAACCCGTACGGGATCTCGTCGCGAAGGAGGGAAGTGTCACGGCGTCCCTCATTTCCCGTAGGGGCGCTCGCGCCCCGCCCCGGGGCGGGATTCCACTCGGTCGGCGGGTTAGGTGGGCCGCACTTCACCCCGTTGGTCGTCATCGGATGCCTTCGGGGATGCGGTCGCCCCGGTGGCGGTGTAGAGGCGTACCCGGTGACGGACGCGTGCCCCGCTCCCGACGGATCGGAAGCGGGGCACGCGAGGGGGAGGGGCGGGGTCCCGAAGGGTTACGCGCTCTTCGCCGCCTTCTTCCCCCGGCCGTAACCCGAGCCGTAGCCCGAACCCGAGCCGTAGCCGGAGCCGCCGGAGCCGTAGCCGTCCTGGCCGTCGTCCCCGCCCGAGCTCACCCCGATCGTGGCGCCGGCGGTGTTGCTGGTGACGTGCTCGCCCAGCGGATCGGTCGCCGTCGCGTGGGCGGTGTTCGTGACGAGGCAGACCGTGCCACCGCCACCGCCACCGCCACCGCCACCGCCGTAACCGCCGTCCCCGTGCCCGTCCCGGCGCCCGTGCTCACGCCCGTCCCCCCGGTCCCGGCGCCCGCTCCCCTTGCTCCCGCGCGGCCCGCACACGGCATCCGCCTCGGTCACCGTGTAACTGCCCCGGCAGGTGGTGCTCTCCCCGCGCGCGAGGGAGGTCTCGTCGCAGGTGACGGAGTGGACCAGGTTGTCCGTGACCGTCAGCCCGTGCAGGGCGGTCTCACCCGTGTTGGTGATGGTGTACGTGTAGTGCGCCGTGTCTCCGACCTGGAACGGACCGGTCGACTCCGCCCGCTTCGACAGCGAGAGCCCGGGCACCTCCGGCTGGGTCAGGACGACGATCGCGGCGATCGCGTGCGGGCTGGAGGTCTCCTGGCCGGTCGGGGACAGGGCCCGGGCCTGCGCCAGGTTGACCACCTCGCACCCGCCCGCCACCGGCGCGGGGCACGGCGCGATGCTCGCCTCGGTCACGGTGTAGCTGCCCCGGCAGGTCGTGTTCTCACCGGGCTGGAGACTGGTGGCGTCACAGGTGACGGTCGGGATCAGGCTGTCCGTGACGGTCACGTCGTGCAGCGCGGTGTTGCCGGTGTCGGTGACCGTGTACGTGTAGTTCACGGTGTCCCCGACATGGAACGGACCGGTGGACGCCACCTGCTTGCTCAGCCCGATCGACGGGATCGGCGCCTCCTCGATCGTCACCGTGACCGGCTCGGAGACCGAGGCGGGACAGGTGCCGTCGCCCAGGTAGTGGGCGGTGATCGAGTGCGTGCCCACGGCCAGGTCGAAGACCCAGGTGTACGCGTAGCCGCTGTCGTTGACGGCGACGGTGTCGATCGGGGTGTCGCCGTCGTAGAAGACGACATCCCCGGTCGGCGTGCCGGCGTTGCAGGTCACCTGCGCGCTGAGGACGACCCGGCGCCCCGGGGTCGACGTGGTCGGGTTGGCGGTGAGGGTGGTCCGGCTCTCGGCCGCCACCTCCTCGGCCAGGGCCAGGGTGAACTCGCCGCCGGCCGCGATCGCCGTGGCCCGGCGGAGGGCGGGCAGATGCGTCCGGACCGGGGAGAGGGTGAAGGTGGGGGTGGCGCCGATGCCCAACTGCCCCGCCGTGTTCCACCCCGTGGAGTAGACGCTGCCGTCGGACATCAGCACCACGCTGTGGTAGCGGGAGGCGGTGATGGCGGTGGCCTTGGTGCCGGGCGGAAGGTGCATCGGGACCGGGGTGAGGCGGTTGGTGGTGGTGCCGACGCCCAGGTTGCCGAAGCCGCCGTTGCCCCAGACGAGGACGCCGCCGTCGGAGGTCAGCGCCATGCTGTGCTCGCCGCCGGCGGCGATGGCGGCGATGTCGGTGCCGGCCGGCAGGTCCACGTAGGCCGGGGTCGGGTCGCTGTCGGTGGTGCCGTTGCCGAGCTGCCCGTACTCGTTGCTGCCCCAGGCGAGCAGCCGGTTGTCATCGGTTAGCGCCAGACCGTGGATGCCGCCGTAGGAGATGGCGGTGACGCGGGTGCCCGCGGGGATGTGGACCTGCTCCGGGAGGGTGTGGCGGGTGAAGTCGACCGTACCGATGCCCAGTTGCCCGTAGTTGTTGCTGCCCCAGGCGAAGACCCGGCCGTCGGAGGCCAGCGCCATGCTGTCCGAGCCGTTCTCGGAGGCGGCGATGGCGGTGACCTCGACGCCGGCGGGCAGGTGCACCTCGACCGGCGAGTTGCGCTGGGTGGTGGTGCCGTCCCCGATCTCTCCCTGGGAGTTGAACCCCCAGGCGAAGAGCCGGCCGTCGTCGAGCAGGGCCAGGCTGTGCGCGAATCCGGCGGCGATGGCGGTGACCCTGCTGCCGGCGGGCAGGTGCGCCTCGACCGGGGTGCTGCTGTTGGTGGTGGTGCCGACCCCGAGCTGCCCCCGGACGTTCCAACCCCAGGTGAGGAGACGGCCGTTGGAGGTCACCCCCATGCCGTGGAAGTAGCCGGCGGTGATGTCGGTGAGCCGGGTGCCGGCGGGCAGGTCCACGGGGCCCGGCAGATAGCTCCGTTCGGTGGTGCCGTTGCCGAGCTGCCCGTAGTTGTTGTCCCCCCAGGACAGGGCGATGTCGGTCGGCGGGACCGGTGAGGGGACCGCCGCGCTCGCGGGCGGTGCGGCGATCCCTGCCAGGCAGAGGGCGGCGGTCAGGGCTGCGGCCAGGGTGGCGATCAGGGTACGCAGCGGGGTCCGCGCCCGGCCCTCGCCGCCCGCGCCACCCTCGCCGCGGGTGCGGGGTCTCATCACGTCTACGGGAAGTGTCACGGCGTCCCTCATTTCCCGCCCCGCCGCGCACGCCCCGCGCCGGGGCAGGATTCCACTCGGTCGGCGGGTTAGGCGGGCCGCGCTTCACTCCGTCGGCCGTGCGCGGACGGGTGCGGGGGTGCGGTCGCGGTGGTGGCGGTGTAGAGGGGGAGGCCGGTGACGGGGTCCGAGTAGGAACGGACCAGGAAACCGGTGTTGCTGTCAGAAATGCGGGCAGCAGGCTCACGACGACGCCGGGCGCACTGGAATCCGTCCGCTGATCTGCGGCTCAGCTCATGAGTTGTGACGAGAACAGCCGGAGCCGGGCGAGCACCGCGCCCGGCTCCGGCCACTCGCGATCTGCGTCAGGGGACGATCACGTGGAACGGCTGGTCGCCGGCCTTGCCATTGAGGCCGGTCAGGACCTGGAAGGTCTGGTCGGTGTCGGACGTGTCCGTGGTGGACACGAAGATCTCGGCGCCCCAGTTCGCCGACCGGTTGAGGGTGGCGATCGGCACGGCGCGCGCCAGGCGGACGTCCGCGTCCACGGTGATCCGGTATTCGCCGTTGCCCACCTTCTTCACCCCCGTGACTCCCTTCGAGCGGACCACGGTCCCGTCCTTCTTCACGACGGCTGCGGCCTGGGCGTAGGGAGCAAACGCGTTGTCATCCATGAAAAACCCCTCCTGATCTGTAAACCGGTCCGCTGTGCGCGGACTATGGCAGACACCATCTTCAAGACGCGACGGCCACTGATCAGATTTTTCGGGGAAACTTACACCTTATCGTGTGATCTTCTTCTACAGCATGTTTCACATCGTTTATCCGGGTGGTACCCGCTCCCACCTGCACCGAACCCATGATCATCAGCGCGAGTGACCCACGACGGCCACGGGATGCTCTTGGAGCGTGGAGGGCTCGCTACGGCGTCGCCCGCGAGGGCGGTGATCCGGTTCTCGTACTCGCGGCGGGCTGCCAGGAGCTCGCGAGGAACCCCACTGCGCCTCCTCCCCACGCCCGTGACATGGCCGCGCCGTACGAGGGCGCCGTGGTCGAGCGCGGCGCGAGCCCGTACGTGGAACTCCGTACGGGCTCACGGGGATGCCCAGTGCCAGGCCCACGCCCGTGCGGCGGTGACGGTGCGCTCCAGGTCTTCCGCCCCGTACTGCTGCCACGCTTCCCACCATCGGGCCTCGGCTTCGGTGAGGACGGCAACCGCCTCCCGAGATGCCTCCGTGAACGCGGGCACCTTCGCGCACCAGCGCGCGGCCTGCTCAGGGGTCTGTCCACCGTCCAGGACCAGCCGGAAGCCCCACAGCGCCGTATCCAACCAGGCGGGCGCGCGCATCGCCCACGCCCAGTCGATCATCCACACCCGGCCGTCGCGTCCGGTCATGAAGTTGGAGGCCGCCGGGTCGCAGTGCGCGAGGCGATCACCGGTCAGGAGGGATTCGGCGGACGGGTCGCAGTACTCCCCCCACTTCTCCCATGCCGTCCGTCGCACCACCTCCGGCGCGGCCCGCCGGCTCAGTTCCCGCAAGACGGCGGCGACAGCGTCCAGGTGCTCGCCATCGTCGCCGAAGCAGGTCCAGGCCGATGCGTCCAGGCCCTCGAAGCACACCACGAGCCAGCCGCCGGCCTCCTCGTGCCACAGCACCTTCGGCGCGGTCGGCGGGAGGAACGGGGCGACCGCGACCTCGGTCCGCAGCTCTCCGATCCGCTCGTGTGTCAGGGGCAGGCCCTTGAGGAACACCATCCCGGGGCCGGACGTCGGCCAGGCCCAGCAGGCGAGCGCCGAGCTGGTGCCGTTCTCCACCTCGACTCGCGGGCAGTCCTCGCCGACCCGGGCGGCGAGGACTGCCCGCGTTGCGGCGGGCAGTTCCTCGAACGGGAGTCGGTCCACGTACACGGAAGCGTCAGCTCCCCGGCTTGGGCGGCTGGGGGTTGGCCGGCGGGAATGGAGGGTTTTTATCCGGTCTGGTCGGCGGTCCGGTGGACGGTCCGCCCGGCGGCGGCTTGGACGCGGGCCCGGGAGACGGGCGCCTGAGTTCGGGGAACCTCGTCGTCATGCAGGGACGGTACCGGCCGCATCCTGGCGGCTGCCGGGCGTTGCCGGCATGTGGCCGGATCGCGTCCGTGGCTCAAGCGCCACGACTGTCCGTCCTGGTCATGTTGTCCGCCACTTCTGACAACAACACCGGTTTCCTGGTCCGTTCCTACTCGGCCCCCGTGACGTACGGGTGCCCCGCCCCGAGGTGTCGGGAGCGGGGCACACGGTGGGTTACGCGGTCTTGGCCTCCTTCTTCCCCCGGCCGTAGCCCGAGCCGTTGCCGTAGCTACCGGAGCCGTAACCGTCGTGGCCCCCGCCGTTCCCGCTGCTCACCCGGATGGTGGCGGTGGCGGTGTTGCTGGTGACCGTGGCGCCCTCGGCGTCGGTCGCGGTGGCGTGGGCGGTGTTGGTGACGGGGCAGGTGGTGCCGTGGTCGCCGTAACCGCCGTCCCCGCTGCCGCGCGGCCCGCACGAAGCGTCGGCCTCGGTGACGGTGTACGTACCGTGGCAGGTCGTGCTCGCCCCGGCGGCGAGGGTGGTCGTACCGCAGTCGACGTCCGCGACCCGGTCGTCCGTGACCGCCACCGAACTCAGCGCGGAGTCACCGGAGTTGGTGACCGTGTACGTGTAGTCGACGGAGTCGCCGACCTGGAACGGACCGGTCGCGTCCGCCCGCTTGGCGAGCGTCAGGCCGGAGACCTCCTGCTGCTGGACGGTGAGGGTCGCCGTGGCCTGCTCGCTGGCGACTTCGTGACCGTCGGGCTCGAACGCGGTGGCCTGCGCGAGGTTGGTCAGCGCGCAGCCCCCGTTCGCCGGCTCGCACGGCGTGATGTCGGCGGCGGTGATCGTGTGGCTGCCCTGGCAGGTGGTGCCGTTCCCGGCCGACAGAGTGGTCGCCGCGCAGGCGACGCCCGTGACCCGGTCGTCGGTGACGGTCACCTGGTGCAGCGTGGTGTCGCCGGTGTTGGTGACGGTGTACGTGTAGTCGACGGTGTCACCGACCTCGAACGGCCCGGCCGACGCCACCTCCTTCGTCAGGCTGATCCCCGGGACCGGGGACGGGACCGTTTCCACGATCACCACGACGCCGATGGACTCCGACGGTGGGCAGTCGGCGTCGCCTTCGTAGTGCGCGGTGATCTCGTTCGGGCCCACGGGCAGGGTCGTGGTCGTCAGCGTCGCGTTGCCGCTCGCGTCCAGGGTGCCGGTGCCGATCGGCGTGCTGCCGGCGTAGAAGACGACGTTCCCGGTCGGCGTCCCCGCGTCACAGGTGACGTGCGCGGTCAGGGTGACCTCGTCGCCCTGGGTGACCGTGGTCGGGGTGGCGGTGAGGGTGGTGTGGCTCGTCGACCGTACGGCCAGGGCCAGGCTGAAGTAATCGCCGGCCGCGATGGCGGTGGCGCGCTGGCCGGCGGGAAGCTGGACTGTGACCCCCGGCGTGCTGCGGTTGGTGAGGGTGCCGTCGCCCAGCTGGCCGTAAGTGTTGCTGCCCCAGGTGATGATGCGGCCGTCGGACGTCAGCGCCATGCTGTGGCCGTTGCCGCCGGCGAGCTTGGTGGCCTTGGTGCCGGCGGGAAGCTGGATCTCGACCGGCGTGTGACGGTCGGTGGTGGTGCCGTCGCCCAGCTGCCCGAAGTAGTTGTTCCCCCAGGCGAAGAGGCCGCCGTCGGTCGTCAGGGCCAGATTGTGCGCGTGGCCCGCGCCGACGGTGGTGACCGTGGTGCCGGCGGGCAGGTGCACCGCGACCGGCGTGCGGCGGTTGGTGGTGGTGCCGTCGCCGAGCTGGCCCCAAGCGTTGTACCCCCAGGCCAGGAGATGACCGTCGGACGTCAGAGCCAGGGTGCACTCACCTTGGGCGAAGACACCGGTGACCTGGGTGTCAGGGGGAAGCAGCGCCTCGACCAGGCTGGTGGACTGGTTGACGGCGGAGCCGTTTCCGAGCTGGCCGGTCATGTTGTATCCCGCCGACAGGACGCGGCCGTCGCTGGTCAGCAGCACGCTGGTGTAGTCGCCCGCGACGATCGCGGCGATGTGCGCACCGGTGGGCAGGGTCATCTCGACCGGCGTGTGACGGTCGGTGGTGGTGCCGTCCGCCAGCTGGCCGAAGAGGTTCTGGCCCCAGGCGAAGACGCGGCCGTCGGAGGTGAGCGCCATGCTGTAGGCGCGGCCCGCGTCGACGGCGGTGGCGTGCGTACCGGCGGGGAGGAGTGCTTCGACCGGTGTGGTGTGCTGGGTGGTGGTGCCGTCGCCGAGCTGCCCGGCGAAGTTCCCGCCCCACGTGAGCACCCGGCCGTCGGACGTCAGGGCGATGCTGTGTGACTGGCCCGCGGCGATGGCGGTGAGCTGGGTGCCGGCGGGAAGGTCCACCCCGACCGGCGTGCGGCGGTTGGTGATGCTGCCGTCCCCCAGCTGGCCGGAGTCGTTGAAGCCCCAGGCCAGGGCGATGTCGGTCGGCGGGGACTGCTGCGCGTACGCGGGTGGCGCGGCGAGCCCGGTCAGACACAGGACCGCGACGGCAAGGGTGGCCACCACTGCCGTCAGAGCGGCGCGCGCACGACTGCCCGCGCGTGCCGCCGGTGAAAACGGAGATGATCTCATGGCACGTGTCTACGGACAGCCGGGGGAAGTCGCCGGACAACACCCCGGCCCACTGCCCGAAACCCCCCGGTCGGCGCCAGGCCCGGTCGGCGCCAGGCCCGGTCGGCGACAGCCGGGGGGACGCCCGTAAGGAGTCAGGGGCAGGGGAGCTTCAGCGGACCTGACGGCTGAGGAATTCGACGAACGGGCCGGTGAAGTCCTTCCCGCTGAGTGCCTCCATGAAGAGGAACTGCCCCTGCGGGTTCACCTCCAGCCAGACGGGACACCCACTGGGGTCGAGCTTGAGGTCCACGACCCCCATGGCCAGGTGAAGCCGCTCCAGCGTGTCGGTCATCCGGGCGGCGGTCGCCTCGTCCACCGTGGTGGGACGGGTGATGCCGCTGACCAGCCCGCGCAGGTTGCACCGCCAGTCCAGTTCGTCGCTCTCGATCTCGACGGCGTGAACATCGAACCCGGACCCGGACCCGGACCCGGACCCGGAGCCGGAGCCGGAGCCCAGACACAGCGCGCGGATGTGGCGCGTGCCGGGAACGCATTCCTGGTAGATGGCCGGTGTCATCCGCATGGACTGGTCGGCAGCGAGGTGCGCGTCCGTGACCCGGCGGGTCAGGAGCGGCCGGGTGGAGCATCCGCGAACCGTCTTGACGATGACCTCACGGCCCCGCGCATTCAGTGAGGCGCAGAATTTCCGTATTTCGGCCGGGTCTTGGCTGATCAGGGTGAGGGGCACCTGGAATCCCGCCGACCTGGCCGCGCGGAGTTGGACCAGTTTGTTCTCGGCGGTGCTGGTGGCGTGGGGGTGGCTGATCCAGGTGCCGGAGAAATCGTTCAGCAGAACACCGAGGAGCGCGTTCCGGCAGTCGTTGTCGACGAGATCCGCTTCGGCTTCCCCGGTTCCTTGGGGCACGAGCTGATGCATGACAGGGCGCCGCCACCACACGGCGCCGATCTCCCGGACATCGATCCGTCCGCCGTCCGCCGTGGGAAGCGTGGAGGTGTCATCCGACCAGGTGAGGCCGTCGTGGCCGCAGATGCCGTCGGCCTCGATCAGGTCGCATCCGACCCCGGACCGACGCAGTCCCTCGCGTACGACCGCCGCATGGAGGTCGTCCCGCTCGGAGACGATGGCGACATGTCTCACGGCCACATGGCCTCCATGGGTTCATACCGGATTCTCACTCCGGTGTTTCACATGGCGTAGTCCACCTTGGAGTCGCACGGTTCGCCGCCGCACGTGGAGAACGCGCAGGTGCCGCCTTCGCCGTCGTCCATCCGCGCGTTGGCGTAACGCCTGACGGCTGCTTCCCACTCGCGGAGTTCGGCGGGTGCCTTTTCCTTGGAGGGGCCTGGCTGGTCCAGGAAAATGATGGGCCTCGGCTGCTCGGTCATGATGATGACCCTCCGTACACGAGCGCGAGTGCGAGGCAGCCAGATCCTTGAGTCCCCTGAATGCCCGCACTGGCTACCTTCAGGATCGTCCCGTACCCTCCGCGCGGCAACTGCGCGGGTTTAGTGGGAAAATCAACCTTCTTCGTCCTCCGGCGCGGCCAGGGGAGCGATCAGGGGGCGCACCCTGATCGCTCCCCTGGCCGCTGCCGAGGTTCGGTTCAGGTCAGGGTGAAGCTGGTGAAGTTCAGCTGCACGAAGGGGCCGTCGAACGTGTTGGTGCGGGTGCCGCGTGCCGTGTCGGCCTCGACCGCCCGCAGGAACATCCCGCTGGTGGCGGTGCCGCGGCCGATCTCCACGACGGAGCTCGTCCCGGTGATGGTGCGCGTCACGGCCATCGAGGTGGGCGGGCCGTCGTTCCACGTGACGGTCTCCCGCGTCTTCAGCACCAGCTCACCGGCCGTGTTCACGGTCGCCGTGCCCACGCCGTTGACGCTGCCGGCATTGAGGCCGGGCCGGCTGGGCGCGGTGCAGTTGAGCAGTCCGCCGACCACGAGGGCGCGGCCGGTGGGCCCGACACGGATGCCGAAGTTGGTGCTGCTGGTGCAGATGACGAGAGGCTGTGCGGCCTGCGCCGGAACGGTTGTCGCGGACGCCGCGAACGCCATCGCTCCGGCCAGGGCCAAGCGGCCCAAATGCCGTGAAATTCGCACGGTTTCGCCTTTCCTGAATTCCCGACGTACGGTGATTTGTCCGTACGGAATCGAGATTCCCGGCTCCGTTTCGGCGAAAACCGGACGGCGGCGCAACTGTCGCCGCACGCGGCCCACTTGATTGCCCACTCCCCTTTGGCTGCTCCAGGGGTGATCAAGGGGCCCGGCCCTGGGGCTGCCCGCTCACGTCCTCACGCGGAGGGGTGCTCCACGAGGGACCGGCGCCCCGTCGCGGAGGCGAAGCCGAGCCAGGTGTGCCGGTTGCCCGCCCAACACCAGCCGACCTTCGGGGTGTTACGGCGTTCGCGGCCGTCGCGGCCGGTGCCGTTACTGATCCAGAGGGCCGGGGTGCGGGCGTCCAGGGCGCCGTTGGGTTTGCGGAGCCGGGAGCCGATGGTCATGAAGCAGTGGTTGCGCTCCAGGGCGGCGGGCTGATGCAGGAGCCAGTGGATGCCCTCGGTGAGCAGCAGCGGGGTGCGGTCGTCCTTGGTGAGTGCGGGCAGCGCCTCGTCCGGGCTCCAGTTGGCCAGGTGGTCGCCCCGGTCGAGGCCGGTGAGGAGGTAGAGCGGGGTGTCGGGCAGGGCGATCGAGTCGAGCGGGGAGAAGAGGTCGACATCGGCCATGTCGGTGACGACGAACCCGGGCTTGTCGTCCCGGCGGAGCAGCGGCGCCAGGAGGGAGGCGGGGGCGCGGTCGGGGTGGACGGCGAGCAGGGCGTCATCGGTGTCGCCGAGGCCGAGGCCGTCGGCGGCTGTGGATGCGGCTGCGGCGAAGGCGCGGAGTGCGGCGGCGGACAGCCCCGCCGACTCGTGCACCCCCAGCTCGATCAGGCGCTCGGCCTGCGCGCTCAGCGCGGGCAGGGCCGGAAGGGCCGGAAGGGCCGGAAGGGCCGGAAGGGCGGGCAGGGCGGGGGAAGCGGGGGCGGAGTGGGTGGCGGGGGTGGCGTCGGACACGTTGCTCCCGGAGGTTGCGGCGTGGACGGGCCCCCGGCCAACGAAGCGGCCCGCCCGGTGGTTCCCGCCGGGGCCGTCCTCGCTGCCGGGAGTCCGTGGGGGTCCGCGCGTTCGGGTGAACCAGCGGGTGCACGGCGGGGGCCGCTCTCGGCCCGGGGTATCTCGAAACGGTGGGAGCGACGAGGCGCCGGCAGCTTCCTGGCCCTGGACTGACCTCCTTCTTCCACGTCCCGGCGCACGCCGGGTCGGGGAGGCCGTGAGGCGTCGGCGGACATGGCCGGGCGGGGCGAGCGGGTCGGGCGGGGGTGGCGGCGGAGGCGGTGTGTGCAGCACACAACGGCCAAGAGTGGGGGACGTTTCCGGAATCAGCCCGTGATTGACCGGAACGTGGTTACTGGAAAGTCTCGTTCCGGTCTGTACGTGTCCCCGCCCCGGGAATACTTTTTAGCTCGTCTTCACACTCCCTCCACCCGGCCTCCCCTCGGGATGCCCATGCGGAGTGCGCGTGCGGGATAAAGGTTCAATGTTTGACATGTTCGCGCCAGAAAATTCTCTGGTCGGGCAGTGCGGGAGGAGCAAGGTCTGCCGCTCTCTCCCGCGTTCCCTGAAGTCAACCAAGGAAGAAGGTCGATAGTCGCGATGTTCCGGAGAAAGAATCCCAAGCCGGGTGGCGTAGCTCCCGTCTCGAAGATGCGGCGCCTGGGTGCCGCCGCCATGGGTATCGCCGTCGCCGCCCTGGGGCTGGTCGTCTCGCCTCTGGCCACCGGTTCGGCGTCCGCGGCGCCGGTCTGCAACACCGACGGGATTTACTGCGGAGCCCTGGAGCTCGTCAGGGGTGACGGCAGGGATTGGGCCGATGTCGCGGCGACCGGCGGAGTCGGCAGCGCCGTGCAGCTGTCATACGATCTTGGCCGCGCAAACCACTGGATGTTCGTTCCCAGTGACAAGGGAAATGGCACTTTCACCATTCGCCATGCCTCCAGCGGGCTGTGCCTCGATGTCTCTGGTTCCAGCGAGGCCACGCTCATGGCGACCTGTGCGGGGCAGAGTTCTCAGGAATGGTACGCCCAGCCGCTGCAGTCGACGTGGCAGGTCTACCCTCAGTTCCGTATTCGGCACGTCAATGACGACAAATGCATGAACGCCTGGGGTGGAAGTACGTCACCGGGCACCACGGTCGGCCTGTATGGCTGCCAGGGCTCGAGCGGCTGGAACGACCACATCACGATCTTCAGGTATTCGGACTTCAACAACGGCCGGGAGGTCGCGCCCGAGCTGACCGACCAGCTGAAGTCCTGGGCCACGATGTACGCGCTGAACCAGTTCAACAACAAGTCCAGCGTCATTCCGACCGCCACCTTCGACGTGGGCACCCCGGCCCCGGCGCGATCCGGCCCGGCTCAGGTCGTGGGCCCCCCGGCGTTCGCGGGCTCCACCGGGTCGACCTACTCGTACGGCTGGTCGCAGAGCACGGGCTACACCTTCAGCAACGGCGGTTCGGTCACGGTCACCGGAACGGTCGGCACCGGCCCCCTGAGCACGTCGCCCGTGGCGGCTTCGCTCTCCGTGGCCATTCAGGGCTACTGGGGAAGTCAGTGGAACACCACCACGACGCAGTCGGGTCAGGTCCAGTTCGACATCGCCGCCGGCCAGGTGGGCTGGGTGGCCCGAGCGCAGCTGCTCAAGTCGATGACCGGTACGTGGAAGATCACCAACGACAAGGGTGAGACCTGGCAAGGCACGGGCACCGCCACCATTCCGGCGGTCGACGGCACCGACTCCCCGAGCAACGCCAGTGTGCTGTACCAGTGCACGACCAACCCGAACAATCTGACGTGGGCCGAGGCCTGCTACAAGACGGTCCCCAACGGCTACTCGTACCCGGCGACCCGCCCGGCGTGATGTGCCCATCGGGCGCGGCTTCCGCCGAGCTCTTCAGCTGCTGTTCAGGCTGAAGGCTCGTGGCGGGAGCCGCGCCTTGGCGTTCTCAGGAGGGAGTCCTGTGAAGCCTGCTCTCACGGGTACGCGGGCAGGCCCTCCGTGGAGATCGTCCACGCGCCGATCGTGACCGGCTCGCCGTAGAAGAAGTTCTCGCGGGTGGCGTAGCGCGAGCCGTCGGGGGTGGGATGGATGTCGGAGAAGACGGCACCGGACTCGGTACGGGGGTCGAAGACCGCGTAGGTGGGGATGCCGAGGAGCGGGTAGTCGCGCAGCTTGCCGACCCAGTCGTTGTCGGGGTGGGAGCGCGAGACGACCTCGACGGCGGCCACGAGGGTCCGTGGGTCGAAGGCGCCGTCCCCTTCCATGTCCGCCCAGGGGATCACCATGACGTCGGGGTGCCGCAGGATCCCCTCGGGCGCGCTCTCGACATCGGGTTCGCCCGCGTGGGCGAGCAGGTCGTCCGGCAGGACGCGTTCCAGTCGCCGCCGGATCAGCGCGACGGTCAGTCCGTGGGGACGGTTCGGAGCCGGCCGGTCGTGGACGATTCCTTCTTTGGTGATCTCGAACCGGCCGGGAACCGTGTCGTCAAGGAGGGCCAGTGCTTCGCGCATGGTCCGGTAGCGCGGAGATGCGGTGGTCATGGCGCTGGCTCTCGTCTGTGCCCTGGGGGCCGAGTCATCAGCTTCATGCTAGGCGGCCTGGCTCTCAGGAGGGCGGCAGTCGCGGCAGCGGCCCGGGTCCGGGGCGCGGAAGGCGCGTTCGCAGCCGTCGCAGGTCTGGAGGGGGATCACGTCCGGGCGGCGGGGGCCTGCCGGGAGTGGCGGTGGCATGAGGTTCGTGAGGCGGTGGGCGAGCAGGGCCGCCGGGTGGCGGAGGTCGGGCGGGAGGCTCGCCGAGAGGGTGCGGAGGACGGCGTCGGGGCGGGCGCCGCGTTCGAGCCAGGTGGTGAGGCCGGGCGCGAGGCGTTCGATGGCGCGGGCGGAGAGCAACAGCCGGGGGTCGTGGACGCGGAGGCGGACGAGGAGTTCGGTGGCCTGCCGGTAGCGGCGGGCGAGCGGCGGGGGCGGCTCCTCATCCGCTGCGGGGTCCGGCTCGGGCTCCGGCTCAGGGTCCGGGTCAGGCTCAGGGTCCGGCTCGGGCTGCGGCTCAGGGTCCGGGTCCGGGTCCGGCTCGGGGTCCGGCTCGGGCGGTGGAGGTGGTGGGGGCGGGGCCGGGGGCGGTGGGGTGGCGCGGGCGGGGCCGCGGTGCGCCGCTTCCTCCGCCTTTACTTCATCCTTCGGGCAGTTGTACGAGATCGTGCGCGGCAGGATGCGGCCGTCCGGCAGGCGTTCGCGGAACCGCTCCAGGTAGCCGTGCTTCTCCAGCTCGCGCATCGCGTTGGCGACACGCATCTCGCTTTCCGGGAACTTCGAGGCGATGGCCTTGATTCCGACCGACGCGCCGGCGGGCAGCGACTGGAGGTGAACCGCGAGGCCGATGGCCGTCAGCGAGAGCCCCTCGTGCTGGGCGAGGCGATTGCAGACGATGGTGAACCGTTGCCGCAGTCGGACATCGCGGTGAACGAGCCCGATGGCGTGCGCGGGCACGCTAATCTTCCTGGAAGCCACGGGAAGTTGGAGCCTTCCTCGATGGTCAGGCCCTCGGCCGGGATTGCAGTCCCGCCGGGGGCCGACGCATGTCTGGGGGTTGTCGCGGCGAGCATATGTCGCACAACCGGACCAAAATCCAGTCGAGTTGCCATAAGTCACCCTGTTGGACGAATGGGAGTCGACGGGAGGCAGGAGGGGTTGGGAACGGTTCTCGCCCAAGTCCTTTAGCTCTTACGTCGAGGGGAGCCGCGTCGCGAACGGTCGCGACGCGGAGTATCACTTCGAGGCCCGTCCGGACGCGGGCAGATCCACCTCCGCCCACACCGTCTTGCGGGGCGTCGGCCCCTGCCGGACCCCCCACTGCCGCGCGAGCGCGTCGACCAGGAGCAGCCCCCGCCCGGACTCCGCCGCACCGCCGGGCAGACACATGTGCGGGATCCGATCCCCACGGGTGTCCGTGACCTCGATCCGCAGGACGTCCGACAGCGCGAACATCTCCACCTGGAAGTCCCGCCCGGACACCTGTCCGTGCGTGGCCGCGTTGTTCGCCAACTCGGCGATGATCTGCGCCGCTTCCTCCGCGACGGCGTTCAGCCCCCACGTCCGCAACTGCTCGACCGCCAGCAGTCGCGCCAGCCGCGCCCCGCGCGGCGTGGCGGAAAGCTGAATACCGAATTGGCGTACGGATGCCAAGAGTTGGCTTACTTCATCGTTCATGGCACCCAGCGTGGTGGCGTGTGCTTACGCTGACCATCGAACAGGCCCTCACGTACGGTAATTGTCTCGCGACTGTCCTGTCGTGTCCCGACTGTCTCGCGTACTGATCGGGGTAGTGCCTGCCGCACAAGGAGGTGCGTCCATGACTGTGGACAGCGTGAACGACTCGGAAGAGACAAACTCCGAGGAAGAAGAGGGTTGGCGCGTCGAACCTGGGGACGAATCGGGGGCGGCGGTGGTCCTCACCGTCGGCCGTCAGCTCAAGTTCTGGCGGGAGCTGAAGAGGGTGCGGGCGCAGGACCTCGGCACCCAACTCGGTTACGGAGAGGATCTGGTCCGCAAGATCGAGCGCGGTGAACGCATCCCGCGCCCGGAGTACCTGGACGGCGCCGACGAGGTGCTGGGGGCGCTCGGGGCCATCAAGGCGCTGAAGAAGGACCTGGAGGAGGTCCGCTACCCGAAGCGGGTGCGCGGACTGGCGAAGCTCGAATCGCGCGCGGTCGAGTTCTGCCTGTACAGCAACTACACGATCCACGGTCTGCTCCAGACGGAGGAGTCCTCGCGGGCGCTGCTGCGGACCTACCGCCCGGCGTACGGGCTGGAGGAGCTGGAGCGGTTCGTGAAGGCACGTGTGGCGCGGCGGGCGGTGCTGGAGAAGGACCCGGCCCCGGAGTTCAGTTTCATCCAGGAAGAGGTGACCCTGCGACGGCCCTTCGGGGGCAAAATGGTGATGCGGCGCCAGCTCGAACACCTGCTGGAGGTGAGTCAGTTGCCCCACGTCGAGATCCAGGTGATGCCGACCGAACGCGCCGATCACCCCGGGCCGGGTGGTCGAATCGAGCTGCTGAAGTTCGGTGACGGCACGGCCGCCGGGCGCACCGACGGCGACTTCAACGGCCAGCCGGTCTCCGACCTGCGGAGGCTCCGGCTCTTGGAGCTGCGCTATGGCATCATCCGCTCAACGGCCCTGACTCCGGCGGAGTCGCGGGACTACATCGAGCAACTGCTGGGAGAAACATGATCGGCAAGACCGAGCTGGCCTGGTTCAAGAGCAGCTACAGCAGCAACAACAACGGCAACGACTGTGTCGAGGTCGCCACGGTCCCCGGCACCGTGCACGTCCGCGACTCGAAGGACGTCGAGCGTACGAGCCTCGCGTTCGGCGCCGACGCCTGGAACGGCTTTGTGGAGTACACCGCAGGCGCCTAAGGGAGGGCACATGCCCGAGCTGGACTGGTTCAAGAGCAGCTACAGCGACAACAGCAACGGCCATGACTGCGTCGAGGTCGCCACGACCCCCGGCACGGTCCATGTCCGTGACTCCAAGGACACCTCGCGACCGCACCTCGCGTTCGGGGCCGGTGCCTGGACGGGGTTCGTCCCCGAGCTGGACTGGTTCAAGAGCAGCTACAGCAGCAACGCCAACGGCAACGACTGCGTCGAGGTCGCCTCGACACGCGGCGCCGTCCATGTGCGTGACTCCAAGGACACCTCGCGACCGCACCTCGCGTTCGGTCAGGGTGCGTGGAACGGTTTCGTCGAGTTCGCCGCAGGCGCGTAAATCTCGAAGTCCCGTACCCGAACCCGACAGCCGGTCGGCGCAGCGACCGGCCCCGAGGCCCCGAAGAGGGCGGCCCGGCCACGACGGCCGGGACCGCCCTCTCGTGCTGTCCGGCCGGCCGCTTACGAGCCGGGCAGGAACGAGGCCGATGCGTTGGAGTCGGAGTAGAACGCCACTCCAGGGGAGGAGAACGTGCCCGTGGCCGTCGCGTCGAGGGGGTAGTTGCTGGAGAAGCCGCCGCCGCCGACCACGACGTTGCTGAAGGTGACGGACCACGCCTGGAGGGTGTTGTTGCAGGTGGTGATGGGAACCGAGCCGTATCCGGCGGCCGGCTGGTTCTGGGTGGAGACCTGTTGCCCGTTGACGAACACGGTGCCGGGGGTGGGCACGTCGGGGGAGCAGATGTAGTAGCCGCTCAGGCTGACGTAGCCGACGCCGTTGTAGGTCGCGGTGGGGTCGATGTGCACGTACAGGGCGTCGCTGATGGTGCGGGCGGTGCTGGTGACCGTGGTGACGCCGTCGCTCAGGATGGCGGTCACGGTGATCTCTTTGAGGGTGGTGAAGCCGAGCGCGACGGCGCTCACCCGCTGGGTCGAGTTGATCTGGCGGGGCCCGCAGGGGACGGAGACCTCGTTGCTGGCTTCGGTGAGGCCCTGCCTGAACTCCAGGCGCAGTTGGGCGCGTCCGTCGGGCTCGTTCGACTTGGTGCACGTGTAGGTGGCGACGGCGGAGATGCCGCCGAGGGTCGGGGTCACGCTGTTGGGGTTGACGCTGACGTCCATGTCGGCGGTGGCGGTGGTGGCCGCGGCGACGGTGGCGCGGGGGGCGGGGACGGGGGCGGCGGCGGTCGCCGCGTGGGCGGGTGGTGCGTGGTCCACCGCGTACGTCCACCATCCGGAGACGAGCAGGACGAGGGCGGTCAGCGCGGCCAGGACGCGCTTCTGGCCGCCCGCCCTTCCGGGTGGCGGCGGGGCGGCGGGGTCGGGGGTGGGGGTACGGCGAAGAACACCTCTCATCGACGTTCACCTTCCAGGAGAGAGGCAGTGCCCCACCACGACACACCCACCCAAATCGAACGCGCAAGAGGCGTATACCGGGGGGAAAGTGGACTTCCGCGAGCCGTAGCGGAGGGCTGAGACTCCTGCGCTCCTTGCGCGCTCCCGGGCCTCAAGTGACCCGAAAGCCTCTCCCGCCCGGGGCCCGCCCGGACGCCGGCCCCGTCAGCCCGCCCAGGGAAAGGCGCCGATCGGCCAGTCGCCGAGCCAGAAAGCGCCGGCCGACGGCTCCGCGAGGCCTTCGGTGGAGCCGTCGTGCGGCAGCAGTTCGGTGGGAGCCACGTACCCCTCGCCCGGCCGCAGCAGGATGCGGATGAGCCGGAGGCCGGTCTTCTCCGCGTACTCCCGTATGTGGGTGGTGTGGGGGAAGAGTCGCCTCCTGCGGCTGGCAGCGGACGAAGGCCACGGGCCCCAGAGCACGCACCCGGTCGAACGTCGCGTAGGTCAGACGGCAGTCCTCGAACAGGCTGTCGTCAAAGGCGACTTCGCTGATCCGGGCGCCCATGAGGGCGCAATTGCGGAAGACCGTCTGGCGGGTCTTCGCCCCGGTCCAGGCGAGCGAGGCGGTGTCGCAGTCGAGGATTTCCACGTTGGACACCGTGGTCCCCTCCATGGTCCAGCCGCGGGTGGAGAGCCGGCTGATCCGGCCGCTCTGGAGATGCCCGTCGACCAGGTCGAGCGCGCGCAGGTCGTGGCCGTCGGCCATGAAGTCGCGCACGGTGTCCGAGCTGACGAGGGAGTCCACGGGCGCCAGGTACGCGGGGTCGATCTCGGGCAGGGTGACGGTGGTCCGGCCGACGGTACGGGTGCTCACGGCGGTGCTCCAGGAGGAAGGGAGAAAGGGGGCAGGGTGTGGCGCGGCGGCGGTGGGCCGCCGAGACGGGGGCCGACCCCGGCGCATGACGACGCTGGGCCGGCCGCCGGTGATCTGACGGCCGGCGGGGCGCGGCGTCGGCCTTGGCGCAGCACCGGTCGACCGGCTGAACAGGTGCTCGCGTGCCCCTGGTTGACGACTTGACCGGTCTCGCCGGTGGCCGCGCGCGAGAGGGTCGGCAGGGCCGGGGAATCGTCAGGGAGTTGGGGGCGCGCGGAATGTTCGAATGCGCCCATATGTCTTCGAACGTGCGGTTCAGCCGATAATCGACGGGCATATTCACCCGCAACAGCCGCCAGGCAAAGGCTAGTTGGTCCACATGGCTCGTCGTGCGGCTCGGACACTCCCCCACGTGAGGTGAAACATGACCGCAGGTGATCTCGACACCACCTTCGGGACGTCCGGCAAGGCCACCGTCAACTTCGGCCAGACGTCCATCGCGGACGCCATGGCCATCCAGCCGACCGATGGCAAGATCGTCCTCGCCGGCCGCGTCGGCAGCACCGCCACCGGCGACTGGGCGATCGCCCGCCTCAAGCCCAATGGCACCCTCGACACGGCCTTCGGCAGCAGCGGCCTGGTCACCATCAACTTCACCGCCCTTGACGACGCCGCTCGCGCGGTGGCCATCGACTCCAGCGGAAACATCGTCGTCGGCGGCTTCGCGGGCTCGGAGCAGGCCGGCACTATCGCCTTCGCCCGCCTGCTCCCCAGCGGCGCCCTCGACACGACGTTCGGCTCCGGTGGCACCGTCACCTACCGCATCGACCCCCTCCTCGGCAACGCGGTACGGGCCCTGGTCATCGACTCCTCCGGCAAGATCCTCGGCGTCGGCGTCGCCGGAGCCGACGCGGGACTGATCCGTCTGACCTCCAACGGCTCCCTCGACACCACGTTCGCCGGAGGTGCGGGCAAGGAAGCCGTCACCATCGGCGCGGCGGGCCACGTGTTCGCGCTCGCGCAGCTGTCCTCGGGGAAGTTCGTCATCGCCGGATTCGACGCGACCGTCCCGACCCTGGACGACTTCCTTGTCGCCCAGTTCACCTCCACCGGCGCCCTGGACACGACCTTCGGTGTCAGCGGCGGCTTCACCGACGTCGACTTCAACAACCTCAACGACCTCGCGTTCGGCCTCGGCCTGCAGAGCACCGGCAAGCTGGTCGCCGGTGGCGACGTCGACTCGGCGGACCCTATCGGGATCAGCGGTGACGTCAAGGCCGGCTGGATCCGCCTCACCACCGGCGGTGTCCTCGACACCACCTTCGGTACCAGCGGCAAGACCCAGATCAGCCCCACCCTGTTCGCCGACGGCGTCCGGGGTGTCGTCGTCGACACCAGCGACCGGATCGTCTCGGCCGGGTTCATCGGCGAGACCAATGCCGTGACCAGCTTCGCCGACCCCATCGCGGGCAGCTTCGGGGTCTACCGCCTCACCTCCAGCGGCGCGCCCGACACCACCTTCGGGGCCGCCGGCGTCGGCTGGGTCCGCACCACCTTCGCCTCCGGCGGCGACGGAGCCCGCGCCGTGGCCCTGCAGAGCAACGGAAGGATCCTCGCGGCCGGCGGGGCGACCGTGAGCGGCCAGCTCAACTTCGCCGTCGCCCGCTACCTGGGCTGACCCCCCACCGGGTCGCCGACCCACCCCGAGACCGGGACGACGGTCCGCACCTTCGCGGGCCGTCGTCTCGTCGTGTTCGCGCCCCCGACGCGGGGGCTCGGCCGGGAATCCCTCTTGTGCTGGTCACTCCTGGGGGTAAGGCTCGTGTACGTCCGCAACCTACTCGCTGGGAGAATGCCCAATGGCTTTACAGTTCCTGGGGATTTGGCCTCACACTCCAGACGATGGCTCGCCCACGATCTGGCTGGACGATACGACCGGCGATCTGATCATCCAGTCGTGGAAGGCGGACGAGGGGACGATCCGGCAGGCCCAGGAGGTCGGCTCGGTGCCGGGCCACTCGACGGACGTTCCGGAGCACGAGACCATGATCCGGCTCCCCGCGAACATGCTCCAGTTCATCCCCCGTCCGGACAGTGAGGACCACGGTGGCAACAGCGGTACGTGAATGTCTCGCCAAGGCGCAGCGCTCGGCGATGCACCTGGAGATGCGGGACAGCTACATGCGGGACGACCCGGAGTTCATCCGCTGGCAGGAAGGCCACCGGTACGACCCGGCCGACCGTGCGTCGTGGTGGCGGTCGTGGCTGGACGTGGTGGCCGAGACGACCAGCCGAGGGGTCCACATGCGGCGGCTGCGCGTCGTCTCCGAACCGCTGAGCGACTACGTGCGGTACGAGTACGACGGCACCTTCACGAACGTCGCGGCGGGCGAGGAAGTGCGTTGGCTGCCCCGTTCGCGGGCGCGTGACCTGCTCCTCCCCGCGCTGGACGGCTGGGTCATGGACGAGGACACCGTGATCCTCCACCACTTCAGTGGTGAGGGTCAGTGGACCGGTCCGCGCATGGAGGTCGTCCACGAGCCGGCCTTGGCCGCGCAGTACGCGAGCGCGTATGAAGCGGCGTGGGAGCGGGCGATTCCGCACGCGGAGTACCGGCCCGCCTGATCACGCACCCATGGCCGTCTCCGCGTCTTCCAGCGCCCAGCGGGCCCGGCAGGCCCTCGCGGAACGTCTCGCGGAACTCTGCCGGGATGCCGGCCTGTCCGGGCTCGACCTGGCCGAGCGCTGCGGGTGGAGCCGGTCGAAGTCGTCCCGGATCATGAACGCCAAGACGCCGCCGTCCGCCGAGGACATTCGAGCGTGGTGCCGGGCGTGCGGGGTCGAGGACCAGGCCGAGGATCTGATCGCCTCGCTGCGGACCGCCGAAGGCATGTGGGTCGACTGGCGGCGCATGGAGCGGGCCGGGCTCAAACAGGCGCAGGAGGCACGGCTACCGCTGTACCAGCGGACCCGCCGCTTCCGGTCTTACTCGTCGTGGCTCGTGCCCGGCCTGATCCAGACCCGGCCCTACACCACGGCGGCACTCCAATCGATCCAGCGACGGCGCGGCCTGGTGGACGACGTGGCCGAGGCGGTCGCCGCACGCATGGAACGTCGGCGAGTGCTGTACGAAGGCGACCGCCGGTTCGCCTTCCTCGTCGAAGAGTCCGTGCTGCGGGCCGGAATCGGCGGCGCCGAGGTCATGTCCGGCCAGCTCGGGCATCTGATCTCGGTCGCCTCACTTCCCAACGTCAGCTTGGGAGTCGTGCCGATGAAGCCGGATCGGGAGCGCTGGCCGACCGAGGGGTTCTGGATCTACGACACGGCGCAAGTCAACGTCGAGTTGGTCTCGGGGTATCTCACGCTGACGCAACCCAGTGAGGTCGGCATGTACGCCGAGACGTTCGCCGAGCTGGCGGCGCTGGCCCTCTACGGGGCCACCGCTCGCACGCTGATCACATCGGCGCTGGACGCCCTCGCCTAGTTCGCGTGCAATCCGGTGCAATCGACTGTGCGTTGGTGCCCCGCTGTCCCTAGCTTGGTCGTGTCGGACCATGCGAGGGGGCGGAGGCGACGGCGAGAACGACGACCGGGACCGGCTCCTGAGCTCCCGACCCTCCCGCGCGTAGCTCGAATTCGTGACTCCCCGTCCTTGATTCGGAATCCCGGCATGGGCGGCCCTGAAGCCTGCGGCGTAACCAGTACCTCGCGGTGCAGGTTGAGTCATCGTCGCAAGCACCGGACGTGCTTGCCCTGTCGAAAGGGTGCGTATGAAGCGAATTGTCGCCCGCGTATGGAAACTCATCCGCGGTCCCCTGCAATGGCGTGTGCTGTGGTTCGCGCATGCCAAATTCATGGTCGGTGTGACAGGCGTGGTGCGCAACGAGGCGGGGGACGTGCTCCTGCTCAAACATCGCATGTGGCCTGCCGATCGGCCCTGGGGCCTTCCCACCGGCTATGCGATCAAGGGCGAGGAATTCCCGAAGACCATCGTTCGGGAGGTCCGGGAGGAAACCGGCCTCGACGTTGATCCGGGGCGCCTGGTTCAGGTGACCAGCGGCTACAAACTCCGTGTGGAGATCGCCTACGAGGCGTCTCACGTGGGGGGAACTCTCAAGCTCGACGGCTTCGAGATTCTGGAGGCGAAATGGTTCAGCCCGGATGCGCTCCCGGAGGGGATTCAGGAGTCCCACATTCAGCTCATCAAGGCGGGCGCGCCGAGTTAGCGGCGCTGGCCCCGAACGAGACGGTGACCGGAGCCCGGGCCCTGGCGGCGCTGGAAGCCATGCGCGCCGACGCCTCTCCGCTCATCGATAGGCATCCGGATCACGTGTTCTTCCGCCTGAGCGAACTCCTTGCCGTCTGGGATGGGTTGGGTGTCGATGCCTCCCCCTTCCGTGCCGGTGTCGAGCTCGCCGGCCGTCGGTACGCGGGGTACGGACTGACGCGCATGCTGCCGCTCGACCGCGTGCTGGTGGGCTGTGGCTCCTCGCGTGCAGGCGCCTTCGGTGGCTTCCATCATCCGGATCAGGGCTACAGGCACTTCCAGATGGTGGCTGTGATCACGATGTACGGGCCCATGGGGGGCCGCGTCCCCGAGACTCCGTCGCTGGCCCTTCTCGACCTGCTGCGCGCCTATGCGCACGACTGCCTTCACTACGGATCGCGTCGGAGGTACGTGGACGTGGCGGGCCTGCCGGTTCGCACGCAGTACGGGGTCAACTTCCGCCGTACCAACGGGCGGTCGTACTCGACTGCCGACAAGCGGGGAAGTCGGTACACGCGAAATCTCGGGATCGTCATGGAGGGCGCATGTGACAGGGAGGCACGCCTCATCGCCCTGCGGACAGCGGAGCGCTTCGGCGTGACGGAGCCCTCGGACGTTCTCGGGGGGCTTGCGTTCCGGGATGTGACGGGCGCGCTGTCGGACGGTGATACGCGCGAAGCGGGCGATCCGGAGGATCCGGAGGGTGAGGAGCAGGCGAGCTACGCGGCGGCCCTCAGGGGCTATGAGAGGGGCGTGAACCGCCGGTACGAGCACTTCCTGGGAGAGTTCGCCCCTGGGGAAGAGAACGAATGCCACAGCCTGTTCCTCGGAGCCATGATCAGCGGTGACATGAGCACGCTTGGGTCGTGGCTGGATGAGCGGCACGGCCCGGGGACCTTCGCGGGCCTGTTTCGCACCCCGGGGTACTTCGATCCCGGCTTGACCGCGTAAACGGCGGCTGCCTGAACCGCCCCCGTCTGTTCCTTGCCTCTCCGGGGAATGGGCGGGGCCTCGCGTATCCATCCCCGCCGGTCGGACACCCGGCGATGAGCGCCGCCGATGTGTCAGGTGCCGGAACGAGGGCGGCGCGTTCGCCGCAGGCGCGTATCTCCACTCTCAGCACCGTGTCCGAATGCTGCCAGCGTCAGGGGCACGGCCTCGCCACGCTGGACACATGAGCACGCAGACCCAGATCTACACCGCCCGGCCCATCCCGCCCGCCGTCCTCGACGAGCTGCGGAACGTCGACGACGCCGGGCGCCCCTGTGTTCCGTACGCCGAGACCGAGAGCGAGGCCGGGAATCCGCTGCGCTGCTGCCTGCGCCGGACCGAGGCGGGGGAGCGGATCGCGCTCGTCTCGTACGCCCCGCTGCGGCGGTGGGCCGCGGCGGCGGGGGTCGACCCCGGTGCGTACGACGAGCAGGGGCCCGTCTTCATCCACACCGAGCCCTGCGACGGGCCGGGCGACGGCCCCGACGCGTACCCCTTCGGCCGGCCGGGCGTCCTGCGGACGGTGCGCCGCTACGACGCGCGGGGGCGGATCGCCGGCGGGCGGCTCCTTGAGGTCCCCGAGGACGTGGCGGACGGCTTCGACCAGGCGTTCACGGAGGCGTTCGCGGACCCGGAGGTCAAGCTCGTGCACGTACGGGCCGTCGAGTACGGCTGCTTCCTCTTCGAGGTCAGGCGCCCGGCCTGAGGCAAGAGCAGTCGGAAGGCCAGGATGGGGGCCGGGGCGAACGTCCACGCCTGGCCAGGGCTTGGGCCATCCACCCGGAACTCGTCATCGTGCCCCCGCCGGCAGGCGGGGCGAAAATGTGTCCCCTGTACGCATATGCCGTTCCGATCGTCATCCTGCGAACGCGCTGACCACGGCCGGGTGAATCGGGCGGCGAGCCCGGGCGGGGCGCGTTCGGGGTGCGGTATCTCTTCGGGTGATCAAGCGGGGGCGCAGGATCGTCATACGCGTGTGTCGGCTGTCTGCCGCCGCGCGGTGCCTGTGGACCCGCGTACCTTCCTTTCGCAGTCGAGGAGCAATCCATGAAGACTCGCCTTTCCGGCCGTTCGGTACGCGTGGCCACCAGCGTCCTGGCCGTCGTCGGTCTCGCCCTGGGCGCGAGCGCCGTCACCGCCCAGGCGCAGGCCGACGGGCAGAACCAGGGGCAGGCCGAGGGGCAGGCCGGGGGACGGACCCAGGCGGCGGCGCAGGGGTCCGTCAGCATCAAGACGTTCGCGGACAAGTGCCTCGACGTCGAGAACGGCAGCACGGGGAACGACGTCCGCATCGTTCAGTACGCCTGCGGCAGCCAGGTCAACCAGAAGTTCAGCGTCGAGCAGCTCAGCGGCGGCGAGGTGCGCATCCGCACCTTCGCCAACAAGTGTCTCGACGTCCGGGGCGGCAGCTCCGCCGACAACGTCCAGATCATCCAGTACGCCTGCACCAACTCGTACAACCAGCGCTTCCGCCTCACGTCCCTGAGCAACGGCGCGTACGAGATCGACACCTTCGCGGACAAGTGCCTGGACGTGCGCGACGGCAGCACGGCGAACAACGCGCCGATCATTCAGTACAGCTGCACGGGCGGCTTCAATCAGCGTTTCCTCATCGGCTGATCCGGCGGGCTCCACGAATTCCGCGGGTTCCGACGTATGTGCCGATTCAGTTGTAGTTCCGGCCGTCGCGCGCTGTGGCGGCCGGACCGGCGAGAAGGACGACGCTGCGGGCGGCGCACGCGCCGGCCCGAGCGCTGCCGGTACCGGGCCTACCGGTGGTGGTGAGGGCGAGGGCGGCGGTCAAGGTGCGGCAGCGCTATCTCTCCCCGGGTAAGGAGAGCGAAGGCGCTCCGCTGTACGTGATGAGCAAGCAGGATGACGGCCGCTGGCTGCTCACCGCGTGCCAGAACACGGCGGTCGTCAAGAGCTCTTCCTGAAAGTCCACTTCGAACACATGGGCTGTATGTCGTGTGCCGGGTAGTGGGGAGGGACGGAATCGCCCAAACCCTCTTGTCCCGTCCGTCACGGCGGTGTGACGATGGCGATCGTGACCGACGCCGGGGAAGACCGTACGGAAGACGCGAACAAGCCGAGATCTCGCCTGTCCGACTTCGTGGGCACGATCGCCCCGCCGCAGCCCGGCGCTCGGCCCGCCGCGCAGGATGCGGTACGGGATGCGGGGCCGGGGCCGGGGCCGGAGTCGGGGGCAGGGCCTGAGGTCGTGCCGGGGTCGGTGCCCGAGCCCGAGCCCGAGCCCGAGCCTGAGGGCGAGGATCATCAAGTTGCTGCGGCCAGACTGCGGTTCGCGGAGTTGCTGGAGGAGTTCCGGCAGACGCCCGTCCTCGTCCCGCTGGGCGAGGGCGACGGTCCGGACAGTGAACGCGGGTTGCTCACCTCCGACTTCAACGGGCTGCGGTTCATCCTCGCCTTCTCCGACCCGCCCGCGCTGGCCCGATACGCCCAGGCGCGCGGCGAGTTCCGCAGGGAATGGCGCTACCAGCGGATCCTCGGCGCGCGGCTCCTCGATGTGGCGGTCCCGGCCACCGGAGTGCCCTGCGGGGTCGCTCTCGACTGCGCGGACGGGCCGGACGGCATGGTGTTCCCGCCGGTACGGGGCATCGTCCCCGACGAGGCGGCGGTGGACGCCGAGCCCGGCGCGGGCGCGAGCGTGGGCGCGGCGCTCGGGGCCGGTGCGGACGTGGCCGCGGGTACGGACTTCTCGGCGAGGGGCGGAGCATGACCGACGGCACGGGCAAGGACCTGAAGACGGAAGGGCTCGCCCTGATCGCCAAGGGACTTACCGAAGCCCTGGGCGAGTTGAAGGAACTCGGCATGGCGGGTACGGCCGGCGCCGGGCGCGGCTTCGGTGACATCGCGCTCTCCGGCCTCGAACTCGGCCACGAGGGGCTGACCGACGGCTTCAACGAGTTCTGTGAACGCTGGGAATGGGGCGTCCGGTCGCTGATCAACGAGGGCAACGGCTTCGCGCGGAAGACGGGCCTCGCGGCGGGCACGCTCTACGAGACCGACCAGTACGTGAAGGGCAGTTTTAAGGTCGTCGTCAACTCCGCCATCGGCAACCCGTACGCCTCCGAGGAGGAGGTGGAGAAGATGGGCTGGGGCGACATCGCCACCTCCGGCGTGTACGGCGGGGACGTCGACTACAGCAGGGAGTCCTTCGAGAAGGCGCTGGACAACAGCGGACAGGCGTGGAAGGACGCCGGCCGTGACGTGATGACCTCCCGCACGATCGGCCTCGGCCCGCCCGGCTTCAACCCCGCCAATCTGCATGGGGCGTTGGGCGTCTCGGACGAGGCGTACGACCAGTACCTCGACGACACCTTCGGCCCCTCGCCCGAGGCCCGGGCCAAGGCGGCCGAGCAGCAGCAGGTGGCGGCCGGGCCGCAGGCGGCCGAGTCGCAGGGAGCCCGGCCGCAGGGGGCCGAGGACTGATGGGACTCGGGAGCCTCGCCAACTCGTTCCTGGGCGGCGTCGAGGACGTCTACGACGCGGGCAAGAAGAAGCTCGGCGAAGGCGTCGACTGGACCACGGACCGGATCGGCGAGGGACTCGACAAGGTCGGCGCGCACGACTGGGCCGACGCCGTCGAGGACTGGGGCGACGAGGTCGCCTCCGATCTCGGCGCCACCCCCGGCGAACAGCAGCTCGGCCAGACCGAGGAAGCCGACGAACTCGTCCACGGCAACCCGGACAAGATCCGCGAGAGCGCGAAGCACCTGAAGGACTTCCACGGCGCATTCGACAAGGTGAGCGCCGGTCTGAAGAAGATCGACTCCACGGGCTGGCAGGGCGAGGGCGGCGACGCCTTCCGGAAGGCCTTCGGTGTCCACCCCGCCAAGTGGGTCCACGCCGCCGAGGCGTGCGATACGGCCGCCGGCGCGCTCACGGCGTACGCGAGCACCGTGAAGTGGGCCCAGGGGCAGGCCAAGGAAGCCGTCGAGCTCTACAAGAAGGGCGTGCGGGCGTCCAAGGACGCGACCGACGCGTACAACAAGAAGGTCGACGCCTACAACGCGAAGATCAAGGCGAACGAGGACCCGGGCCCCCGGCCCGAACCCTTCAAGGACCCCGGCAAGGCCGACGTCAAAGCCGCCGTCGAGAAACTCGCCGAGGCCCGGCGGCAGCGCAACACCGCCGCCGCCGAAGCGCAGGGCAAGGTGAAGGCCGCCCTCGCGCACGCCCCCGCCGAACCGCCGCCGCTCGACCGCCTCGGCCACGACCTCGAAGACGGCTTCAAGGCCGTCGACACCGAACTGACCCACGTCGTCGGCGGCGTGCTCAAGGGCACCGGCGGACTGCTCAACTTCGTCCGGGGCCTCAACCCCACCGACCCGTACAACCTCACCCACCCCGCCGCCTACGTCCAGAACGTCAACACGGTGCTGGCCGGCCTGGTCTCCACCGCCGCCCACCCCGAACGGATCGTCCAGGCCGCCGTCGACGGCTTCACCAAGGACCCCTCCGAGTTCATCGGCCGGCTCATCCCCGAACTCGTCGGCACCAAGGGCGCCGGCCTCGCGCGCGGCGGGCTGCGCCTCGCCACGCGGGAGGGGATGGAGGGCCTGGAGGTGGCGGCGCGCCGCGGCGCCCGGCAGGGCATCGAACGCGAGGCCGCGCGCGGCGTCGGCGACCCCATGCCGGAGCGCGCCGACGTCATGCAGGCGCTGCGCGAGTCCAACCCGCAGATCGTGAACAAGAAGTACGCGGACACGGACGGCCACTACTACGCGGACCGCGTGTTGGAGGGCGGCCGCCCCGACGGGGAGAAGGTGCTCGCCGGGCATGGGTACGTCGAGCGCGGCGCCGGGGAGATCACCGTCCCGGAGGGCACCAACATCACCTTCTACGTGGAGCACGGCGACAAGCTGCCCGGACTCAACGGTCTGACCGTCGAACGGGGTGTGTATCCCGGCGGCTATTCGCAGACGTTCAAACCCGGCGAGGTCATTCCCGACTACACGCTGGGGCCGCCCGCTTCCTCGGGCGGGGGCGGATTCAGCGTGTTCGAGAATTCGACGACCGTGGGGCAGAAGACCCGGTTGGGGGAGTTGCTGGAGCCCGGCATGGGCAATGTCCACTGGGCGGCCTGCCGTGAGATCCTCTAGCCCGGTCCGTCGGCCGGGCGCCCGGGCGGCCGGCCGGATCCGGATAGCCAGGGAAATGGCGAGCGTGGGTGGAGCGCGGGATGAACAGCGTGGATGAGAACGAAAAGCGCCACTGGGTCCAGACGACGGTGTCGCTCGTCGTCACGGCGCCCGATCTCCGCCCCGAGGAGGTCACGGACCTCCTCGGCGTCGTCCCCACCAGTACCCGCGAGCCGGGACCGGGCGCGTGGCGGGAGCCGGACGACGTCGACGGCTACTGGGGGATCGACTGCGACACCGCCCCCGGCCAGGACTTCCACGACCAGCTCGGCCGCGTTCTCGAACTCGCGGAAAGCCGGCGGGGTGAACTCGCGGGATTGGCGAAGCGGGGACAGCGGGTTTCCGTGGAAATCTATGGATTCGCCGGGAACGACTGCACGCTGGCTCTGCGACCCCAGGAAGTCCGACGGATCGCGGACCTGGGATTTCCGCTCAGGGTCGCGGCCAATATGAACGAGCGCTGAGGCATTCCGTGAGCACTGAGGGATTCGGTTTCGGTATGAGGGAAACAGGACGGGAAGAAAAGGGATGGGGCGGAAGAGTGCGGGGGGCCCGGTGGTGAAGACGAAGCCGTGGGGCGGACTGATCACGTCCTTGGTCGTCGTGTCGGGCCGGCAGGGGGAACCCGCGTCCCTCCTCGCCGGGCTGGGCCTCGCCGACCTGGAGGAGTTCGTCTCGGCCGACGGCATCGATGTCTACTCCGGACCCGGCTGGGCCACCCTCACCATCGACGAGCGGCACTCCCCGGACCCGGCCGAGCAGGCCGCGACGCTCATCGGATTCCTCCGCCCGCACACGGCGGCGGTCGACGCGCTGCGGCAGGCGGGGGAGTCGGTGAAGATCGACATCGCGGGCGTCGCCGCGTCCCGGACCGCGCTCGTCCTGCCGCCGGACGCCCTCGCGGGCCTCGCCGACCTCGACGTACCCCTGACCTTCACGACGCTCACGGAGACGGGCGAGGACGAGGAAGACCCGCTGGCCTTCCTCGGGTTGGACTGACGGGCTGGACCGACGGGCTGGGCTGACGGGCTGGGCTGACGGGTTGGACCGACGGGCTGGGCTGACGGGCTGGGCTGACGGGTTGGACCGACGGGTTGGACTGACGGGCTGGGCTGACGGGTTGGATCGACGGGCTGACGGGCTGGGCTGAGGGGGGCCGGCCGCCGCCGGCTGGGCGACCGGCCTCCCTCTCCCCGCGCCCTTCTCCGCCCTCTACAGGGCGTGGGCGAGTTCCCCGATCCGGTCGGCCAGGTGCTGTTCGGGGTGCAGGACGCGGCTGTAGCCCGACTCCTCGACGGCGTCGACCTTGAGGCTCCGTACCGCCGCACGCAGGGCCTCGTGCCGGGCCGGCGAGGCGCCCGGCCGGGGGTCCGGCCCGCTGTCCGCCCCGCTGTCCGGTCCGTTCTCCGGGCGGGCGGGTGCGCGGAAGGCGGAGGTGCGCGAGCCGACGGGGTCGTCGCCGGTGACCGCCTGCAGCGCCCAGTGGTCGGCGTCGCGCAGCTCGCCGCGCGCCTGGTGGTAGAGGTACAGGCACTGGGCGGCGGTGGCGTTGCCCGCCCCGGCCGCGAACCCCCACCAGAACCGGGCCCCTTCGCCCTCGGCGACGAGGAAGAGCAGGCAGCCGAAGCGCAGCGCGCCGTCGTCGTCGATGCCCTCGTGGGCGAGCTGGGCGACGTGCTCGGCGGCGTCGCGGTGGCGCAGGAGGTGGCCGGAGAGGGTGGTGAGCTGCCGGGCGGCCTCGTCGTGGAGGGTGGGGAAGTGACCGACCGGGGCCGGCGAGGAGCCGAACATCAGGGTCGACGTCACGTCGCGGACGATCTCCTGTCTGAGGCCGGCGAGGTCCTCGTCGGTGAACGGGTCGGGGTACCCGGCACCGCCCAGGACGTCGTGGATGCTGCGCACGGTGTTACTCCTTCTCTTTCTCGGTCGTGTGCTCGGGCTCGGGCGCGGGCCCGTTCTCGATGCCGATGTCGTTCTCGTTCTCGATGTCGAGGTCGATGCCGGCGGCGGCCGGTTCCAGGGACAGACCGAGCTTGATGGCGATGCGCTCGCGGGCCAGACGCCGGTGCGCGCGGACGGTGTCGGGCTTGATGCCCATGATGCGGGCGACCTTGGCCGAGGGGTAGCCGAGGACGTAGTGCATGACGATGACGTCGTACTGCCGTTCGGGCAGCCCCGCTATGACGGTGTAGAGGCCGAGCGCCGACTCCATCACCGCGAACTGGCTGCGCATCATCTCCAGGGTGACGCGGGCGGCCTGCTCGAAGGCGGCCGTCTGCACCATCTGCGGGGACTGGTTCGCCAGCCGCAGATGCGTCTCCACACGCTGCTTGAGCAGCTTCCACGCGTACGCCTCGGGGCTCTCCTCCTTGAGCACCATCACCCAGTTCAGGGCGAGGTGGGAGTAGCAGCGGCGTACGACCGCCTTGGCGGCCTCCTTGTCGCCCAGCATGGTGTGGGCGTAGCGCAGGTGGGCGCGGGCGTAGAGGTCGTAGAACGCCTCCTGGTCCGGTGTCATCCGGTACTCGATGCCCTCGATGTGCTGGATCCTCTCCAGGAAATGACCCTCTTCCCTGAGCCCGGTCCCGGGCGGAGCGTCGTCGCTCCGCCGGTCCGGCTCCTCGGGTCGCGGCGCACTGTTCATGGATTCACCCCTCCTCGCGGCGGGGACGCGGGCGGCAGGACCGCCGTGGCGGGAACGGGGGGTTCTTGCGCCTCCGAGAAGAGCTCGGTGGCGCCGATCCGTACTCCGGCGCGCAGCAGACGCCGTGTCAGGGCGCGCGCGTCGGGAGCGAAGACGCGCAGGGCGGTCAGGACGACCAGCGCGAGTGGGAGATCGTGAACGGTCACAGGTCCTTTTCCCTTGGGATCACATGACGCGGCACCCCTCCCCTTCCAGGGGAACCGGAGGGCTCGTGCCCTCAACCGCAGCTTTTCGAATCGGCATGGGCAAACGCGTATCGAGAAACGCATTTCTTTCGACCGATAGTGATCATGTGGTTACGCAAAGGTGTAGACCCTTGTGGGCTGTGACCGCTTGAGCGCCAAGGGCTGGGTTCTCCCACCTGGGGAAATGGGAGTGGGGGTGGCGAGAGGCGGGTGATCGGGGCGCGTCGCCTCGACCGTTCGCGGGTGGGTGAGGTGACGCACGTCACATGGCGGGGTGGGGGTGGCCCGGCAACGGGCCCCGGCGCGCCGCCCGCTACTCCTGGACCTCGCGACCCGGGGCCCCTGCCTCGTGCTCATCGGCGGAGGGTGCCGCCGCGGGGCGGTCGTGACGTACGAACACGCTCAACTGGTGGTAGTCCGGCGTGACCAGGCGCCCGCAGTATCGGTCGATACGTATGTCCTCGGCGTTCAACTGCGGTTCGGTGGCCAGGAATTGGGCGAGATGGGAGCGCCACTCCCCCTCGTCGGAGGTCCCGAAGCGCACCTCCCAGCGGCCCGCCTCGGGCCCGAACCGCGCGTCGTACCGCTCGGCGGCCCGCCGCGCCCCGGCCCGCTGCCGCTGTTTCCTCTTCCGCTGTCCCGGCATCCCGCCATCATCCTCAGAGGTTTCCCGTACTGGTCAGGGTGGAGCCGGCGGGGTCAGTGCACACAGAATTCGTTGTTTTCGGGATCCGTCATGATCCCCCACGAGCCGCCCGCCTGGGTGACCTCCTGGAGCAGGGTGGCGCCCAGCGCCTCCAGGCGCGCGATCTCCGCCTTGCGGGTGCCGGGGGCCGGATGGAGGTCGAGGTGGAGACGGTTCTTGCCGTCCTGCTTCGGCTCCGGCACGCGCTGGAAGAGAATGCGGCGGCCGAGCCCCGTGTCCGAGGCCGGATCGAAGGGCTCGTCCGGGTGCCGGACGGCGGCCAGGTCCCGCCACGCGGGCCGCCCGTCGACCGTGATCGTGGCGGAGGCGGGAGCGGCACCCGCCTCCAGGAGGCGGGTGACGAGGGCGCTGTGGTCCTCACGGTGATAGTCGAGAGCGGCGGCCCAGAACGCGGCCTGCGCGTGCGGGTCGGCGGCGTCGATGACGAGCTTCCAGTGCAGTGCGGTCATGCCTCTTTATATCCACGAACAGGCAGGGATGGGCTGGTCATTGACCCTGACCTCCCCCTGGCCTTCCCCTGATCCGACCCTGCCCCGCCCCTGATCCGGCCCCCTGATCCCCCTCCTCGCCCCGGACCTGTCCGGCCCGCGCCCGGGGTGGGAGCGGCAGGCGAATTCCGGTCCGGTGCCTTCGACTTCGCTGTCACCGTCGCCGGTGACTGGTACTTCCTTGAGTGCAACCCGAACGGTCAATGGGCGTGGCAGCCCGAGGAGACCACGGCTGCCATCGCCCATGCTCTGACCGACCAGCTGGAGAAAGGCCCCGACGCATGAGCACATCGGCTCAGCTCCGCGACGCCCTGACAGACAGGCTCACCGAGGACGGCACCTTGGCGGACCCCGCGTGGCGGGCCGCCGCCAGGGCGGTCCCCCGGGAGCTGTTCACGGGGGCCTATTTCAGGGCGGTGGAGGGCAGCATTCCGACCGCCTACCGAGTCGTCCGGGAGGGCGAGCCCGGATGGTTGGAGGGGGTCTACTCCGATGAGACGCTGATCACCCAACTGGACGGCCGGGTAAGGCCCGACGACGTGGCCGAGGGGACCGTGACCGGCTCATTTTCGTCGTCGTCCACCCTGCCGTCGCTGGTGTTGCGCATGTGGCAGCAGCTCGGCGCCGAGACCGGGCACCGGGTGCTGGAGATCGGCACTGGAACCGGGTACTCGACCGCCCTCGGCGCGCACCGCCTCGGGGACGCGAACCTGACCAGCGTCGAGTACGACCCCGTGGTGGGCGGGGCCGCCGCCGTGGCGCTCAAGGCGGTCGGCCTCGCACCCCGGCTGATCATCGGCGACGGGCTGCGCGGCGACCCGGACGGGGGCCCGTACGACCGGCTGATCGCCACCTGTTCGGTCCGTTACCTCCCCCTGCCCTGGCTGCATCAGGTAGAAGCCGGGCGGAAAGATCCTGGTCACCCTCTCCGGCTGGAGCTACGCCCACGCCCTCGCCTTGCTGGAGGTGACCGGCCCCGGGGAGGCCACCGGCCGCTTCCTGCCCGGCTACACCAGCTTCATGATCGCCCGGCCGCACGACCGCCCGCCCCGCCCCGCGCTCGCCCTGCTGCCCGGGGACGAGCGTCCGAGCCTGATCGACCCCACGAAGCTCGACGACTGGACCGGCCGCTGGATCGCGCAGCTCGCGGCGCCCTCGGCCGAACGCATGGGGGCGGGGGCGGAACAGATCCTCTGGGACGTGTCCACCGGTTCGCAGGCCCGGACGGCCCCCGATGGAAAGGGCGGGTGGACCGTCGTGCAGCGCGGGCCCGTCCGCCTGTGGGACCGGGTCGAGCAGGCCGTGCGGGACTGGCAGGCCGCCGGCGAACCGCACCAGGAGCGGTTCGGCATCACGGTCTCGGCCGCCGGGCAGCGGGTGTGGCTCGATGACGAGGACGGCCCTGGGTGGGGCCTGCCGATCTGACCGGGCGAGCTTGGGCGGGTGTGGCGGCCGATGCCGCGTGCCGCGTCGACGCGCGCCCTGGAAGCGGAAGGCCCCCGCTCGGCGAAGTGCCGGGCGGGGGCCGTCTGTTGGGGCCGGCCTCGGAGGTGGAGCGGGGGCGCCGGCACTGCCAACGGGCGGGACGGGGGCGGTGGTTCGCTCCGGCTCCCCGGCTCGGATTCCGTCAGCAGCAGGAGGACGCCGGAGGAGTCGGCGCCGCGCCGAGCTGGATCGTCCGAGGGGCGGACGAGGGGGTCGGGGTGCAGCAGCCGCCGTCCCCCGCCTCCTGGTCGACGGTGGGCTCTGCCACCGCGGGCGCCTGCGTGCAGCAGCCGCCCTCGGTGGTGACGGTGTCGGTGGCGGGTTCGATCGTCACCGGCGTCGGCGCGCAGCAACCGCCCTCCTCCGGCTCCTGCTCTGCGGCAGGCTCGGTCTCCGCCTCCGCCTCCGCCGGCGCCGGGGCGCAGCAGCCGCCGCCCTCCGCCTGCTGGTCGGCGTTCGGCTGGTCGAAGAGGCCCGCGCCGCCGCAGACTCCCGTCTCGGGCAGGGTGAGTTCGACACGGGCGGCGGCCTCGTGGTCGCCCGCGAGGGCGGCGGCGACCGAGCGGACCTGCTCGTAGCCGGTCAGGGCGAGGAAGGTCGGCGCGCGGCCGTACGACTTCATGCCGACCAGGTAGACCCCCGGCTCCGGGTGGGCGAGCTCCTGGGCGCCGTGCGGGTAGACCGTGCCGCAGGAGTGCTGGTTGGGGTCGATGAGCGGGGCGAGGCCGGTGGGGGCCTGGAGGCGCTCGTCGAGGCCGAGGCGCAGCTCGCCGAGGAACGACAGGTCGGGGCGCAGACCGGTGAGGACGACGACCTCGTCGACCGGGTCCAGCCGGCGGCCGTCCTCGGCCACCAGGATCGGCCGGCCGTCGCCGTCGCGTTCGATCGCCTGGATGCGGAAGCCGGTGACGGCGTCCGCGTGCCCCTCGTCGACGGCGGCCTTGGCGGCGAGGCCGAGCGCCCCGCGCGCGGGGAGCTGGTCGGCGGAGCCGCCGCCGAAGGTCGAGCCGGACAGGCCACGCCGCAGGATCCAGGTCGCGTGGGTGCCGGCACCGTCCGGTGCCTTCGCGAGGGAGGCCAGGGCGGCGAGCGCCGTGAAGGCGGAGGCGCCGGAGCCGATGACGGCGGTGCGGCGGCCCGCGTAGCGGGCCCGTACGGCCGGGTCGGCGAGGTCCGGTACGCGGTACGCGATCCGGTCGGCCGCACCGCGCTCGCCGAGGGCGGGCAGGCCGTCGGCGCCCGCCGGGCTCGGCAGGGTCCAGGTCCCGGAGGCGTCGACGACGGCACGGGCGAGGATCCGCTCCTCGCGCCCGTCGGCGTACGCGACGTGCACGGTGAACGGCTGCTCCGCACGGTCGGCGTCCACGACCCGGTCCCGGCCGGCCCGGGAGATCCCGGTGACGGTCGCGCCGTAGCGGACGCGGTCGCCGAGGGTGTTCGCGAGCGGCTGGAGGTACCGCTGCGCCCATTCGCCGCCCGTCGGGTACGTCGTGACGTCGGGCTTCACCCAGCCGGTCGGCGCCAGGAGCTTCTCGGCGGCCGGGTCGGTGATCTCGTTCCAGGTGGAGAAGAGGCGGACGTGCGCCCACCCGCGTACCGCCGTGCCCGCGCGCTCGCCGGCCTCCAGGACCAGGGGCGCCAGGTCCCGCTCGGCGAGGCGGACGGCGGCGGCCAGGCCGACGGGCCCGGCGCCGACGACCACGACGGGCAGGTGCTCAGCAGAGGCGGTGGCGGTGGCGGTGGTGGGGTGGGGCATGACGGCTCGGCTCCCTTGTTGCTTCGATATCCGTCTATCTCTCGCTTGCCAGCGTGACACCTGATTCGATGGACGTCAACATAGACATGTGTCAATATTGAAGGCATGGCGATGTCGACTGCTCCGTATCCGCTGCTGCCGCTGATCCAGGCCGAGGAAGCCGAAGCGGTGGAGCCGTGCTGCCCTCCGCTGAACGAACGCCCGCTGACGGCCGAGGAGGCCGAGCGGACCGCGAAGATGTTCAAGGCCCTCGGTGACCCGGTCCGGCTGAGGCTGTTCTCGGCGGTCGCCTCGCACGAGGGCGGCGAGGCGTGCGTGTGCGACATCTCCGATGTCGGCGTCTCCCAGCCGACCGTCTCCCACCACCTGAAGAAGCTGAAGGAAGCCGGGCTCCTGTCCTCCGAGCGGCGCGGCACCTGGGTCTACTACCGCGTCGAGCCCGCGGTGCTCGCCGCCATGAGCCTGGTGCTCACCCGGGCCGCGACCGCCTGACCCGGACCCCCGGCCCCGCGCGAACACCGAGGGCCCGACCGCTCCCGCGGTCGGGCCCTCGGTGTTCATGAGGAGGGGTATCGGCGGTCGGCGGTCACCGTCGCCCGCCGGCGGTGGCCGGTCCGAACCTCTTGCGCCAGGCCAGCGATACGTAGACCAGCGCGATGAGGACGGGCACCTCGATCAGCGGGCCGACGACCCCGGACAGCGCCTGGCCGCTGGTGACGCCGAAGGTGGCGATGGCGACGGCGATGGCCAGCTCGAAGTTGTTGCCGGCGGCGGTGAAGGCGAGGGTCGCGGTGCGGTCATATGCCAGACCGATCGCCTTGCCGAGCGCGAACGTCCCGAACCACATCACCGCGAAGTACGCCAGCAGCGGCAGCGCGATCCGCGCGACGTCGAGCGGCTGCGAGGTGATCGTCTTCCCCTGGAGGGCGAAGAGCACGACGATCGTGAACAGCAGCCCGTAGAGCGCCCAGGGACCGATCCTCGGCAGGACGGTCGACTCGTACGTCTCGCGGCCCAGCTTCTTCTCGCCGAGGCGACGGGTGAGGAAGCCCGCGAGGAGCGGGACGCCGAGGAAGATGACCACGTTCAGCGCGATCTTCCCCATCGAGATGTCGAGCGACTCGCCCTCGCCGAGGCCGAGCCAGCCGGGCAGCAGATCGAGGTAGAACCAGCCGAGCAGGCCGAACGCGAGGACCTGGAAGACGCTGTTGAGGGCGACGAGGACGGCGGCGGCCTCGCGGTCGCCGCAGGCCAGATCGTTCCAGATGATCACCATGGCGATGCAGCGGGCGAGACCGACGATGATCAGGCCGGTGCGGTACTCGGGCAGGTCCGGCAGGAAGGTCCACGCCAGCGCGAACATGACCGCCGGACCGACGATCCAGTTGATCACCAGCGAGGACACCATGAGCTTGCGGTCGCCGGTGACGGCGTCGAGCCGGTCGTAGCGGACCTTCGCGAGCACCGGATACATCATGATCAGCAGGCCGACGGCGATCGGCAGCGAGATCCCGCCGATCTCGACCTTGGCGAGCGCGTCGTTCAGGCCCGGGATCAGTCGCCCGAGACCCAGGCCGAGGGCCATGGCGAGCAGGATCCAGACGGCGAGGAAACGGTCGAGCGTCGACAGCTTCGCCACCACCGAGGAGTTCTCGGCGGTGGCCGGGGGAGCGGCGGGAGTCAACAGGACCTCTTGGAATCGGCGTGGGTACGGGCGGTCGCGGCGAGGGCGGTGAACTGGCCGGCCAGGGCGTCGAGGACGTCGGGCTTCAGCCGGTAGTACGTGAACCGGCCGCAGGGCTCGGTGTCCACGACCCCCGCCTCGCGCAGGACGCGCAGATGGTTGGAGAGATTGGTCTGCCGGGCGCCCGTCTCCTCCACGAGGTGCGTGGTGCACAGCGTCTCGCGGGCGAGCAGGGTCACGATCCGGAGCCTGAGGGGGTCGGACAGGACCCGCAAGAGATCAGCGTCGACTGACATCATCATGGACTGATATTTTCACACCGCCTGACGCCGGCTCCAGCCCCGGGCTCAGCCCCGGCTCCAGCCCCGGTCCCGGTCCCGGTCCGTCAGGAAAGAACCTCCGCCCTCCGACTTCCGGGCCTCTCCTTCTAGGGACTGCCGTGACTCCTCCGCTCGCCTCCGTCCTCTTCGTCTGCGTCCACAACGCGGGCCGCTCGCAGATGGCCGCCGGTTTCCTGCGGCACCTGGCCGGCGACCGGGTGGAGGTCCGTTCCGCCGGATCGCTCCCCGGTGACCGGGTCAACCCGGCCGCCGTCGCGGCCATGGCCGAGACCGGCATCGACATCGCCGGTCAGCGGCCCAAGGTCCTCACCACCGAGGCCGTCCAGGCGTCGGACTACGTCATCACGATGGGCTGCGGCGACGCCTGCCCCGTCTTCCCCGGCAAGCACTACCTGGACTGGGCGCTCGACGACCCGGCGGGCCAGGGCGTCGAGGCGGTCCGCCCGATCCGGGACGCGATCCGGGCGCGCGTCGAGGGGCTGATCGCCGAGATCGACGGCCGGGGGTAGGCGTACGGGCAGGCGTACGGGGTGGGGCGGGCGACGGGGCAGGGCGTACGGGTCGGCCGGCGGTCGGCGGTCGGCGGTCGGCGGGCGTGCGAGGAAGCTCACGGCCGAACTGGCCCGTACCGCACCTAATGTGGAGGGATGAACGATTCGCCCGACTGTCCCCTGGTCGGGGTCGTCGCCACCTACATGCCCCGGCTCTCGGAGTTCTCCTTCGAACCGGGGCTCGTGGCCGCCGTCGACCAGCACGCGGCGGCCGTGTGCGACGCCCTCGTGCCCGCCCAGCGCGGCCCGGGGGACCGGTTGCCCGCCCCGCCCGCCGGCCGGACCGTGCGGCGCGAGGAACTCTCCGACTACGTGCTCGGCTTCACCGACTACCTCTCCGAGGTGGACTGGGTGGAGCCGGTCGGGCACGACTTCGCCACGCTGCGGCTGACCGCCGTCTGCTGGCTGATCAGGGAACACGACCTGCTGGTCTAGGAGTCGGTCAGTGCGTCTCCGGCGGGTCGGGTCGGGTCGGGTCGGGGCGGGGTCGGGGTCAGGGCCGGGTCGGCATATGCCATTCCTTCGGCGTGCGGGATCGGCATATGCCCAACCGCCCTGTGTGCGGGTCGGCATATGCGGCGATCCCGCCGAAGGGACCGCCGGCCACCGGCCACCGGTCCTTCGACGGGATCACCCGCTCGCGCCCCGAGGCGCACGAGCTGCTGCGCGAACCGCGCGAGCGACGGACGTCAGACCCTCGGAGCGTCGCCGCCGCCCCGCTCCCCGCCCGCGTCCCCGGTGCCGCCCTCGCCCCGGTCCCCGTACCGCGTCGTCCGCTCCTGCGCCGACGGCATCGCGCGCTGCGCGTCCCCTCGGCCCTTCTGGTACGCGGAGATCTGCTGCCTCGCCTTGCCCGACTCCGACTCGGCGACCGACAACCAGCGCTCCCAGCGCGACCGCATCGGGGTGATCAGACCGCCGCCGACGCCGACGATCGCGATACCGGCGATCGTCGCGAGGGCCGCCGTGAGAACCGGCCCGGTGATCGCGGTGGCGATCCCCGCCTGGCCGAGCGCCGCGATCACGCCGAGCGCGACGATGAAGGCCCAGGCCGCCGTTCCGAGCACCCTGCCGTACGACAGACCGCCGAGCGCACCCGTCACGATGTCCCGGACGGCGCGGGCGATGGCCGTGGCCACGACCACGATGACGCAGGCCACCAGCGCGCGCGGCAGCCAGGCGACGATGCCGTGGATCATCACGCTGATCGGGTTCGGGCCGAAGACCCCGAAGGCCAGCTGGAGGACGATCAGCAGGATCGCGTAGTAGAAGATCTTGACGATGATGCCGGTGGCGTCGTACTTCGAGCCCTTCAGCGCGTTCGCGATGCCGCTGCGTTCCGACATCCGCTCGAAGCCCACCTTCCGCAGGATGCGGTCGGCGATCCGCGCGAGGATCTTCGCTATGAACCAGCCGATGAGCAAGATGGCGAGGAAGCCGATGAACTTCGGGACGAAGGCGGCGATGGCCGACCAGGCGTTCGTGAATCCCTGACCGAAGTCGACCGAGAGGGCGAGTGGGGAGAGGGAGGCGAGGGGGAGGGGCTGCGGCATGGCGCGTTCACTCTCCTCAGGAGAGGCTTCGGGCCCGCACGGGGAGCGAGCCCCCGGAATCCCTGAGTAGCACCGCTCCCGCCACCCCCGCGCGCGGACGGCCGCCCGGCTCGGCCGAAGGGGTGGAAAGCGGCGGCGAATCCGCCGCTCCACCGGAGCGTCGGCCTGCCGGGGCATCGGCCTGCCGGGTCGGAAGGTCAGAAGGCCGGAAGACCGGAAATCCGGCTCGCCGGAAGGTCAGAAGGCCGGAAGGCCGGAAACCCGGCTCGTCGGAAGGTCGGAAGTCCGGCCCGCCGGAAACCCCGCTCGCCGGAAGGTCAGCCCGCCGACGAGGGGGCGGTCGGGGCGGTGGGGCCCGCGGGTGTGGCGGGGCCGGCCGGGGCCGCCGCCTCGGCCGCCCGCGCCACCACCCGTGCCGCCGCGGCCTGGACCTCGGCCGTGGCCACCTGGGCCTCGGCCTTGGCGACCTGGGTCCGGCTGCGCCGCGCCGTACGCAGCGCGTCCCAGGTGAGGGCCGACAGCGCGAGCCACACCAGGGCGAAGCCCGCCCACCGCTCCGCCGGCATCGCCTCGTGGAAGTAGAGGATGCCCAGCAGGAACTGGAAGACCGGCGCCAGGTACTGGAGCAGGCCGAGCGTCGACAGCGGTACGCGGATCGCGGCCGCGCCGAAGCAGATCAGCGGCACCGCCGTGATCAGCCCGCTCGACGCGAGCAGCGACGCGTGGCCCACGCCGTGCGCGCCGAAGGACATCGTGCCCTGGGTGGCCAGCCAGATCAGATACGCGAGCGCGGGCAGGAACAGGACGGCGGTCTCGGCGGCGAGCGATTCGAGGCCGCCGAGGTTGAGCTTCTTCTTCACCAGGCCGTAGACCGCGAAGGAGAACGCCAGGGTCAGCGACACCCACGGCGGGCGTCCCGCGCCCACGGCGAGCACGACCACGGCCGCGAAGCCGACGCCGACCGCCGCCCACTGCGCCGGGCGCAGCCGCTCCTTGAGAACGAGGACGCCGAGGGCGATGGTGACGAGCGGGTTGATGAAGTAGCCGAGGGACGCCTCGACGACCCGGCCGTTGTTGACGGCCCAGATGTACAGACCCCAGTTCACGCTGATGACGGCCGCGGCGACGGTGATCAGCGCCAGCTTGCGCGGGCTGCTCACCAGCTCCCGTATCCAGCCCCAGCGGCGCAGCGCGAGCAGGGCGATCGTGACGACGGCGAGGGACCAGACCATCCGGTGGGCCAGGATCTCGACCGCGCCGGTCGGCTTGACCAGCGGCCAGAAGAGCGGGACCAGTCCCCACATGCTGTAGGCGCCGATCCCGTAGAGCAGTCCTGACCGTGTCTCGCTGGTTTCCTTCACCGGACCTCCCGCCCCTGACGGCCCTGTGCCGCACATGTCGTTTGTCCGATGAAGGTAGCGCCGCGCCGGGCCGGATGTCATGTCCGTATCGCCATACGGTCATGACCACGGGAGGGGCTCGCGGGACGGGAGCGGGCTGGGGTGAGGCAGGGTGAGGCATGTGGCGCGGGATACCCCTAGGGGTATTTGACGCGTGCGGGGGTGACCGTTTAACGTCGTATTCATACCCAGGGGGGTATCCCGGAAGGTGGTCGTCATGGCTCGTGAAGTGGACCTGGAAGCTTTCGCCGCGGCGTGGACGGACGGAGCCTTCGTGCTCGACGTACGCCAGCCCGACGAGTACCGGGACGGACACGTCCCCGGCGCGCTCCTCGCCCCGCTCCCGAGCCTGGGCGTCACGCCGCCGAAGCTGCCCGCCGGGCAGCCGGTGTACGTGATCTGCGCCAGCGGCAACCGCAGCAAGGCGGCCGCCGACCTGTTGGCCGCGGTCCATGCCCGCGGTGGCGACGGTGGCGGCGGTGGCGGCGGCGCGGAGATCTACTCCGTCGCCGGCGGCACCAGGGGCTGGATTCGCATGGGCCGCCCCGTCGTGACCGGTGCCGAACCCGGCTCCGCCTGAGCCGCCTGAGCCGCCCGGCCCATCCGGCCCGCCCGGCCGACCCCTCGGGTCCGAGACCGCCCCCGGTGCTCCGGACCCCTACCCCCTCTATACCCCTCTGGGTATAGGCACCCCTGATCGTGGAGGTTGTTCCCGTGTTCTTCGCCCAGTACTACCTCGACTGCCTTTCGCAGGCGTCGTACATGATCGCCGATGAGTCGACGGGTCAGGCCGTGGTGGTCGATCCTCGTCGTGATGTGTCGGAGTACCTCGCGGACGCCGAGGCGCGTGGTTTCACGGTGGTGGGTGTGATCAACACGCACTTCCACGCGGACTTCGTGGCCGGTCACCTGGAGATGGCGGCCCGTACGGGTGCCTGGATCGGTTACGGGCAGCGCGCGGAGACGGAGTACGCGATCCGCAAGCTCGCCGATGGTGAGCGGATCGTGCTGGGCGATGTGGTCCTGGAGATCATGGAGACCCCGGGCCACACGCCGGAGTCGGTGAGTGTGCTGGTGTACGAGCACGCCACGGACGCGGTCCCGTACGGGGTGATGACGGGTGACGCGCTGTTCATCGGCGACGTCGGCCGCCCCGACCTGCTGGCCTCGGCCGGAGTGACGGCCCAGGAGCTGGGCGGGATGCTCTACGACAGTGTCCAGAACAAGCTGATGGGCCTGGCGGACGAGGTCCGCGTGTTCCCCGCGCACGGCGCCGGCTCTGCCTGCGGGAAGAACCTGTCGACGGAGAAGCAGTCGACGATCGGGCAGCAGCGGGCCACGAACTACGCGTGCGCGCCGATGAGCGAGGAAGAGTTCGTCGCGATCGTGGCGGCCGGTCAGCCGGCGGCGCCGGGTTACTTCGCCTACGACGCGGATCTGAACCGTCGTGAGCGTGAGCTGTTCGATCCGGCGGCGGCGCCGAAGCCGTTGACGGTGGAGGAGTTCACCGCGCGGCGTGCGGCGGGTGCGGTGGTGGTCGACGCGCGTGATCCGCACGAGTTCGCGGCGGGGCATCTGCGGGGTGCGGTCAATGTGCCGGCCGACGGCCGTTTCGCCGAGCAGGCGGGCACGGTCCTCGCGCCGAAGGACGAGCTGCTGGTCCTGGCGCCGCAGAATCGTGAGGAGGAGATCGTCACGCGTCTGGCGCGGATCGGGTTCGACCGGGTGACGGGTTATCTGCGTTCGCCCGAGGACGCGCTGGTCGCCCTGGCCGGCGAGGTCACCCCGGCGAGCCGGCTGACCGCCGCCCAGCTGCGTGAGGAGCTGGCCGGGGACACTCCGCCGCTGGTTGTGGACGTGCGTAACTGTGGTGAGCGGGGCAGTGTCGGGTTCATCGACTCGGCTCTGCACATCTCGCTGGGTGAGCTGCCGACGCGTCTGGAGGAGATCCCGCGTGACCGGCCGCTGGTCCTGCACTGCGCGGGAGGCCACCGTTCCTCCATCGCGGCCAGCTACCTGCGCCATCAGGGCTTCACGGATGTGTCCGATGTTCTGGGCGGGTACGCGGCCTGGGCCCTGCTCGAAGCGTCCGAGACCGCTCAGGTCTGAGCCGCCGCCGGACCCCACCCGGCACCGTCGGACCCCACCCGGCACCGTCGGACCCCACCCGGCACCGTCGGACCCCACCCGGCACCGCCGGACCTTACCCGGCGCACCAACCCGGCGTTCCCGTGAGAGCGCCCCGCCGGCCCTGACAGGGGCCTCTCGCGGGAACGCCGCCCCCTCCCCCTGCGTAGGGCGAGGGAGCGGACCCCACTCCGCATCCCCCACCAGCGGGAGCACCCCCACCTTCCGCCCGGCGGGAGCGTCATCCCCCTTCGCTCCCGCCCGGCTCCGGCTCCGGCCCCGCCTCCCCGCGCCGCCTCCGCCACCCCTCATAGCCCCCCTCGCCACGCCCCTCGGCCTCTCCCCCCACGGAGCCCCCCATGCCGACGACCGCAACCCCCCACGTCCTCCACGCACCCCACGCCCGCCCCATCCCCTCGGCGGGCCTCTCATGATCACGTTCGTACTCGCCGCGTCCGTCCTCATCGGCGTCAGCCTCGGCATCCTCGGCGGCGGCGGATCCATCCTGACCGTCCCGATCCTGGTCTACCTGGCCGGACAGGACAGCAAGGAAGCCATCGCGACCTCGCTGTTCGTGGTCGGCGTCACCAGCCTCGTCGGGCTCGTCACCCACGCGAAGGCGGGCCGGGTGCGCTGGCGCACCGGTCTGATCTTCGGCAGCGTCAGCATGGTCGGCGCGTACGGCGGCGGCCGGCTCGCCGAGTACATCCCGGGCACGGTCCTGCTGATCGCGTTCGCGCTGATGATGCTCGCGACGGCCGTGGCGATGCTCCGGAAGTCGCGCAAGGAACGCCCGGCCAAGCCGGCCCACGCCGAACTCCCCGTGGCCCACATGGTCGTCGAGGGCCTGCTCGTCGGCGCGGTCACCGGTCTGGTGGGCTCGGGCGGCGGATTCCTCGTCGTCCCGGCGCTCGCGCTGCTCGGCGGACTGCCGATGAGCGTGGCGGTCGGTACGTCGCTGCTGGTCATCTCGATGAAGTCGTTCTCCGGCCTGGCCGGTCACCTCGCGGGCGTACAGATCGACTGGAACCTCGCGCTGGCCGTCACGGGCGCCGCGATCGTCGGCAGCCTGATCGGCAGCCGGTTCGCGGGCCGGATCCCGCAGGAGACGCTGAGGAAGGCGTTCGGCTGGTTCGTGGTCGTCATGGGCGTGTTCGTGCTCAGCCAGCAGCTTCCGCACGGCGTCTGGGCCAGCCCGCTGACCTGGGCGGGTGCCGGGGTCGTCGGGTCGGCGGCCGTGGTGTGGGGCGCGGTACGGGCCCGCCGCCCGGCCCGTACGGCCCAGCCGGCACCGGACGCGCCGCCACCCGCGGTGGACGCGCCCGAACCGACCGCGCGGGTCTGAGAGCGGGGGCGGGGTCTGCCTACTGGGCCGCGTCCACCACTACCCCGACCGCACCCACCCTGATCGTCCACCCCGATCGCCTCGGCTCATGGCGATCGGGGTGGTGGTACGTCCGGTCACCCCGTACGTACCAAGAAAGTCCGACCGAACCCCCCTCACCCGCTCAGCCCGCCACCGTCCACGTGTCCTTCCCCGCGAGCAACTGCCCCAGATCGCCCTTCCCCTGCCGCTCGACCGCCTTGTCCAACTGCTCGGCCATCAGCGTGTCGTAGACCGGCCGTTCGACCGACCGGAGGACTCCGATGGGCGTGCGGTGCAGCGTGTCGGGGTCGGCGAGGCGCGACAGCGCGAACGCGGTCGTCGGCGAGGCCGCGTGGGCGTCGTGCACGAGGATGCGGTGCTCGTTCTCCGGGGTCACCGTGACGACCTCCAGGTCGCCGGTGGCCGGGTCGCGGACCACGCCCTTGTCGTTCTCGGCGCCGAAGCGGATCGGCTGCCCGTGCTCCAGGCGGATGACCGCCTCCTGGGCCTGCTCGCGGTCCTTGAGGACCTCGAAGGCGCCGTCGTTGAAGATGTTGCAGTTCTGGTAGATCTCCACCAGCGCCGTGCCGTTGTGCTCGGCGGCCTGCCGCAGCACCTCCGTGAGGTGCTTGCGGTCGGAGTCCACGGTCCGGGCGACGAACGACGCCTCCGCGCCGAGCGCCAGCGACACCGGGTTGAAGGGCGCGTCGAGCGAGCCCATCGGGGTCGACTTGGTGATCTTGCCGACCTCGGAGGTGGGGGAGTACTGGCCCTTGGTGAGGCCGTAGATCCGGTTGTTGAACAGCAGGATCTTGAGGTTGACGTTCCGCCGCAGCGCGTGGATCAGATGGTTGCCGCCGATGGACAGCGCGTCGCCGTCTCCCGTGACCACCCATACCGACAGATCGCGCCGCGAGGTCGCCAGGCCGGTGGCGATGGCCGGGGCGCGGCCGTGGATGGAGTGCATCCCGTAGGTGTTCATGTAGTACGGGAAGCGGGAGGAGCAGCCGATGCCGGAGACGAAGACGATGTTCTCCTTCGCCAGCCCCAGCGAGGGCATGAAGCCCTGGACGGCGGCCAGGACGGCGTAGTCGCCGCACCCCGGGCACCACCGCACCTCCTGGTCGGACTTGAAGTCCTTCATCGACTGCACGGCCTCGGCCTTGGGCACGAGGTCGAGGAGCGGCTCAGGCATCGATGACCTCCTGGAGGGCGGCGGCGAGCTGCTCGGCCTTGAACGGCATGCCGTTGACCTGGTTGTGGCTGTGGGCGTCGACGAGGTACCGCGCCCGGACGAGGGTGGCGAGCTGGCCGAGGTTCATCTCGGGGATCACGACCTTGTCGTAACGCCGCAGCGCCTCCCCGAGGTTGGCCGGGAAGGGGTTGAGGTGGCGCAGATGGGCCTGGGCGATGGGTGTGCCGGCGGTGCGCAGGCGGCGTACGGCCGCGGTGATCGGTCCGTACGTCGAACCCCAGCCCAGGACAAGGACGTTCGCGCCGTCCGGGTCGTCCACGTCGAGATCGGGGACGGTGATGCCGTCGATCTTCGCCTGGCGGGTGCGGACCATGAAGTCGTGGTTGGCCGGGTCGTAGGAGATGTTGCCCGTGCCGTCCTGCTTCTCGATCCCGCCGATCCGGTGCTCCAGGCCCGGTGTGCCGGGGATCGCCCACGGCCGGGCGAGGGTCTCCGGATCGCGCTTGTACGGCCAGAACACCTCGGTTCCGTCGGCCAGTTCGTGGTTCGGGCCCTGTGCGAACCGCGTGGTGAGGTCCGGGAGTTCGGTGGTCTCCGGGATGCGCCAGGGCTCGGAGCCGTTGGCGAGATAGCCGTCCGACAGGAGCATCACGGGGGTGCGGTACGTGAGTGCGATGCGCGCCGCGTCCAGTGCCGCGTCGAAGCAGTCGGCGGGCGTCCTCGGTGCCACGATCGGCACCGGCGCCTCACCGTTGCGCCCGAACATGGCCTGGAGCAGGTCGGCCTGCTCGGTTTTGGTCGGCAGGCCGGTGGAGGGGCCGCCGCGCTGGATGTCCACGATCAGCAAAGGGAGTTCGAGCGAGACGGCGAGTCCGATGGTCTCGGACTTCAGCGCCACGCCGGGCCCGGAGGTGGTGGTGACCGCGAGCGAGCCGCCGAAGGCCGCGCCGAGCGCGGCCCCGATCCCCGCGATCTCGTCCTCCGCCTGGAACGTGCGCACGCCGAAGTTCTTGTGCCGGCTCAGCTCGTGCAGGATGTCGGACGCCGGGGTGATCGGGTACGAGCCGAGGTAGAGCGGCAGATCGGCCTGGCGCGAGGCCGCGATCAGGCCGTAGGCGAGGGCCAGGTTCCCGGAGATGTTGCGGTATGTGCCGGTCGGGAACGCCGACGTCGCCGGAGCCACCTCGTACGAGACGGCGAAGTCCTCCGTCGTCTCACCGAAGTTCCAACCGGCCCTGAACGCGGCCACGTTGGCCTCGGCGATCTCGGGCTTCTTCGCGAACTTCGTCCGCAGGAAGCTCTCCGTGCCCTGTGTCGGTCGGTGGTACATCCAGGACAGCAGCCCGAGCGCGAACATGTTCTTGCTGCGCTCGGCCTCCTTTCGTGACAGGTCGAAGTCCTTCAGCGCCTCCACCGTCAACGTCGTCAGCGGCACCGGGTGGACCCGGTAGGCGTCGAGCGAGCCGTCCTCCAGTGGCGAGGCCGCGTAGCCCACCTTCTGCATCGCGCGCTTGGCGAACTCGTCGGTGTTGACGATGATTTCGCCGCCGTGCGGCACATCGGCGATGTTCGCCTTCAAGGCGGCCGGGTTCATCGCGACCAGCACGTCCGGCGCGTCACCCGGGGTCAGGATGTCGTGGTCGGCGAAGTGCAGCTGGAACGACGAGACACCCGGCAGGGTGCCGGCGGGCGCGCGGATCTCGGCAGGGAAGTTCGGCAGCGTGGACAGGTCGTTCCCGAAGGACGCCGTCTCCGAGGTGAACCGGTCACCCGTGAGCTGCATGCCGTCGCCGGAGTCACCCGCGAAACGGATGATCACCCGGTCGAGCCGGCGTACTTCCTTCGCGGAACCGGGGTCGGCCGTCGCCGGGGCGCTGCGTTGCTCCCCGACCAGGGCCTCGCCGGCCTCGCTGCTGACCTGGCTGGTCACTGGACTGGACCTCCCTGGCGGCAAGGGTTGTCTCCGCGGGCACGCCTCGACGCACCCGCGGAGAAGGCTCGGGAGACGACCGGCCTGCCGGGCGTCCCGGAGGTCAGCGTACGTCCGGGAGGGCGTCCTGCCGGGGACTTCCCGCATCATGGACCTTGTTTTGAGACGTCCGTCTTGCGTCTTTTGTTCGATCGGTGTGGTGTGCGGCGCGTCCCGCCGGATCCGGGGGCCGGCCCGGCCCCGTAGCCCTGCCCGTGCCGTGCCGGGCGTCGGCGGTGGGGCGGGAATCCCGCCCCACCCCAGGTCCGACGGGGTGTGGATGACGGGACGTCAGGGGCGGGGCGGGGTGAGCGGGAGTGGTGCGGTGGCCGGAAAGCTCCGGGAGCCAGGAGCCCGCGGGCCGGGAACGCGCGGGAACAGCCGGAAGTGTCGCGTCTGGGCGGGATCGAGGGATCTCGGCGGATCTCGTCAGGAGTTCAAGTACGTCAACACGGCGAGGACCCGACGGTGATCCCCGTCACTCGGCGACAGTCCCAGCTTCAGGAAGATGTTGCCGATGTGCTTCTCCACCGCGCCATCGCTCACCACCAGCTGCTTCGCGATGGCCGAGTTCGTGCGGCCCTCCGCCATCAGCCCCAGCACCTCGCGCTCGCGCGGGGTCAGCACGGCCAGGACGTCCTGCCGGCGGCTGCGGCCGAGCAACTGCGCCACGACCTCCGGGTCGAGCGCCGTCCCGCCCCGCGCCACCCGCACCACGGCGTCCACGAACTCGCGGACCTCGGCGACCCGGTCCTTCAGCAGATAACCGACGCCCGTGCTGGACCCGGCCAGCAGCTCGGTCGCGTACCGCTCCTCCACGTACTGCGACAGGACGAGCACCCCGATCCCCGGGTGGTCCTGGCGCAGCCGCACCGCGGCCCGCACCCCCTCGTCGGTGTGGGTCGGCGGCATCCGTACGTCGGCCACGACGACATCCGGCAGCTCGCCCCGCTCCGCGAGCGCGGCCACCGTCTTCAGCAGCTCCTCGGCGTCGCCGACCCCCGCGACCACCTCGTGGCCCAGGTCGGTGAGCAGGCGGGTCAGGCCCTCCCGGAGCAGCACCGAGTCCTCGGCGATGACGACGCGCACGCTGTCCCCGCCCGTGCCGCCGCTCGTTCCTCGCGCCCGATCCGGTCCCATCGGCCCCATGTCGTCCGTCCCCTCCGGTCTGTACCACTGCGTGCTGAGCGGGTCCAGCATCGCAGGGGGAGGGACGCGGCGGGGACGGGGGCGGTTCTTCGGTGATGGTGTCGGCTCCGCCTATAGGGACTCCCTATATAGGGGCTCCCTCCATGGGGCGACCCGCCATAGGGGGGCGCCCCATGGAGGGCTTTCACCTGAGGGGTCGTGTGTCGGGGGCCGGGCCGGGGTCAGGCCGGGGCGGGGCCCGCGCGGGGGGCGGTCGGTCAGTCGCGCCAGGGGAGCTCGGCGGTGATCGTGGTCGGGCCGCCCGCCGGCGAGTCGACGGCGAGGACGCCGTCGACCGCGTCGAGCCGGGCCATCAGCCGCGCCAGCTCGTGACCGGCCACCGGGGCCGCGCCGCCGACCCCGTCGTCCCGGACCTGGAGCATCAGCCGGTCGTCAGTCCGCCACACGTCCACCCAGGCGTGCCGGGCGCGCGCGTGCTTCGAGACGTTCTGGAGCAGCTCCGAGACCGCGAAGTACGCGATGCCCTCGATCGCGGGCGCCGGCCGGGCCGGCAGATCCACGTCCACCTGTACGGGGACGGCGCACCGCGCGGCGACCGACGACAGGGCCGCGTCGAGTCCGCGGTCGGTCAGGACCGCCGGGTGGATGCCGCGGGCCAGGTCCCGCAGTTCCTGAAGCGCCAGCTTCACCTCGCCGTGCGCCTCGTCCACCATCGCGGCGGCGGTCAGCGGGTCGTCCGCGATCCGGTCCTTCGCCAGACCCAGATCCATGGCGAGAGCGGTGAGCCGAGCCTGCGCGCCGTCGTGCAGGTCGCGCTCGATCCGCCGCAGATCGGCGGCGGCGGTGTCCACGACCACACCCCGGTCCGACTCCAGCTCCGTCACCCGTGAGGCCAGCGGCGACGGGCCGAGCAGCACCGACACCATCGCCCGGTCGACCGAGACCAGGCCCCGCAGCACCCACGGCGAGAGGAACACGAGGCAGAAGCCCAGACCCGACGCCACTCCGACCTCGAACGGCGTGTCGACGTACAAGCCGTGCGTTCCGTCCCCGTACAGCTGGATCCCGTCCTGCCCCACATAGGCCGGGAACACCCACTGCCACAGCGGATATGTGGCCAGGGCCCACGAGACCGACCACAGCGTCACCGTCACCACGAAGGTGACCACCGCCCACGGGAAGTGCAGCAGGCAGTAGAGCATGTGCCGCCACGACGCCCCGCTCTTCAGCGTGGCGATCATCCACCCCAGCGGCGAACCGGTCCGGCCCCGGGCCGGCTCCGGCGCCCGTACGTCCACCCCGAGCAGCGCCCGCGCCCGCGCGCGCTCCACCGCGCCGATGCCCCGGCACAAGGCCAGCCCGGCGGCGAGCACCGGTATGCCGAGGAAGGTGACGAGCAGCCCGGCGCCGGTCGACAGGAAGGTGATGGCCAGACAGAAGGCGGCGACGCTCAGCGGGAAGCCGGTCAGGACATAGCCGACCGCGCGCCACGTACGCCTCTCGAACGGGGCGCTGAGGCCGGCGGGGACGGTGGGGGAGGCGGCCATCGGGGATCCGTTTCTCTCGCTGCGGGATGGTGACTCCACCATCCCGGGAAGGAGGGGGCCGGGACCATGAGGCGGGTGGGCGTCTTGGGTGGGGGGTTATCCCCACCTGGGGCGGGACGGGGGCGGGGGGAGAGCTCAAGCGCTACACAGCTCGGACCCGTGATGCACGTGCCCGCCGGCCCGTGTGCGGGTTCGCGCAGGGGGCTCGCTCGGGGAACGGCGAGGCCCCGCCCGGAAGACCGGGCGGGGCCGCAGCGACAGGGTGGGGACGAGAGGGCGTCCGTACGCCAGGACGCCATGGCGCCCTCGTACGTCAGGGTCCTCGTACGTCGGGTGCCGGGGTGCCCGTACGTCAGGCGCGCGGGCGGTCGCGCCAGGGAAGTTCGGCGGTCACCGTCGTTCCCTCGCCCACCGCCGAGTTCACGGTGAACACCCCGTCGACCGCGCCCAGCCGCTCCGCCAGCCCCGCCATGCCCGTACCGCCGTCGAGCCGCGCGCCGCCGACCCCGTCGTCCCGGACCTGGAGCATCAGCCGGTCGTCCGTCCGCCACACGTCCACCCAGGCGTGCCGGGCGCGCGCGTGCTTCGAGACGTTCTGGAGCAGCTCCGAGACCGTGAAATAGGCGATGCCCTCGATCGCGTCGGCCGGCCGGCCCGGCAGCTCCACGTCCACCGTCACCGGGACGACGCACCGTGCGGCCACCGCCGACAGGGCCGCGTCGAGTCCGCGGTCGGTCAGGACCGCAGGGTGAATGCCGCGGGCCAGGTCCCGCAGCTCCTGAAGCGCCAGCTTCACCTCGCCGTGCGCCTCGTCCACCATCACGGCCGCGGCCTGCGGATCGTCGAGCAGCTTCTCCTTCGCGAGCCCGAGCCCCATGGCGAGCGCCACGAGCCGGGCCTGCGCGCCGTCGTGCAGGTCGCGCTCGATGCGCCGCAGATCGGCGGCGGCCGTGTCCACGACCACACCCCGGTCCGACTCCAGCTCGGCGATCCGCCGCTCCAGCTCGTCGGACGGCGACAGCAGCCCCCGCACCATCGAACGGTCGACGTTCGCCATCCCGCGCGCCAGGAACGGCAGCAGCGGCCACAACACCAGCAGCGACACCAGCGTCACCGCGAAGGTCAGGACGCCCCACGGCAGCCTGATGAACAGGAACAGCTGACTGCGCCACGCCACCGGATCCGCCAGCTGCGCCCACACCCGCCCGTACACACCCTTCCCGCGCGGCAGCGGACTCGGTTCGGCCACTTGCACGCCGAGCAGCCCCCGCGCCCGCGCCCGCTCCGCGCGGCCCAGCAGCCGCGCCCCGGCGAGGCTGAACGTGATCAGCGGCACGCCGACGATGGTCACCGCCATGCCGGCGCCGACCGAGATCGTCGTGACGGCGTACACGAACCCGACCAGCGCGTACGGGAGATTGCCAAGGAGGTACACGACCTCCTTCCAGGTGTGCCGGCCGTACGCGAGACGCACAGGGGGCGGGGCGGTGTCGATCTGCTCGGTCATAAGACCCAAGCCTGCCTGGTGCCCCGCCCGTCCCACCATGGGGGAGGTAGCCGGGCGTGACGGGGGGCTATCCCCCCCCCAAAAGCCCCTGGGGCCTTTCGTTGGGGCCATGCCGGGCTCGCGGGCTCCGGCACGCACTCCCCCGTGGCCCTTCGGGCACGGGAGGTGCCCCCACGCCGCGTTGTCGTCGGTCGCCAACTCCCCCGTAGCCCTCCGGGCACGGGAGGTGCCCCCACCGCGTTGTCTCCCTCCTCCGCCTTGCGATCGCTGCTCGGCATCCGAAGGGGAAATCAAGAGCCGAGACGGAGTGAGCGAAGCGAGTGCAGTGCACCGGAGCCCGCTCCCTGATCCGGCCTGGCCCCAACGAAAGGCCCTAGACTCGCGTGGGTAGAAAACAGGGCGAGACACCGAGATCGAGGGGTGGACGCGGACGTGTCAGGACCGACCGTCGCCGCGGCGGGCTACTTTCAGACGTACTCCGTCGTCGGACTGCTGGCCGTGGTCGGCGTGCTGTTCGTCGCGATCGCGTTCGGCGCCAACCGCCTTCTGCGGCCCGTCGTACCGACCCCCGAGAAGCTCCTCACCTACGAGTGCGGCGTCGACCCGGTGGGGGAGGGGTGGGCCCACACGCAGGTCCGCTACTACGTGTACGCCTTCCTCTACGTGATCTTCGCCGTCGACTCGATCTTCCTCTTCCCCTGGGCGACGGTCTTCGCCGCGCCCGGATACGGGGCGACGACCCTGGTGGAGATGTTCGTGTTCCTCGGCTTCCTCGCCGTCGGACTGCTCTACGCGTACAAGAAGGGCGTCCTGACATGGACGTGACGCCGGACAACACGGCTTCGGACAACATGGGGCAGGGCGACATGGCTCTGGGCGACATGGGGCGGGACAACATGGGTCCGGAACACACCTCCGTCCTGCCGGTGGTGTCGAAGCTCGGGCCGCTCGCCCGCCTCGCCCCCGAGCCGATGAAGGTGGTCCTGAACTGGGGCCGCCGCTACAGCCTCTGGGTCTTCAACTTCGGCCTCGCCTGCTGCGCGATCGAGTTCATCGCCGCCTCGATGGCCCGTCACGACTTCATCCGCCTCGGCGTGATCCCCTTCGCGCCGGGCCCGCGCCAGGCCGACCTGATGATCGTCTCCGGCACGGTGACGGACAAGATGGCCCCGGCGGTGAAGCGGCTGTACGAGCAGATGCCGGAGCCCAAGTACGTCATCTCCTTCGGCGCCTGCTCGAACTGCGGCGGCCCGTACTGGGACTCGTACTCCGTCACGAAGGGCGTCGACCAGATCATCCCGGTCGACGTGTACGTGCCGGGCTGCCCGCCGCGCCCCGAAGCGCTGCTCCAGGGCATCCTCAAACTCCAGGAGAAGATCGCGCGGGAGAGCCTCGCCGCGCGGTACGGCGAGGGCGCGGGCGCCGCGTCCGTCGCCCAGCTGACCAGCCCCCGGGTGGACCCGCCGGTGCCGGGTGGCACCCCGCCGACGCCGGGAGGCAGCGCGTGAACGGCTACGACGAGAACGCCTTCGACGCCCTCCCCGACTCGGTCACCGAGCTCTTCGGGGAAGAGGCGACCGCCGAGCGCGGGTACGACCTGCTGACCGTCGACGTGCCGACCGCCTCGTGGATCGCGGCCCTCGAAATCGCCCGTGACAAGCTCGGCCTCACCTTCTTCGACTGGCTGAGCGCCGTCGACGAACCGGGCACCGGCTTCCGCGTCTGCGCGCACGTCGCCTCGGTGGGGCCGGGTGGCGTCCGGCGGCTGCTGCTGCGGACGACCGTGCCGCACGGGGCGGCGTCGCTGCCGTCGGCGGTCGAGGTCTACGCGGGTGCGGCCTGGCACGAGCGCGAGACGCACGAGATGTTCGGCGTGACCTTCATCGACCACCCGCACCTCGTCCACCTGCTTCTCCCCGACACCTTCGAGGGCCATCCGCTGCGCAAGGACTTCGTCCTGGCCGCACGCGTCGCCAAGGCCTGGCCCGGTGCGAAGGAGCCCGGCGAGGCCCACGACCCGAACGCCCCGAAGCGCCGCCAGATGCTTCCGCCGGGCGTCCCCGACCCCAACGAGTGGGGCCCGCTGAAGGGCCAGCTCCCGCCCGCCCCGGCCCGCGCGGCGCGTGGTGCGCGGGCCGCTGCCGGTGCTGCCGGTGCCGGGGCCGCCGGTGTCGCCGGGGAACGGCCGGTCCGTCGTACCCGTACCGCGAGCGCCGGATCGGCGAGTCAGCAGGGCGCGGGGGCGGAGGCCGCGGAGGCCACCGCTCCGGCGGCACCGCGCCGCGCGCGCAGCGCGAGCCAGGGTTCGACGAGTCAGCGGACGGAGGTCGCAGGGACCCTCGAGACTCCTGAGGCGCCCGGGGCCACCGAGGCGCCTGGGGCTACCGGGACGCCTGGGGCCACCGGGACTCCCGCAGCTCCTGCGGCCCCTGAGGTCGCGCCTGCTCCCGCTCCCGCGGCCGGTCCGCGCCGCGCGCGCAGCGTGAGCGGCGGGTCGGCGAGCCAGCGGACGGAGGCCGCCGACGCGGCCCAGCCGTCGGAGCAGCCCGCCCCCGAACCCGCCCCCGCGCCGCCCGCCGGTCCGCGCCGTAACCGCAGCGCGAGCGGTGGTTCGGCGAGCCGGCGGACGGAGCCTTCCGAGGCGGCGACCGGCACCGAGCCCTCGGCGCCCCCTGCACCTCCGGCGGGACCGCGCCGCAACCGGAGCGCCGGCGGCGGATCCGCCAGCCAGCGCGCGGCCGATACGGACGCGGCGGCGACACGACCGGAGCCCGCACCTCGTACCCGCAGCTCGGACGCCCCGTGGCACCACGCACGGCCGGCGTTCGACGACGGCACCGAGGCGGCCAAGGCGCCCGAGGCGCCCAAGGCGCCCGAGAAGTCCGCCGAGCGGCCCGGCGACAAGCCCGCCGAGCGGCCCGCCGACCAGCCCGGCGAGAAGGCCACGGGCCGGACACCCGAAGCATCCGGCAGCGACGCCGACCGGGCCCGGGAAGAGCCGTCCGCCCCGGACCCCGACAGCACCCCCGAATCCGAAACCACCACCGAACCCAACCCCGACCCCCACGCCGAAGGAGGCGATTGCGCGTGACCGACGTACTCGACGTCGCCCTCCGCCTGCTCGCCGTCTTCGTCGCGTTCCTCGTCCTGCCGCTCGTCGTCGGACAGACGGAACACAAGGTGATGGCCCATATGCAGGGCCGGCTCGGCCCCATGTACGCGGGCGGGTTCCACGGCTGGGCGCAGCTCGTCGCGGACGGGGTGAAGTTCGCGCAGAAGGAGGACATCGTCCCGGCCGACGCCGACCGGCGGGTGTTCCGGATCGCGCCGGCCGTCGCCCTCCTCCCGTACCTCCTCGTCCTCGTCGCGATCCCGATCGGCCCCGGCGAGGGCGCGGTCGGGCAGGTGGTCGACGCGGGGATCTTCTTCGTGCTCGCCGTCATGGGCGTCGGCGTGCTCGGCAGTCTGATGGCCGGCTGGGCCTCGGCGAACAAGTACTCGCTGCTCGGCGCCGTCCGCAGCGCCGCCCAGCTCCTCGCGTACGAGCTGCCCATGCTGCTCGCCGCCGCCTCCGTCGCGATGGCGGCCGGCACCGTCTCGCTGCCCGGCATCCTCGACGCGTTCGCGTGGTGGTGGGTGCCCTGGCAGATCGTGGGCGCGCTGGTCTTCTTCGTCGCCGGGCTCGCGGAGCTCCAGCGCCCGCCGTTCGACATGCCCGTCGCCGACTCGGAGATCATTTTCGGCGCGTACACCGAGTACACCGGTCTGCGCTTCGCGCTGTTCCTGCTCGCCGAGTACGCCGGCATCGTGGTCCTGTGCGGGCTGACCACCGTCCTCTTCCTCGGCGGCTGGCACGGCCCGTTCGGCGCCGACGGTCTCGGCTGGCTCTGGACCCTGCTCAAGACCGCCGTCCTGGCGTTCGTCGTGATCTGGCTGCGGGTCTCCTACCCCCGGCTGCGCGAGGACCAGCTCCAGAAGTTCGCCTGGACGACTCTCGTCCCGCTCGCGCTCGCGCAGATCGCGCTCACCGGCATCGTGAAGGTGGCGATCAGCTGATGGCACCCCCGTTCGGATCCGGCCTGGCCAAGGGCCTCGCCGTCACCCTGCGCACGATGACGCGCCGGAACATCACCCTGCGGTACCCGGACGCGCAGCCCGAGCTGCCGCCCCGCACGCGCGGGGTGATCGCGCTGTTCGAGGAGAACTGCACGGTCTGCATGCTGTGCGCCCGCGAGTGCCCCGACTGGTGCATCTACATCGACTCCCACAAGGAGACCGTGCCGGCCGCCGCCCCCGGCGGGCGCGAGCGCAGCCGCAACGTCCTCGACCGCTTCGCGATCGACTTCTCGCTCTGCATGTACTGCGGTATCTGCGTCGAGGTGTGCCCGTTCGACGCGCTGTTCTGGTCGCCCGAGTTCGAGTACGCGGAGACCGACATCCAGGAGCTGACGCACGAGCGCGACAAGCTGCGCGAGTGGATGTGGACGGTTCCGGAACCGCCCGCGCTCGACCCGTGCGCGGAGGAGCCGAAGGAGATCGCCGCCGCGCGCAAGGCCGCCGAGAAGGCCGCCCAAGCCCAGGCTCAGGCCCAGGCGGCGGCTCAGGCGGCAGCCGAGACCGAGCAGACCGAGCAGACTGGGCAGACCGGGCCCGAGCAGCGCGGGGAGGACGGACAGTGATCCTCACCCCTCTCGCCCAGGCCGCCCACGCCGCCCAGACGGCGGCCGAGGCCGCCCCGGCCACCCGCGGCTTCCTCTCGCCCACTGGCGTCGAGGTCGTCTTCCTCCTCGTCGGCCTCGCCACCCTCGGCGCGGCCCTGGTCACCGTCACCACCAAGCAGCTCGTGCACGCCGCGCTCTGGCTGGTCGTGGCGCTCGGCGGGCTCGCCGTCGAGTACCTGCTGCTGACCGCCGAGTTCATCGCCTGGGTGCAGGTGCTGATCTACGTGGGCTCGGTCGTCGTCCTCCTCCTCTTCGGGCTCATGCTCACCCGGGCCCCCATCGGCCGCTCCCTGGACGCCGACTCGGGCAACCGGCCCGTGGCCCTCGCCGTGGCGGTCGCCGCTGCGGCGGCGCTCGTGTGGGTGGTCGTGGACGCGTTCCGTACGACGTGGATCGGCCTCGGCGGACCCGCGCAGGGCTCCACCGAGGTGACGGGCCGGTTCCTCTTCCGGAACTGGGTGCTGCCCTTCGAGGCCCTGTCCGTCCTGCTGCTCGCCGCCCTCGTCGGGGCGATCGTCCTGTCCCGGAAGAAGTCCCCGGAGGACGGTGACGACGGCGACGACGGTGACGACCCAGCCGACGGCGCCGGCCGCGAAGCCCCCGTGGACACGGCTGCGCACCCGGCCGAGGAGACCCACTGATGCATCTCGTCTACCCGGCCGTCCTCGCCGCCCTCCTCTTCTGCGTCGGGCTGTACGGCGTCCTCGCCCGCCGCAACGCGATCCTCGTCCTGATGTCCGTCGAGCTGATGCTCAACGCCGTCAACCTCAACCTGGTCGCCTTCGACGTCTGGCTCCGCGACACCCTGCACGCCGGTCAGGCACTCACCCTCTTCGTCATCGCCATCGCCGCCGCCGAGATCGGCATCGGCCTCGCGATCGTCCTGATGGTCTACCGCAACCGGGGCACCGCGGACGTGGACCGGCTCCGCGACACCGCCGAGCGCCCCGGCCCCGACGACCCCGGCCCCGGCTCCGGCCCCGACGACCCGTGGTCCGACGACCAGGGACCCGACGGCAAGCCGTCCACCGACACCACCAAGCCGTCCACCGGCGAGAAGGCCGAGGCCACCGCGTGACCACCACGACCCTCGCCGTCCTCGTCCCCCTCCTGCCCTTCCTCGGCGCCGTCGCCGGTCTGCTCCTCGGTCGCACCGCGCCCGGATTCGTCCGCCCGCTCGCCGTCCTGCCGGCCCTCGCCGCCGCCGTGCTCGCCGTCCTGGTCGCCGTACGGCAGGGCGGCGGTACGGCGATCGACGCCGCGACCCGGCTCACCCCGACCGGCTCGGTCCCCATCGACCTGGCCCTGCACATCGACGCCTTCGCCGCGCTCGTCGCCATCCTGGTCGGCGTGGTCGCCACCTGCGTGCAGATCTACTCGACCGGCTACCTCCGGCACGACCCGCGCTACCCCTCGTACGCCGCGCTCGTCTCCCTCTTCACCTCCGCGATGCTGCTCGTCGTCTACTCCGGCGACCTGATGGTGCTCCTGGTCGGCTGGGAGATCATGGGCATCTGCTCGTACTTCCTCGTCGGGCACTACTGGGAGACCCCCGAGGCCCGCGCGGCCTCCCTCAAGGCTTTCCTGGTCACCAAGCTCGGCGACGTGCCGTTCCTGATCGGCCTGTTCGCGCTCGCCGCCGACGCGGGCACCTTCCGGATCACCGGGGTGCTTGGCGCCGTCGCGAGCGGCGGTCTCGACCACCCCACCCTCGTGGCGCTGCTGCTCCTCGCGGGCGTGGCGGGCAAGTCCGCGCAGTTCCCGCTGCACACCTGGCTGCCCGACGCGATGGCCGGCCCCACCCCCGTCTCCGCGCTCATCCACGCGGCCACCATGGTGGCCGCCGGCATCTACTTCACCGCCCGGCTGCTGCCCGTCTTCGCCGCCTCCGCCGCCGCGCTGACCGTGCTCGCCGTGATGGCCGCGCTCACCATGACGGGCTCGGCGCTCGCCGCGCTCGCGCAGGACGACATCAAGCGGGTCCTCGCCTACTCGACGATCGGGCAGCTCGGCTACATGGCCGGCGCCCTCGCCGTCGGCGACCGCGCCTCCGCCGTCTTCCACCTCCTCACGCACGGCGCCTTCAAGGCGCTGCTGTTCCTCGCCGCCGGTACGGTCATCCACGCCGCCGGCACCAACTCGCTCACGGCCATGTCCCGGATGAGCGGACTGACCCGGCGGGTCCCGGACGCGTACTGGACGATGAGCATCGGCCTGCTCGCGCTCGCCGCGATCCCGCCGTTCGCCGGCTTCTTCTCCAAGGAAGCCGTCCTCGTCGCCGCAGAACACACCGCAACCGCCCAGGCCGGGGAGGCGACCGCCGCCCCCGCCGCGGCCGGCTGGATCGTGCTCGTCGCCGGACTCCTGACGGCCCTGCTCACCGCCGCGTACGCGACCCGGCTGTGGCTCCTCGCCTTCCGCGGCCGGGGCGCCGAGGCGCCCGACCACGGACGCCAGCCGGTCGCCATGACCACCGTGCTGTGGGTGCTCGCCGTCCCCTCCCTCGCGCTCGGGCTCGCCGCGCCCGCCCTCGGCGACTGGTTCGGCGGCCACGCGCTGACCCCGACCGTCACCACGGCCGTGCTCGGTACCGGCCTCGCCGTCGTCGGCGGAGCCGTCACCTACGCGGTCTGGCACACGCTCGTCGCCAAGGCGGTGGCCCGCCCCGTCCGGATCGTCCCGCACGTCGCCCACCCCAGTGCCGACGCCGGCCAGGTCGAGGCGGAGGCGCTGGACCTGCCGCACCCGGCCCCCGACCACGATCCGGACCCCGGCCGCGCCCTGCTCGGCCCGCTGCACCGGCCCGCCGCCGAGGGCTTCCGCCTGGACGCGGCCTACCGGACGCTGTTCGTCCGCCCCGTCCTCGCCGCCGCCTCGCTGGTCCGCTTCCTGGACCGGGAGGTCGTCGACACGTACGTACGCGGCGCGGGCAGCGGAGCGGGGGGCCTCGGCCGGCTCGTCCGCCGTGCCCAGACCGGCAACGTGCAGACCTACCTCGGCGCCCTGCTCGCCGGCTCCGTCGTCCTGGCGGTCGTCGCCGTCGCCCTCGCCAACGCCGCCGCCGGAGCGTGACCCGTGATCGATATCAGCGAATCCGTGATGCAGTTCCTTCTGGCGTTGATCGTCGCCGGCCCGCTCCTCGGCGCCGTCGCCGCGCTCCTGCCGGCCCCGCCCGGACTGAAGGGCAGCTCACCCGAGCAGGCCGTGCTCCGCCACGGCGTCACCGTCACCGGCGTGATCCTGCTGGCCGCGATCGTCCTCGCCCTCGGCTTCGACCACGCCCACCCCCAGGCGATGCAGGCCACCACCGACATCACCTGGATCAAGGCACTCGACGTGCGGATCCACCTCGGTGTCGACGGCATTTCCCTCCCCCTCCTGCTCCTGACCGCGCTGCTGACCTTCCTCTGCGCGCTCTACTCCTACTTCAAGCCCCCGGCCGGCCCGTCCCCCCGGGCCTTCGTCGCCCTGCTCCTGCTGCTGGAGACCGGCACCCTGGCGACCTTCGCCGTCCTCGATCTCGTGCTGTTCTTCCTGGCCTTCGAGACGGTCCTCGTCCCGATGTACTTCCTCATCGCCCGCTGGGGCGGCGCGGGCCGCCAGGCCGCCGCCCTGAAATTCATCCTCTACACGGTGCTCGGCTCCGTGATCATGCTGCTCGGCCTGCTCCTCGTCGGTCTGAAGGCGGGCACGTTCGACATGGTGGCACTCGCCACTGACAACGGCCGGTCACTGACCACGTCCGTGCAGGTCATCGCCGTTCTCGCGATCGGTCTCGGGCTCGCCGTGAAGACCCCGATGTGGCCGCTGCACAGCTGGCTCCCGGACGCGCACACCGCCGCCCCGACCGTCGGCTCCGTCCTCCTCGCCGGCGTGCTCCTGAAGATGGGCACGTACGGGTTCGTCCGCATCGCGCTGCCGATCGCCCCCGAGGGCATGCACACCTTCGCCCCGTACCTCGCCGCCTTCGCGGTCGCGGGCATCGTCTACGGGTCCCTCGCCTGCCTCGCCCTCGCGCGGCCCGGCAACAAGGGCGACCTGAAGCGCCTCATCGCGTACAGCTCCGTCGGCCACATGGGCTTCGTCCTGCTCGGCATCGCCACCCTGACCCCCACCGGCGTCAACGGCGCGCTGTTCGCGAACATCGCCCACGGCCTCATCACCGGCCTGCTGTTCTTCCTCGCCGGGGCCGTCAAGGACCGCTACGGCACCGCTGACCTCGACACCCTCGCCGGGGCCACCGGCGCCGCCCTCTACGGCCGCGCCCCGCGCCTCGGCGCGCTCCTCGCGTTCGCCGCCGTCGCCTCCCTCGGCCTGCCCGGTCTCGCCGGGTTCTGGGGCGAGATGCTCGCCCTGTTCGGTGCCTTCGACCCGGCCGCCGGACTCAGCCGCCCCGCCTTCCTCACCTGCATGGCGGTCGGCGCCTTCGGCACCCTGCTCACCGCGGCCTATCTCCTCGTCGTCGTGCGCCGCGTCTGCATGGGCGGCCCGCGTCCCGCCGGGGAGCGGGCGCTCGCCGACGTCCAGGGGTACGAGTTCGCGGCCTGGACCCCCCTCGCCGCCCTCACCGTCCTCGCCGGGCTGTGGCCCGCCGTCCTCCTCGGCCTCACCGACCCGGCCGTCCAGCAGCTCCTCGCGGGAGGAAAGCAGTGATCCCCGACGTGACGACGGCCACCGCCGTGATCACCGATGCGACCACCGTCCTGGCGTCGGGGCCCGGCGGCGGTGCCGCCGGCGGCACCGCCGCCGCCCCGGCCGTCCCCAGCCTCGTCCAGAGCGTGGACTGGGCGGCCATCGCACCGCCCCTGCTCACCGCCGTCGTCGCCGTCGCGATCCTGGTCGCCGACCTCTTCCTCCCGGCGGCCCGCAAGCACCTCCTCGGCTGGACCGCGACCGCCGGTCTCGCCGCCGCGCTCGCGCTGCTGCTGCCGCTGCGCGCCGGCGACCACCAGACCTTCTGTCTCACCGACGCCGCCGCGCGGGCCGCTGGCACGCACGCGCCCGCGTGCAGCTACACCGCCGACACCTTCACCCTGGTCATCCAGTTCCTGGTGCTCGCCGGAGCCCTCGTCACCGCGCTGCTCTCGCATGCCGACACCCGCCGGAAGCTGCCGGCCGGCGAGTACTGGTTCCTGCTGCTCTCGTCCGCCGCCGGTGCGGCCCTGCTGCCCGCCGCCCGCGACCTGGCCACCCTGGTCGTCGCCCTGGAAGTGGCCTCGCTGCCCGCCTTCGCGCTCGTCGGCATGCGCCGCGGCGACCGGATGTCCAGCGAGTCCGCGCTGAAGTTCTTCCTGTCGTCCGTCACCGCCACCGCCGTCACCCTGCTCGGCGCGAGCTTCGTCTACGCGGCCACCGGCACCCTCCACCTCACCGAGATCGCCCAGCGCCTCGACGACGTCCCCGGCCAGCTGCACACCCTCGCCCAGGCCGGAGTCGTCCTCACCCTCGTCGGCTTCGCCTTCAAGACGGCCGCCGTCCCCTTCCACTTCTGGGTCCCCGACACCTACGTCGGCGCCCCGCTGCCCGTGGCCGGGTACCTCTCCGTCGTCGGCAAGGCCGTCGGCTTCACCGGCCTCATCCTGGTGACCGTCGTGGCGTTCCCCACATACGCGCACGTCTGGGGTCCCGCGCTCGCGGTCCTCGCCGCGCTCACCATGACCGTCGGCAACGTCGCCGCCCTGCGCCAGAACCCCACGCGCGCGTGGAGCGCGGTCCGGCTGCTCGCCTGGTCCTCCGTCGGGCAGGCCGGCTACCTCCTGGTGCCGATCGCCGCCGCCGCGTACTCCGGCGACGACCAGATCGGCGCGACCGTGGCATATGCCTTGATGTACGCCGCCGTGAACCTCGGCGCCTTCGCCGTCGCCGTCCTGGTCGGCCGGACCCACCCGAAGAACCGGATCACCGACTACCGGGGCCTCTTCGCCACCCGCCCCGCCGCCGCCCTCGCGCTCGGTTTCTTTCTTCTCAACCTGGCCGGGCTGCCCCCGGGTATCATCGGTCTCTTCGCCAAGGTGACCGTCTTCTCGGCGGCCGTCGACGCCGGCCTCGGCTGGCTGGCCGTGATCATGGGCGTCAACGTCGTGATCGCCCTCGCTTACTACCTTCGGTGGACCGCGCTGCTCTTCCGCACCCCGGAAGGCGCCCCGCGGCCGACCCCGGTGGTGGCGCCGCGCCGGGTCCCCACCCCGGTCACCCTGGCCCTCGCGCTGACCGCCGTCGCGGGCGTCGCGCTGTCGGGATACCCGCAGCTCGCCCTCCGCTACGCGGCGAACAGCCTGTTCTGACCCTCCCCCCCTCTGTCCCCCCACGCACTTCATCTCTAGGAGCGGACCACCGTGCTGACCGGCTTCAAGGACTTCATCCTCCGCGGCAACGTCGTCTCGATGGCGATCGGTCTGGCCGTCGGATCGGCGTTCACCGCCGTCGTCACCGGCTTCAGCAAGGCGTTCATCACCCCGCTCATCGGTCTCGCCACCGGCTCCGTCGGCGACTTCAGCGAGGCCAGCTTCACCCTCGGCAAGACCGTCTTCCCCTACGGCCTGGCCATCGCCGCCACCATCGCCTTCGTCGTGACCGCCGCCGTCCTCTACTTCCTCTTCGTCGTGCCCATGGCGAAGATCCAGGAGAAGTTCGCCAGGGAGGAGGCGGCCGACCCGAAGGCGGAGAAGCGCGACTGCCCGCGCTGCTTCGCCGAGATCCCGGCCATCGCCTCCCGCTGCGCCCACTGCACGAGCGAGGTCGAACCGGTCGCGGCCGCCCTGCGGAAGGCGGGCCTGGAGAAGACCCCGGTCCCGGCGGCCCGCTGACCCCGGCCCGTACCCGTACCCCCGCCCGTATCCGTACGGGACCCGGCGTCCCCTGCCCGCAGGGGGCGCCGCTTTTCGTACGCCCCCGCCCCCTCTCACCCGTACGGACCGCACGGCGCCCCGCGCGCGCCGGGGAACCCGGGGTCTCCGCCTGGCGTTGACCAGGAGAGAAGGGTCCACTGGAGGGTGGATCCGCAGAACAAGGGTTCCCCTGCCGCACCATTTGGAGGGCGTACCGTGCACCGCCGGCACAACGGGCTGAGGACCGCGGTCCTCCTCGGAGGGCTCTCCGCCCTCATCATCCTCATCGGCAGCTTCTTCGGGCGTACGGGACTGATCGTCGCCCTTGTCGTCGCCCTCGGGACCAACGCCTACGCGTACTGGAACAGCGACAAGCTGGCCCTGCGCGCGATGCGCGCCCGCCCCGTGAGCGAGTTCGAGGCCCCCGCGCTCTACCGGATGGTCCGCGAGCTCTCCACCCAGGCACGCCAGCCCATGCCCCGGCTCTACATCTCGCCCACCCAGGCACCCAACGCCTTCGCCACCGGCCGCAACCCGCGCAACGCGGCCGTGTGCTGCACCGAGGGCATCCTCGCCATCCTCGACGAGCGCGAGCTGCGCGGCGTCATCGGCCACGAGCTGAGCCATGTCTACAACCGGGACATCCTCATCTCCTCGGTCGCGGGCGCGCTCGCCTCCGTGATCATGTTCCTGGTCAACTTCGCCTGGCTGATCCCGATCGGCCGCTCCAGTGACGACGAGGGCCCCGGGCTGCTCGGCATGCTGATGATCATGCTCCTCGGCCCGATCGCCGCGTCCGTCATCCAGCTCGCCATCTCCCGCTCCCGGGAGTACGAGGCGGACGCCTCCGGCGCCCATCTCACCGGCGACCCGCTCGCCCTCGCCAGCGCCCTGCGCAAGCTCGACGCGGGCACCAGGCAACTGCCGCTGCCGCCCGAGCCGAGGATCGAGACGGCGAGCCACATGATGATCGCCAATCCCTTCCGCCCGGGACAGGGACTGTCGAAGATGTTCTCCACCCACCCGCCGATGGCCGAGCGCATCGCCCGGCTCGAACAGATGGCAGGTCGACGCCCGTGAAAACGATTCTGAACGTTATCTGGCTGATTCTGTGCGGATTCTGGATGTTCCTCGGCTACGTACTGGCCGGGCTCCTGCTCTGCGTCACGATCATCGGCATCCCCTTCGGCCTTGCCTCCTTCCGCATCGGCGTTTACGCCCTGTGGCCCTTCGGCCGCATGGTCGTCGACCGCCGTGACGCGGGCGCGCCGTCCCTCGTCGGCAACGTGCTGTGGGTGATCCTCGCCGGCTGGTGGCTGGCCCTCGGTCACATCACCACCGGCATCGCGCTGTGCCTGACGATCATCGGCATCCCGCTGGGCCTCGCGAACTTCAAGATGATCCCGGTCTCGCTGCTGCCGCTGGGCAAGGAGATCGTTCCCACCGACCAGTTCTTCGGCGGCTACAGCCACACGGCCTAACGGCCCTCAGAGCCGGGGGGACGCCGCGCGTCCCCGCCTGACCGCGTACGCCACCACGCCGACCGCCAGCACCCCGATGCCCGCGAGGACCGAGCCCGGCGGCAGAGCGAAGGCGAGGGCCGCGCAGCCGACGAGGCCGAGGGCGGCGAGCGGCCGGTCGCGGCGGTCCAGGGTCCAGACGGAGGCGTTGGCGATGCCGTAGTAGACGAGGACGCCGAACGACGAGAAGCCGATCGCGCCCCGTACGTCCACCGTCGCCGCGAGCACGGCCACGACCGCGCCGACGGCGAGTTCCGCCTGGTGCGGGACCCGGAAACGGGGGTGGACGGCGGCCAGCCGAGCCGGCATATGCCCGTCCCGGGCCATGGCGAGCGTCGTCCGCGAGACCCCGAGGAGCAGCGACAGCAGCGACCCGAGGGCCCCGGCCGCCGCGCCGAGGGTGACGAACGGGACCAGCCAGGACGCTCCCGCCGCGCGCGCCGCGTCCGCGAGCGGAGCGCCGGAGCCGGCCAGGGCGTCCGGCCCGAGGACGGCGAGCACGGTCACGGCGACGGCCGCGTACACGAGAAGGGTGAGGCCGAGCGCGATCGGCACCGCGAGCGGAATGGTTCGCTCCGGGTCGCGGACCTCCTCGCCGAGCGTCGCGATCCGCGCGTACCCGGCGAACGCGAAGAACAACAGCCCGGCCGCCTGGAGCACCCCGCCCGCCGGAAGGTCGTCGGCGAGCGCGAGCCGTTCCACCCGCCCCGCCCCGGCGGCGGCCACCACGACGGCGGCCAGGACGGCGAGCACCACCGCCACGATCACCCGCGTCAGCCACGCCGACTTCCGCACCCCGCGGTAGTTGGCGGCGGTCAGTGCCACGACTGCCGCCACGGCCACCTCGCGCGAGTGCGCCGGCCAGGCATATGCCCCGACGGTCAGGGCCATCGCCGCGCAGGACGCCGTCTTCCCGACGACGAAGGCCCAGCCCGCCAGATAGCCCCAGAAGGGGCCGAGCCGTTCGCGCCCGTAGACATAGGTGCCGCCCGAGGATGGATAGCGGGCCGCGAGCCGGGCCGAGGCCGTCGCGTTGCAGTACGCCACCACGGCGGCGACCCCGAGCGCCGGGAGCAGCCCCGGGCCGGCCGCGCCGGCGGCGGGGGCGAGCGCCACGAAGATCCCAGCGCCGAGCATCGAGCCGAGCCCGATGACGACGGCGTCGAACACCCCGAGGGTGCGGCGCAACTCCTGTGTCATGTGCCGAACACTATTCCCGGGGCAACCGTCCCAGCACTTGAGGGCGTCTTCCCAGGCATGAGCATCATCGGATGGATCGTCCTCGGCCTGCTGGCCGGCCTCATCGCCAAGATCCTGCTCCCGGGCCGCGACCCGGGCGGCGTTCTCGGTACGACCCTGATCGGCGTCGTCGGCGCGTTCCTCGGCGGCTGGATCTCGTCCCGCTTCCTGGACCGCCCGATCGACCGCGACTTCTTCGACACCGCCACCTGGCTGTCGGCGATCGGCGGTTCCCTGGTGCTGCTGATCGGCTACCGGCTGCTGTTCGGCAACTCGCGCGAACGCTGAGACCCCGCCCGGTCAGGGCCCCCGACCCCGACCCGACGCCGACGGCCGGGAGCCGGGAGCCGGGGATCAGAGCCCGGTCTCCCGCAGAGTGATGTTGAGCCGCCCGCGCAGTCCGAGCGCGGGCTCGGCCGTCCCCGGGTACACCTTCGGCACCCCGTGGAACGCGAACCGCGACGGCCCGCCGAACACGAACAGGTCCCCGGACGCCAGCTCCACATCCGTCCACGGCCGGCCCCGCCCCTCGGTGTTCCCGAGCCGGAACACACAGGTGTCGCCCAGACTCAGTGACACCACCGGAGCGGGCGAACGCTCCTCCTTGTCCTGGTGCATGCCCATGCGCGCGCCGTCGCCGTAGAAGTTGACGAGCCCGGTGTCCGGGGTGAAACCGCGATGTTCGCCGTACGCCTCCACCAGCGCCTCCCGCCCCAACGCGACCAGCCATTCGGGCAGTTCGAGGTCCACGCCGTCCAGATAGCGGTACGGCACCCAGCGCCGCCCGAGATGCAGCGAGCGCACCGACATCACCCCGCCACCCGGCAGGACCGTCGACGCGTACGCCACCGGCCCGCGCCCGAACTCACGGCAGGCCTCGACCAGTTCACGCTGCCGCTTTGGCGGCAGCCACCCGGGGACGTGCACCGCCCCGGGTGCGGGCTCGCTCCGCTCTCGCGGAAACAGCCCTTCGGTCACGGCTGTTGCTCCCCGGCCCCGCTCTCCAGGTCCAGCAGGGCCCGCTTGCGGTCGAGTCCGGCGGCGTACCCCCGCAGACTCCCGTCCGCGCCGATCACCCGGTGGCACGGCCGCACCACGAGCAGCGGATTGCGCCCGATCGCGGTGCCCACCGCCCGTACGCCCGCGCCGGCCGAACCGACCTGGGCCGCGATCTCGCCGTACGAGACGGTCGTCCCGTAGGGGATCTCCTCCAGGGCCCGCCACACCCGCCGCTGGAACTCCGTCCCGGACTCCTCGTAAGGGATGTCGAACCCGGCCCGCCGCCCGTCGAAGTACGCCCCGAGCTGCCCGGTGATCTCCTCGAACGCCGCGTCCTCGCGGACCCACCCCTCCTCGACCGCCGCGCCGCCCTTCTGTCCCTCCAGCGACAGCGAGCGCAGCACGACCCGTCCCTCGTCGCCGATCCGCCCCACCAGGAGCATCGCGCCGAGCGGCCCGTCGATGCGGCTGTAGACCATCGCGTTCGTTCTCATGCCCCCAGTGTGCGACGCCGCCCCCACCCCCGGCTGGCGCTTTTCGGACACCACCCTGACGGGGTGGGGCGGCCGGAAGGCGGGGGAGCCGGGAGTGGGGGCGGGGTCGCGGGGGGTGCGGCGGCCGGCGGGAAGAGCCGGCGCGGCAGGGCCGGAGCGGCAGGGTCAGCGGTAGTTCACGAACTGGAGGGCGAAGTCGAAGTCCTTGCCCTTCAGGAGCGCGATGATGGCCTGGAGGTCGTCCCGGCTCTTCGAGCTGACGCGCAGCTCGTCGCCCTGCACCTGCGCCTTGACGCCCTTCGGTCCCTCGTCACGGATGATCTTGGCGACCTTCTTGGCGTTCTCCTGGGAGATGCCCTCCTGGATGGAGGCGAAGAGCTTGTACTCCTTGCCGGAGAGCTGCGGCTCGCCCTCCACGTCCAGCGACTTCAGCGAGATGCCCCGCTTGATCAGCTTGGACTCGAGGACGTCGAGGATCGCCTTGACCCGCTCCTCGCCGCTCGCCTGCATCAGGATCTTCTCGCCCGACCAGGAGATCGAGGCGCCGGTGCCCTTGAAGTCGTAGCGCTGCGAGAGCTCCTTCGCGGCCTGGTTGAGGGCGTTGTCGACCTCCTGGCGCTCGACCTTGGAGACGATGTCGAAACTGGAGTCGGCCATGAGGTGAGGCTCCTTGCTCGGATGTGATCGGGTACGGCACAAAGCGTAGCCACCCGGCCGCCACCAACCTGTGATCAATCCAGTGGTGGAGCACCCCGTGGGATCGGGTATTGTTTACGTCGTTGCCAGGGAGCGCAGCCGAAAAGCGGCTCCGAGGTGACGAAATCCCATGGCGGTGTGCCCGAGTGGCCAATGGGAGCGGACTGTAAATCCGTCGGCTTAGCCTACCCAGGTTCGAATCCTGGCGCCGCCACGCGATGCAGAAGGTCCCCGGTGTTCTCACCGGGGACCTTCTCGCATGTTCGGGGTCTTCTCGATGCCCGGGACCGGTTCGGACGGCCGGTCCCGGGCCTATGCCGCGCGGCTCAGTTGCCCGCGATGTCCTTCACCGCGACCGAGACCGGCACCGAGCCCGAGACGAGTTCCAGGGTCAGCCCGGCCGCCCCCGGCGTGTCGAGGAGTTCGGCGAGAACCGCGGCCACGTCGTCGCGGGGCACCGGACCCCGGCCCGCGGCGACCTCCAGCCGGACCAGGCCCGTTCCCGCGTCGTTCGTCAGCATCCCGGGGCGCAGCACCGTCCAGTCCAGGTTCGGCCGGGCGCGGATGGCGTCGTCGGCGGCGCCCTTCGCCCGCAGGTACACGTCGAAGACCTCGTCGCCTTCGTGCCGTGCGTCCGCGCCCATCGAAGAGACGATCACATAGCGGCGCACCCCCGCCCGTTCGGCCGCGTCCGCGAGGAGGACGGCCGCCGCGCGGTCCACCGAGTCCTTGCGTTCCACGCCGCTGCCCGGGCCCGCGCCCGCCGCGAAGACGGTCGCGTCCGCGCCCTCCAAGGCCGCCGCGACCTCCTCGACGGTTGCCGACTCCAGATCCAGGACGACCGCGCCGATCCCGGCCTTCCGTAGCTCCTCGGCGTGTTCGGGGCGGCGGACGATCCCCACCGGTTCGTGTCCGCCCGCGGCGAGCAGCCGCTCCAGCCGCAGGGCGATCTGTCCGTGTCCTCCAGCGATGACTACGCGCATACTCACGACCGTACGGCCCCCGGCCCGCCCGGTCCTGTCGAATCGGGCCGGTCCGGCCGATCGGGTCGGGTCTGCCGGGGCAGGTCGAGCGCCGCCGCCGGGTCGCAGTACTCCCGTACCGCGCTCGTCCGGGCCACCACCCGCCCCCGGTGCACCACGATCCGGCTGTACGCCTGGGACAGCACGCCCGCGAGCCGCGCGCCCCGCACCGCCAGCAGCTCCGCCGGGAACCCCGCCTCCACCCGCACCTCCGGAAGCCCCATCGCCGCCCGCGCGTCCGCGCTCACGGCCCCGTACGCCGCCGCCTCGGCCACTCCGTCCAGCGAGGCCAGCAGATACGCGGCCTCCAGCGGATCGCCCCGCCCCACCGGATTGCACACGTCCCGCAGCGCGCCGCCGCCCGCCGCGACCCGCACCCCGGCCGCCCGCAGCAGCCGTACCGGCGCCGTGCCCCGGGTCCCCGCCGCCGCGCAGCCGCCCTGGGGCAGAGCGATCACGCTCACCCCGGCCGCCGCGAGCCGGTCCGCCGTCCGCCGGGCCGTCTCGGCGGGCAGCCGCCGCAGCCCCGCGCACGGCCCGACCGTCACCCCCGCCCGCAGCCCCCCGGCCATCGCCGCGAGCCGCGCGAGGCGCACCGGATCGTCCCCGTCGGTGTGCAGGTCCACCGGGCGGCCGTACTCGTTGGCGAGATCCAGGACCAGCTCCACGTATCCGGTCGGATCCGGGTCCAGGTCCGGCCGGCCGCCGACCGCCGCCGCGCCCATCGCCACCGCGTCCCGCAGCGTCGCGAGCCCGTCCGCGCCCGCCACCCCGGTCAGCAGCCGGGGCACCGCCACCGTCGTCAGCTCCGCCAGACCGCGCAGCGAACGCCGGGCCTGGAGCACCGCCTCCAGCGGCCCGAGCCCGTGCAGGTCCCCGATCCGGACATGGGCGCGCAGCGCCGTCGCGCCGTGTCCCAGTTGGAGCAACGCCGCCTCGGTGGCCCGCCGCTGGACCTCCTCGGTGCCGTACGGGACGGGGCTGGTGGGCCCGGTGGGCCTGGTGGGGTCCGTGGGGCCGGTGAGGTCGGCGGTGAGGGCCGTGTCGGCGTGCGCGTGCGGTTCGGCGGGCGCGGGCAGCAGCAGATACCCGGACAGGTCCACCCGGGCGCCCACGGCGCTCAGGCTGCCCGCGGTGCCGACGGCCTCGATCCGGCCGCCGCCGAGCCGGACGTCGACCATCCGGCCGTCGGTCAGCCGCGCGTTGCGGAGCAGCAGCGGCGCGATCGCGGTGGTGCCGGTGGCGGCCCGGCCGTCGTCGGGCGAGGGCGGAGGCTGCTGGGGTTGCTTGCTGTCGGCTGACACAGGACTCCTCACGGCCGGCTCGGCGAAGGCGATCCCGGCGAGGCGATAGCGGCGGGGGAGGCGAGGGAAGCGAGGGCGGACGCCAAGATCACGCAGCGTGGCGGGCCCGAGCCTAGGGCGGCCCGGTGCCGCCTTCGGGGAGGAGCGCAGTAGTCGTACCGATGAGGGCACGTGTGGCGTACGAGGCGCGCGAGGAGGCGTGAGGCGTACGCGAGGGCCGAGGAGGGGCGTGGGGGACTCGTGCGACGGAACGGGACGACGCTCCCGGGCGTGGATCCGGATGCCGGTGATCCCGGGTGCCGGGCCTGCGCCGGGGGAGCGGGCCGCCCTCGGAGGCGAGCCGGCGACCGGGTCCGAAACCCCCTCCCGCACCGCTCCGACCAGCCGGAACCCTTACGGCACAAGGCCTCCGCGAGACCCGCACCCGCCCCGCACGTCTCTTCCACTCCACCCCCGCCGGGGCCTGCGGGAATGGATTTGGGTGATGGGCTCAGGACCGTGTAATGTCTTCCTCGCTCGCCCCAATAGCTCAGTCGGTAGAGCGTCTCCATGGTAAGGAGAAGGTCTACGGTTCGATTCCGTATTGGGGCTCTGGTGTGAAGGATCCGCCTTCGGGCGGATCCAGAACATCAAAGCGGTGTAGCTCAGTCGGTAGAGCAAGCGGCTCATAATCGCTGTGTCACCGGTTCAAGTCCGGTCACCGCTACACACAGTAGCCGATTGTAGGGTCGGTCCTGCAATCGGCTACTCTTGTCTGCGTTCATCCGTTTATCCGTCCGTCAAGGAGCACTCACGTGGCTGCCACCGACGTCCGCCCGAAGATCACGCTGGCCTGCGTGGAGTGCAAGGAGCGGAACTACATCACCAAGAAGAACCGGCGTAACAACCCGGACCGCATGGAGATGAAGAAGCACTGCCCGCGCTGCAACGCGCACACCGCGCACCGCGAGACGCGCTAACCAGGCTCGAACACGAGGCCGCCCCCTCTCAGGGGGCGGCCTCGCGTCGTTTCCACGGGGCGTACTCGGCAGTACGCCGGCGGTACGCCAGTACGTCGGCGCTTCGCCGGCCGTACGCGTACGGGCCGAATCCGGCCGTACGCGCGCGTACGCGCTGTCACCTCCGCGCGGACGTACACCCGAACGCCCGAAGCACCACGCACGCACCAGATCGCGCACAGATCCAGGAGGTCCGAGGCCATGGCGCTCGACCAGTCCTTCGTGGGGCGGACCTATCCGCCCACCCCGCCGTACGAGGTCGGCCGCGAGAAGATCCGCGAGTTCGCCGAGGCGATCGGGGACGCCAACCCCGCGTACACCGACCAGGAGGCCGCCAAGGACCTCGGTCACCCGGACGTCGTGGCGCCGCCGACCTTCGTCTTCGCGATCACCTTCAAGGCCGCCGGCCAGGTCGTCGAGGACCCGCAGCTCGGCCTCGACTACAGCCGCGTGGTGCACGGCGACCAGAAGTTCGCCTACACCCGCCCCGTCCGGGCCGGCGACCGCCTCACGGTGACCAGCACCATCGAGGCCATCAAGTCGCTCGCCGGCAACGACATCCTGGACATCCGCGGCGAGGTCCACGACGAGAGCGGCGAGCACGTCGTGACCGCCTGGACCAAGCTCGTGTCCCGCGCCCCCGAGGAGGCCTGACCGTGACCGCGAAGATCGCCTACGACGAGGTCGAGGTCGGCACCGAGCTGCCCGCGCAGTCTTTTCCCGTGACCCGCGCCACGCTGGTCCGGTACGCCGGCGCCTCCGGTGACTTCAACCCCATCCACTGGAACGAGCGGTTCGCCAAGGAGGTCGGACTGCCGGACGTCATCGCGCACGGCATGTTCACCATGGCCGAGGCGATCCGCGTCGTGACCGACTGGACCGGCGACCCGGCCGCCGTCGTCGAGTACGGCGTCCGCTTCACCAAGCCCGTCGTCGTCCCCGACGACGCCGAGGGCGCCGTGATCGAGGTCTCGGCGAAGGTCGCCGCCAAGCTGGACGACCAGCGGGTACGGGTCGACCTCACCGCCATGAGCGCGGGCCAGAAGGTGCTGGGCATGTCCCGGGCCGTGGTCCGGCTCGCCTGACCCTTCGAGCCTTTCCGGGTCTTTTGAGGTACGGACGAGAGCCCCGGCGCCCGATGGCGCCGGGGCTCCGCCGTGGCCCGGTGCGGTCTTCACACGGCCTGGCCCCGCCCGGTGCCCCGCGGTGCCGCCCCACGGGCGCCGGACGGGGTGAACGTACTCTTGTGCCCGTGCACGTACTCCACGACACCCCCCTCGCGCCCCTGACCACCTTCCGGCTCGGCGGCCCCGCCACCCGGCTCGTCACGGCCACCACCGACGCCGAGGTGATCGCCGCGGTCCGCGAGGCCGGCGCGGACGGGACCCCGCTGCTCGTCATCGGCGGCGGCTCCAACCTGGTCATCGGCGACAAGGGCTTCGACGGCACCGTCCTCCACATCGCCACCAAGGGCTTCGCCCTGGACGGGACGACGCTGGAGGTCGCGGCCGGCGAGGTGTGGAGCGAGGTCGTGGCCCGGACCGTCGAGGCCGGTCTCGCCGGAATCGAGTGCCTGGCCGGAATCCCCGGCTCCGCCGGCGCCACGCCCGTGCAGAACGTCGGCGCGTACGGCCAGGACGTGTCGGCCACCCTCACCGAGGTCGTCGCCTACGACACCCGGAACGACACGACGGTCACGCTCACCAACGAGCAGTGCCGCTTCTCGTACCGCCACAGCCTCTTCAAGGAACTCCCCGACACCTACGTGGTGCTGCGGGTCCGCTTCGCCCTGGAGGACGCGGGCGGGCTCTCCGCCCCCGTCGCGTACGAGCAGACCGCCCGCGCCCTCGGTGTCGGGATGGGGGAGCGGGTGCCGCTCGCGCACGCCCACGACACCGTCCTGAAGCTGCGCGCGAGCAAGGGCATGGTGCTCGACCCCGAGGACCACGACACCTGGTCCGCCGGCTCCTTCTTCACCAACCCGATCCTCACCGACGAGGAGTTCGCGGTCTTCCGGGAGCGGGTCGCCGAGCGCCTCGGCGCGGACGTGGAGGCGCCCGCGTACCCGGCGGGTCCCGCCGCCACCAAGACCTCCGCCGCCTGGCTCATCGACAAGGCCGGCTTCACCAAGGGGTACGGCTCCGGGCCCGCCCGGATCTCCACCAAGCACACCCTCGCCCTCACCAACCGGGGCGAGGCCACCACCGAGGACCTGCTCGCGCTCGCCCGCGAGGTCGTCGCCGGGGTGCGGGACGCGTTCGGGGTCACCCTCGTCAACGAGCCGGTGACCGTCGGCGTCGAGATCTGAGCGGCCTCGGACGAGCCTGCTCCCAGAGCCGCCCCGGGCGCGCACCGGGCCGGATTTTCTCCGGCCTGGTGCGCGCCCGATTCGCGTACGGGGCGGGCCGGGCCCCGGCCCCGTACGGATCACGCGTCACCGGTCAGTACGCGATGCCCACGCCCTGGCGCACCGTCGCCGGGTCGTCGGCCATCGCCAGCATCGCGTGCGCCACGTCGGCGCGTGCGATCGTCCGGCCCTTCGCCGGGGTGCCGCCGACCACGCGCCGGTAGTGGCCGGTGACCGGCTGGTCCGTCAGCCGGGGCGGCCGGACGGAGGTCCAGTCGGTGCCGCTCGCCGCCAGCTCCGCCTCCATCTCCCGCAGATCGTCGTAGATCTTCCTCAGCGTGGCACTGACCGCCGCGACCACGGCCTTGTCCGCCAGGCTCTGGCGCTCCGGCGGCGGGCCCACGGGTGCCGCGCTGACCACGAGGAGCCGGCGGGTCCCGGCCGCCTCCATGGCCCACAGGACCGAGCGGGTCAGCCGGGTCGCCACGCCCGCGTCCGCGAGAAGGCGGGCGCCGAGGCCGGAGAGGATCGCGTCCCGGCCCGCCACGGCCGGGCGCAGGGCCTCCGGATCGGACAGATCGGAGCGGAAGACCTCCAGCCGGGGGCCGGTGACGGTGAACCGGGCCGGATCGCGGACGACGGCGGTGACCTCGTGGCCCGCGTCGAGAGCCTGCCGGACGATTTCCCGGCCGATGCCACCGGTCGCGCCGAAGACGGTGAGCTTCATGTCGCACCCTCCCAAGGGGTGAGTAAGTATTCACTCACCGCTAGGGTGAGTGGGCACTCACCCACCCGTCAAGCGTTTTCGGGAGTCCTCGTGGAGCAGAAGCCGACCCGGACCCGGATCATCGACGCCGCCCGCGAGCTGATGCTGACGGCCGGCCTGGCCCGTACGACCACCAAGGAGATCGCCCGGGCCGCCGGCTGCTCCGAGGCGGCGCTCTACAAGTACTTCCCGTCGAAAGAGGACCTGTTCGTCACCGTCCTCGAAGAACGGCTGCCCCGGCTGGGCGGGCTCCTCGGCACCCTCGCCGTCGACCCGCAAGGGCGTGACGTCGAGGAGAACCTGACGGAGATCGCCCGCCGGGCCGCCCTGTTCTACGAGCAGACGTTCCCGATGGCCGCCTCCCTCTACGCCGAGCCCCAGCTCAAGGCGCGCCACGAGGAGGGCATGCGCCGGCTCGGATCGGGCCCGCACCGGCCGATCGAGGGCCTGACGGAGTACCTGCGGTCCGAGCGGGCCCACGGCCGGATCGCCGCCGACGCCGACTGCGAGGCGGCCGCCGGGCTCCTGCTCGGGGCCTGCGTCCACCGCGCGTTCGCCTACGAGATGACGGCGGACGGCAAGCCGCCGCAGCCGCTCGACGACTTCGCCCGCGCGATCGCCCGCACGGTGCTGCGCGGCATCGGCTGGAGCGGCTGACCGGCCCGCCGGAGGCGACCCTCCGGACCGGGCCGGGGACCGGGCGGCAGAGCCGCTGCCCCGCGGCCGGCCCGGGCGTCAGGCCGCGACCGGCGCCGCCAGCCAGTCGTCGATCCCCGACAGCAGCCCCCGCCGTACGTCCTCCGGCGCCGCCGAGCCCCGCACCGACTGCCGGGCCAGCTCGGCCAGTTCGGCGTCCGTGAAGGCGTGGTGCCGGCGGGCGATGTCGTACTGGGCCGCCAGCCGGGAGCCGAAGAGCAGCGGATCGTCGGCGCCGAGGGCCATCGGGACGCCGGCCTCGAAGAGGGTGCGCAGCGGGACGTCCTCGTGCTTGTCGTACACGCCCAGCGCGACATTGGACGCCGGGCACACCTCGCAGGTCACCTGGCGCTCCGCGAGCCGGGCCAGCAGCCGCGGGTCCTCGGCGGCCCGGACGCCGTGCCCGACCCGCGCCGCGCGCAGATCGTCCAGGCAGTCCCGTACGGAGGAGGGGCCGGTCAGCTCGCCGCCGTGCGGGGCCGCGAGCAGACCGCCCTCGCGCGCGATGGCGAAGGCGCGGTCGAAGTCCCGGGCCATGCCGCGCCGTTCGTCGTTGGAGAGACCGAAGCCGATCACGCCCCGGTCGGCGTAGCGCACCGCGAGCCGGGCCAGGGTGCGCGCCTCCAGCGGGTGCTTCATCCGGTTGGCGGCGACCACCACCCGCATGCCGAGCCCGGTGTCCCGGGAGGCCGCGTCGACCGCGTCGAGGATGATCTCCATGGCCGGGATCAGGCCGCCGAGCAGCGGCGCGTACGAGGTGGGGTCGACCTGGATCTCCAGCCACCCGGAGCCGTCCCGGACGTCCTCCTGGGCCGCCTCGCGCACCAGCCGCTGGATGTCCTCGGGCGCGCGCAGGCAGGAGCGGGCGATGTCGTACAGACGCTGGAAACGGAACCAGCCGCGTTCGTCCGTGGCCCGTAGGTTCGGAGGAGTCCCGCCGCGCAGCACCTCGGGGAGGTGGACCCCGTACTTGTCGGCCAGTTCGATCAGGGTGGTGGGGCGCATCGAACCCGTGAAGTGCAGGTGCAGATGGGCCTTCGGCAGGGTGCTGAGGTCGCGGTGTGGGTGGTCCATTGGCCGATTTTGCCGCAGAGGGATGGACGAAAACAGTCCGTTTCCCCGATAGGGACCTGCTAGAACGTAAAAACGGGCCTCCGGTCCGAGAGAACCGGGGGCCCGTTGTCACCTACGGACATCCGTAGGTGCTTGTCTTCAGTCGCGGGCCTCGGCCAGCAGCTTCTGCACCCGGGAGACGCCCTCCACCAGGTCCTCGTCGCCGAGCGCGTACGAGAGCCGCAGGTAGCCGGGGGTGCCGAAGGCCTCGCCCGGGACGACCGCGACCTCGGCCTCGTCGAGGATCAGGGCGGCCAGCTCGACGGAGCTCTGCGGGCGCTTGCCGCGGATCTCCTTGCCGAGCAGCGCCTTGACCGACGGGTACGCGTAGAACGCGCCCTCCGGCGTCGGGCAGTAGACGCCCTCGATCTCGTTGAGCATCCGCACGATGGTCTTGCGGCGCCGGTCGAAGGCCTCGCGCATCTTCGCGACCGCGTCCAGGTCGCCGGAGACGGCGGCCAGCGCGGCGATCTGGGCCACGTTGCTGACGTTGGAGGTGGCGTGCGACTGGAGGTTGGTCGCGGCCTTCACGACGTCCTTCGGGCCGATGAGCCAGCCCACCCGCCAGCCGGTCATGGCGTACGTCTTGGCGACACCGTTGACCACGATGCACTTGTCGCGCAGCTCGGGCACGAGCGCGGGCAGGGAGGTGAACTTCGCGTCCCCGTAGACCAGGTGCTCGTAGATCTCGTCCGTGAGGACCCACAGGCCGTGCTCGACGGCCCAGCGGCCGATCGCCTCGGCGTCGGCCTCGCTGTAGACGGCGCCGGTCGGGTTGGACGGGGAGACGAAGAGGACGACCTTGGTCCGCTCCGTGCGCGCCGCCTCCAGCTGCTCCACCGAGACGCGGTAGCCGGTGGTCTCGTCGGCCACGACCTCCACCGGGACACCGCCCGCGAGGCGGATCGACTCGGGGTAGGTGGTCCAGTACGGGGCCGGGACGATGACCTCGTCGCCCGGGTCGAGGATCGCGGCGAACGCCTCGTAGATGGCCTGCTTGCCGCCGTTGGTCACCAGGACCTGGGAGGCCTCGACCTCGTAGCCGGAGTCGCGCAGCGTCTTGGCGGCGATGGCGGCCTTCAGCTCGGGCAGACCGCCGGCCGGGGTGTAGCGGTGGTACTTGGGGTTCTGGCAGGCCTCCACGGCGGCGGCGACGATGTAGTCCGGGGTCGGGAAGTCGGGCTCGCCCGCGCCGAAACCGATGACCGGACGCCCGGCGGCCTTGAGGGCCTTTGCCTTGGCGTCGACGGCGAGGGTCGCGGACTCGGAGATCGCACCGATCCGGGCGGAGACCCGGCGCTCGGTGGGAGAGGTAGCAGCGCTCATAACGCCATCGTCGCAGACCAGGCCGGGGGCCGGTGCGGCGGTTTCACGCAGCGGACAGGAATGGTCATTCCCGGTCGTACGGGGGGCACGGAACGGCCCGATCCGGGGTGCCCCAAGGCTCTTGCGGGGTCCCGCACCCGGACGGCGGGGCAGGTCGGCGCGGTTCCTGTTCGACGTGGAGCGCTTCACCACGTACACTCACTGCTCGTTGGCCCGCACCGACCACATCTCACGATGGGGTAGGTTGGGGAAGCCACAAAGGGTCGTAGCTCAATTGGTAGAGCACCGGTCTCCAAAACCGGCGGTTGGGGGTTCAAGTCCCTCCGGCCCTGCTACACACACCGCCAGGTCGTGTGCGCATGTACGTACTTCATTGCACCGCCGTGCGGCTCCATTCCGGGCGCGGCACGGCCTACCCGGAATCAGGTGAGTGATCGTGACGGACGCCGTGGGCTCCATCGACATGCCTGATGCCGAGGATGCCGCGCCCGAGGCCAAGAAGCCTCGCAAGGGCGGCAAGCGCGGAAAGAAGGGCCCTCTCGGCCGTCTCGCGCTCTTCTACCGCCAGGTCATCGCTGAGCTCCGCAAGGTCGTCTGGCCTACGCGCGGACAGCTGACGACGTACACCACCGTGGTGATTGTCTTCGTCGTCATCATGATCGGCCTTGTGACCGTGATTGACTATGGATTCCAGGAAGCAGTCAAGTACGTCTTCGGCTGACTTTTTGTTCCACCCCATCTGTATCGCAGGAAGAAGCAGCCACCGTGTCTGACGCGAACCTGAACGACGCCTTCGAGTCCGAGTCCGCCGAGGACGAGCTGGACATCGTCGAGGCTGCCGACGAGGACCAGGCCGCGGCTGCTGACGCCGAGGCCGGCGAGTCCGCCGAGGACGCGGCCCTCCACGTCGAGGACGCCGACGAGGACGAGGCTGCCGACGCCGAGGCCGATGAGGACGTCGAGTCCGACGACTCCGCCGAGGACGACGAGGACGACGAGGACGAGGAAGAGGCCGCCGAGCCCGCCGCTCCGGTCGACCCCGTCGCCGCGCTCCGCGACGAGCTGCGCGGCCTGCCCGGCGAGTGGTACGTGATCCACACCTACGCGGGCTACGAGAAGCGCGTGAAGGCCAACCTCGAGCAGCGTGCCGTCTCGCTGAACGTCGAGGAGTTCATCTACCAGGCCGAGGTCCCCGAAGAGGAGATCGTCCAGATCAAGAACGGCGAGCGCAAGAACGTCCGGCAGAACAAGCTGCCCGGCTACGTGCTCGTCCGGATGGATCTGACGAACGAGTCCTGGGGTGTCGTCCGCAACACGCCCGGCGTCACCGGCTTCGTGGGCAACGCCTACGACCCGTACCCGCTGACCCTGGACGAGATCGTCAAGATGCTCGCCCCGGAGGCCGAGGAGAAGGCCGCCCGCGAGGCCGCCGAGGCCGAGGGCAAGCCGGCTCCGGCCCGCAAGGTCACCGTCGAGGTCCTGGACTTCGAGGTCGGCGACTCGGTCACCGTCACCGACGGCCCCTTCGCCACCCTTCAGGCCACGATCAACGAGATCAACGCCGACTCGAAGAAGGTCAAGGGCCTCGTCGAGATCTTCGGTCGCGAGACTCCGGTCGAGCTCAGCTTCGACCAGATCCAGAAGAACTGACCCACAGGTTTCCGGACAGGTCAGAGTGGCTCTCGCAGCCGCTCTGACCTGCTCGGTTTTTGGCCGCACCGTGATACCCGTTATCGTGGTGCGGTATGCCTCCGTCCGGATGACCGGATGGATCGGCTGGAAACTCTCACTAGGACCCGGAGAGAGCAATGCCTCCCAAGAAGAAGAAGGTCACGGGGCTTATCAAGCTCCAGATCAACGCTGGTGCCGCTAACCCGGCCCCGCCGGTCGGCCCCGCGCTGGGTCAGCACGGCGTCAACATCATGGAGTTCTGCAAGGCCTACAACGCCGCGACCGAGTCGCAGCGTGGCTGGGTCATCCCGGTGGAGATCACGGTCTACGAGGACCGTTCCTTCACCTTCGTGACCAAGACTCCGCCGGCCGCCAAGATGATCCTCAAGGCCGCGGGTGTGGAGAAGGGCTCCGGCGAGCCGCACAAGACCAAGGTCGCCAAGATCACCGAGGCGCAGGTCCGCGAGATCGCCACGACCAAGCTCCCCGACCTGAACGCCAACGACCTGGACGCTGCCGCGAAGATCATCGCCGGCACCGCCCGTTCGATGGGCGTGACGATCGAGGGCTGATCAGCCCCCGTCGTGACCTCCAGTGGTAGGGCCAGCGCCGGCCCGCACCACGACTCCACACCTGAAACAACACAGGAGCAGAAGTGAAGCGCAGCAAGTCTCTCCGCGCTGCCGACGCGAAGATCGACCGGGAGAAGTTCTACGCCCCGCTCGAGGCCGTGCGTCTGGCCAAGGAGACCTCCAGCACCAAGTTCGACGCCACCGTCGAGGTTGCCTTCCGCCTGGGTGTCGACCCGCGCAAGGCCGACCAGATGGTCCGCGGCACCGTGAACCTTCCGCACGGCACCGGTAAGACCGCCCGGGTCCTGGTCTTCGCGACCGGTGACCGTGCCGAGGCCGCGATTGCCGCCGGCGCCGACATCGTCGGCTCGGACGAGCTCATCGCCGAGATCGCCAAGGGCAACCGCCTGAACGAGTTCGACGCTGTCGTCGCCACCCCGGACCTCATGGGCAAGGTCGGCCGCCTCGGCCGCGTCCTCGGCCCGCGTGGTCTGATGCCGAACCCGAAGACCGGCACCGTCACCCCCGATGTCGCCAAGGCTGTCAACGACATCAAGGGCGGCAAGATCGAGTTCCGCGTCGACAAGCACTCGAACCTGCACTTCATCATCGGCAAGGTGTCCTTCGACGACACCAAGCTGGTGGAGAACTACGCCGCCGCGCTGGAGGAGATCCTCCGTCTGAAGCCGTCGGCCGCCAAGGGTCGCTACATCAAGAAGGCCGCCATCACCACCACGATGGGCCCCGGCATTCCGCTCGACTCGAACCGCACCCGCAACCTCCTCGTCGAGGAGGACCCGGCCGCGGTCTGAGCCACTGGCTCGGGAGCCCTCGCGGCTCCAGCGTCCTGAGAAACGCCCCCTGGACCTCTTCGGAGGACCAGGGGGCGTTTTTATGCCCTGCGTGTGTCAGTGCCACCGGTTACGGTGCTCCCGGGGATACGCAAACGATCACGTGTGCGTGATCGAGACAGGGGGGGTTCCATGACCGTTTCCGGGTGGAAGCGAGCAGGCGTCGCGCTCACGGCCGCGGCCGTCGTCACGGGTCTGGCGGGCTGCGAGGACGGCGACGCCAAGTCCGCCGGGCAGAGCGCGGGCAAGGCCGTCGGAAAGAGCGCGAACGACGTCACGGCGGCCATCACGGCGGCCTTCGAGAAGACGTCGAAGGCCAAGGCGGCCAAGTTCACGATGACGATGGAGATGTCCGGCACGGGCGCCACGGACGGCACCACGACCATGTCGGGCGTGCAGGGCTGGGACCCGACCGTCATGGACGTGACGATGGAGGGCGGCATGCTCGCCGGTGCCCGGGCGGGCGCGGACGGCGTGCCCGACAAGATCCGCATGATCATGCGGGACAACGTCATGTACACCGAGATGGGTGCCGACATAGCCAAGGAGTTCGACGGCAAGAGCTGGATGAAGATGGACTTCAACGCCCTGGCCAAGGAGTCCGGTGACCCGTCCCTGAAGGCCATGACCGCGAACATGAGCGGCTCCAACCAGGACCCGGCGCAGCAGCTCGCGATCCTTCTTCAGGCGCGCGGAATCAAGCACGTCGGCCCGGAGAAGATCAAGGGCACCGACACCGAGCACTACAAGGGCACGGTCAGCGTCGACGACATGATGAAGGCCAACAAGAACCTCGGCGCCGTCCCGGAGAAGGACCGCGAGGCCATCGTCGAGACGATGAAGACGGCCGGGCTGAAGTCCTACGACACCGAGCTGTGGGTCGACAAGGACGGCTACCCGGCCAAGATGGTCGTCGGCATGAAGATGGCGCGGGGCAGCGTGAAGGTCACCGCCTTCTACTCCGACTACGGCACGAAGGCCGAGGTCACGCCGCCGCCGGCCGGGAAGACCCTGGACTTCCAGGAGATGATGAAGAAGATGATGGAGAGCGCCGACTCCGCCGACGCGGCTGCCGACTCCGCCGCCGACTCCGCCGACGCGGCTGCCGACTCCGCCGCGGCCGCCGATGCGGCGGCTGCTGCCGCCGCTGCCGCCGCCGGCGCCTCCCGGGGCTGATCCCGGACCGCGGGCCGGCCGGGGGCCGATTTGCCCCCGGCCGTCCCCGTCACGTACTCTTCCGAGGAAGCCAAAGACCGCTGGTCGTCGCTGTGCCCGTCAAGGGTGCGGAGGCCGAAGGATTCGCTGAGTGATGCGAGCGACCCGCGCAGGTGGATGAGGATGAGTTCCCCAACCGTTCACGGTTCGGTCGAGCTGAGCCCCGTGCGCCTGCGCCCGGGGCGTTTTGTTTTGTCCAGTCCCTTCCGCGCGGTCCCATCACCCGGAAGGAGGCCAACGCTTATGGCAAGGCCCGACAAGGCTGCCTCGGTGGCCGAGCTGGAGGACCAGTTCCGCAGCTCGAACGCCGCAGTGCTGACCGAGTACCGGGGTCTCTCCGTCGCGCAGCTCAAGACGCTGCGTCGTGCGCTCGGTGAGAACGCCCAGTACGCCGTGGTGAAGAACACGCTGACCAAGATTGCGGCCAACCAGGCCGGGATCACCGCGCTGGACGACCAGTTCACTGGTCCGACCGCGGTCGCCTTCATCACCGGTGACCCGGTGGAGTCGGCGAAGGCGCTGCGTGACTTCGCCAAGGAGAACCCCAACCTCACCATCAAGGGCGGCGTCCTTGACGGCAAGGCGCTCGACGCCGATGAGGTCAAGAAGCTTGCGGACCTCGAGTCCCGCGAGGTTCTGCTCAGCAAGCTGGCCGGTGCCTTCAAGGGCAAGCAGTCCCAGGCTGCTTCGCTCTTCCAGGCGCTGCCGACGAAGCTCGTCCGCACCGTGGACGCGCTGCGCGCCAAGCAGGCCGAGCAGGGCGGTGCCGAGTAATTCGGCTCGCGCAATGATCCGTACCGCCGCCTAGGCGGAGCGGGTCGCAGCGGGCCGTACATATGCCCGCCTCACATGTACATCCGGCACCTGCCGAATTAGTGGAAGGATCGCCCACCATGGCGAAGCTCACCCAGGACGAGCTGCTCGCGCAGTTCGAGGAGATGACCCTCATCGAGCTGGCCGCGTTCGTCGCGGCGTTCGAGGAGAAGTTCGACGTCACCGCCGCCGCTGCCGCGCCGGTCATGATGGCCGGCGGCGTCGCCGGCGGTGCCGCTGAGGCCGTCGAGGAGAAGGACGAGTTCGACGTCATCCTCACCGGCGCCGGCGACAAGAAGATCCAGGTCATCAAGGTCGTGCGCGAGCTGACCTCCCTCGGCCTGAAGGAGGCCAAGGACCTCGTCGACGGCACCCCGAAGCCGGTCCTCGAGAAGGTCAACAAGGAGGCCGCTGACAAGGCCGCCGAGTCCCTCAAGGCCGCGGGCGCGTCCGTCGAGGTCAAGTAACACCTCGTCGCGAACAGCGACTCTTCACCGCTGACGTGTAACGCCGGCGGTACGAAAGGCGATCATCCATTCGGGTGGTCGCCTTTCGGCGTTCCCGGAGGCGCGTGGCGGTCGTGAGCGTCTCCGGAAGCGGAGTATGGTGATCATCGCCGTGCGCCGCTCAGAGGCGGGGGCCTTGACGAACAGCACGGAGCGCGCAATTCTCAGGACGCGTCGTCACAACGATCCGTTTCCGAGGCATGGATCGACGACCGAACGGGCAGTATCGAGGTGCGCCGTATGGCGCGAGGTGTAGCGCGGAGTTGAGAACTACGAGGGTCGCGAAGAACTCGCCCTGGACATCAGTGGGCCAAGTGGCTACACTGACCCTTTGCGCTGCCTGTTAGCTGCCTCCTGCCCGTCACCAGGGGCATACTCTCGCAATTGCATCGTTGGCCGAACACCTCTGACCTGGCCTTTTGACCATTCCAGGGTTTTCCGCCGACGTCGCTCCGTGGGGGACCGGTACGCGCGCAGTGAGTCCGAGCCCTCGGAAGGACCCCCTCTTGGCCGCCTCGCGCAACGCCTCGACCAATATGAACAACGGTGCCAGCACCGCCCCGCTGCGCATCTCCTTTGCAAAGATCAAGGAGCCCCTCGAGGTTCCGAACCTCCTCGCGCTCCAGACCGAGAGCTTCGACTGGCTGCTCGGCAATGCCGCGTGGAAGGCTCGTGTCGAGGCCGCCCTTGAGTCGGGACAGGACGTCCCCACGAAGTCCGGCCTGGAGGAGATCTTCGAGGAGATCTCCCCGATCGAGGACTTCTCCGGGTCGATGTCGCTGACCTTCCGCGATCACCGTTTCGAGCCGCCGAAGAACTCGATCGACGAGTGCAAGGACCGGGACTTCACCTACGGTGCCCCGCTCTTCGTCACCGCCGAGTTCACGAACAACGAGACCGGCGAGATCAAGTCCCAGACGGTCTTCATGGGCGACTTCCCGCTCATGACCAACAAGGGCACCTTCGTCATCAACGGCACCGAGCGTGTCGTGGTCTCGCAGCTCGTCCGCTCCCCGGGCGTCTACTTCGACTCCTCCATCGACAAGACGTCCGACAAGGACATCTTCTCCGCCAAGATCATCCCGTCCCGGGGTGCCTGGCTGGAGATGGAGATCGACAAGCGCGACATGGTCGGTGTGCGTATCGACCGCAAGCGCAAGCAGTCCGTCACCGTCCTCCTGAAGGCCCTCGGCTGGACCACCGAGCAGATCCTGCAGGAGTTCGGCGAGTACGAGTCCATGCGCGCCACCCTGGAGAAGGACCACACCCAGGGCCAGGACGACGCGCTGCTCGACATCTACCGCAAGCTCCGTCCGGGCGAGCCGCCGACCCGCGAGGCCGCGCAGACGCTGCTCGAGAACCTGTACTTCAACCCGAAGCGCTACGACCTCGCGAAGGTCGGCCGCTACAAGGTCAACAAGAAGCTCGGGGCCGACGAGCCGCTCGACGCCGGTGTTCTGACCACCGACGACGTCATCGCCACGATCAAGTACCTGGTCAAGCTCCACGCGGGCGAGACCGAGACGATCGGCGAGTCCGGCCGGGAGATCGTCGTCGAGACCGACGACATCGACCACTTCGGCAACCGTCGTCTGCGCAATGTCGGCGAGCTCATCCAGAACCAGGTCCGCACGGGTCTGGCTCGTATGGAGCGCGTCGTGCGCGAGCGCATGACCACCCAGGACGTCGAGGCGATCACGCCGCAGACCCTGATCAACATCCGGCCGGTCGTCGCCTCCATCAAGGAGTTCTTCGGCACCAGCCAGCTGTCGCAGTTCATGGACCAGAACAACCCGCTGTCGGGTCTGACGCACAAGCGTCGTCTCTCGGCGCTGGGTCCAGGTGGTCTGTCCCGTGAGCGGGCCGGCTTCGAGGTCCGAGACGTGCACCCGTCCCACTACGGACGCATGTGCCCGATCGAGACCCCCGAAGGCCCGAACATCGGTCTGATCGGTTCGCTCGCCTCGTACGGCCGCGTCAACGCGTTCGGCTTCATCGAGACGCCGTACCGCAAGGTCGTCGACGGTCAGGTCACCGACGAGGTCGACTACATCACCGCCGACGAAGAGGACCGCTTCGTCATCGCCCAGGCGAACGCGACCCTGAACGAGGAGCTCCAGTTCACGGAGCCCCGCGTCCTGGTCCGCCGCCGCGGCGGCGAGGTCGACTACGTGCCGCCGGCCGACGTCGACTACATGGACGTCTCCCCGCGCCAGATGGTGTCGGTCGCGACGGCCATGATCCCGTTCCTCGAGCACGACGACGCCAACCGTGCCCTCATGGGCGCGAACATGATGCGTCAGGCCGTTCCGCTGATTAAGTCGGAGGCCCCGCTCGTCGGCACCGGCATGGAGTACCGCTGCGCCACCGACGCCGGCGACGTGCTCAAGGCCGACAAGGCCGGTGTGGTCCAGGAGCTCTCCGCCGACTACATCACGGTCGCCAACGACGACGGCACGTACAACACGTACCGCCTGCACAAGTTCTCCCGCTCGAACCAGGGCACCTCGGTCAACCAGAAGGTCGTCGTCAACGAGGGCGACCGGGTCATCGAGGGCCAGGTCCTCGCCGACGGTCCGGCCACCGAGAACGGCGAGATGGCGCTGGGCAAGAACCTGCTCGTGGCGTTCATGCCGTGGGAGGGTCACAACTACGAGGACGCGATCATCCTGTCGCAGCGCCTCGTGCAGGACGACGTCCTCTCCTCGATCCACATCGAGGAGCACGAGGTCGACGCCCGTGACACCAAGCTCGGCCCGGAGGAGATCACCCGGGACATCCCGAACGTCTCCGAGGAGGTCCTCGCCGACCTCGACGAGCGCGGCATCATCCGCATCGGTGCCGATGTCGTCGCCGGCGACATCCTGGTCGGCAAGGTCACCCCGAAGGGTGAGACCGAGCTGACCCCGGAGGAGCGCCTGCTCCGCGCGATCTTCGGTGAGAAGGCCCGTGAGGTCCGTGACACCTCGCTGAAGGTCCCGCACGGCGAGACCGGCAAGGTCATCGGCGTCCGCGTCTTCGACCGCGAGGAGGGCGACGAGCTTCCCCCGGGCGTGAACCAGCTGGTCCGCGTCTACGTCGCCCAGAAGCGCAAGATCACCGATGGTGACAAGCTCGCCGGCCGTCACGGCAACAAGGGTGTCATCTCCAAGATCAACCCGATCGAGGACATGCCCTTCCTTGAGGACGGCACCCCGGTCGACATCATCCTCAACCCGCTGGGTGTCCCGTCCCGAATGAACCCGGGACAGGTCCTGGAGATCCACCTCGGCTGGCTCGCCAGCCAGGGCTGGGACGTCTCCGGCCTCGGCGAGGAGTGGGCCAAGCGCCTCCAGGCGATCGGCGCCGACGAGGTCGCCCCGCGGACGAACGTCGCGACCCCGGTCTTCGACGGCGCCCGCCAGGACGAGCTCGCGGGTCTGCTGGAGAACACCCGCCCGAACCGCGACGGCGACCGCATGGTCCTGCCGACCGGTAAGGCGCGGCTGTTCGACGGCCGCTCCGGCGAGCCGTTCCCGGAGCCGATCTCGGTCGGCTACATGTACATCCTCAAGCTCCACCACCTGGTCGACGACAAGCTGCACGCTCGTTCGACCGGTCCGTACTCGATGATCACCCAGCAGCCGCTGGGTGGTAAGGCCCAGTTCGGTGGTCAGCGCTTCGGTGAGATGGAGGTGTGGGCGCTGGAGGCTTATGGCGCCGCGTACGCCCTCCAGGAGCTCCTGACGATCAAGTCCGACGACGTCACCGGCCGCGTGAAGGTCTACGAGGCCATCGTCAAGGGCGAGAACATCCCTGAGCCCGGCATCCCCGAGTCCTTCAAGGTGCTCATCAAGGAGATGCAGTCCCTGTGCCTCAACGTGGAGGTGCTGTCCTCGGACGGCATGTCCATCGAGATGCGCGACACCGACGAGGACGTCTTCCGCGCAGCGGAGGAGCTCGGCATCGACCTGTCCCGGCGCGAGCCGAGCAGCGTCGAAGAGGTCTGACGGGAGTCCGGCGGGGGGACCAGTGATGGTCCCCCCGTCGGCCCCAAGACCCCCGTATCAGACCCCACAGCCTTACAACCCTGAGAGGGATTGACGCATAGTGCTCGACGTCAACTTCTTCGACGAGCTCCGGATCGGTCTGGCCACCGCTGACGACATCCGTCAGTGGAGCCACGGCGAGGTCAAGAAGCCGGAGACCATCAACTACCGCACCCTGAAGCCCGAAAAGGACGGACTCTTCTGCGAGAAGATCTTCGGTCCGACCCGGGACTGGGAGTGCTACTGCGGCAAGTACAAGCGTGTCCGCTTCAAGGGCATCATCTGTGAGCGGTGTGGCGTCGAGGTCACCCGCGCCAAGGTGCGCCGTGAGCGGATGGGCCACATCGAGCTCGCCGCTCCCGTCACCCACATCTGGTACTTCAAGGGCGTCCCGTCGCGCCTTGGCTACCTGCTCGACCTCGCCCCGAAGGACCTCGAGAAGGTCATCTACTTCGCGGCGTACATGATCACGTTCGTCGACGAGGAGCGCCGCACCCGCGACCTGCCCTCGCTGGAGGCGCACGTCTCCGTCGAGCGTCAGCAGATCGAGAACCGTCGCGACTCGGACCTCGAGGCCCGCGCCAAGAAGCTCGAGAACGACCTGGCCGAACTTGAGGCCGAGGGTGCCAAGGCCGACGTGCGCCGCAAGGTGCGCGAGGGTGCCGAGCGCGAGATGAAGCAGCTGCGCGACCGCGCGCAGCGCGAGATCGACCGTCTCGACGAGGTCTGGGCCCGCTTCAAGAACCTCAAGGTCCAGGACCTGGAGGGCGACGAGCTGCTCTACCGCGAGCTGCGCGACCGCTTCGGCACGTACTTCGACGGTTCGATGGGTGCCGCGGCGCTGCAGAAGCGCCTGGAGTCCTTCGACCTCGAGGAAGAGGCCGAGAAGCTCCGCGAGATCATCCGTACCGGCAAGGGCCAGAAGAAGACCCGTGCGCTCAAGCGCCTCAAGGTCGTCTCCGCGTTCCTGCAGACCGCGAACAGCCCCAAGGGCATGGTTCTCGACTGCGTGCCGGTCATCCCGCCGGACCTGCGTCCGATGGTGCAGCTGGACGGTGGCCGCTTCGCGACCTCCGACCTCAACGACCTGTACCGCCGTGTGATCAACCGCAACAACCGTCTGAAGCGTCTGCTCGACCTCGGTGCCCCCGAGATCATCGTGAACAACGAGAAGCGGATGCTCCAGGAGGCGGTCGACGCCCTCTTCGACAACGGCCGTCGTGGTCGCCCGGTCACGGGCCCCGGCAACCGTCCGCTGAAGTCCCTCAGCGACATGCTGAAGGGTAAGCAGGGTCGATTCCGTCAGAACCTGCTCGGCAAGCGTGTGGACTACTCCGCGCGTTCCGTCATCGTCGTCGGCCCGCAGCTCAAGCTGCACCAGTGTGGTCTGCCGAAGGCCATGGCGCTGGAGCTCTTCAAGCCGTTCGTGATGAAGCGCCTGGTCGACCTGAACCACGCGCAGAACATCAAGTCCGCCAAGCGGATGGTCGAGCGCGGCCGCACGGTCGTGTACGACGTCCTCGAAGAGGTCATCGCCGAGCACCCGGTTCTGCTGAACCGTGCGCCCACGCTGCACCGCCTCGGCATCCAGGCCTTCGAGCCCCAGCTGGTCGAGGGCAAGGCCATCCAGATCCACCCGCTCGTCTGCACCGCGTTCAACGCGGACTTCGACGGTGACCAGATGGCCGTCCACCTGCCGCTCTCCGCGGAGGCGCAGGCCGAGGCCCGCATCCTGATGCTGTCCTCGAACAACATCCTCAAGCCGGCCGACGGCCGCCCGGTGACGATGCCGACCCAGGACATGGTCCTCGGTCTGTTCTTCCTCACCACCGACGGCGAGCTGCGGGACGTCAAGGGCGAGGGCCGCGCGTTCGGCTCCACGGCCGAGGCGATCATGGCGTTCGACGCCGGCGAGCTGGCGCTCCAGTCGCAGATCGACATCCGCTTCCCGATCGGCACCGTTCCGCCGCGTGGCTGGGTCCCCCCGGTCGCGGAGGAGGGCGAGCCGGAGTGGCAGCAGGGTGACAGCTTCCGTCTGAAGACCACGCTCGGCCGTGCGCTCTTCAACGAGCTGCTTCCCGAGGACTACCCGTTCGTCGACTACTCCGTGGGCAAGAAGCAGCTCTCGGAGATCGTCAACGACCTCGCCGAGCGCTACCCCAAGGTCATCGTGGCGGCGACGCTCGACAACCTGAAGGCGGCCGGCTTCTTCTGGGCCACCCGTTCCGGTGTCACCGTCGCCATCTCCGATGTCGTCGTCCCCGAGGCGAAGAAGGCCATCGTCGCGGGCTACGAGGCTCAGGACGAGAAGGTCCAGAAGCAGTACGAGCGCGGTCTGATCACCAAGGAAGAGCGCACGCAGGAGCTCATCGCGATCTGGACCAAGGCGACCAACGAGGTCGCCGAGGCGATGAACGCGAACTTCCCCAAGACCAACCCCATCTTCATGATGGTTGACTCGGGTGCCCGAGGAAACATGATGCAGATGCGGCAGATCGCCGGTATGCGTGGTCTGGTGTCGAACGCGAAGAACGAGACCATCCCGCGTCCGATCAAGGCCTCGTTCCGTGAGGGCCTCACCGTCCTCGAGTACTTCATCTCGACTCACGGTGCCCGTAAGGGTCTGGCCGACACCGCCCTGCGTACCGCCGACTCGGGTTACCTGACCCGTCGTCTGGTGGACGTCTCGCAGGACGTGATCATCCGCGAGGAGGACTGCGGCACCGAGCGCGGCCTCAAGCTGAAGATCGCCGGCAAGGACGAGACCGGTGTGCTCCGCAAGGCGGAGGACGTCGAGACCAGCGTGTACGCGCGCTGCCTCGCCGAGGACGTCGTCGTCGACGGCAAGGTGCTGGCCCCGGCCGGCGTCGACCTCGGTGACGTGCTCATCGACCAGCTCGTCTCCGCGGGCGTCGAGGAGGTCAAGACCCGCTCGGTCCTGACCTGTGAGTCCGCCGTCGGCACCTGCGCCATGTGCTACGGCCGCTCCCTGGCCACCGGCAAGCTGGTCGACATCGGTGAGGCGGTCGGCATCATCGCCGCCCAGTCCATCGGTGAGCCCGGTACCCAGCTGACGATGCGTACCTTCCACACCGGTGGTGTGGCCGGTGACGACATCACCCAGGGTCTGCCCCGTGTCGTCGAGCTTTTCGAGGCGCGGCAGCCGAAGGGTGTCGCCCCGATCTCCGAGGCGGCCGGTCGTGTCCGCATCGAGGAGACCGAGAAGACCAAGAAGATCGTCGTCACCCCGGACGACGGCACCGACGAGACGGCGTTCCCGATCTCGAAGCGTGCGCGTCTGCTCGTGGGCGAGGGCGACCACGTCGAGGTGGGCCAGAAGCTCACCGTGGGTGCCACCAACCCGCACGACGTGCTGCGTATCCTCGGCCAGCGTGCCGTCCAGGTCCACCTGGTCGGCGAAGTCCAGAAGGTCTACAACTCGCAGGGCGTGTCGATCCACGACAAGCACATCGAGATCATCATCCGGCAGATGCTGCGCCGCGTGACGATCATCGAGTCCGGCGACGCGGAACTCCTGCCGGGCGAGCTTGTCGAGCGCTCGAAGTTCGAGACCGAGAACCGTCGTGTGGTCCAGGAAGGCGGCCACCCGGCCTCCGGCCGTCCGCAGCTGATGGGTATCACCAAGGCCTCGCTCGCCACCGAGTCGTGGCTGTCGGCGGCGTCCTTCCAGGAGACGACCAGGGTTCTGACCGACGCGGCGATCAACGCCAAGTCGGACTCCCTGATCGGCCTCAAGGAGAACGTCATCATCGGTAAGCTCATCCCGGCCGGTACGGGTCTGTCCCGCTACCGCAACATCCGGGTCGAGCCGACCGAGGAGGCCAAGGCCGCGATGTACTCGGCCGTCGGCTACGACGACATCGACTACTCGCCGTTCGGCTCGGGCTCCGGCCAGGCCGTTCCGCTGGAGGACTACGACTACGGTCCGTACAACCAGTAAGTAGTGCGAACCGCGAGGCGGCGCCCCGAAAGGGGTGCCGCCTCGCGGCGTTTTCAGAGGGGGAGAGAAGAGGGAGGAATTCGCTTTCTCCGAGACTTCTCCGAGACTCAGCGGGCCGCCATCTCCCACAGGGCCAGGCCCAGGCCGGCCGTGGCCGTCAGGGCCGCGATCGAGGCGAGGGGCCAGCGGGCGCGTTCCAGGGCGTCCAGGCGGGCCTCGTGGTCGGCGAGCTGTTTGTCGGTCTGGTCGCTGCGCTGGACCAGCAGGGCGAGGCTTCCGTCGACGCGGGCGAAGCCGGCCTCCAGGGTGCCGCGGAGCCGTTCCAGCTCCACGGCGACGGCGACCGGGTCGTTCGGTTCAGTCTCGGTCATCGGCGGCCCCCGGTCCGATGCGCAGCCAGCCCGGCAGCAGACTCTGTACGGCGGGCAGCGCCATCACCCGGGTGAGGGCGCCGGCGGCGGCGAGCGCCCCGGCGACCCACGGCAGGGTCGCGGGCAGCCCGGCGGCGTCGACGGCGCCGGGCAGGACGACGGCGATGCCGACGGCGGTCTGCAGCACGGTGCGGGCCGTGCGCTTCGCGGCTTCGGACATGGTTCTCCTTCTGCGGGACGTGTCCGCGTTACGCGGTGTACGGGACCTTCAGCGCGTTCCAGGAGGCGCGGCCCGGCCAGCCGTCGGCCTCGGAGCCGGTGAAGCCGAGCTTGCGTTGCCAGGCCGCGTACGACTGACGGTCGGCCTCCGACCAGCGCGGGCCCGGTCCGACCTGGTAGCGGCCGCAGCCCTCGGCCATGAGCCGGCGGCCCATCGCGGTGACGATCGGGGACGACGGGTTCGCCTTGAAGAAGGACGTACCGGGGAACGGCTGGAGGCGCGGGGCCGAGGGCGGAGTGGCCGGCGAGGACGGGGTGCTCGGGGTGCTGGGAGCGGTCGGGGCCGGGGGCTTGGCCGCCGGGGCGCCGCCGAGGCGCTTCTGCACGCGCCCGCGCATCACCGGCATGCCGAAGCCGCGCGGATCGTTCTTCCAGTCCGACCACTCAGAGTGGCCGATCACCGACTTGGCGCCCCAGCCGTGCGCCCGGCACAGGGCGGTCGCGACCCGTTCGATGGCGTCGAGCTGGGCGGGCGGCCAGGGGTCGGTGCCGTTGCCGAGGTTGACGCACTCGAATCCGTAGAAGCGGGCGTTGCCGTCGACGGCCCCCGGGCTGCCCTCGTGGGCGCGGGGCGTCGGCGGCCGGTCCCCGTACGTCTCGGTGATCACGGCCTGGAGGACGGACGGGTCGCCGCCGCCCGCGTGGTTGGCGCGGCCGTTGCCGATCAGGTGGACGCTGCCGTCCTTGGCGATGACGCCGTGGCACAGCGGGCCGGGCAGACCGGCGTAGCCGTCGCTGCACATCCGTACCGTGTTGTCGGTGCCGGCCGAGACCGTGTGGTGGATCATCACACCGGCCACCGGCCCCCAGGACCCGTGGCCGGAGCGGTTGTGGGTGCGCCAGCCGTCGTGTTCGACGACGGTGACGCCTTCGGCGCGGAGCGCGGCGACGAACCGGTCCGCGGTGAGAGGGGCTGCCATCTGGTCCTCCGGGCATGGAAAAACCCCGGCCGGGTGGGTGGCGCGGGGCGGATGGGCGTACGGGAGCGGGGAGCTGGCTGGTTACGGGGCGGGCGGACGTACGGGGAGCGGGCGGACGTGCGGGGCGCGGCCCGGCTACGAGGTGGCGGGTGCGGCCGGGGCGGCGGGGGCCCACTCGGCGCAGAGCGCGGCGTACGCGGCGCGGCGGCGCTCGAAGTCCGCGAGGGCCGCGGCGACGGCCCGCGGCACGGCGGTCGGGTCGGGCACGACCGGCCGCCCGCCCTGGCCGTTCACCAGGACGAGGCCGGAGCCGCGCAGCGCGACGTCGTACGGCGCGTCCTCGCGTGCGTCCTCGGCGAGCTGCGCGGAGACGTACACCGTCGGGTATTCGCCGGTGACCGGGTCCGGGCCGCTCACATCGCCGATGTTGTTGTCGTACAGGCGGATGTTCAGCGTGTGACCGCCCTCGGTGACGAGCGCGCGCCCCGCGTAGTCGATCTCGATGCCCCAGGGCTGGGCGGGGTCGGTGTTCATGGGAAGTCCCTCCGGGTCGGGTCTGGATGCCGTATCAGGTCTGGATGCCGTGCATCATCACGGGCTGGGCGTAGACCGTGCCGCTGGTGGCCTGGGCGTGGATCTCGACGGTGATGGTCTTGGAGAAGTTGGTCTGGATGCTGCCGGGCAGCGGACCCGTGTAGTCGTAGGTGTTGCCGGCGGTGACCGTGGGGCCGAACTGCGTGCCGTCGACGAGGACCTTCACCGAGCCGGTGCCGCCGCTGGACGCCCGGGTGTACATCGTCAGCCGCATCCTCGGCTGCCACACCGGGTTGAACGACTGGGCGATCATCGTGAACGCGGTGCTCGTCGTCTGCGGCCAGCGGACCGGGTTCTGGTCCATCGGCGGCAGCATCTGGAGCCACGGCCGGGCGAGCCCGCCGGTGACGATGTCGTCCGCGAAGATCTCGTGGCTGTAGCCGTCGAAGACGCGGATGACCGGCCGGTTGAGCTTCGGGTCGCTGCTGTCCATGACCAGGGCGGTCATGCTGGTCCCGTCGGGGTTGACCCGGCGGACGGTGAACGAGCCGTTCACCACCTGATTGAGCGCCGGGCGGGTGTTGACGGCCGTCGACAGGGCCTTGATCCGGCTTTCCATCTGGTTCAGCCGGTCGATGATGTCCTCGGGCAGCTGGGGCATCATGCCTCCTCGAGATAGAGGTCGGCGGTGTCGGGCCGGCCGCGCTCCGGCGGGGTGACCTTGACGCCGATGATCCGATAGCGGGCGTCCAGCCCTTGCGCGTACCACTCGTCGGTGATCCGGATCCGCGCCACGCGGCCCAGGAGCTGCGGCGGGACGATCCCGCCCAGATGGATGCCGACCTCCGGGATCACGACGGCGCCGCGCGCCTGGTTCAGCTCCGCGCCCGCCAGCGAGTCGAGCGTGAGCTGGTCGGTGATCTCGTTGTGGTCCGTGGACAGGTCGAGCAGCGGCCAGCCGTCCGCCAGCAGATCCGTGGCGGTCTGCTGGCTGGAGAACAGCGGCCGGGACTCGGCGGCGGCGTTGGAGTTGGTGGACGCGCCGCGGGCCACGGCGGTGGTGCCGCCTCGGGTGGCGTCGTACGGGAAGGAGTACGACAGGATGACGCCCGGCCGGTCGAAGACCAGGTCGGTGGCGCCCGTGATGATCCGGGGCGCACCGAGCCGGAGCTGCTTCACCCGGGCGCCGGTGACCGGGTCGCGGTAGACCAGGATCTGGTGCTCGAAGCCGTTGTCCATGGCCGCGAGCTGGTTGAGCGCCTCCAGGTAGACGGTCTCGTCACCGGGCCGCCAGCTCACTGTGCGCAGCACCTTGGAGTCCGGCTCGTTGCCGAAGGTGATGCCGAGCCGGCGGGGCTCCTCCCCGGCGGGCGCGCCCGGGTAGTTCTGGACGTCGAGTTCCTGCCACAGCCGGCGGGCGATCTCCAGCTGCTCGGTCGGGGTGGTGTACGTGATCTCGGTACGGATCCGGCGGCGGCTCGCGTACGAGTCGAAGGTCGCCGCCTGGATGCCGAGCGTCAGCACGCCCCGGCCGCTGGACTGGAGGGTGGTCGTCCAGACGATGCCGCCCCACCACAGGTCGCCGCCGCGCTCCAGATAGACCGCGGTGCGGCCCTCGCGGACCTTCTTCACCCGCTCGGCGATGGCCTGGTCGGGGATGGGGACGGTGCCGGACAGCGAGCCCGACTTGCCGATGTAGTCGTCGAACTGGACGTCCCGCAGCGGCAGGATGTCCAGCGTCTGGTCGGTGAGCAGATCGCAGAAGATGGCCCGGTAGGGCGTGTCGAGTGCCATGGCGGACCTCCCTCAGAGGACGTAGGTGGCGGAGATACGCAGGTTGCGGCCGGCGACCAGGGAGCCGTTGTAGGTCCAGCTGCGGATGGCGATCGCGCCGCCGGCGTAGACGATCGCCGCGCCCATGCCGAATCCGTCGGAGGCGACGGCCTCCATGTCGATCGCCGGACGCCAGCCGGCGGGCAGGTTGACCAGCACCTGGTCGGGGAGGTTGCCGCTGGCGTCGACGTCGATCTTGTCGCCGTTGCGGGTGACGACCACGCTCATGCTGCACAGACCGCTCTTGGTGCGCCGGGCGGTGAAGGAGTTCAGCGTCCAGCCGGTCTGGGCGGTCGCGCCGCTGGTGGTGCTCTCGTTCTCCACCGGCGGCTGGTAGGCCACCCAGGCCGAACCGTTCCAGCGCTGCAGCTGCCCGCCGTTGTAGTCCCGGTACTGGCCCGGGTAACTGCCCGCGGTGACCGTGCCGCTGGGCGCGATGCCGCCGATCTCCTTCGGATACGGCACCCAGGCGGTGCCGTCCCAGCGCTGGAGGAAGTGGGCGTTGTCGTTGTCCTGGTACTGGCCCGGGTACGAGCCCGGCACACCGCCGTTGTTGTAGACCGGCAGGATGCCGCCGGACGACACGATCGTGGTGCGCAGGTCGGTCACATTGCCCGCGGTGGTCCAGTCGATGCCGCCGGTGCCCGCCGACGCCCCCGCCTTCACCTTCACGGTGAACAGCACCAGCGAGCGGGCCGGGGCGGTGGGGGCGACCGGCGCGGCCGCCGGGACACCCTTGACGATCTCCACGCCGGCCTCGTACTTGCCGAACGTGTCCACGTCCTGGTCGTAGACGCGCACCACGACGAGGTCGATCCGCGGGTTGAGCGGGTCGCCGTCGGCGAAGGTGATGGTGATGTCCTCGTCGAGGGCGACCGGGTAGGCGCCGTCGGCGTTGCCGCCCTGGATGACGGCCTTGCCGTGGTAGACGGTGGCCGTCATCGGGCCGCTGGAGGCCATCCACAGGCCGCCGACCCGGTACTTGCCGTCGTACGTGCCGGGCAGGATGCCGGACCGTACGCCCAGCGGGTTGACGGGGGTGGTGGCACCGATGTTCGTGACGCGGGTGTTCTGTCGGGTCTGGCCGGTGGGCAGCAGCCAGCCGGAGCGTACGGGCATGGGATCTCCTGGGATCTCCTGGGAGGGGCGGGCGGGGCCGGGGAGTGGGGGGTGGGGGTGGGGGACTGCGGGGAGGCGAGGGGCGGCGGTCGGGCCGGGGAGGCCGGCCGAGGGGGCGGTCGGGACCGGGCGAGGCGGTCCCGACCCTGATCCACCGGACAGCCCCTAGTACTGCGCGTCCACGCGGATGAAGCAGTTGTCGAACTCGGCGGTGACGGTGGCGACGTTGACCCTGAAGTAGGCGGTCAGGGTGTACGTCGCGCCCGGCGTCAGCCCCGACAGCCGCCGGTGCGACGCCACCGACACGAGGGTGTCGGAGGCGGCGAGCGCCGCGTAGTCGTCGCTCGGCTCCTGGACGGCCGTGGTGCCCTGGGTGAGCCGGAGCGCCATGTACGCGTAGGTGGCGTTGTTGGAGCGCAGCCGGGTGCCGAAGGAGACGAGCACGGCCTTCGACGCCGGGGCCGTGAAGGTCACCGAGAACGGCGTCTTCACCGTGTCGGTCAGATTGGGGGTGTACGTGGTGGACTTGGTGGTGCCCGCGTCGCTGAAGTCGTTGTAGTAGCCCCCGCGGAACGCCGGCGCCCACGCGGTGCCGTTCCAGCGCTGCAGCTCGCCGTTGGTGCCGTCCCGGTACTGGCCGACGTAACTGCCCTGCGCGGTGGAGGCCGAGCTGGGCACCACACCGCCGACCGCCTCCGGGTACGCGACCCACTTGCCGCCGTCCCAGCGCTGGAACTGGTTGTTCGCGGTGTCCTGGTACTGGCCCGGGTAGGCGCCCGGCAGCACCGCGTTCTCTACCGGCAGGATGCCGCCGACCGCGACGACCGGGGTGCGCAGGTCCCGCAGGGAGGTGTTCCACGGAATGCCGCCGTTGCCCGCGCTGGCGCCGGCCGGGACCAGCACCTCGTACAGCGGCATACAGCGCGGCGGGACGGCCGCCGCGACCGGGGACGCGCTCGGCACGCCCTGGATGACCTCGATCTTCGCCTCGTTGCGGTTGCTGCCGTCGTAGAGGTTGTCGTAGATCCGCAGGGTGACCAGGTCGACGCGGCCGAACTGGGCGTCGCCGGTGGCGAAGGTGACCGGCTCGGAGGCGGGCAGCGTGACCGGGTAGACGCCCTGGGAGATGTCGCCCTGGATGACGGCGCGGCCCTCGGAGACGGTGGCGGTCATGGTGGAGGCGCCGGTCATCCAGAAGCCGGAGAGCCGGTACTGGCCGTTGTAGGAGCCGGGGGTGATGCCGGAGCGGACCTGGACCGGGTTGACCATGGTGGTCGGGGTCTGGGTGAGACGGGTGTCCTCGCGGGTCTGGCCGGTCTCGGCGACCCAGCTGCTGCGCAGATTCACGGTGTTCTCCGATCGGGTGGAGAGGCGGAGGGGGAGGTGCGAAGGGGCGGGCTGTGCGACGGGAGAGGCCGTCGCAGGGGGTGGGCCGGTCAGGCCTTGAGCCACTCGGCGGTGAGCGTGCAGGAGTAACCGGAGCCGCCGAGCGTGCGGACCGCCGCGGTGTGGCTCTGGTAGCCGGAGAGCTGGACCGTCTTGCCCGCGTCGATGTGGATCAGGGCGGAGCCGCCGACGGTGATCGTGCCGTTGGCGGCGGGGGTGAGCCAGCTCATCCGGGACTGGACGACGCCGTTGACCGAGACGCGGGCGCCGCGCATGCCGGTCTGGCCGTCGTTGGACCAGGCGGCCTGGGCGGAGATACGCCAGTAGCCGGAGCGCGGGACGACGTATGTGTCGGTCCCGTTCCAGCCCTTGGCGTCGTCGGCCTCGACGGTCGGCAGGGTGAGCAGGGTCCAGATGTTGGGAGCGATGCTCTGGGCCTCGGTGGTCTGCCACTGCGTGGCGGCGAAGAGGATCTTCCCCTTGCCCTCGGCGTACTGCCAGGCGGCACCGTCCCAGCGCTGGAGGACGCCGGCGTTGTCGCGGTACTGCCCGGTGTAGCCGCCGGTCGTCGCGGTGCCGCTGGGCGCGATGCCGCCGATCGGCTTCGGGTACGACACCCAGGTCGTACCGTCCCAGCGCTGGAGCAGACCGGAGACATCGCGGTACTGGCCGACGTACGCGCCCTTGAAACCACTCGTCGGCATGATCCCGCCGAGCGCCGTCATCGGGTAGTGGAGCGTGGTGACGGCGCTCTGCCAGGCGATGCCCCCGGAGCCGGCGGAGGTGCCCGCCGGGACGGCGACCGTGTAGAGCGGGAAGGCGCTGCCGGGACCGGAGGCCGGGGCCACCGGGGTGGCCGAGGGCGTGCCCTTGACCAGCCGGATCACTGCCTCGGCCCGCCCGCTCTTGTCATAGGTGTCGTCGAGGACGGCCAGTTCGATCAGGTCGATCCGGCCGTACTGCGGGTCGCCGTCGGTGAGCGTCAGCGTCTCGGCGGCGGTCACCGCGATCATGTACGTGCCCTGGGCGGTGTCGTTGCCCTGGATGACGGCCCGGCCGGTGCCGATCACACACTGCATCGCGGCCGTGCCGGTCAGCACGAGCCCGCCCGGCACGATGCCGGGCCGGGACCGCAGCGGGGTCTCGGCGGCGCTCTGCCCGCTGGGGGTGAGCAGCGCGGACAGTGCCATCCGGGTGTCCTCGCGGGTCTGGCCGGTGGACTGGAGCCAGGCGGCTCGTACGGTCATCGCTTCACCTCGGCGGTCGGGCTGGTGGGGCTGGTGGGGCTGGGCGGGTGTTCGGGGGTGGTGCGAGGAGTGGTGCGGGTGGTGCCGGTGGGGGCGCGGGGACCAGGGCCGTCGAGTACGGCGGTGGGGGTGTCGGCTACCACTCGGCGCTGCGCCAGCGGACGGTCATCAGCGCGTCGGGCGTGGCGCCGTCGGGCCGGAACGCCAGCTCGGTGCGGCCCGGTTCGAGCACGAACAGCTCCTCCGGACTGGAGTCGCCCATCGCGGTGTGGCGGCGGGACGCGGTGTTGTTGAGGGTGACCGTGCCCGCGGCCGTGTCCACGATCAGCTCGTCCCCGGCGGCCAGGTCGATCGCGTACCGCAGCCGGCGCTGGCTGACCCGCTCGGTGACGGTCGGCATGGAGCACGGGCCGCGGAAGACGATCACCGGGTGGGTGGCCGCGGACCCGGTGTTCTCGGCGACGGCATCCCCGGTGGACCTGGCCTGGCCCCAGTTGAGCGGCCAGGTCAGCGGCCAGGTCAGACCGGACTCCGGCTGCGGGGCCGTGGTGGACGCCGACTGCTCGTAGACGGCGTACCGGCGCGGGTCGGAGGCCAGCCACTGCACCGACATGCGCGAGCTGCCCTGCGTGGCGAAGCCCTGGTCGGCCGGGACCACCCGCTGGGCGATCCGGGCGCGTACGGCGAGCAGCTCGCCGTGCAGCCGTACGGTCAGCCAGCGTTCCTCGTCCATCAGGGCGAGCGCCTGGCGCAGCGCGCGCAGGGCCTCGGGGACGCTGTCGAACTCCGGCATCAGGACGATCGTGCCGCCGACCTTGCGCGGCTTGGCGTAGCGGGAGCCCGGCCAGGCGCCGTGCGAGGTGGGCCGGTCGGCGTCGGAAGAGTCGTACTCCGGCAGGTCCTCCCAGCCGGACAGACCGGAGCGGTCCACGGCGAAGGGGGTGCCGGGGCCGATGAGCAGCCCGGCCCACTGCATCTGCCCGTCCTGGGTGATGAGGGAGCCGGGGGCGAGGTCGGCGGTGTAGGTGTTGCCGGCGTAGCCGGTGGAGTTCTCGGCCATGAGGCCGTCACCTCACTTCTGAGGGCGGGTGGATGGGGGCGACGTGGGGCACATGGGTGCGCCGGGCGGCGTGGGGTGCCGGCGTGCGGCGGGGATGTCGGCAGGCGGCAGGGCGTCAGCAGTGCGCGCCGGCGAGGAACAGCAGATCCTCGGCGGTCGACCGGGGACCGGCCCCCGGGTCCTCGTGGAAGTCCCGGATCCGGTGCGGCGGCCGGGGCGCCTCGGTGACCGCCGGGACACGGCGGTTCTCCAGGACGGCCAACGGGTCGATGCGGGGGGCGTCGGCGGCGCCGGGGAAGACGACACCGCCCTCGGCGAGCATCGGCAGCTTGGGGATGTCGACGCCGAAGTGTTTGCCGAGAAAGTCGAAACTCAGCTTGTTGAGGCCGTCGATGATCCAGTTGGCGAAGGCGGCGAGACCGCTGATCGGCCCCTTCACCACTCCGAGTACCGCGCTCAGACCGCCCTTGACCAGCTCGCCCATCCCGTGGAGTGCCTTGCCCAGCGCGTCCTTGGCGTGCCGGAAGAAGCCCGGCACGGACTCGGTGAAGAAGGACAGGAAGGGGTGGATCGCGCTCTTGATCCCGCCGATCGTGCGCGACGCGATGCCGCGCAGCGCGTTGAGGGCGGAAGTGACGGTGGACCGGACATGGGTGAGGCCGTCGACGGCGGCGACGACGACCTTCAGGATGGTGACGATGACGGTGAGGTAGGCCTTGAAGTAGGTCCCGACGACCGTGCCGATCACCTTGAACACCGGCTGGAGGAACTTCCAGACGGACTGGAAGCCCTTGAGGGCCTGCTGGAAGACCTGCCGCATGATCCGCTGCCCGGTCTCGGAGTTCATCGCGTACTCGATGAGCCAGCCGGCGACGGGGAGCAGGATGCCGGCGACGAAGCCGAGCGGGTTGCCGCGCATGACGACGTTGATCGCCATCATGGCGACGGAGGCGACGGTCATCACGGTGCCGAAGGTGTCCATCAGCCCGGTGACGATGTCGGTGATGGGCAGCAGCGGCAGGAGGAGGGCGAGGATGCCGCCGATGCCCGTACCGATCTTGCCGGAGCTCTTGCGGGCCCTGGCCGCCATGGTCCCGATGCGTTTGAGGCCGCTGACCGTCGCGTTCGACTGACCGAGCTTGCCGACGGCGCCGCTCGCGGCGGAGGCGTCCTGCCCGAAGGTACGGACGGACGGCGTCGCTCCCTTGGCGTCGCGGCCGAGGGCGTCGACCCCGGAGGCGGCGCGGCGTACCGAACTCAGCAGCCGCCGCACCGTCTGCTCGCCCTGCTGGGCTGCCCGCCGCAGGCCGGCGAAGGCCGAGGCGCTGCCGGCGAGCGGGTCGCGGGGTACGGCCATGGCCGTACTCATCCGCGTGCCTTCGCCAGGTACATCAGCGCGTCGGCGGTGGACTGCGGGTCACTGCCCCGGGACGCGTGATAGTGCTCGATGTGCAGCCCGGCGCCCATGCCCTGGCCCGCCTGCATCTGCGCGTGCATCCGGGCGCGGCGGGCGGTGACGGCGAGCAGCCGGTCCAGTTTGGACAGCGGGAGGACGGCCTCGGCCTCGCCGGCCTCGGCGATGATCGCGGGGACACCGCCGTTACGCGGCATGACGACACCACCGGTGGCGAGCATCGGGATGGTGGGGATGCTGACGCCGAAGGTCTTGCCGCCGACGAGGGGCACCCAGCCGGGGACGCTGACCTTGACCCGGTTGAGGGCGCCGATCATGCGGTTGATCAGGCCGATGACGGCGTTGATCGGGCCGGAGACACCGCTCTTGATGCCGTTGAACGCCCGGGACGCGATGTCCTTCAGGCCGTTCCAGATGGACGACATCTTGTCCTTGACGGCGTGGAAGGCGTTCGGGATCGCGCTCTTGATCCAGTTGATCACCGGGGTGATCACGGCCTTGATGCCGTTCCACACGCTGCTGACGACCGTCTTGATCGCCTTCAGGACGGTGGTGATGACCGTCTTCCAGATGGTCACGTAGGTCTTGATGACGGTCGCGACCGCCTTGACGACGCTGGAGATGGCCGACTTGATGCCGTTCCAGACCGTCTTGATCAGGGCGCCGGCCTTTTTCATGATCGGGCCGATGGCCTTCATGACGGAGCTGATCACCGACTTGATGACGGTGAAGGCCTTCTTCATGATCGTCTGCATCGTCTTCGAGCGGGTCGCCATCTCGACGACCTTCTCGATGAGCGGCATGAAGAGTTCGAGCAGCCGCGCCAGGAAGTTGCCCTTCATGGACTTGTTGAGCTTGTCCTGGCCCTTGGACGCCTTGCCGGCGCCGGACTCGTACTTGCCGAGCTTGCCGCCGGCGGACTCGCCGGTCTTGCCGGCTTTGGTCATGGCCTTCTCGGCCTGGTCCGAGGCGGTCTTGAGATTCTTGAGCTCCTTGGCGGAGCCCTGGGCCGCGCCCTTCACCCCGCTGACGCCCCGCCCGGCCGACGAGGCGCGCTGACCGAGGGTCGACGCGGCGCGTTCGGCGTTGGACGTGGCCGATCGGAACTGTTGCAGGGATCCGTTGGCGTTTTTCAGGGAGCTGACGAGGGACATGCGTGTCCACCTCCGCTACTGGGGGTCGATACGGCGTGGGGTGGGGTCACGAGAGCGCGGAGGTGAGCAAATGGACCTGTCGCTCCAGTCGCTGGATGTCGCTGGTGGCGTTCTGGACCTGCGCGTCGGTGCGGATACCCCGGGCCTGATTTCTGGTGCTGGCCGACCGGCGGTTCATCCGCTGGACCGTTTCCTTCAACCTGGTGATCTTGGTTTCGGCGTTGCCGACTTTGGTGTCCAGCGAGGTGATCCTGTTGTTCGCCGCGGTGATCCTTCGCTCCGCGGTCTGTATCGCGGTCCCGTGGTCGCGGATCTTCTGGGCCGCGTCGGTGGCTTTGCCCTCAAGCTCGGCGATCTTCGTGGTCGCCTCGGTGGCCTTGCCCTCAAGGGCGGTGATTTTCGCCTCCGCCCTCGCTATCCGATTGTTGGGGGAGTCCGGACCCTCACGCCGCAGGAAACCGTTCCGGTATTCCAATCCGGCCTTCTCCTTGATGAATTCCTCAAGGTTGAAGACGGAGGGGAAGGAGGCGTTGAAGGGAACCCATTCGGACTTGAAGGCGGTGAACTCCGTCTTGAAGCCATTGAATTCGGTGGCGACCCAGGTCTTCCAGTCGCCGACGACCTTGGAGTTCTCTTCCTGTTCCTTCTTCTTGTCGTATGCGTCGATCTCTTTTGTTACGGCTTGGCTGATGGCGCCGGGGAGCTCGGTCTTTGTTACGTAGTCCGTCACTTCGGGCCTCCTGTGAATGGTGCCGTCGTTAGACTGGGCGCCGAATCGCGAGGGATTTCGATACGGGGGGTTTCGTGAGTCCGTCCGCAGTGGATCTTTCGGGCGCTCTGCCCTATCTGTGCTTCTTCGCTCTCCCGCTGGGAGCGGTGGCCCTGCTGTATCTGCCGGATCTGATCCGTGACCGCAGGCTCCTGAGGAGAGGGGTCGAGATCGATGCGGAGTGCGTGGGGCGCATCCGGAGGGACGGGGGGGGGCGTGGAGCGCCTCAGCTGCGCCTTCCGGCTGGAGGGGGGCGGTGAAGTGCTCGTCACGGTGGTCAGCCCTGCGCCGGCCCCGGCGTACGGGGAGCGCCTCACGCTGATATTCGACCCGGAGCGGCCGGCTTCCGCGGCCACGGCGCAGTACCTGCGCTCCTTCAGGGTGAGGCTCCCCTACGTCTTCCTGGCGGGCTTCGTCTCTCTGGTCGCCGCCGTCGTTCTGATCGCGACGGTGTTCAGCTGACGAGTGCCGGCCGTCATCCGCCCTGGTGCGGGGCGGCGTGATCGGATGCCGGGCGCCGCGCCGCGCGACGGCGCGGTCGGGTGCGCGCCGTGGCGTGTCGTGGGTCTATGAGGCCTGGCGGGCCTCGGCCAGGGCGTCGTTCCAGCCGGCCTTGTACGCGTGGAGTTCGCGGGCCGCGAGTTCGGCGTCGACCGTGGCGAGCAGGGCGCGTTTGTCGAGGGAACCGGGGCCCTGGAGCAGTGCGTCGAGGCGGTCATGGAGCTTGCTGCCCGAGTGGTTTCCTCCGGCCTGGGACGTCATGGTGACCTGCCTTCCGACTATCGATCGTGCGTGCGAAGCATTGTCGAACAAGTGTTCGGGCTTGTCGAGCATGAAACACCTGACGTGGCGTCTTCCCGACGGCATGGGGCAGCGGTTGAACCTTGATGAGCGCCTGCGGGCGGCCCGGGTACTCTGGAGGACGCGTTCCCTGCACCTGACACAGTCGGGGGGCGAGGGGCGCGAGGGGCGCGTGGGGACCCCAGGGGGTTGGAAGGCAGTGCGGACGCATGGAAACGGAGCCGAGCGCTAGCCGGCGGGAGCAGGTCGTCGACTGGCTCGCAGCCCACCCGGACCTGCCCCATCTCTTCGCCCGGGTCGCCGAGCTCGTCCACGTCGCCGGGTGCGCCCCGGAGGACCTCGTCGTCATGCCGCGCGCCGAGGTGGACCGGCGCGAGACCACCGCGTTCACCGCCGGCTGGGCCGAGGCCGTCTCGGACGAACTCCCCCGGATACGGCGCGAGTACGAGAAGCGGGTGGCCGACGCGTACGCGCAAGGCCAGGCCGACGCGCGGGGCATCCGACAGCCCCAGCGCCGCCGGGACAATCCGGACGGCGCCCGGGTCATCGCGCTGCCCTTCGCCCGGCTGCTCGAACCGCCCGCCTCCGTGGTCCGCGCCGAAGAGCGCGTCCGCCGGGAGCGAGAGCTGTTCGAGCGGCGCGGCGACTGTGAACGCGTACCCGAGCCGGAGCCCGAACCGGATCCCGAGCCCGAGCCCGAGCCCGCGTTCGAACCCGCGCCTGAACCGGAATCCGGTACGAGGCCGGGGCCGGGGACGGGGCCGGGGACGGGGTCCGAAGCGCGGGTCGCGGCCCAGGAGAGCCGGACCCGCCGGAACCCGAAGCCGGTACGGAAGGTGGTACGCGGCAAGGGCGGGCGTCCGATCGTTCCGCCGCTCGACGGCGTGCCCGGGCAGCCCGCCGCGCGCGACGCCGAGAACGGTGAACCGGACGGACGCGCCGGCGGCCGGGGCCGTCGGCTCTCCGACCGGGCCAGGGAACTGGAGGAACGCGCACAGGACGTGCCCCCGGAGCGCGCTCCCTGACGGGAACGGGCTCCGGGGTTCGGCGAGTTCGGCTGATTCGGCGGGCTCGACGGATTCGTGAGCTTGTCGGGCCTGTCGGGTCTGTTGGGCCTGTCGGACCCGTAGGACTCGCTGGATCTGACAGACACCACCGGGCGCGACGGACCCGCCGAAGTCGACGGGCCCACCAGAGCCGCAGAGCCGCAGGGCCGACGGGCGGGCCCACCGGCCCATCGGAGCCGCCGTGCCCGCCCGCGCCCTCAGGCCCGAGCCACCAGACGCGAGCCACCAGGCCCGAGCCCGCCGACGGCCCCGTCGGCGCGGCGCGCGGGTGAGGTTCAGCCGAAGAAGCGGGCCAGAGCACCAGGGCTGACGGCCTCGCCGCCGGCTTCCAGCACGGTGCGCCCACCTTCACCCCCGGCGCCGTCCTCACCGTTCGCGCCATCCCCGTCCCCGTCCTCGTCGCCGTCCGGCGAACTCGGACGCGGGACCGGCTGCGGCGCCTCCGGCTGGTCGTCGTCCTCGCCGGTGTTGACGCAGGCGAACATCCAGTTGGAGACCGCCAGATGATCCACCGCCGCCGCGAGCAGATGGTCGGTGACCGACCACTCCGCGCCCTCGCCGTGGATCTCGCGCAGCACGGCGCTGTCGTTCGGCAGATGTTTGATCAGCACCGACAGGCGCCGGCTGGACAGCGCGCCGCGGTGCCAGTCGAGCAGGTCGGTGCCGTAATGACGGAGCAGGTCCGCCTCGAGTGCCTCGGCGTGTTCGTCGACGAACTCGACGAGGCTCAGTCTTCCCCCAGGCCGAGCCCGGTCTCCTTGCCGTAGGCCTCCAGGATGGCGGCGATGTCCTGCATGGTGATGTCGTGCTGCTCGAAGCGGGCGAACTGCGCCTCGCCCATGAGGAGTTCGAGCAGCCCGTCCACGTCGTTGTCGTCGAGCTTGCGCAGGGCCTTCGCCGTCGCGCGGGAGAGCTCGGTGGGGAGGGTGTAGGTCTCGCCGTCCAGTTCGAAACTCCAGGTGCGGCCGGCGGCCTCCTGGCGCTGGGCGCGAGCGGCGTTGACGTCGAAACGGGCCATGGTGCGTACTCCTGTGTCCGAGTGCGTGAGGTGCGGGAAGAGAGGAGAGAGGGAGAGCTGGGGAAAGGGAGAGCAGTGTGGAGCGGAGGGTGCGAGCGGGAGAGGCCCCGGGCGGGGCGGGCCGACGGTCGCCGGCCCGCCCCGCCCGGGAAGGGGATCAGCCCGCGGCGTACTGGCTGTCCTTCATGAGGAAGGTGGCCAGCGGCTTGCCGTCGCCCTTGGACATCGCGGTGAACGTGATGCCCAGCTGGGAGGCGGCCTTGCGGGCCAGCTTGATGTCGTCGGTCGCCGTCACCTGGCCGCGGGCGATCACGAAGCGGTAGGTGACCTTGTCCGTGGAGCCCGCCTTGACGTCGGTGAACTCCAGGCCGAGGGCGCGCACGTCCGCGTACGGACGCTCCGCGATCTCGTAGCGGTAGACGTCGGACGTGGCCGGCGGAACGGCCTCGGACTTGACGTCGCCGCCGCCCATGAAGAACGGCATCGTCAGCTCGTTGAACTGCAGCAGCGAGAACTTCAGCGACAGGTCACGCGCCGAGTAGATGTAGTGCACCGGGGAGACCGACTGCCACGAGTCGATGGCCTCCAGCTTGTCCTTCTTCGAGAAGGTGACACCGTCGCCGGTGGTGAAGCCCAGGTCCTTCCAGCCCGCGCCGGTCCAGTCGGTGGTGGTGTCGGTGCCGAAGGCGGTCGGGGCGGCGGTGCCGGCGTCGGCCACGAAGAGCTTGCCGATTCCGGCGACGCGGATCTCGGCGGAGTTGTTTCCTGCCATGGTGGGTTTCTCCTTGTAGAGAGGGTGGGGGCACCGCCCCGGACCGGAGGGATTCCGGTCCGGGTACGGCGAAGGCCCCGCCGGAGGGGCCGGCGAGGCCTGGTCTGTGGGGAGCGCCGGAGTGGCGCTCGGGGGTGTCGCGCGGGCGGATCCCGGGGCGGCGAGCCGCCCTGGGCGGACCCTGGGCGGACCCTGGGCGGGCCGTGGGCGGGCCCTGCGCGGGAGGTCCCGGGGTACGGGACGGGCGCGGGGCGCGTGTCGTCCGGGCGCGATCCGGTCTAGAAGACGGTCAGCGCGAGCTGGATGACGCAGAGGTAGCGATTGGCGCCGCGGTACAGGTAGTCGGGCATCCAGCGCGGGCCGTCCATCTCCTCCACGTCCTGGACGAGATTGACGCCGACCTGCTTGCCGATGGTGGCGAGCAGCGCCCGGCGGGCCGCGTTGGCGAGGATGTGGGCCGCGTTCTTGGTCGGGCCGTACACCTCGAACTCGATCAGCGGCTTGTCGACGTGCAGATCGCCGATCCAGGCGCCGCCGCGGCGGTTGACCAGGACGGTGTTCTGCGTGCCGTCGAAACCGGTGGGCGCCTGGACGGCGACCGTGACGCCGGCCAGCGCCGGGTCGGCCTTGAGGACGTCGACGACCAGCTTCTCGACGTCCGGGAACGCACTCGGGGGAGTGGTCATGACTGCTCCTCGGGGTCCTCGGGAGGGGAAGGGCGGGCGGCCGTCCGGGGCGCTCGACGCGGGGGAGGGGGCGAGGGGCGCGGAGCGCGCCCGGACGGCGAACGGCGAAGCCGCCGCCCGTCCTACGGGCGCAGCTCCGCCGCTGCACCAACTGTGACAGAGAGCGTGCGCGCACGCAACTAGTTCGGGATCCGATCGCTCACCCGATCGGGACCACGACCGTCCGGCCGCTTGCCCGACCCCTCACCGGACCCTTGAAAGCCCAGCTCAGGGGCCTGATAGTGGGGCAGCCCACCCGGCGGGCCGCCGTCTGCCGCGCGCCGAACCAGGAGCCGTCCGTGCCCTCCGTACCCCCTGTGCCCCCTGCACCCCCTGTCCCCACTGTGCCCTCGACCGCGTCCGAACCGTCCCCGCCGCCGGTACGTGCCGCCCCCGCCGCCCGCCGCCCCCGTCTGCTCTACGTCACCGACCTCGCCTATCCGGCCCGCGGCCGGCGCTACTGCGACGAGGACATCGACCTCACCGCCCGGCTCCGCGCCGACTTCGACCTCGCCCTGTGCCACCCGCGCGACGCCGCCGCCCTCATGGACGGCTTCGACGCCGTGGTCGTCCGCAACAGCGGCCCCGTCCTGCACTACCAGGACGACTACGACGCCTTCCGCGCCGCCGCGACCGCGCGCGGCATCCGCGTCTACAACCCGCCGCACGGGCGCGCCGACATGGCGGGCAAGCAGTACCTGCTCGACCTCACCGCCGCCGGATACCCCGTCATCCCCACCGTCGACCGCGCCGAGCACGCCGACCGGCTGCCCGCGGCCGAGCTGTACGCGGTCAAGCCCAAGGCGGGCGCCGACTCCATAGGGCTGCGCTTCCTGCCGTACGAGGAACTCGCCGCGCTCGACGACCACGCCGCCGCCGGCACGCTCCTCCTCCAGCCCCGGATCGACTTCCTCCACGAGGTGTCCTTCTACTTCGTGGACGACCGCTTCCAGTACGCGCTGTACGCCCCCGACCCCGAGCGCCGCTGGGTTCTGGAGCCGTACGAGCCGACCGAGGACGATCTGCGCTTCGCCCGCCGCTTCATCGGCTGGAACACCCTCGACCACGGCATCCAGCGCGTCGACGCCTGCCGGACCCGGGAGGGCGCGCTGCTCCTCGTCGAGCTGGAGGACCTCAACCCGTATCTCTCCCTCGACCGGGTCGCGGAGCCCGTACGGGAACGTTTCGTCGCCGACCTGACGGAGTCGCTGCACGCGTTCCTCGCGATCCGAGGCCCGAGATCTGACGACGCGACGCGGCGGGGGATGTGACGGTGAGGTGATCCGGCGGTGAGGTGAGACGACGAAGCGCCCCGTGTCTCGTCCGAGAGACACGGGGCGCTTCAGTGCGGCATATGCCGGATCAGGCGGTACGGGGCCGGCGCCGCGCCGCGCGTTCCGCCGCGAAGACGTCCTCCAGCCGGAACAACTGCGCCCGTCCCGCCTTGCCCGCCGCCCGCAGATGGCCCAGCTGGACCCACTTGCGGATGGTCGCCGGGGCGACGCCCGCCTCCTCGGCGGCGAGCGGCCCCGGGATCAGGGCCGGCAGGCCCGGCAGGCCCGACAGGGACCGTGTGGCCGGCGCGGTCGCCGCCGTCGAACTCAGCATGAGGTCTCCGTCGTGTCGTCCATCGCCGCTTCGATCTCGTCCGTACGGGCCCCCGACGCGTCCGCCAGCTCCGCCCACCGCTCCTCGGGCCACAGATGCCGGTAGGCCGGGTCGTCCTGGCAGCCGCACGCCGGGTCCGTGCACAGGCACGCCGGGTTCACGCACAGCACCGCCCGCCGGTCCGGGAAGGCCCGCAGCGAGACCGAGTCGCACCACGGGCAGCGTCCCGAGACCCGTACGACCGTCTCCGCGTCGCCCAGCGTCCGCGCGCAGCGGCGGGCCATGCGGCGGATCTCGTCCCGTACGTGCCGGGCGAGCACGGGGTACGCGGCGACCGCGTCCCGCAGACCGACGATCCGGCGCAGCCGCTCCACGACCCCCGCCCGGCGCGGCCGGGGGAGTCCGAGCCGGGCGCATACCGCCTCCTCCAGCTCCACCACGCCGTCGGTGATGTCGCGGATGGCGTCGGAGACATGCAGCCGGATGGGCGCGGCACCGTGCCCGGGGACGACCAGACCGTGCCGCTGTTCCAGCAGCAGCGCCTCGCGCCGCTCGGCGCGGATCAGTTCGTCGTGGCCAGGGCGCGGGGCGGTGGCGGGAGCGGCCGGGGCGGGCCCCCGGCGACCGGGCGCCAGCTCCTCGGCCAGCTCGGGGAACTGGCGTACGAGGGAGGCGGCCCACAACGTGAGGTCCCGCATCACCCGCTCGTCCGCCGAGTGGCCGCCCACCGGGGTCGCGGGGTGTCCGGCCACCGGGTGGCCGTCGGCCGGGGCCGCCAGGTGCCCGTCGGTCGGGGCCGCCGGCTGTCCGTCCGCCGGATGCCCGCTTGTCGCCGTCCGTCCGTCGGTGTCGCGCGGCGGCCGCGCCGCGCCCGTACCGGATCGCTCAGCCACGGTTGCCTCCGGAGGTGAGGCCGGCCAGGTGGTCCGGACGGCTTGTGCGGGCCGGAAGGGCCTGGTGGGTCTGGTGGGTCTGGTGGGTCTGGTGGGTCTGGTGGGACGGCCGGATCGAAAGGCCCGGGCGCTGGGACCGGTTCGGGCCGGCGGCGGCCGGCGCCCCGTCGGCTGCGGCGACCCCGCCCGCGCCGGTCACGTCGGTCCCGTCGGCCGTATCGATCCCGGCCGCCCCGCCGCGCCCGCGGCGCGGCCGTACCGGACGTCCGTTGCGCCACAGACGGCCCGCGCAGACGCCGTCGAACCAGCTCTCGGCCGGGGCGACGACCGTCTCGCACTCGCGGCTCACGGGGCAGACGGCGCAGGCCCGCAGGGCCGGGGCCGCCTCCTTGCCGCGCCGGGAGAAGACGACGGTCGGGGAGAGGCCGGCGCACGCGGCGGTGGCCTGCCAGGGGGAGGTGTCGGGCTGCTGCAAGGTGTTCTCCACGGTCCGGGCCCCCGCCCCGGGGGCCGGGGGCCCACGGACTCGGGAGGCCGACGAGTGCGGCGCCGAGCACGATAAGCATGTTGCGTGCGAGCGCGCAACCAACTTCTTTCCGAAGGGATGGTGATCCCTTTGCGACCCCCCGCTCACCTTCCGTATTTCTTCACTGATTCGTCACGGTTGCGTGCCCGAAAGCACGTAATTCTGTGCGCGCAAGCACGCTAAGGTAAGGGGCCCGTAAGGGTGGGGGAGTGAGGGAGCAGGACACATGAGCACTCAAGGACTCGACGAGTTCGCGGGCTGGGTCGAGGGACTGATGCGGGCTCGCGGCTACGACATCGACAGCCCCCGGGGCGGCGGGAAGTCGCGGATCGCCGACGAGGCCGGCGTGCACCGCGCCGCCGTGACCCGGCTGCTGCAGCGGCAGAGCATGCCCGACCTGGAGACCATGCGCAGGATCGCCCCGCTCCTCGGGGTGTCGGTCCGCGACATGCTCATCCGGTCCGGGCGGGTGACCCCGGAGGAGCTGCCGCTGGCCGCGGATCTGCTGCCGCCGGGCGACTGGCAGCCGACCATGGAGGACTTCGCGCGCTGGCTCGGCGTCCCCGACGAGCGGATGGGCGTCTTCGTCAAGGTCGTCAATCAGTTCCTCGACCCCGAGGTGGACGAGCCCGGCACCCGCCGCGCCGCCCAGGACTGATCCGAGGGGCGACGGGTTCCGGCCACCGGCCCCGGCGGCCGTACCCCGTCACGCCCACCGTCACGTCCACCGGCCACATCTGTCGGCCGCGCCCACCCGCCCCCGATTCCGGGCCCCCGCGGCACCCCCGCCCGGAACCTCTCATTCCGTGCAGGTGCCCCCCGGGGCCCCGTTCGGTCCCTTTCCCGCCTCCAGGCCTCCCCGGGACCCCCACGGTCGCCCACAGAGCCCCCACGGGCCCTCTCGGGGTCCCTCGGGGGGTCACCGGAGCCTCGGGGGAGGATTGATGGAGGGTCGGTCCCAGGCGCGCCCCGGGCCGCCGTTTCGGCCGACCGCCCGGGGTTCTGCCTGCGTGGGCATTTGTTTTGACCGGAGTGCATGCGGTAGGTACGCTCATGCCTTGTGCCTGGGGTGTGCCCGGAGCCGAGTGCGTGTCCTCAACCGCACACAAGGTTCCGAAACCGGCCACCGCGATCCGCACCTTTCCGCCCTCGGTGGAGGGTCCGCGTGATTCGACACACCCGACCGCGTGGGTCGGCGACGTTCCAGGTTAGCTTTACGATCGGCACACAGAAACCGGAGAAGTAGTGCCTACGATCCAGCAGCTGGTCCGGAAGGGCCGGCAGGACAAGGTCGAGAAGAACAAGACGCCCGCACTTGAGGGTTCCCCTCAGCGCCGCGGCGTCTGCACGCGTGTGTTCACGACCACCCCGAAGAAGCCGAACTCGGCCCTCCGTAAGGTCGCGCGTGTGCGTCTGACCTCCGGTATCGAGGTCACGGCCTACATTCCGGGTGAGGGACACAACCTGCAGGAGCACTCCATCGTGCTCGTGCGTGGTGGCCGTGTGAAGGACCTGCCGGGTGTTCGTTACAAGATCATCCGCGGTTCGCTTGACACCCAGGGTGTCAAGAACCGCAAGCAGGCTCGCAGCCGCTACGGCGCCAAGAAGGAGAAGTAAGAATGCCTCGTAAGGGCCCCGCCCCGAAGCGCCCGGTCATCATCGACCCGGTCTACAGCTCTCCTCTTGTCACCTCGCTGATCAACAAGATCCTGCTGGACGGCAAGCGTTCCACCGCCGAGCGCATCGTGTACGGCGCCATGGAGGGTCTTCGTGAGAAGACCGGCCAGGACCCGGTCATCACGCTGAAGCGCGCTCTCGAGAACGTCAAGCCGTCCCTCGAGGTCAAGTCCCGCCGTGTCGGTGGCGCCACCTACCAGGTGCCGATCGAGGTCAAGCCGGGTCGTGCCTCCACCCTCGCGCTGCGCTGGCTGGTCGGTTACTCCCGCGCCCGTCGCGAGAAGACCATGACCGAGCGCCTCATGAACGAGCTCCTCGACGCCTCGAACGGCCTCGGTGCTGCCGTCAAGAAGCGCGAGGACACGCACAAGATGGCCGAGTCCAACAAGGCCTTCGCGCACTACCGCTGGTAGTCGCAACCCACATCGAGACCGAGAGAAGACTGAAGCCTTATGGCTACCACTTCGCTTGACCTGGCCAAGGTGCGCAACATCGGCATCATGGCCCACATCGACGCGGGCAAGACGACCACCACCGAGCGGATCCTGTTCTACACCGGCGTTTCGTACAAGATCGGTGAGGTCCACGACGGCGCCGCCACGATGGACTGGATGGAGCAGGAGCAGGAGCGTGGCATCACGATCACGTCCGCTGCCACCACCTGCCACTGGCCGCTCGAGGACGTCGATCACACGATCAACATCATCGACACGCCGGGTCACGTCGACTTCACCGTCGAGGTGGAGCGTTCGCTGCGCGTGCTCGACGGTGCTGTCACCGTGTTCGACGGCGTCGCCGGCGTCGAGCCCCAGTCCGAGACTGTCTGGCGTCAGGCGGACCGCTACGGCGTTCCGCGTATCTGCTTCGTCAACAAGCTCGACCGTACGGGTGCCGACTTCCTCCGCTGCGTGGGCATGATCGACGAGCGCCTCGGCGCGACCCCGATCGTCATGCAGCTCCCGATCGGTGCCGAGGCCGACTTCCAGGGTGTCGTCGACCTCGTCCGCATGAAGGCTCTCGTCTGGTCCGCCGACGCGAGCAAGGGCGAGATGTACGACATCGTCGACATCCCGGCCGACATGCAGGAGCTCGCCGAGGAGTACCGCGGCAAGCTGCTCGAGGGTGTCGCCGAGAACGACGACGAGATCATGGAGATGTTCCTGGAGGGCACCGAGCCCACCGAGGAGCAGCTCTACGCGGCCGTCCGCCGCATCACGATCGCGTCGGGTTCGAAGGACTCCACCACGGTCACCCCGGTGTTCTGTGGCACCGCGTTCAAGAACAAGGGCGTTCAGCCCCTGCTCGACGCCGTCGTGCGCTTCCTCCCCTCGCCGCTCGACGTCGAGGCCATCGAGGGCCAGGACGTCAAGGACGCCGAGAAGGTCATCCTTCGCAAGCCGTCCGAGGACGAGCCGCTGGCCGCTCTCGCGTTCAAGATCGCGAGCGACCCGCACCTCGGCAAGCTCACCTTCGTCCGGGTTTACTCGGGCCGCATGGAGGCCGGCACCGCGGTGCTGAACTCCGTGAAGGGCAAGAAGGAGCGCATCGGCAAGATCTACCGTATGCACGCGAACAAGCGTGAGGAGATCGCGTCGGTGGGCGCCGGTGACATCGTCGCCGTCATGGGTCTGAAGCAGACCACCACTGGTGAGACGCTGTGTGACGACAAGGCCCCGGTCATCCTGGAGTCCATGGACTTCCCGGCGCCGGTCATCCAGGTCGCCATCGAGCCCAAGTCCAAGGGTGACCAGGAGAAGCTGGGTGTCGCCATCCAGCGTCTCGCGGAGGAGGACCCCTCCTTCCAGGTTCACTCGGACGAGGAGACCGGCCAGACCATCATCGGTGGTATGGGCGAGCTTCACCTCGACATCCTCGTCGACCGTATGCGTCGCGAGTTCAAGGTCGAGGCGAACGTCGGCAAGCCGCAGGTCGCGTACCGCGAGACGATCCGCAAGGCCGTCGAGCGCGTGGACTTCACCCACAAGAAGCAGACCGGTGGTACCGGTCAGTTCGCCAAGGTGCAGATCGCGATCGAGCCGATCGAGGCCGGCGAGGCCTCGTACGAGTTCGTGAACAAGGTCACCGGTGGCCGCATCCCCAAGGAGTACATCCCCTCGGTGGACGCGGGTGCGCAGGAGGCCATGCAGTTCGGCATCCTGGCGGGCTACGAGATGACCGGTGTCCGTGTCATCCTGCTCGACGGTGCCTACCACGAGGTCGACTCCTCCGAGCTCGCCTTCAAGATCGCCGGTTCGCAGGCCTTCAAGGAGGCCGCGCGCAAGGCGTCCCCCGTGCTCCTCGAGCCGATGATGGCCGTCGAGGTCACCACGCCCGATGACTACATGGGCGAGGTCGTCGGCGACATCAACTCCCGCCGTGGCCAGATCCAGGCCATGGAGGAGCGTCACGGTGCTCGCATCGTGAAGGGCCTCGTGCCTCTGTCGGAGATGTTCGGCTACGTCGGAGACCTCCGCAGCAAGACCTCGGGTCGCGCAAGCTACTCGATGCAGTTCGACTCCTACGCCGAGGTTCCGCGGAACGTCGCCGAGGAGATCATCGCGAAGGCCAAGGGCGAGTAACGCTCCGCGTTTCCACGCTTTAGGCTTGACACCGACCGCCGGGGAAGGACCCGGAAGGGGAGATCCCCGGCGGACGGCACCCCAGCAAAGATCATCCTGGCGCCGATGAAGCAAGGCGTTCAGAACCACTCCACAGGAGGACCCCAGTGGCGAAGGCGAAGTTCGAGCGGACTAAGCCGCACGTCAACATCGGCACCATCGGTCACATCGACCACGGTAAGACGACCCTCACGGCCGCCATTACCAAGGTGCTGCACGACGCGTACCCGGAGCTGAACGAGGCCTCGGCGTTCGACCAGATCGACAAGGCTCCCGAGGAGCGCCAGCGCGGTATCACGATCTCGATCGCGCACGTCGAGTACCAGACCGAGTCGCGTCACTACGCGCACGTCGACTGCCCCGGTCACGCCGACTACATCAAGAACATGATCACCGGTGCGGCCCAGATGGACGGCGCCATCCTCGTGGTCGCCGCCACCGACGGCCCGATGCCGCAGACCAAGGAGCACGTGCTCCTGGCCCGCCAGGTCGGCGTTCCGTACATCGTCGTCGCCCTGAACAAGGCCGACATGGTGGACGACGAGGAGATCCTGGAGCTCGTCGAGCTCGAGGTCCGTGAGCTCCTCACCGAGTACGAGTTCCCGGGCGACGACCTGCCGGTCGTCCGCGTCTCCGCGCTCAAGGCCCTCGAGGGCGACAAGGAGTGGGGCGAGAAGCTCCTCGGCCTCATGAAGGCCGTCGACGAGTCGATCCCGCAGCCCGAGCGTGACGTCGACAAGCCGTTCCTGATGCCGATCGAGGACGTCTTCACGATCACCGGTCGTGGCACCGTCGTCACCGGTCGTATCGAGCGTGGTGTCCTCAAGGTCAACGAGACCGTCGACATCATCGGCATCAAGACCGAGAAGACCACCACCACGGTCACCGGTATCGAGATGTTCCGCAAGCTGCTCGACGAGGGCCAGGCCGGTGAGAACGTCGGTCTGCTCCTCCGTGGCATCAAGCGCGAGGATGTCGAGCGCGGCCAGGTCATCATCAAGCCCGGTTCGGTCACCCCGCACACCGAGTTCGAGGCCCAGGCCTACATCCTGTCGAAGGACGAGGGTGGCCGTCACACCCCGTTCTTCAACAACTACCGCCCGCAGTTCTACTTCCGTACCACGGACGTGACCGGCGTCGTGACCCTCCCCGAGGGCACCGAGATGGTCATGCCGGGCGACAACACCTCCATGACCGTCGCGCTGATCCAGCCCGTCGCCATGGAGGAGGGCCTCAAGTTCGCCATCCGTGAGGGTGGCCGGACCGTCGGCGCCGGCCAGGTCGTCAAGATCAACAAGTAAGTCCGCTTGCTTGTGGCTTGATTGACCGGGTGGCTCCGTAGGAGCGCTCGAATCACGCGAAGGGCCCGTACGACTCCGGTCGTACGGGCCCTTTGTCGTACCCGGGATCCTGGACGCTCCGTCCCGAGGGTCCCGTGCCCCGGTGTCTCGCGCTCCGGGCATTTCCCGCGTGGGGAATGCGGAAAAGCAGGGTTTCGCCAGGGAAAACAATTCGGGAGCGGGGTCCTCGCCGGCCGCTCCCGAAAGGGTCCGAATCGGTCACAACCCCTGTGCTAACGTCTCCGTCGTGCCCAATCTTGACGTTATTGTCGACCGTTCCGACCCCGCGGTGCAGCGCATCGTCGATGTGACCAAGCCTTCCCGGTCCGTCGTGCGTACGGTGCTGATCGAGGACATCGAGCCCCTGCTGCAGAGCATCCGCGCGGGGGTCGAGTTCGCCGAGGTCTACGGTCTCGACACCGTGCCGGTGCCGGGCGACCTGCTCGACGCGTGCGAAAAGCGCGGAATTCCGGTGCGGCTGCTCTCCGCCACGGTCGCGAATCAGGTTTTCAAGACCGAGAAGAAGCCCAAGGTCTTCGGTATCGCCAAGGTTCCGCCGGCCGGCCGATTCGCGGATCTGGAGAGCCTCGCCGGTGATGTCGTCCTGCTCGACGGCGTGAAGATCGTCGGCAACATCGGCGCCATCGTGCGGACCGCGTTCGCGCTCGGTGCCGCCGGTGTCGTCCTGGTCGACAGCGGTCTCGGCACCATCGCCGACCGCCGTCTCATCCGCGCCAGCCGCGGCTACGTGTTCTCCCTGCCGATCGTCCTCGCGTCGCGCGACGAGGCGCTGGCCTACTTCGGCGGCAGCGGGATGCGCCCGGTGGTCTTCGAGGCCGACGGCAAGCTCTCCGCGAGCGAGCTCGACGGCATCGACGAGCGGCTCGTGCTCGTCTTCGGCAGCGAGAAGACCGGCCCGTCGGGCTCGTTCGCCGGGGTCGCCGCCGAGACGGTGTCCATCCCGATGAACCCCGCCGCCGAATCGCTCAACGTCTCCGTCTCGGCCGGCATCGCCCTGCACGGCCGGGCCCGCCGCAACCTCGCGGCCGCCGCCGGCTGACCGGCCTCCGGCGCGCGTGCGCGTCCACACGGCTCCCGGGCCCGCCTTCCTTCGTGGGAAGGCGGGCCCGCTTCGTGCCGTATCCCGTTCGTCCCGTATCTGATGTCCCGTAACGTACGCGCACATCAGGCGTGGCACGGGCGGTTCGAGCGGGTGGAGGAATCGTGGCAGCGGTTGGACGGGCACGCGCGCGTACGCGCGGGGGATCGGGCACCCGGGTTCGTCGTACGGCCGTGGGGGCGGCGCTCGCGGCCACCGTGCTGCTGGCCCCGCAGGCCGCCGCGTACGGGGTGGGCGGAGGCGACGGCGGCGCGGGGTCCGTGTCGGCGTACGACCTCGGGCGCGACCACGACCTCGACCACGACCTGCCGGGCGGGATCCGCACGCTCGGTCTGACCGGCCAGGGGAATGGGGGAGCGGTCCTCGGCCGGCAGCGTACGGAGCCGTTCCGGTTGCTCGGCGTGACCTGGGACGATCCTCGGGCCGAGGTCCCGGGCCCGATCGAGGTCCGCACCCGCGACCTGGTGACCGGCCTCTGGTCCGACTGGACCGAGCTGGACCGGCACCCCGCGGGCCTGGACGGCGAACGGTCGGCCGGCCGCGGCTCGACCGAGCCCCTGTGGGTCGGACCCTCCGACGGCGTCGAGGCCCGCCTCGGGGGCGCCCGGGGCGAGAGCGGTCGCGGCGATGGCGTGGACGGCACGGCCGCGGCCCCGCTGCCCGCCGGTCTCCGGGTGAACCTGATCGACCCCCGGAGCGCGAGCGGGGAAACCGCCGCCGGACGGGCGGGGACCAGGGCGGGCAGCGACCCGGACGGCTCTCCCCGCACCGAGGACGCCGGCACCAAGGCGGGCGACGGCGCGAACGGCGCGCCCGCCGCCGAGGACTCCCCGACCGTCCCGCCGAGCCGACCCGGCCCGTCGTCCACGGCCGCGCGCCCCCGGGTCGTCACCCGCGCCGAGTGGGGCGCCGACGAGTCCGAGGTCACCGAACCGGCGATCTATCTGCCGGCCGGCCGGATCAAGGCCGCGTTCGTCCACCACACCGACAGCCGCCCGTACGAGTGCTCCCAGTCCGCGAGCATCATCCAGGGCATCCTCGACTACCACGTCCGCGTCGAGGGATGGCGGGACATCGGCTACAACTTCCTCGTCGACAAGTGCGGCACGATCTACGAGGGCCGCAAGGGCGGCATCGACCAGCCGGTGCACGGCGCCCACACCTACGGCTGGAACGCGCAGACCACCGGCATCGCCGTGATCGGCGACTTCTCGGCCGAGGGCGCACCGCAGGCCGCGCTCGCCTCGGTGGCGCGGATCATCGCGTACAAGCTCGGCCAGTACCGGGTCGATCCGGCCGGCCGGACGACCCTGACCTCCGGCGCCAACCAGACGGTGGGTACGCACAAGTACGTGGAGGGCGATCCGTACACCTTCGACGCGATCTCCGGGCACCGTGACGGCTTCGCCACCGCCTGCCCGGGCGACGGGCTCTACGGGCAGCTGAACACGATCCGCGGATACGCCGCCCCCGGCCGGATCAGGGGCAACGGACCCGGGACCGACGTCGGCAACGGCATCGGGACCGCCATCGGGAGCGCCATGGGGAGCGGGATCGGGAGCCCGTCGGAGAGCGGTCCGGCGTCCTTCGGCGGCCGGTACGAGGCCGTGCTGCCGCGCTTCTGAGCGCGCGTCATCCGCCGTTACGCGGAGGGTGATGGGGGGCGCCAGATCCACGGCCGGGCGTCCGCGCCCATGCCGACCGCGAGCGCCCCTCCGCCCGCGCTCTCCATCCACAGCGCGGTGTCGCCGACCGGTGTCGCCCCTCGCGTACGGACGGACAGCCGGCCGTTGTGGTGCAGCTGGACCCGGCCGTGGTCGTCCAGGCCGAGCAGTACCGGTCCGGGGGCGGCGGCGAGAGCCCCGTACCCCTCGAAGGCGGGCACGGGCCGGACCCCGGCCCCTGGTGCCACGCGCAGCCGGCCCTCGGCGGGCGCCCGGTAGTAGACCGCCAGGTCCCGCGGGCCGGGTCCGGGGACCGCCGCGACGGGATCGCCCGCCAGGGGCAGCGGCGCGGCGGGGGAGCCGTCCACCCACTGCCGTACCGCCGTCCGCCCCGCCGCCAGAAGCCGTACTCGGCCCGCACCGTCGACGAGCGCGGTCAGCCCGTCCTGGACGCCCTCGCCCGAACCCTTGCCCGGCCCCTCGCCGGAGCCCGTGCCGGAGGCCTCGCCGCTGCCGGGCAGGGTCCGCCACGGGCCCCAGGCGCCGTCGGCGGACCGGACCCGGGTCGAGACGCCCTTGTCCGCGTTCCGTACGAACAGATGGACCCGGCCGTCCGGCGCGGCGACCGCCACCGGCGCGCCGATCCGGCGGCCCCGGTCGTCCCCGCGCTCCGGGTTGCCGAGCCCCCGCCACGCGCTGAACTCCCCACCGGTAGACCGCTGTTCGAGTAGCACCACCTCGCGCCGGTCCGGCCCGCCGCGCCCGCTGAGCGCCGAGATCCGCACCCCGAACAGCAGCAGCCGCCCGTCGCCGAGGATCGCCTGGCCGAGCGCGGGCGTCAGTGGCCCGCCGCCCAGGTCCGTCGGTTCGCCCCACACCCCGGACCGGGGCGCGGTCTCGCGCCAGCGGGCCATCCGCAGCCCCAGCACCCCGTACGCGGCGAGCCGGCCGTCCGGCTCCCCGGCGAGCACCGGGCGGGCGCCGGGCCAGCGGTGGTGGGTGGCGCGCACCCAGCCCTTGCGGTTGGTCAGCGGCCGGCCGCCGCCCTGTCCGTAGTCGCCGCAGCCGGACGGATCGCCGCAGTCCCAGGACGGGTCGCCGCCGTACGGGACGAGGTGGGCGGCCTTCTCCGCGAGGACGCGGGGCGGGAGGTTCTTGGGCCAGTGCCGGTTGTAGTAGCCGCGGAACGCCGTCGTCGTGAACGCGGGCACCGGCCCGCCTCCGGCGGTCGCGTCGGCCACCCAGCGCAGCAGCGCCGCCCAGGTGAAGCAGGCGACGGCGGTGTGGTCGCCGTGGTCGGAGTAGCCGGGCTGCTCGCTGTCGCGCCGCGCGGCGGCGAGGTTCCCGTGCTGGATGTCGGGGTCCGGGTCGAGGGTGTGCACGACGGTCGGGCGGTACGCGGCGAACAGTCCGGCCAGCACCTCGACCAGCCGGTCGTGGTCGTAGGTGTCGGAACGGAGGACGGGGGAGCCCGCGGACAGCTGGGTGCGCAGCTCCAGGGCGCGGTCCTCCCACAGGGCGGGCACGGCCATGGAGTGGCGGGGGTGGTGCATCGGCAGGTTGAGGAAGACCAGCTCGACGCGGCGGCCCGCGTGCTCCAGGGTGTCGGCCTCCGCGTGCCGCCCGCCGGCGAGGCCGAGGGACCGGCGCTGCCAGGCGGTGAACTTGTTCAGTCCGAGCGCTTCGGCATATGCCTGCCGCAGGCCCTGGTGACGTGCGGCGGAGTAGGCGGCCTTGTCGACGGAGACGGGCGGCTTGCCGGGGAGCCCGTTCCTGCCGTTGTGCTCACCGGCGGTGACATAGACCGAGACCACCGGCACCCCGGCGTCGAGCAGCCGCTGCGTGTCGGGGTTCATGAAGAACAGATCGTCGTCCGGGTGCGCCGCGACCTGGAGCAGCAGCGCCCGGCGGTTCGTCGCGATGGGCCGTCCCGGCGCCGGATCGGCGGAGCGGACGGGCGCCGGCGGTACGGGTACGGAGCAGCCCGCGAGGGTCAGGGAGGCCGCGGCCGCCGCCCCGCCGGCCACGCCCGCGAGCAGCGTCCGGCGCGCCACTGTTCGGTTGTCCACCTGGTCCTCGGTCCCCCCGTGAGCGGCGCCGCGCTTCCCGCCGACCGCCGCGTGCGTGCCACCGGTACTGGTCGGGCACCGGCCGTGTGCGCCCGGCAAGACGGGAATTCCGGGGGAGGGGTTCAGCGGGCGGGGATTCCTTCACCCGGGGGTGTGAAGGGGAGGGGCGGCCGGAGCCGGCGGGACCCTCGGGGGAGCGGCCGCCTCCTCAGGGCCCGGCGCCGAGCGGTACGGCCGCCCGTACCCGCATGGGCCCGTCGCCGCGCCGGGCGAGCAGCACCAGCTCCTCCACGCGGACGGTGGCCGTACCCAGCAGCGCGGCGCACTCGGCGGCGAGGATCGCGGGTTCGGGGCTGCGCCCCAGGGACAGGTGCGGGGTGTACGGCCGGGGGTCGGCGCAGTCGGGGAACCGTTCCTCCAGCGCCGTGCGCAGCCGTACCCACGGCTCCAGGCCCGCCGCGGCAGGGTCGAGCCAGACCGTGGCGTCGTACCGGTGCCGGAACCAGCGCACCCCCGCGAGCCGCGCTTCGAACGGCGGGCACGCGGCGAGCGCGTCCGCGACCAGCACCGCCGCCCGCTCGAAGGCGCCCTCCGGCACGAACCCGTACACGACGTTCACGTGCGGTGGCCAGCGCCGGATCTGCCGGTCGTGCACCCGCCGGATCGCTTGGATCCCCGGCCACAGCGGCTCCGGCGGCAGCCAGGCGAGCGCGGTCCGGTAGGTCGGGCCGGCGGCGATGTCCACCATGCCTCCAGTGTCGATCGCCCGTCTGTGCGGATCAGCGAGGACTCTCGGGCGCCGCCGGGCGGCTCGCGTCCGTGCGCACGGTGTCGCCATGAGCGGCAACGACGCGGACCCACGCGGGTGACGCCATCCGTACGACGATCCGATGGACGCCGTGGCATATGCGCCCCCGCCCACCTCGCGCACGCCCCCGTCGCGCCCCGCCCCCACCCTGTGTGTACCTCAGCGTGACGTGGGGTACAGTCTTCGACCCGATTGGCGGTCGGCCGACCCCGTATGGCAGACTGGCGTGGTTGCTCGGTTGAGTACCGATGCTGCGCGCCTCCCGCCGGGAGGACCGGAAGCGAGTCCCACAGTACTCGTCGCCCCTCGTGAGGGGCGGACGTACGGGAATCTTTCGGGAAGCGTGGGCGGGGTACCGACCAGGGCACCCGGTGGGTGTTCCACCCCCGTATCGCGGTCTCAGGGACCGCACCCCCTTGGTTGGGAAATCTCTAGGGATTTCTTCGTAGAGGGAGTGCGACACGCCCGACCGCGTGGGTCGGAGGTGGAGCGGTGTTCCAAGGGACACGGCCCGGCGGGTTCCAGGGCGTTAAACAAGAGACAGGACTACGAAGTAGCCATGGCGGGACAGAAGATCCGCATCCGGCTCAAGGCCTACGACCACGAGGTCATCGACTCTTCGGCGAAGAAGATCGTCGAGACGGTGACCCGTACCGGTGCGTCGGTCGCGGGCCCGGTGCCGCTGCCCACTGAGAAGAACGTGTACTGCGTCATCAAGTCGCCGCACAAGTACAAGGACTCGCGCGAGCACTTCGAGATGCGCACGCACAAGCGCCTCATCGACATCCTCGACCCCACGCCGAAGACGGTCGACTCGCTCATGCGTCTCGACCTGCCGGCTGGTGTCGACATCGAGATCAAGCTCTGAGGTGACGCGCGAGATGGCTAAGAACATCAAGGGCATCCTGGGCGAGAAGCTCGGCATGACGCAGGTCTGGGACGAGAACAACCGGGTTGTCCCGGTGACCGTCGTCAAGGCCGGTCCGAACGTCGTGACCCAGGTGCGTACGAACGACATCGACGGCTACGAGTCGGTCCAGATCGCCTTCGGCGAGATCGACCCGCGCAAGGTGAACAAGCCCCTCAAGGGTCACTTCGCCAAGGCCGACGTCACCCCGCGCCGCCACCTGGTGGAGCTCCGCACCGCTGACGCCACCGAGTACACGCTCGGCCAGGAGATCACCGCCGAGGTCTTCGAGGCCGGCGTGAAGGTCGACGTCACCGGTAAGAGCAAGGGCAAGGGCTTCGCCGGTGTCATGAAGCGCCACAACTTCCGTGGTGGCAAGGCCTCCCACGGTGCGCACCGCGTGCACCGCAAGCCCGGCTCGATCGGTGGCTGCGCCACCCCGGGCCGTGTCTTCAAGGGCATGCGCATGGCCGGTCGCATGGGCAACGAGCGTGTGACCACCCAGAACCTGACCGTTCACGCCGTTGACGCGGAGAAGGGCCTGCTGCTCATCAAGGGCGCGGTTCCTGGTCCGAACGGCGGCCTCGTCCTGGTCCGCACCGCGGCCAAGGGGGCCTGAGGATATGAGCACCATTGACATTCTGTCGCCCTCCGGCGACAAGACCGGGACCGTCGAGCTCCCGGCCGAGATCTTCGACGCCAAGATCAGCATCCCGCTGATCCACCAGGTCGTCGTCGCGCAGCTGGCCGCCGCCCGTCAGGGTACGCACAAGGTCAAGTCGCGTGGCGAGGTCCGTGGTGGCGGTCGGAAGCCGTACCGCCAGAAGGGCACCGGCCGCGCCCGTCAGGGTTCGACCCGCGCCCCGCAGTTCGCCGGTGGTGGCGTCGTGCACGGTCCCGTGCCGCGTGACTACTCGCAGCGGACCCCGAAGAAGATGAAGGCCGCCGCCCTGCGCGGTGCCCTCTCCGACCGGGCGAACCACTCCCGCATCCACGTCGTCTCCGGCGTGGTCGAGGGTGCTGCCTCCACCAAGGCCGCCAAGACGCTGTTCGGCAAGATCTCGGAGCGCAAGAACCTGCTCCTGATCGTCGAGCGCTCCGACGAGGCCGCGTGGCTGTCCGCCCGCAACCTGCCCCAGGTGCACATCCTGGAGCCGGGCCAGCTGAACACGTACGACGTGATGCGATCCGACGACGTGGTCTTCACCCAGGCCGCCCTCGAGTCCTTCGTGTCTGGCCCCAAGGCCGCTGACATTGAGGGGAACGAAGCCTGATGGCCGAGATCACCAGCAAGACCTTCACGGACCCGCGCGACATCCTCGTCAAGCCGGTTGTCTCCGAGAAGAGCTACGCGCTGCTCGACGAGAACAAGTACACGTTCATCGTCGTGCCCACCGCCAACAAGACCCAGATCAAGCAGGCCGTCGAGGCGGTCTTCTCGGTCAAGGTCGCCGGGGTCAACACGATCAACCGTCAGGGCAAGCGCAAGCGCACCCGCACCGGTTTCGGCAAGCGCGCCAACACCAAGCGCGCCATCGTGACCCTTGCTGAGGGCAACCGAATCGACATCTTCGGCGGCCCGACCGCCTAACGGCGGTCGAGTCGTCCGATATCGGACGAGGACTGAGAAATGGGTATCCGCAAGTACAAGCCGACGACGCCGGGACGCCGTGGCGCCTCCGTCGCCGACTTCGTCGAGATCACGCGGTCCACGCCGGAGAAGTCGCTGGTCCGCCCGCTGCACAGCAAGGGTGGCCGTAACAACACCGGTCGTGTGACCGTCCGTCACCAGGGTGGTGGCCACAAGCGCGCCTACCGCGTGATCGACTTCCGTCGTCACGACAAGGACGGCGTGCCGGCCAAGGTCGCTCACATCGAGTACGACCCGAACCGCACCGCTCGCATCGCGCTGCTCCACTACGCGGACGGCGAGAAGCGCTACATCATCGCCCCGCGCGGTCTCGCGCAGGGTGACCGGGTGGAGAACGGCCCCACGGCCGACATCAAGCCCGGCAACAACCTGGCCCTCCGCAACATCCCGGTCGGTACCACGATCCACGCGATCGAGCTCCGTCCCGGCGGTGGCGCCAAGTTCGCCCGCTCCGCAGGTGCCTCCGTGCAGCTGCTCGCGAAGGAGGGCACGATGGCCCACCTCCGCATGCCGTCTGGCGAGATCCGCCTGGTCGACGCTCGCTGCCGCGCCACCATCGGTGAGGTCGGCAACGCCGAGCAGTCGAACATCAACTGGGGTAAGGCCGGCCGCAAGCGCTGGCTGGGCGTCCGCCCGACCGTCCGCGGTGTGGCGATGAACCCGGTTGACCACCCGCACGGTGGTGGTGAGGGCAAGACCTCCGGTGGTCGTCACCCGGTCTCCCCGTGGGGTCAGAAGGAGGGTCGTACTCGTTCGCCGAAGAAGGCTTCGAACAAGTACATCGTCCGCCGCCGCAAGACGAACAAGAAGCGCTAGGAGCGGGTTTAGATGCCGCGCAGTCTCAAGAAGGGACCCTTCGTTGACGGCCACCTCGTAAAGAAGGTGGACGCCCAGAACGAAGCCGGTACCAAGAACGTCATCAAGACCTGGTCCCGTCGCTCGATGATCATCCCCAGCATGCTGGGTCACACCATCGCGGTGCACAACGGCAAGACCCACGTCCCGGTGTTCGTCACCGAGTCGATGGTCGGCCACAAGCTCGGCGAGTTCTCGCCGACGCGCACCTTCCGGGGTCACGTCAAGGAAGACCGGAAGTCGAAGCGCCGCTAGTAGCGGATCGCATTCAGACACGTAAGTAACTGAGAGGGACAACCATGGAAGCCAGGGCCCAGGCGCGGTACATCCGCGTTACGCCCATGAAGGCCCGCCGCGTGGTGGACCTGATCCGTGGCATGGATGCCACGGAGGCTCAGGCTGTTCTGCGATTCGCTCCGCAGGCAGCCTCCGTGCCGGTCGGCAAGGTGCTCGACAGCGCCATTGCCAACGCCGCGCACAACTACGACCACACGGACGCCTCCTCGCTGGTCATCAGCGAGGCGTACGTCGACGAGGGCCCGACCCTGAAGCGGTTCCGTCCGCGTGCCCAGGGCCGTGCCTACCGGATCCGCAAGCGGACCAGCCACATCACCGTGGTCGTCAGCAGCAAGGAAGGAACCCGGTAATGGGCCAGAAGGTAAACCCGCACGGGTTCCGGCTCGGCATTACCACCGACTTCAAGTCGCGTTGGTACGCCGACAAGCTGTACAAGGACTACGTCAAGGAAGACGTCGCCATCCGTCGGATGCTGACGTCCGGCATGGAGCGCGCCGGCATCTCGAAGGTTGAGATCGAGCGCACCCGTGACCGTGTCCGCGTGGACATCCACACCGCTCGCCCGGGCATTGTCATCGGTCGCCGTGGCGCCGAGGCCGACAAGATCCGCGGCCAGCTGGAGAAGCTGACCGGCAAGCAGGTTCAGCTGAACATCCTCGAGGTCAAGAACCCCGAGGTCGACGCTCAGCTGGTGGCCCAGGCCGTCGCCGAGCAGCTGTCCTCCCGCGTCTCCTTCCGTCGGGCCATGCGCAAGAGCATGCAGTCCGCCATGAAGGCCGGCGCCAAGGGCATCAAGATCCAGTGTGGTGGCCGTCTCGGCGGCGCCGAGATGTCCCGCTCGGAGTTCTACCGCGAGGGTCGTGTGCCGCTGCACACGCTGCGCGCGAACGTCGAGTACGGCTTCTTCGAGGCCAAGACGACCTTCGGCCGCATCGGCGTGAAGGTCTGGATCTACAAGGGCGACGTCAAGAACATCGCCGAGGTCCGCGCCGAGAACGCTGCTGCCCGCGCCGGCAACCGCCCGGCCCGTGGTGGCGCTGACCGCCCGGCCCGTGGTGGCCGCGGTGGCGAGCGTGGCGGTCGCGGTCGCAAGCCGCAGCAGGCTCCCGCTGCCGAGGCCCCCAAGGCCGACGCCGCCGCCGCTCCGGCTGCTGAGAGCACCGGAACGGAGGCCTGACCGAAATGCTGATCCCCCGTAGGGTCAAGCACCGCAAGCAGCACCACCCGAAGCGCAACGGTATGTCCAAGGGTGGCACGCAGGTTGCGTTCGGCGAGTACGGCATTCAGGCCCTCACCCCGGCCTACGTGACCAACCGCCAGATCGAGGCCGCGCGTATCGCGATGACCCGCCACATCAAGCGTGGCGGCAAGGTCTGGATCAACATCTACCCGGACCGCCCGCTCACGAAGAAGCCTGCCGAGACCCGCATGGGTTCCGGTAAGGGTTCCCCGGAGTGGTGGATCGCGAACGTCAAGCCCGGTCGGGTGATGTTCGAGCTGTCCTACCCGAACGAGAAGATCGCGCGTGAAGCCCTGACTCGTGCGGCCCACAAGCTGCCGATGAAGTGCAAGATCGTTAAGCGCGAGGCAGGTGAGCTGTGATGTCGGCCGGTACCAAGGCGTCCGAGCTGCGCGAGCTGGGCAACGAGGAGCTTGTCGCCAAGCTCCGCGAGGCCAAGGAAGAGCTGTTCAACCTCCGCTTCCAGGCGGCCACGGGTCAGCTCGAGAACCACGGCCGTCTGCGGGCGGTCCGTAAGGACATCGCCCGTATCTACACCCTCATGCGCGAGCGTGAGCTCGGCATTGAGACGGTGGAGAACGCCTGATGAGCGAGAACAACGTGACTGAGAACGAGCGCAACGCCCGCAAGGTGCGTGAGGGCCTGGTCGTCAGCGACAAGATGGACAAGACCGTCGTCGTCGCCGTTGAGGACCGCGTCAAGCACGCGCTGTACGGCAAGATCATCCGCCGTACGAACAAGCTCAAGGCTCACGACGAGCAGAACCAGGCCGGCGTCGGCGACCGCGTCCTCCTCATGGAGACGCGCAAGCTGTCCGCCTCGAAGCACTGGCGTGTCGTCGAGATCCTCGAGAAGGCCAAGTAATTCCCGTCAGGGAACTGCGAAGGTAAGCAATCCCTCCTAGGGGGACTCCCTAGGAATCGTTCCGCCAGGCTCGGCAGGGGCCCACTCACCGTGGTGCCCCCGCCGGGAACCGGCAGACAATCAGGAGATAGACGTGATCCAGCAGGAGTCGCGACTTCGTGTTGCCGACAACACTGGTGCGAAGGAGATCCTTTGCATCCGTGTTCTCGGTGGCTCGGGTCGCCGCTACGCGGGCATCGGTGACGTCATCGTCGCCACCGTCAAGGACGCGATCCCCGGTGGCAACGTGAAGAAGGGTGACGTCGTCAAGGCGGTCATCGTTCGCACCGTCAAGGAGCGTCGCCGCCAGGACGGCTCGTACATCCGCTTCGACGAGAACGCCGCCGTCATTCTGAAGAACGACGGCGACCCTCGCGGCACCCGTATCTTCGGCCCGGTCGGCCGTGAGCTGCGCGAGAAGAAGTTCATGAAGATCATCTCGCTCGCGCCGGAGGTGCTGTAAGCATGAAGATCAAGAAGGGCGACCTGGTCCAGGTCATCACCGGTAAGGACAAGGGCAAGCAGGGCAAGGTCATCGCGGCCTACCCGACCGAGTCCCGCGTCCTCGTCGAGGGTGTCAACCGGGTCAAGAAGCACACGAAGGCCGGCCCGAACCAGGCCGGTGGCATCGTGACCACCGAGGCCCCGGTCCACGTGAGCAACGTTCAGCTCGTCGTGGAGAAGGACGGCAAGAAGGTCGTCACCCGCGTCGGTTACCGCTTCGACGACAACGGCAACAAGGTTCGCGTTGCCAAGCGCACGGGTGAGGACATCTGATGGCTACCACTCCGCGTCTGAAGACGAAGTACCGCGAGGACATCGCGGGCAAGCTGCGTGACGAGTTCAAGTACGAGAACGTCATGCAGGTTCCCGGCCTCGTGAAGATCGTGGTCAACATGGGTGTCGGCGACGCCGCCCGTGACTCGAAGCTGATCGATGGCGCGATCCGCGACCTCACCACGATCACCGGTCAGAAGCCGGCCGTCACCAAGGCCCGCAAGTCCATCGCGCAGTTCAAGCTGCGCGAGGGTCAGCCGATCGGTGCCCACGTCACGCTCCGTGGCGACCGCATGTGGGAGTTCCTGGACCGCACCCTGTCGCTGGCGCTGCCGCGCATCCGCGACTTCCGCGGCCTGTCCCCGAAGCAGTTCGACGGCCGTGGCAACTACACCTTCGGTCTCACGGAGCAGGTCATGTTCCACGAGATCGACCAGGACAAGATCGACCGCGTCCGGGGTATGGACATCACCGTGGTTACCACGGCGACCAACGACGACGAGGGCCGTGCCCTTCTGCGTCACCTCGGCTTCCCGTTCAAGGAGGCGTAAGCGAGATGGCGAAGAAGGCTCTCATCGCGAAGGCTGCCCGCAAGCCCAAGTTCGGTGTGCGTGGGTACACCCGCTGCCAGCGCTGCGGTCGCCCCCACTCCGTGTACCGCAAGTTCGGCCTGTGCCGCGTGTGCCTTCGTGAGATGGCTCACCGTGGCGAGCTGCCGGGCGTGACCAAGAGCTCCTGGTAATTCCCCCTCGCCCTTTGGGCGTTGGTGAATGACCGGAGTCTCTCGGTAAGCACTGGGTTGGCGGCCGCCCGTCCCCGCATGGCTTAGGCTAGTGGGGTTGGGCGTCCGCCGCCCGTACGACTTACTACGCCGCAGGTCCACCGCACCGCACCCGCCTCGTCTCGGTTCGAGGAGAGGGATGGCGCAACAGGAAACCCCGGCGAGAGAGGCCGAAGGCCAATTCATGACCATGACTGATCCGATCGCAGACATGCTCACGCGTCTGCGTAACGCGAACTCGGCGTACCACGACACCGTGACGATGCCGCACAGCAAGATCAAGTCGCACATCGCGGAAATCCTCCAGCAGGAGGGCTTCATCACCGGCTGGAAGGTCGAGGACGCCGAGGTCGGCAAGAACCTCGTTCTCGACCTGAAGTTCGGTCCGAACCGTGAGCGCTCCATCGCGGGCATCAAGCGGATCTCGAAGCCGGGCCTCCGGGTTTACGCGAAGTCCACCAACCTGCCGAAGGTCCTCGGTGGCCTGGGCGTGGCGATCATCTCCACGTCCCACGGTCTCCTGACCGGCCAGCAGGCAGGCAAGAAGGGCGTAGGTGGGGAAGTCCTCGCCTACGTCTGGTAGTCGGGAACGGAGGAATAGCTAATGTCGCGTATTGGCAAGCTGCCTATCCAGGTTCCCGCCGGCGTGGACGTCACCATCGACGGGCGCACGGTCACGGTCAAGGGTTCCAAGGGCACCCTGACCCACACCGTCGCCGCTCCGATCGAGATCGTTAAGGGCGAGGACGGCGTTCTGAACGTCACCCGTCCGAACGACGAGCGTCAGAACAAGGCCCTTCACGGCCTGTCCCGCACGCTGGTGGCCAACATGATCACCGGTGTGACCCAGGGTTACGTGAAGGCGCTCGAGATCAGCGGTGTCGGTTACCGCGTGGCCGCGAAGGGCTCCGCTCTGGAGTTCCAGCTCGGTTACAGCCACCCGATCCTGATCGAGGCGCCCGAGGGCATCTCGTTCAAGGTCGAGTCGCCGACCAAGTTCGCGGTCGAGGGCATCGACAAGCAGAAGGTCGGCGAGGTCGCCGCCAACATCCGCAAGCTTCGCAAGCCCGACCCGTACAAGGCCAAGGGCGTGAAGTACGCGGGCGAGGTCATCCGCCGCAAGGTCGGAAAGGCTGGTAAGTAAGCCATGGCATACGGTGTGAAGATCGCCAAGGGCGACGCTTACAAGCGCGCTGCTAAGGCGCGTCGCCACCTGCGCATCCGCAAGAGCGTGTCGGGTACGACGGAGCGTCCGCGCCTCGTCGTGACGCGTTCGAACCGCGGTATCACCGCTCAGGTCATCGATGACCTCAAGGGTCACACCCTGGCGTCGGCGTCCCACCTGGACACGTCGATCCGCGGTGGCGAGGGCTCGAAGTCCGCGCAGGCCCAGCAGGTCGGCGCCCTGGTCGCCGAGCGCGCCAAGGCCGCCGGTGTCGAGACCGTCGTGTTCGACCGTGGTGGCAACAGGTACGCCGGGCGCATTGCCGCTCTGGCTGACGCCGCCCGCGAAGCCGGGCTGAAGTTCTAAGCCCCGGTTCCGGGACTAACGGACGTAACAGAGAGAGGTATTCCAATGGCTGGACCCCAGCGCCGCGGCAGCGGTGCCGGTGGCGGCGAGCGGCGGGACCGGAAGGGCCGCGACGGTGGCGCTGCCGCCGCCGAGAAGACCGCGTACGTTGAGCGCGTAGTCGCGATCAACCGCGTCGCCAAGGTTGTCAAGGGTGGTCGCCGCTTCAGCTTCACCGCGCTGGTCGTGGTGGGCGACGGTGACGGCACCGTGGGTGTCGGTTACGGCAAGGCCAAGGAGGTGCCGGCCGCCATCGCCAAGGGTGTTGAGGAGGCCAAGAAGCACTTCTTCAAGGTCCCCCGTATCCAGGGCACCATCCCGCACCCGATCCAGGGCGAGAAGGCCGCGGGCGTCGTCCTGCTCAAGCCGGCTTCCCCCGGTACCGGTGTTATCGCCGGTGGCCCGGTGCGCGCCGTTCTCGAGTGCGCCGGCGTTCACGACATCCTGTCGAAGTCGCTCGGCTCCGACAACGCGATCAACATCGTGCACGCGACCGTGGCGGCCCTCAAGGGCCTGCAGCGTCCCGAGGAGATCGCGGCTCGCCGTGGTCTGCCGCTCGAGGACGTCGCCCCCGCGGCTCTCCTTCGTGCACGTGCTGGGGCGGGTGCGTAATGGCTCGCCTCAAGATCACGCAGACGAAGTCGTACATCGGCAGCAAGCAGAACCACCGTGACACGCTGCGTTCGCTCGGGCTCAAGCGCCTGAACGACGTGGTCGTCAAGGAGGACCGCCCCGAGTTCCGCGGAATGGTGCACACCGTCCGTCACCTCGTGACGGTCGAGGAGGTCGACTGACATGGCGGAGAACAACCCGCTGAAGGTCCACAACCTCCGTCCCGCCCCGGGCGCCAAGACCGCGAAGACCCGTGTGGGTCGTGGTGAGGCGTCGAAGGGTAAGACGGCTGGTCGTGGTACGAAGGGTACGAAGGCCCGTTACCAGGTTCCGGAGCGCTTCGAGGGTGGCCAGATGCCCCTCCACATGCGTCTTCCGAAGCTGAAGGGCTTCAAGAACCCGTTCCGCACCGAGTACCAGGTCGTGAACCTGGACAAGCTCACCGCGCTCTACCCGCAGGGTGGCGAGGTCACGGTGGCCGATCTGGTCGCCAAGGGTGCGGTTCGCAAGAACCAGCTCGTCAAGGTCCTGGGCCAGGGCGAGATCACCGTGGCGCTGCAGGTGACGGTCGACGCCGTCTCCGGCTCCGCCAAGGAGAAGATCGCCGCTGCGGGCGGCACCGTCACCGAGCTCGTCTGAGACGACTCGTTGGCTTGAACATCCGACCGGGGATGCTCCTTATTGGGAGCATCCCCGGTTGGTCGTTCCTAGGGGGCCATGGTCGCCGGTAAGGTGGCGTCTACTGTCTAGAGTGCGTGCGGTATGCCCGTGTGCTCTCTGGGTGGGCCCTTATCCAGTCGAACCTCAAGACCGTCACCTCTGACGCACGTGCGCGGGGGTCGCAGGAGGCACCGTGCTCACCGCGTTCGCCCAGGCGTTCAAGACGCCTGACCTGCGCAAGAAGCTGCTCTTCACACTCGCCATCATCATCATCTACCGATTTGGCGCGCACATCCCGGTTCCCGGTGTCAGCTACAAGAATGTGCAGCTGTGCATCGACCAGGCCCAGAACGGTGGCCTGCTGGGTCTGATGCAGATGTTCAGTGGCGGTGCCCTGCTGCAGATCACCATCTTCGCGCTCGGCATCATGCCGTACATCACCGCGAGCATCATCCTGCAGCTGCTGACCGTGGTGATCCCGCGTCTGGAGGCCCTCAAGAAGGAGGGTCAGGCCGGTACCGCGAAGATCACGCAGTACACGCGTTACCTGACGGTCGCCCTCGCGATCCTCCAGGGCACCGGCCTCGTCGCCACCGCCCGTACCGGCTCGCTCTTCAGCGGCTGTTCCGTGGCGAACCAGATCGTCCCGAACGACTCGATCTTCACCACCGCCACCATGGTCATCACCATGACCGCGGGCACCTGCATGGTCATGTGGCTCGGCGAGCTCATCACCGACCGCGGCATCGGCAACGGCATGTCGATCCTGATGTTCATCTCGATCGCCGCCGGCTTCCCGGGCCAGCTGTGGGCCATCAAGACCAGCGGCAAGCTGGCCAAGGGCTGGATCGAGTTCGGCACCGTCATCCTCATCGGCTTCGTGATGGTGGCCCTCGTGGTCTTCGTCGAGCAGGCCCAGCGCCGGATCCCGGTGCAGTACGCGAAGCGCATGATCGGCCGCCGTTCGTACGGTGGTACGTCCACGTACATCCCGCTCAAGGTGAACCAGGCGGGTGTGATCCCCGTCATCTTCGCCTCGTCGCTGCTCTACATCCCGGCGCTCGTCGCGCAGTTCTCGAACTCGACGGCCGGCTGGAAGACCTGGATCGAGTCGCACTTCGTCAAGGGCGACCACCCGTACTACATCGCCGCCTACTTCCTCCTGATCGTGTTCTTCGCCTTCTTCTACGTGGCGATCTCGTTCAACCCCGAGGAAGTCGCCGACAACATGAAGAAGTATGGTGGCTTCATCCCGGGTATCCGGGCTGGTCGACCTACTGCCGAGTATCTGAGCTACGTGCTCAACCGGATCACTTGGCCGGGCTCGCTGTATCTGGGTCTGATCGCTCTTGTGCCGACGATGGCGTTGGCGGGCTTCGGTGGTGCCAACCAGAACTTCCCGTTCGGCGGCACCAGCATCCTCATCATCGTGGGTGTCGGTCTCGAGACCGTGAAGCAGATCGAGAGCCAGCTCCAGCAGCGCAATTACGAAGGGTTCCTCCGCTGATGCGAATCGTCCTCGTCGGACCGCCCGGGGCCGGCAAGGGAACGCAGGCCGCGTTCCTTGCCAAGAACCTGGACATCCCGCACATCTCCACGGGTGACCTGTTCCGTGCCAACATCTCCAAGGGCACCGAGCTGGGCCTGAAGGCGAAGGCGTTCATGGACGCCGGCGACCTCGTCCCGGACGAGGTCACCATCGGGATGGCCAAGGACCGCATGGAGCAGCCCGACGCCGTGAACGGCTTCCTGCTCGACGGGTTCCCGCGCAACGTGGCCCAGGCCGAGGCTCTTGACGAGGCCCTCAAGGCCGACGGCATGCAGCTGGACGCGGTCTTGGACCTGGAGGTCCCCGAGGACGAGGTCGTGAAGCGGATCGCGGGCCGCCGCGTCTGCCGTACCGACTCCGCGCATGTCTTCCACGTGACGTACAACGCTCCGAAGACCGAGGGCGTCTGCGACGTCTGCGGCGGCGAGCTGTTCCAGCGCCCGGACGACTCCGAGGAGACGGTCCGCCGGCGCCTGGAGGTCTACCACAAGCAGACCGAGCCGATCATCGACTACTACCGGGCCCAGGGCCTGGTGGCGACGATCTCGGCGCTCGGCAAGGTGGACGAGGTCACGGCGCGTGCCATGGAAGCCCTGAAGAAGTAACCAGTCCCCGGCTCCGGCCGGACTGGAGCGATACGGCCGCGGTTCCCCGGGAGGGGTGCCGCGGCCGTATCGTTGTATCGATCCCCGTACTCGATGGAAAGGCCGCGGCCACGATGGTGCAGATCAAGACCCCCGAGCAGATCGCGAAGATGCGCGAGGCGGGGCTGGTCGTCGCGGCCATCCACGCGGCGACCCGTGAGGTCGCCGTGCCCGGCGCGACCACCCGGGACCTGGACGAGGCGGCCCGCAAGGTGATCGCCGACCACGGCGCGAAGTCGAACTTCCTCGGCTACGGCGGCTTCCCGGCGACCATCTGCACCTCGGTCAACGAGGTCGTGGTCCACGGCATCCCCGACGAGAAGACCGTCCTGAAGGACGGCGACATCATCTCCATCGACTGCGGCGCGATCGTCGACGGCTGGCACGGCGACGCCGCGTACACCGCCTTCGTCGGCACCGGTCACGCCCCGGAACTCGTCGAGCTGTCGCGGGTGACGGAGGAGTCGATGTGGGCCGGCATCGCCGCCATGCGCGTCGGCGCCCGCCTGGTCGACGTCTCGCGCGCGATCGAGTCGTACATCAAGCGCCAGCCGCGCCCGGCCATGGGCGACCACAGCCTCGGCCGCTACGGGATCATCGAGGACTACGGCGGCCACGGCATCGGCACCGAGATGCACATGGACCCGCATCTGCTGAACTACGTCGCCCGCAAGCGCGGCAAGGGCCCGAAGCTGGTCCCCGGCTTCTGCCTGGCGATCGAGCCGATGATCTCCCTCGGCACCCCGAAGACCGAGGTCCTCGCCGACGACTGGACCGTCATCACCACGGACGGCACCTGGTCCTCGCACTGGGAGCACAGCGTTGCCCTGACCGAGGAGGGCCCGCTGGTCCTCACCGCGGTCGACGGCGGCAAGGCGAAGCTGGCGGAGCTGGGCATCACGGCGGCGCCGGACCCGCTCGCGTAAGAGCACCACGGCCCCCGGGATGTCCCGGTGGGCCCGCGTAATGATCTTCAGGCTGGGGCAGACTGTCCGGATTCGTATTTTCCAGGTGGCTGGCGTAGACTGACGCGTCGGCTCTCGTATACCCGTGTGTCCGCACCCGGCGACGAGAGTCGATCAAGGTAGCCGATTCGAAAGGCGAAGCGTGGCCAAGAAGCAAGGTGCCATCGAAATCGAGGGCACCGTGATCGAGTCCCTGCCGAACGCCATGTTCAAGGTAGAGCTCCAGAACGGTCACAAGGTCCTCGCGCACATCTCCGGAAAGATGCGGATGCACTACATCCGTATCCTCCCGGACGACCGCGTCGTGGTGGAGCTGTCTCCGTACGACCTGACGCGGGGCCGGATCGTCTACCGATACAAGTAGATCTTGCCCGCACCCCGCCTCCGCGCGCGGGTGGTGGCACTGACCCGGAGAACCTCACATCCCATGAAGGTCAAGCCGAGCGTCAAGAAGATCTGCGACAAGTGCAAGGTGATCCGCCGTCACGGCCGGGTCATGGTCATCTGCGACAACCTGCGCCACAAGCAGCGCCAGGGCTGACGCACGCCGACCGACCTGCATTTCGCAGTCTTCGCGCGACGCATAGCAATACGTACATACGCAGAACCCGTCGGGCCGTGATCCACGGCTGACGGCACCTCCGGCGGGGGCCGGGGACCCGACCTGTACCTGATACGGCAGCCGGGAGTGGTTCTGCAGCAGACCCCCGAGAACACAGGAGCCATTGAATGGCACGCGTTTCCGGTGTTGACATCCCGCGCGAAAAGCGTGTGGTGGTCGCACTCACCTACGTCTTCGGCATCGGGCGTACCCGGTCCGAGGAGATTCTCGCCGCGACCGGCGTGAACCCGTCCACCCGTGTCCGCGACCTTGCCGAGGAAGACCTCGTCAAGATCCGCGAGTACGTGGACGCCAACCTCCAGACCGAGGGTGACCTCCGCCGCGAGATCGCCGCCGACATCCGCCGCAAGGTCGAGATCGGCTGCTACCAGGGTCTGCGCCACCGTCGTGGCCTGCCCGTCCGCGGTCAGCGCACCAGCACGAACGCTCGTACCCGCAAGGGCCCGCGTCGCGCCATCGCCGGCAAGAAGAAGCCGGGCAAGAAGTAGTCCTCAGCGGACGCTTGACCAAGCGGTCTTCGCTGTAGGACCGACCACCTCCCGTAGGAGTATGAGATGCCCCCCAAGGGTCGTCAGGGCGCTGCCAAGAAGGTGCGCCGCAAGGAAAAGAAGAACGTCGCTCACGGCCACGCGCACATCAAGAGCACGTTCAACAACACGATCGTCTCGATCACGGACCCGTCCGGCAACGTGATCTCCTGGGCCTCCGCCGGCCACGTCGGCTTCAAGGGCTCGCGCAAGTCCACCCCGTTCGCCGCGCAGATGGCCGCCGAGTCGGCCGCTCGCCGCGCGCAGGAGCACGGCATGCGCAAGGTCGACGTCTTCGTCAAGGGTCCCGGCTCCGGCCGTGAGACCGCGATCCGTTCCCTCCAGGCCACCGGCCTCGAGGTGGGCTCGATCCAGGACGTCACCCCCACCCCGCACAACGGCTGCCGTCCGCCGAAGCGCCGCCGCGTCTGACCTCGGTCAGGTCGTAGCGGACGCACCTGTGCGTTCTTGAGTGTCCGGGCGGTACGGCTCCCCAGGAGCGGTGCCGCCCGTACCCTTGCTGTATCAGCGGACGTCAAATAGTGGGCGTCCTCGACTGAAGGAAACGAAGACATGCTTATCGCTCAGCGTCCGTCGCTGACCGAAGAGGTCGTCGACGAGTTCCGCTCCCGGTTCGTCATCGAGCCGCTGGAGCCGGGCTTCGGCTACACCCTCGGCAACTCGCTCCGCCGCACCCTGCTCTCGTCGATCCCCGGCGCCGCTGTCACCAGCATCCGCGTCGACGGTGTCCTGCACGAGTTCACCACCGTGCCGGGTGTGAAGGAAGACGTCACCGACATCATCCTGAACATCAAGCAGCTGGTCGTCTCCTCGGAGCACGACGAGCCGGTCGTGATGTACCTGCGCAAGCAGGGCCCGGGTCTGGTCACCGCCGCCGACATCGCCCCGCCGGCCGGTGTCGAGGTGCACAACCCCGACCTGGTCCTCGCCACGCTCAACGGCAAGGGCAAGCTGGAGATGGAGCTGACCGTCGAGCGCGGTCGCGGCTACGTCTCCGCCGTGCAGAACAAGCAGGTCGGCCAGGAGATCGGCCGTATCCCGGTCGACTCCATCTACAGCCCCGTGCTGAAGGTCACCTACAAGGTCGAGGCGACCCGAGTCGAGCAGCGCACCGACTTCGACAAGCTCATCGTCGACGTCGAGACCAAGCAGGCCATGCGCCCGCGTGACGCCATGGCGTCGGCCGGCAAGACCCTGGTCGAGCTGTTCGGTCTCGCCCGCGAGCTGAACATCGACGCCGAGGGCATCGACATGGGTCCGTCCCCGACGGACGCCGCCCTGGCCGCCGACCTGGCGCTGCCGATCGAGGAGCTGGAGCTCACGGTCCGCTCCTACAACTGCCTCAAGCGCGAGGGCATCCACTCCGTGGGTGAGCTCGTGGCGCGTTCCGAGGCCGACCTGCTCGACATCCGCAACTTCGGTGCGAAGTCGATCGACGAGGTCAAGGCGAAGCTGGCCGGCATGGGCCTGGCCCTGAAGGACAGCCCGCCCGGATTCGACCCGACCGCCGCCGCCGACGCCTTCGGCGCCGACGACGACGCGGACGCGGGCTTCGTCGAGACCGAGCAGTACTAAGGACTCGGGCCGGAAACGGCCCGGATCATGCTGTGGGTCCGTTCCGGCGGACCCCACAGTGCCCCGCGTCCCCCTGGGGGGCGTGGGTCTCCGACAGGTAACCGCCTGCTCGGATACTGACCCCGGTACCTGATACGGCCAGGGCAGACACTGAGGAGAAAACCATGCCGCGTCCCGCGAAGGGCGCCCGCCTCGGCGGTTCCGCCGCGCACGAGAAGCTGCTGCTCGCCAACCTGGCGAAGTCGCTCTTCGAGCACGGCCGCATCACGACGACCGAGGCCAAGGCCCGCCGCCTGCGTCCGGTCGCCGAGCGCCTGATCACCAAGGCGAAGAAGGGCGACATCCACAACCGTCGCCTGGTGCTGCAGACGATCACCGACAAGGGCATCGTCCACACCCTCTTCACCGAGATCGCCCCGCGCTACTCCGAGCGCCCGGGTGGCTACACCCGTATCACCAAGATCGGCAACCGTCGTGGCGACAACGCCCCGATGGCCGTGATCGAGCTGGTCGAGGGCGAGATCGCCAAGAAGGCGACCGTCGCCGAGGCCGAGGCCGCCACCAAGCGCGCCGTCAAGGAGGCCGACGAGGCCGCGCAGGACGCCTGAGCGTTCTGATCGATCTCGTGGGCGGGCCCGCACCCCTTGGGGTGCGGGCCCGTTCCGTATCTTCGCGGGTACGCGCGCGTGCAGCCGCGTTTCCCGCACCCAGGGTTTTGAGAGGATTGACGGCGTGAGCGACGAGGTTCAGGACGGTTTCGTACGGATCAGGCTCGACCTGTCGTACGACGGCAAGGACTTCTCCGGCTGGGCCAAGCAGGCCCGCGGACAGCGCACCGTCCAGGGCGAGATCGAGGCCGCCCTGAAGACCGTCACCCGCTCCACCGAGACGTACGAGCTGACGGTCGCCGGCCGCACGGACGCCGGGGTGCACGCGCGCGGTCAGGTCGCCCATGTCGACCTGCCGGTCACGCTGTGGGAGGAGCACCGCGAGAAGCTGCTGCGGCGGCTCGCCGGACGGCTCTCGCACGATGTGCGGATCTGGTCCCTCGCGGAGGCGCCCGCGGGCTTCAACGCCCGGTTCTCGGCGATCTGGCGCCGTTACGCGTACCGGGTCACCGACCACCCCGGCGGTGTCGACCCGCTGCTGCGCGGCCATGTGCTGTGGCACGACTGGGCCCTCGACATGGACGCCATGAACGCCGCCGCCGAGCACCTGGTGGGCGAGCACGACTTCGCCGCGTACTGCAAGAAGCGCGAGGGCGCGACCACCATCCGCACCCTTCAGGAGCTGCGCTGGGAGCGCCGGCCCGACGGGATCCTTGAGGCCACGGTCAAGGCCGACGCCTTCTGCCACAACATGGTGCGGTCGCTGGTGGGCGCCCTGCTGTTCGTGGGCGACGGGCACCGGCCGGTGGAGTGGCCGGGCAAGGTGCTCGCCGCGGGCGTCCGGGACTCGGCCGTGCATGTCGTACGACCGCACGGCCTCACCCTCGAAGAGGTCGGCTACCCGGCCGACGAGCTGCTCGCCGCGCGCAGCCGGGAGGCCCGCAACAAGCGGTCACTGCCCGGCAGCCCCGGCTGCTGCTGAGGCGGTGGTCACCGGGCGGGGGCGTCGGCCGCCGCCGAGGCCTGGGCCTTCCCGCGCGCGTAGATCTGGTTGAAGGCGAAGGTGCCCAGGTCGTCACTGGCCTGGAAGACCGACTGGTCGCCGGTGGTGACCTTGCGGCCGTTCTGGAAGCCGGCCTGGGTGAGATAGACGTAGCGGCCGATCGCGTTGGTGCGCCGCAGACAGACGGTGGCGTGGCAGAAGTCGCCGACGCCCGCGCCGGGGAGTGTGGCGATGCCGCCGGTGGCCTGCTTCTTCGCCTGGGTGGCCTGCTTCTCGGTGGGGAAGACGGCCACGCCGACGGTGACGGCGACGCCGTCCTTGACGTAGGTCGCGCGCAGCACGCGCGTGCAGCCGTTGTCCGCGAGGGCCGAGCCGAGACCGCCGACGGTGACGGCGGCGCAGTTCGTGGTGGAGGCGGTCGCGCCCTTGCGGTACGGGCGGCCGCTCATCGTCAGCTTCGTGCCCGGGAACAGGCCCTCGGCCGACAGCGGCGCCGTGTCCTTCTTCACGTCGGAGATGTAGTCGCGCGGGTTCGGCGGCGGCAGCGGGGCGACGGAGGAGAAGGTCGGGGACGGGGTGGCGGTGTCCGAGGGGGCCGCCGATCCGGTCGGGGCCGTACCGCCGTTCTTGGCCTCGTCGTTGCTCTTGTTGGTGACGACGATCGTGGTCGCGACGGCGGCGCCCACGGCGAGCGCCGCGAGGGCGCCGCCACCGATCATCAGACGGCGTTTGCGCCGGTCACGGGTGGCGGAGGCGTCGGCGAGCGCGCCCCAGTCCGGGGTTCCGTCGGGCTGGGTGCCCGGGAAGCCCCCTGGCTGCTGTTGCTGCTGGTGCGGCGGGTGCTGCTGCCACGGGGGCTGCTGTGGCGGCTGCTGCCCCTGTCCGTACCCCTGCTGACTCTGCCCCTGCCCCGGCCCGTACGGCTGCTGTCCCGGGCCCTGCTGCGGCCACTGAGGCCCCCCAAAGCTCATGCGGCGCATCCTAGTACCGCGTTCGCGGGGGGCTGGGGGACTGAGGGGGACTGAGGGGGACTGGGGGTACGGACCGGCCGGGGTGCCGGGCGGGGGCTCGCGGGGGTGCGCGTGGAGGCATACTCGAAAGTTTCGCCGAAGTTTCGTAACAAAGCATGCTCAGGGTGGCGCCAGATACCCACCTGTTTCGCTAATTTCTGCGTTCGCAGCGGTGAGCGCCGCCAGTCTCGAAGTTTCCCTGCCGAAAGTTTCGGGACGGGTATCGCTCGGAGTCGTCCGCTGCCTGTTCGATCCTGCTCCACCCCCCAACGAGCGGAAGGATCGCAAGTCGATGAGCATCAAGGCCCTATGGCATACGGCCGCGACAAAGGCACTCGTCCTCGGGACCGCGGGCGCCCTGGCCGCCGGAGGAGCGGTCGTCGCCCTGGCCGGTACGGCCGAGGCGGCCTCCACCCTCGGATCCGCGGCGGCGGCGAAGGGCCGGTACTTCGGTACGGCCGTCGCCAACAACCACCTCGGCGAGACGGACTACGCCGCCACGCTCGACGCCGAGTTCAGCTCGGTGACGCCGGAGAACGAGATGAAGTGGGACGCGGTCGAACCGAACCGCGGCAGCTTCTCGTACGCCAACGCCGACAAGATCGTCACGCACGCCAAGAGCCACAACATGCAGGTGCGCGGGCACACCCTGGTCTGGCACTCGCAGCTGCCGGGCTGGGTGAGCTCGCTCGGCGCCGACGACCTGCGTACGGCGATGAACAACCACATCACCCAGGTGATGACCCATTACAAGGGCCAGATCGCCGCCTGGGACGTGGTGAACGAGGCCTTCCAGGACGGCTCCAGCGGCGCCCGGCGCAGCTCGCCCTTCCAGGACAAGCTGGGCAACGGCTTCATCGAGGAGGCGTTCCGCACCGCGCGGGCCGCCGACTCCGCGGCCAAGCTCTGCTACAACGACTACAACACCGACGGGGTCAACGCGAAGTCCACCGCCGTGTACAACATGGTCAAGGACTTCAAGACCCGGGGCGTGCCGATCGACTGCGTCGGCTTCCAGGGGCACTTCAACCCCAACTCGCCGGTGCCCTCGGACTTCCAGGCCAACCTGCAGCGCTTTGCCGACCTCGGCGTCGACGTGCAGCTGACCGAGCTGGACATCGAGGGGTCGGGCACCGCCCAGGCCGACAACTACGCCACCGTGGTCCGCGGTTGTCTCGCCGTCACCCGCTGCACGGGTCTCACCGTGTGGGGCGTCACCGACAAGTACTCGTGGCGTTCCAGCGGCACGCCGCTGCTGTTCGACGGCTCGTACCAGAAGAAGGCCGCGTACACCTCGGTCCTCGACGTGCTGAACGGCACCACGACCCCGCCCACCACTCCGCCCACGACGCCCCCGACCACGCCTCCGACGACTCCGCCGGGCGGCAGCAAGGCGTGCACGGCGACGTACACCACGGAGTCGTCCTGGAACGGCGGGTACAACGGCACGGTCACCATCAAGGCCGGCGGCGCGGCGATCACCGCCTGGTCGGTGCCGCTGACCTTCAAGTCCGGGCAGACGGTCTCCACAGTCTGGAACGGCGTCGGCACCACCAACGGGAACGTGGTGACGGTGGCCAACGCGAGCCACAACGGCTCGGTCGGCGCCGGCGGCTCCACGAGCTTCGGCTTCACGGTCAACGGCGCCGACGGCGCCGCGCCGGCGGTGGGCGCCTGCACGGCGTCCTGACCCGGGGCCCGCGGGCCTGACGGGGCCCGGCCGGCTCTTCGGCGGCATATGCCGAGGGGTCGGCCGGGCCGGTCCGGCGTCCGTACGGCGTCCGTACGGAGTTCGTGCGGCGTCCGTCCGGCGCCGGTTCGCGGCCCCTTCGCAGCTCCTGCGCGGCCTCTTCGAGGTCGCCTGGCCGCCGCCCGGTGTTTATCCGCTTGGGATCGGGCGGTGCGGGCGGTGACAATGCCCCTCATGGGACATGTCGAGGCCGCACATCTGGAGTACTACCTGCCGGACGGGAGAGTCCTGCTCGGGGACGTCTCCTTCCGGGTCGGGGAGGGCGCGGTGGTCGCCCTGGTCGGCGCCAACGGCGCCGGCAAGACCACTTTGCTCCGGCTGATCTCCGGGGAGCTCCAGCCGCACGGCGGCACCGTCACCGTCAGTGGCGGACTCGGTGTGATGCCGCAGTTCGTCGGCTCGGTCCGGGACGGGTCGACCGTCCGCGACCTGCTGGTCTCCGTCGCCCCGCCGCGCATCCGGGAGGCCGCGAAGGCGGTCGACGCGGCGGAGGAGCGAATCCTGACGGTCGACGACGAGGCCGCTCAGATGGCATATGCCCAGGCGCTGAGCGACTGGGCGGAGGCGCAGGGGTACGAGTTCGAGACCCTGTGGGACATGTGCACGATGGCCGCGATGGGTGTGCCGTACGACACGGCGCAGTTCCGGCAGACGAGCACGCTCAGCGGCGGCGAGCAGAAGCGGCTGGTCCTGGAGTACCTGCTGCGCGGCGGCGACGAGGTGCTGCTGCTCGACGAGCCGGACAACTATCTGGACGTCCCCGGCAAGCGGTGGCTGGAGGAGCGGCTGCGGGAGACCCGCAAGACCGTGCTCTTCATCTCCCACGACCGGGAGCTGCTCTCCCGCGCCGCGCAGAAGATCGTGGCCGTGGAGCCGGGCCCCGCCGGCTCGGATGTCTGGGTGCACGGCGGCGGCTTCGACACCTTCCACGACGCCCGGCGGCAGCGTTTCGCGCGCTTCGAGGAGCTGAAGCGGCGCTGGGAGGAGAAGCACGCGCAGCTGAAGAAGCTGGTGATCACGCTGCGGCAGGCGGCCGCGGTCAGCCATGAGATGGCCTCGCGGTACGCGGCGGCGCAGACCCGGCTGCGGAAGTTCGAGGAGGCGGGCCCGCCGCCGGAGCCGCCGCGCGAGCAGGACATCCGGATGCGGCTGCGCGGCGGCCGGACCGGGGTGCGCGCGGTGACCGTGGAGAACCTGGAGCTGACCGGCCTGATGAAGCCGTTCTCGCTGGAGGTCTTCTACGGCGAGCGGGTGGCCGTGCTCGGCTCGAACGGCTCCGGCAAGTCGCACTTCCTGCGGCTGCTGGCGGGCGACGAGTCGGTGGCCCACACGGGTCTGTGGAAGCTGGGCGCGCGCGTCGTACCCGGCCACTTCGCGCAGACCCACGCGCACCCGGAACTCTTCGGCCGCTCGCTCGTCGACATCCTGTGGACGGAGCACGCCAAGGACCGGGGCGGCGCGATGTCCGTACTGCGCCGCTACGAGCTGGAGCGCCAGGGCGACCAGCCCTTCGAGAAGCTCTCCGGTGGCCAGCAGGCCCGCTTCCAGATCCTCCTCCTGGAGCTGGCCGGCACCACCGCCCTGCTCCTGGACGAGCCGACGGACAACCTGGACCTGGAGTCCGCGGAGGCCCTCCAGGACGGCCTGGAGTCCTACGAGGGCACGGTGCTCGCGGTCACCCACGACCGCTGGTTCGCCCGCTCCTTCGACCGCTACCTGGTCTTCGGCTCGGACGGTGTCGTCCGCGAGTCGTCGGAGCCGGTGTGGGACGAGCGGCGGGTCGAGCGGGCGCGCTGAGGCGGGCCGGCGGGTCGGCGGGTCGTGGTCGGCGCCGGGCGCCGGGAGCCGTCCGTGTGAGTCCGGCGCCGGGGGAGGGGGCCCCGGTTCCGGTCCGGGACGGGCGCCGGGTGTGGCGGGCACGCTGACCTGGCGCTCTGCGGCATTTTGACCCGTCGGGGGTGGCGCGGGTACTGTTGCGCTTTGTTATGCGTATTGGCTTCGCCGTTCTCACGCGAAGAGGCCTTGCGCAGGTTCCCTGGAGCAGTTACCAGTGGCTCGCATACGGGCGATGACCCGGCAGTGCAGGCCCCAGCTGCATGATCGCTTCAGGCGTGTTGGACTCCATCCACTGAAGAAGCGAAGGCTACGAAGTGCGTACGTACAGCCCCAAGCCCGGCGATGTCACTCGCCAGTGGCACATCATCGACGCGCAGGACATCGTCCTGGGTCGTCTGGCCACGACGGCTGCGAACCTCCTGCGAGGCAAGCACAAGCCGGTCTACGCCCCCCACATGGACATGGGCGACTTCGTCATCATCATCAATGCTGACAAGGTCCACCTGTCGGGTAACAAGAAGACCCAGAAGATGGCTTACCGTCACTCCGGGTACCCGGGCGGTCTGCGCTCCATGCGGTACGACGAGCTGCTCGAGAAGAACCCCGAGAAGGCCGTCGAGAAGGCCATCAAGGGCATGATCCCCAAGAACTCCCTGGGCCGTCAGATGCTCTCGAAGCTGAAGGTCTACTCGGGCGAGAACCACCCGCACGCTGCCCAGCAGCCGGTTCCGTTCGAGATCACCCAGGTCGCGCAGTAGTTCCGGCCACCCCCTAAGACGAAAAGAATCTGAGGAGCATCGTGGCCGAGACCACCCCCGAGACGACCATCGACGAGTTCGAAGGCGTTGAGGAGTACACGACCGAGACCGAGGCCTTCGAGGGTGAGTACACCTCCGAGTCCCTCGCCTCCCGCTTCGGCGACCCGCAGCCGGCCGCCGGCCTGGGCCGTCGCAAGAACGCCATTGCCCGCGTCCGGATCGTTCCGGGCACCGGCAAGTGGAAGATCAACGGTCGCACCCTTGAGGACTACTTCCCGAACAAGGTGCACCAGCAGGAAGTCAACGAGCCCTTCAAGGTGCTCGAGCTCGACAACCGCTACGACGTTGTCGCCCGCATCTCCGGCGGCGGCGTGTCCGGCCAGGCCGGCGCCCTGCGCCTCGGCGTGGCCCGCGCCCTGAACGAGGCCGACGTCGAGAACAACCGCGGCCCGCTGAAGAAGGCCGGCTTCCTCTCCCGTGACGACCGTGCGGTCGAGCGGAAGAAGGCCGGTCTCAAGAAGGCCCGCAAGGCTCCGCAGTACAGCAAGCGCTAAATCGCCTGCTCGGCCTGCTTGGTCGGTCCGTGCGCCCCGGCGGCACTCCCGTGCTGCCGGGGCGTTCGGCTTTTCCGAACCTTGCTTTCATAGTCTTGGGACACACCTGGGCATGGACCTGGGCACTTTCTGAGCGGCTCGGGTGCAGAAACAGGCACCAGCCGGTCAGGGCATCGCATTTTCGGAGCACATTCGGAGGACAGCTGTGGGACGACTCTTCGGCACGGACGGCGTGCGTGGCGTGGCCAACGCGGGCCTGACGGCGGAGCTGGCGCTCGGCCTGTCGGTCGCGGCCGCGCACGTACTCGCCGAAGCGGGCAGCTTCGAGGGGCACCGGCCGACCGCCGTGGTCGGGCGCGACCCCCGCGCCTCGGGCGAATTCCTGGAGGCCGCGGTCGTCGCCGGCCTCGCCAGCGCGGGTGTCGATGTGCTCCGGGTCGGCGTGCTGCCCACCCCGGCCGTCGCGTACCTCACCGGTGTGCTCGGCGCCGACCTCGGCGTGATGCTGTCCGCCTCGCACAACGCGATGCCCGACAACGGGGTCAAGTTCTTCGCGCGCGGCGGTCACAAGCTCGCCGACGATCTGGAGGACCGGATCGAGGCCGTCTACGAGGAGCACCGCACCGGCGCTCCCTGGGACCGGCCCACCGGCGCGGGCGTCGGCCGGGTCCGCGACTACGACGAGGGCTTCGACAAGTACGTCGCCCACCTCGTCGCCGTCCTGCCCAACCGCCTCGACGGCCTGAAGATCGTCCTCGACGAGGCGCACGGCGCCGCCGCCCGTGTGTCGCCCGAGGCGTTCACCCGGGCCGGCGCCGAGATCGTCACCATCGGCGCCTCGCCCGACGGCCTCAACATCAACGACGGCTGCGGCTCCACCCATCTGGAGCTGCTCAAGGCCGCCGTCATCGAGCACGGCGCCGACCTCGGCATCGCCCACGACGGCGACGCCGACCGCTGCCTGGCCGTCGACGCCGAGGGCCGTGAGGTCGACGGCGACCAGATCCTCGCCGTCCTCGCCCTCGCCATGCGCGAGGCGGGCACCCTGCGCGGCGACACCGTCGTCGCCACCGTCATGTCGAACCTCGGCTTCAAGCTCGCCATGGAGAGCGCGGGCCTGCGCCTCGTCCAGACCGCGGTCGGCGACCGCTATGTCCTGGAGGCCATGAAGGAGCACGGCTACGCCCTCGGCGGCGAGCAGTCCGGCCACGTCATCGTGCTGGACCACGCCACCACCGGTGACGGCACCCTGACCGGTCTGATGCTCGCGGCCCGGGTCGCGGCCACCGGCAAGAGCCTCGCCGAGCTGGCCGGGGTCATGGAGCGGCTGCCGCAGGTCCTCATCAACGTGCCGGATGTCGACAAGTCGCGGGTGACCACCTCCGCCGAGCTGGCCCATGCCGTCGGCGAGGCCGAGCGCGAGCTGGGCTCCACCGGCCGCGTCCTGCTGCGTCCCTCGGGCACCGAGCCGCTGGTGCGGGTCATGGTCGAGGCCGCCGACACGGAGCAGGCCGGAGCGGTGGCGGGCCGGCTCGCGGACGCGGTGAAGGCCGCGCTGGGCTGAGCCGCCGGGCCCGGCTCCGTACGGCATATGACAGGTCCCCCGCACCCACCACGGACAGTGGTGGGTGCGGGGGACCTGTCATATGCCGGCGTGTACGGCTGTCTGACGGGCCGTACACGCGCGTACGGCGGACGTATGGCCGCCGTACGGTGTGTCTCGTACGGTCAGAGCTTGCGCAGGCTGAGCCGCCGCACCTTGTGGTCCGGCCCCTTGCGCAGCACCAGCGTCGCCCGGCCCCGGGTCGGCGCCACATTCTCCAGCAGGTTCACCTTGTTGATGGTCCGCCACATCGTGCGGGCGTACTCCAGTGCCTCCTCCTCGGAGACGCGCGTGTAGCGCTGGAAGTACGAGTCGGGGTTCTGGAAGGCGGTCTGACGCAGCTTCCGGAAGCGGTTGAGGTACCAGCCCTCGATGTCCTCGGCGCGCGCGTCCACGTAGACGGAGAAGTCGAAGTAGTCGGCGAGACCGACCCGGGTGCGGCCGTCCTTGCCGGGCAGGGCCGGCTGGAGGACGTTCAGGCCCTCCACGATGAGGATGTCCGGGCGGCGGACGACCAGCTGCTCGTCGGGCACCCGGTCGTAGATCAGGTGCGAGTAGACGGGCGCGGTGACCTCGTCCTTGCCCGCCTTGATGTCGGCGACGAAGCGGGTGAGGGCCCGCCGGTCGTACGACTCGGGGAAACCCTTGCGGGACATCAGCCCGCGCGCCTTCAGCTCCTCCATCGGGTACAGGAACCCGTCGGTGGTGATCCGCTCCACCCGCGGGTGCTCCGGCCAGCGCGCGAGCAGCGCCTGGAGGAGGCGGGCCACGGTGGACTTGCCGACGGCGACGGAGCCGGCGACGCCTATGACGAACGGCGTGCCGCGCTGCTCGCCGCTTTCGCCGAGGAAAGTGTTCAGCGCGCCGCGCAGGCCGCTGGTGGCCTGCACGTACAGATTGAGCAGCCGCGAAAGCGGCAGGTAGATGTCCCGCACCTCGTCGAGGTCGATCACGTCCCCGAGCCCTTGGAGCCGCTCGACCTCCTCGGCGGTGAGCGGCAGCGGGGTCTTGTCGCGCAGCGCGCTCCACTCTTCGCGGGTGAGGTCGACGTACGGCGTCGGCCCGGCGGCGTTTCCGTTGGCACCTCGTGGCAGCGATGTGATCACGCTGTCATTGTCCCGGCTCTCCGGCCCGGGCGGAGGGTGGGGTCGCGTTCGCGGGCGCGCGGCGGCCCGGCTGCGGTACGCGGGAGGACGTACGGCCGGACGCTTCGCCGGACGCCCGGTCGGACACCCGGTCGGAAGCCCGGTCGGACGTGCGCGTGGGGAGCAGCCGGCGCAGCCGTCGCTCGGCCGGTTTCTCCACGCGGGAGTGCAGCAGGGCGGCGACACCCAGCGCGGCCAGGGCCGCCACCGTCATGACGGCGAGGTTCGACAGGAGGCCGGGCCCGGGGCCGTACCCCAGATGGCGTACGGCCTTGAGGACGACGGCGTGGCACAGGTAGTACGCGAAGGACCACTCGCCGAGCCGCACCAGCGTCGGCGAGCGCAGGAAGGAAGGCCGCCCGTCGAGGTCGCCGACGGCGGCGGCCGCGATCAGCAGGGCGAAGACCGGGACGAGAAGGGCGTCGAAGGAGCCGATCGCGCCCGGGAGGGGGTCCAGGGCGTCCGGGTGGGCCATCCACAGCCGGCAGAGCAGGGCCACGCCCGCGACCAGGGCGCACGCCGCGCCGGTCCGGACCGGGGGCCGCGCCCCGCGCCGTACGAGCAGCCCCGCGCACACGCCCACCACGAACATCGGCGTCAGCGCGGGCGGCGAGGCGTACAGCAGCCGCTCCACCTCCGCGGGCCGCTCCAGGAGCGCGGCGGCCACCCGGGTGCCGGCCGTGGTGAGCACGCACAGCCCGGCCACGGCGAGCAGGGCCCTGGAGGAGCGGCGCAGCAGCAGCCACAGGAGGGGCGGGAAGACCAGATAGAAGAACGCCTCCACCGACAGCGTCCAGGTGACGACGTTCATCGTCATGAAATGCCCAGTGGTCCACGCCTGCCCGAAAGTGAGGGTCCAGGCGATGTCCGCCCCGGACACCGGGACGTGCCACCACGCTTTCATCATTCCGACGGTCAGCGCGGTGGTGACGGCGAGCAGTGGCCAGATGCGGGCGAAACGCCGCGCGTAGTAATGCGGAGCGGAATCTGAGGGGCGTGCCACCCAGGCCATGATGAATCCGGACAGAACGAAGAAGAAAGGGACTCCTTCGTATCCGAGGGCAGCGAGTTCATAGGCCCCCTTGGATTCCGCGAAGTAGCCGCGGGCGTGAAAGAGGAAGACCCCGAACGCGGCGAACCAGCGCAGTCCGGTCACGGAGTCCACCCGCGTGCCGCCCAGCGGCATCGCCCATGGTGTCCGGCGGGACCAGGGGGCGGGCGTGCCCGTCCCGGGTGGCTTCGCGCGGTCGGCGGGCGCGGGATCTCTCGTGAGCGCGGGAATGGCGACAGCCTCCCAGGAGCGGGAATCGGCGGCTCGGGCGGGCGGCCGGGACGCCCGAGCCGCGGGTGCGGATATCTGTGACCTGAACGTGACCGGCGGCGAACGTACCACGCCCGAAGGCGACGGGGCAGGTATCCCAATCGGTGCGAAAGTGTCGATTTCTCGACGGAAAGGTGGAGGCGCTGCGCTGTCATGTCCGCATAAGGTTCGCGAGGACATTACTTGCGAACAAAGAGAGCCGATTCATGAGATCCCGCACCCTTCGCCAGGCCGCCACCGCCACCGCCGCTGCCGCCTCTCTCGCGCTGCTGCTCACCGCCTGCGGTGGTGGCGACGCCGACAAGCCGGCGAAGGACGACGGCAAGAAGGCCGACGCGTCCGCGTCCGCGCCCGCCGCCCCCGCCAAGAGCGACTCGAACGCGAAGGCGCTGTCCGCTGCCGACCTGGAGAAGCGGATCATCGAGCAGGCCGACCTCAAGGGTCACAAGGTGCAGAAGTTCAAGGCGAGCGAGTCCCTGGCCGCCGACACCGTCTCCACCGACAAGGCCGCTTGCAAGCCGCTGGCCGACGCCCTGGCCGCCATCTCCACCGGCACCCCGGGCGCCAGCGCGCAGCGCAAGGCCGTCGAGGTGCCGAAGAAGGGCACCGACCCGATGACCGCCCTCAGCACGCCGGTGACCTCGCTGGTGCTCGGCTCGTACGACGCCGACGGCGCGGAGCAGGCGTTCGCCTCGCTCAAGGCCGCGGGCGAGGCCTGCACCGGCGGCTTCACCATCATCGCCGCCGGCGAGAAGAACAAGATCACGAAGGTCGCCCCCGACACGCTGACCGCCGGCGACGAGGCCCTGGCCTGGACGGTCGCCCGCGATATGGACGGCGAGTCCTTCCCGACCAAGCTCGCGGTCTTCCGCAAGGGCAACAACCTCGCGTCCTTCGTCACGCTGAGCATGACGGGCGCGGTCAAGGAGCAGCCGAAGACCCTGATCGACGCGCAGGTGGCGAAGCTGGGCTGAGCGCGGCCCTCTGGTTCGGCCACGCACGCGAACGGGCCTTCGGCGGATCGATCCGCCGAAGGCCCGTTCTCCTTACTCGCGCGTCACCGCGGCATCCGCAGCGGGATGGGGCCGGTGGCCGGGCCGAGGGGTGCGAGCCCGAAGCCCGGCGCCGAGGGCGAGGCCGCCGACCGCGGTAGGCACGACGGCGCGACGACGACCCGCTCGACGTACGAGTAGACCCAGGAGTCCGGGTTCACCGACGCCCCGGCCGCCGTCTCCACCGGCACCCCGGGCGCCGGCATGCGGCGCAGCCGTCATTTGGGATGTCCCGGGTGTTCGTTCAGGCGGCGTTGCTGTGAGGGGTGAGGTTGATCGTCAGGTCGGCGTCGAGGGCGCGGGCGAGGCGTCGCAGAAGGGGGATGGTAGGGACAGTGCCACCGCCTTCGATGCGGGAGATCTGGGGTTGCCGCATGTCGCAGCGATCGGCGAGTTCGGTCTGTGACAGGCCGAGAGCGGTGCGCCGGTCGTAAACCATCTGGCCGAGGTCGTGGGCTAGTTCGGCCTCTTCGTAGAGGCGGTCGTACTCGGGGTTTTCCCGGGCGGCTTCGCCCAGGAGCTCGCGGTGGCGGCGGGTCTTCCACTCTGAGTGGTTCATCGTGGTTCCTCCTTGATGTCGCGGCTGTAGACGGCGTGTTCGGCAGCCGGTTCGTGGTGGGCCTCGCAGAGGGCCTGGGCGGAGCGGGCGCGTTCCACCTCCGTGGTCTCGCGCATCCTGGCTTTGCGGAACACCGTCAGAAGTACGATGCGGCGGCCGGGCGCGATCCAGTAGGTGATGCGCTGGGCGTTGCCGTCGAGGTCGAAGCGGAGCTCGCGGAGCTTGCCGCCGAGATGGCGGGTGTAGGGCTCGCCGAGCGTGGTGGCGTTCGCGGCGAGCCGGTCGACCTTTTGCTCGGCCGTGACGTAGAGGTGGGCGGGGATGTTCTCCAGCCAGAGGCGCACCTCTGGCTCGACCTCGATCGTGTACCGCTCGCCGTCCATAATCTCGATGATATATAGCATGGGTGTTATGGGTCAGCGCTTGTCCGGGCCTGCACCTGGTGACGTGACCGGCCGCCCTGTGAGGCGACCGCGCTGATTCGGCCAACCGGCCGTCCCGGCCGCACCCCGAGTTCCTGGGGGTGCGGCCCCTCGCGTGCGCTCCGTCCGATTCGGCGCGGTCCGCCGTAGGCTGCCGACATGTGCGGAATCGTGGGATATGCCGGCGGGCAGTCGGCGCTCGATGTGGTCATCGCCGGTCTCAAGCGGCTCGAATACCGCGGCTACGACTCGGCCGGCGTCGCGGTGCTCAGCGACGGAGGGCTAGCCGCCGCCAGAAAGGCCGGCAAGCTCGTCAACCTGGAGAAGGAGCTGGCGGAACGCCCCCTGCCGGCCGGGCCCGCCGGCATCGGGCACACCCGGTGGGCCACCCATGGCGCCCCCACCGACGCCAACGCCCACCCGCATCTCGACAACGCGGGCCGGGTCGCCGTCGTCCACAACGGCATCATCGAGAACTTCGCCGCCCTGCGCGCCGAACTCGCCGACCGCGGCCACGATCTGACATCCGAGACGGACACCGAGGTCGTGGCCCATCTGCTCGCCGAGGAGTTCTCCTCCGCCGGCGACCTCGCCGAGGCCATGCGGCTGGTGTGCCGGCGGCTCGACGGCGCCTTCACCCTGGTCGCCGTCCACGCCGACCAGCCCGACGTGGTCGTCGGCGCGCGCCGCAACTCCCCGCTCGTCGTCGGCGTCGGCCAGGGCGAGAACTTCCTCGCCTCCGACGTCTCCGCCTTCATCGCGCACACCCGCACCGCCATCGAACTCGGCCAGGACCAGGTCGTCGAGCTGACCCGCGACACCGTCACCGTCACCGGCTTCGACGGCACGCCCGCCGAGGTCCGGACGTACCACATCGACTGGGACGCCTCCGCCGCCGAGAAGGGCGGCTACGCCTCCTTCATGCTCAAGGAGATCGCCGAGCAGCCCCGGGCCGTCGCCGACACCCTCCTCGGCCGGATCGACGCCGAGGGCCGGCTCCGGCTCGACGAGCTGCGCATCCCCGACGCCGTGTTGCGCGAGGCCGACAAGATCGTCGTGATCGCCTGCGGCACCGCGTACCACGCCGGGCTCATCGCCAAGTACGCCATCGAGCACTGGACCCGGATCCCGTGCGAGGTGGAGCTGGCGAGCGAGTTCCGCTACCGCGACCCGATCCTCGGCCCGCGCACCCTCGTCGTCGCGATCTCCCAGTCCGGCGAGACCATGGACACCCTGATGGCGCTGCGCCACGCGCGCGAACAGGGCGCGAAGGTGCTCGCCGTCTGCAACACCAACGGCTCCACCATCCCCCGCGAGTCCGACGGCGTCCTCTACACCCACGCCGGGCCCGAGATCGCGGTCGCGTCCACCAAGGCGTTCTTGACCCAGCTCGTCGCCTGCTACCTGCTCGCCCTCTACCTCGGCCAGGTGCGCGGAACCCAGTGGGGCGACGAGATCCAGGCCCTCATCCGCGAACTCGCCCGGATCGGCGACGAGGTGGAGAACGTTCTTCGCACCATGGAACCCGTCCGCGCGCTCGCCCGCTCCCTCGCCGACAAGGACACCGTCCTCTTCCTCGGCCGGCACGTCGGCCACCCCGTCGCCCTCGAAGGCGCGCTCAAGCTCAAGGAACTCGCCTACATGCACGCCGAGGGCTTCGCCGCCGGCGAGCTGAAGCACGGGCCGATCGCCCTCGTCGAGCAGGACCTGCCGGTCGTCGTCATCGTCCCCTCGCCGCGCGGCCGGTCCGTCCTGCACGACAAGATCGTCTCCAACATCCAGGAGATCCGGGCCCGCGGCGCGCGCACCATCGTCATCGCCGAGGAGGGCGACGAAACGGTCGTCCCGTACGCCGACCATCTCGTCCGTATCCCTGTCACGCCTACGCTGCTTCAGCCGCTGGTCTCCACGGTGCCCCTGCAAGTCTTCGCCTGCGAACTGGCGACGGCCCGGGGCAACGAGGTCGACCAGCCGCGCAACCTGGCCAAATCCGTGACAGTGGAGTGAGTGAAGAAATGATCATCGGGGTGGGGATCGACGTGGCGGAGATCGACCGGTTCGCCGCGTCACTGCAACGGACGCCGGGCCTTGTCCAGCGCCTCTTCGTCGAACGCGAACTGCTGCTCCCGAGCGGCGAACGGCGCGGACCCGCCTCCCTCGCGGTCCGTTTCGCCGCGAAGGAAGCCGTGGCCAAGGCCCTCGGCGCGCCCGCCGGACTGCACTGGACCGACGCCGAGGTGTACGTGGAGGACAGCGGACAGCCCCGGCTACGGGTCCGGGGCACTGTCGCCGCCCGCGCCGCCGAACTGGGCGTACGGCACTGGCACGTCTCCCTCAGCCATGACGCGGGGGTGGCGTCCGCGGTGGTGATCGCCGAGGGTTGACCCATGCGCAGCGCACACCGTGTCGAGACCGTCCGGGCCGCCGAGGCCGCCCTCATGGCCCGCCTGCCCGACGGCACCCTGATGCGACGGGCCGCCGCCGGCCTCGCCGCCGCGTGCGCCGGACTCCTGCCCCGGGTCTACGGCTCCCGGATCGTCGTCCTCACCGGCAGCGGCGACAACGGCGGCGACGCCCTCTACGCCGGCGCCCGCCTCGCCCGCCGAGGCGCCCGCGTCACCGCCGTCCTGCTGGGCAAGCGCGCCCACCCAGGCGGACTCGCCGCGCTGACCGGCGCCGGCGGGCGCGTCGCCGACGATCCGTACGACGCCCTCGCCGACGCCGACCTCGTCCTCGACGGCATCACCGGCATCGGCGGACACGGTGGACTGCGCCCCGACGCCGTACCCGTCGCCCGCGCCGCCCGCGGCTCCGACGCCGTCGTCGTCGCCGTCGACCTGCCGAGCGGCGTCGAGGCCGACACCGGCGAAGTCACCGGAGAAGCCCTGCGCGCCGACGCGACCGTCACCTTCGGCACCTACAAACCAGGACTCCTCGTCGACCCCGCGCGCTCCTACGCCGGCGCCCTCCGGCTCGTCGACATCGGCCTCGGCCCCCACCTGCCCGAACCCGACCTGGAAGCCCTCCAACACGCCGACGTGGCCCGGCTCCTGCCCGCGCCCGGCGCCGCCAGCGACAAATACCGGCGCGGCGTCGTCGGCATCGTCGCCGGCTCCGCCCGCTACCCCGGCGCCGCCGTCCTCGCCGTCACCGGCGCGCTGCGCGGCGGCGCCGGTGCCGTCCGCTACGTCGGCCACGCCGCCGACGCCGTCATCGCCGCCCACCCCGAGGCCCTCGTCCACGCCGGGCCGCCCGCCCGCGCCGGACGCGTCCAGGCCTGGGTCGTCGGACCCGGCCTCGGCGACGAACCCGGCGTCGCGGACGTCCTCGCCTCCGACGTCCCCGTCCTCGTCGACGCCGACGGACTGCGCGGGCTCACCCCGGCGGCCCTCGCCGCCCGCTCCGCGCCCACGCTGCTCACCCCGCACGCCGGCGAAGCGGCCGCCCTCCTCGGCACCTCACGCGAGGAAGTGGAGGCGGAACGCCTCGCGGCCGTACGCGAACTCGCCGCGCGCTACGGAGCGACCGTGCTGCTCAAGGGCGCAACGACCCTCGTCTGCCCGGCGGGAGGGGACGGCGTCGTCCGGGTCAACCCGACGGGGACGCCGTGGCTCGCGACGGCGGGGAGCGGGGACGTGCTCTCGGGGCTCGGCGGATCACTACTGGCGGCGGGGCTGTCCGCGGTGGACGCGGGGAGCGTGGCGGCGTATGTGCACGGGCTGGCGGGGCGGCGGGCGGCGACGCGGGGTGATGCGGGCGGCGCGGGGGGCGCGGGTGGTGCGGGGGCGCCGGTGACCGCGGTGGAGGTGGCGGCGGGGGTGGCGGGGGCGTGGGCGGACGTGGTCGGTGCGGGGGCGCTGCGCTGAGCTGGGGGGGCGTGGCGTGGAGTGGTGGTGCGGGGCGGTGGCGCGAGGCGCGTTCGGGGTTGCGGGGTGGTGCGTTGAGGTTGTGGGTGGGTGCGCGGGGGCCGGTCCGGGGGTCGTGTTCTGCACTGCATGATTTACGGCGCGGGCCCCGCAGTAGTTCGGGAAGGGCC